>NZ_JBBPAL010000001.1:0-10000 GCF_038050335.1 Priestia sp. FSL W8-0001
TTGGAAAATATTCATGATTTATGGAACGGAGCATTAGCTGAAATTGAAAAGAAGTTGAGTAAACCAAGTTTTGAAACATGGTTAAAATCAACAAAAGCTCACGCTCTACAAGGTGATACACTTATTATCACAGCGCCGAATGACTTTGCCAGAGATTGGCTAGAGTCTAGGTATTCTAACTTAATTGCTGAAACATTGTACGATTTGACCGGGGAAGAACTAGATGTAAAATTTATTATCCCTTTAAATCAATCTGAAGAAGAGTTTGATTTAACTCCTCCTAAAAAGAATGTAAGCAAAGAAGATGGACATGAATTCCCACAAAGTATGCTTAATTCCAAATACACGTTTGATACTTTTGTTATTGGTTCTGGTAACCGCTTTGCTCATGCTGCTTCCTTAGCAGTTGCAGAAGCACCAGCCAAAGCTTACAATCCACTTTTTATTTATGGGGGAGTAGGGCTTGGAAAAACCCACCTCATGCACGCAATAGGTCACTATGTGCTTGATCATAATCCAGATGCAAAAGTTGTATACCTATCTTCTGAGAAATTCACCAATGAATTTATTAACTCAATTCGTGACAACAAAGCGGTGGAGTTTCGTAATAAGTATAGAAATGTCGACGTTTTACTTATAGATGATATTCAATTTTTAGCTGGTAAAGAACAAACTCAAGAAGAATTTTTCCATACGTTTAATACGTTACATGAAGAAAGTAAACAAATTGTTATTTCAAGCGATAGACCACCAAAAGAGATACCAACTTTAGAAGATCGTCTTCGCTCTAGGTTTGAATGGGGTTTGATTACAGACATTACGCCACCAGATCTTGAAACGAGGATTGCTATTTTACGTAAAAAAGCAAAAGCTGATGGGTTAGTAATTCCTAATGAAGTAATGCTTTATATTGCTAATCAAATCGACTCAAACATCCGTGAATTAGAGGGTGCTTTAATCCGTGTAGTAGCATACTCCTCATTAATTAATAAAGATATCAATGCAGACTTGGCTGCTGAAGCTTTAAAAGATATTATTCCGAGTTCAAAGCCAAAAATTATTACCATTCAAGATATCCAACAAATAGTCGGACAGCAGTTTAATGTAAAGCTTGAAGACTTCAAAGCCAAGAAACGCACAAAATCTGTAGCATTTCCAAGACAGATTGCAATGTATCTATCTCGTGAGCTCACAGACTTCTCATTACCAAAGATTGGCGAAGAATTTGGGGGAAGAGACCACACCACGGTTATCCATGCTCATGAAAAGATTTCAAAGTTGGTTCAAACTGATTCACAGCTCCAAAAACATATTAAAGAAATCAGTGACTCTTTAAAGATCTAATTTTTTCTCTTGTTTTTTGTGTATAAGTGAGATAGGATTGTACACAGTCTGTCCACAGGTGGATAGGCTGTGTACTGGCGTTTTAAGGGGTTATCCACATTTCCACACGCCCTATTACTACTACTACTTTTTTTATAATAAATTAATAAGCTGTTTAAACCGACTTTTAAAATAAAAAGGAGGAAGGATTTCATGAAATTTAAAATTCAAAAAGACTACCTAGTTCAAAGTGTTCAAGATGTAATGAAGGCTGTTTCATCTCGGACAACGATCCCTATTTTGACAGGAATTAAAATTGTTACAACAGAAGAAGGAGTGACTCTTACTGGGAGCGATTCTGATATCTCCATTGAATCATTTATCCCAAAAGAAGAAGATGGAAAAGAAATTGTAGAAATAGAGAAGACAGGAAGTGTCGTTTTACCTGCTCGTTTCTTCAGTGAAATCGTAAAGAAATTGCCAAAAGAAGTTGTAGAGCTAGATGTTCAAAATTTGTTTTTAACAATTATTCGTTCTGGAAAAGCAGAGTTTAATTTAAATGGTTTAGATGCTGAAGAGTATCCACATCTACCACAAATCGAAGAAAATAACGTATTTAGAATTCCTACAGATTTACTTAAAAACATGATTCGACAAACTGTCTTTGCTGTGTCCACCTCAGAAACACGCCCTATCTTGACAGGTGTAAACTGGAAAGTGGAAGGCAAAACACTAACGTGTATTGCAACAGATAGCCACCGTTTAGCCTTGCGTAAAGCAAATATTCAATCTGAACATGATGTTTCTTACAATGTTGTTATTCCAGGAAAAAGTTTAAATGAATTTAGTAAAATTCTAGATGATTCCAATGAACTGGTTGATATTGTTATGACTGAAAATCAAGTTTTATTTAAAACGAAACATCTTCTGTTCTTCTCACGTCTACTAGATGGGAATTACCCAGATACTTCTCGTCTTATCCCAGCTGACAGTAAGACAGACGTTGTTTTAAACGTTAAAGAGTTTCTTCAGTCTATTGATCGTGCTTCGCTTTTAGCGAGAGAAGGACGTAATAACGTAGTAAAACTATCAACTTTACCAGACGGGATTATTGAAATCTCATCAAATTCTCCAGAAATCGGTAAAGTTATTGAAGAAGTTCAAAGTGAATCAATTGTGGGAGAAGATTTAAAGATTTCGTTTAGTGCAAAGTATATGCTTGATGCATTAAAAGCCCTTGAAGGTACAGATATTAAAATTAACTTTACCGGAGCAATGCGTCCATTTGTTATTCGAACATTAGAGAATGACTCAATGCTACAGCTAATTCTGCCGGTTAGAACATATTGATGTTGAAAGCTACTAGGTTGTTTCTAGTAGCTTTCTTTTCTCAAGGACAATTATTTAGTAGAATAATGATAGATAAAATAATTAGGGAAGTGAGCGGAATATGATGACAACAGAAATTCAGATTTCAACGGAACATATTACATTAGGTCAGTTTTTAAAACTAGCTGATGTTATTCAGACTGGTGGAATGGTGAAATGGTTTTTAAGTGAGCATGAAGTTTATGTGAACGGTGAGTTAGAGGAACGCCGTGGTCGAAAGCTATATCCAGGCGATGAAGTAATAATCCCAGATATGGGTGAGTTTATCATTATATCTTAAGAGTTGGTGAATGGTTTGTACATTAAAGAACTTGCGTTAACAAACTATCGTAATTATGAAAAAACAACGGTTGCTTTTGAAAACAAAGTAAATGTCATTCTAGGAGAAAATGCGCAAGGGAAAACAAACATTATGGAATCAATCTTTGTTTTATCAATGGCAAAGTCACATCGTACCTCCAACGATAAAGAATTGATCAAATGGGAAAGTGAATTTGCAAAGATTTCTGGTGTTGTAGAAAAAGAGCGCGGTCCTGTGACGTTGGATTTAATCATTTCAACAAAAGGTAAAAAAGCAAAATATAATTACATTGAGCAACAAAAGTTAAGTCAATACATTGGTGCTATGAATACGGTTATGTTTGCTCCTGAGGATTTGAACCTGGTGAAGGGTAGTCCCCAAGTGCGGAGAAGGTTTATTGATATGGAGATTGGACAAGTTTCCCCTGTATACATGCATGACTTAAGCAAATATCAAAAAGTTTTACAGCACAGGAATCAATATTTAAAACAACTTCAAACACGAAAGCAATCTGACCTATCTTTGCTTGATATCTTAACTGCTCAGCTTACAGAAGTAGCAGCTCGTATTTTAAAAAAGCGATTTGAATTTTTGCAGCTTTTGCAAAAATGGGCAGAACCCATTCATTTTGGCATTAGCAGAGGGCTTGAAAATCTGCATATCGAGTATAAAAATTCGATTGATGTATCAGAAGATGCAGATTTGTCGAAAATGATAGAAGCATATCATGAAAAATTTGATAAAATAAAGAGTAGAGAAATTGATAGAGGCGTTACCTTAATTGGTCCTCACCGAGATGACCTGCTATTTTACGTCAATGAAAAAGATGTTCAAACCTTTGGGTCCCAAGGGCAACAGCGTACAACGGCTTTGTCTTTAAAATTGGCGGAGATTGAGCTAATTAATCAAGAGATTGGCGAGTATCCCATTTTATTACTAGACGATGTTTTATCTGAGCTTGATGATTTCCGTCAGTCTCACTTGTTAAACACGATACAGGGAAAGGTTCAAACATTTGTGACAACCACCAGTATTGAAGGAATTCATCATGAAACTTTAGACAAAGCCGCTACGTTTGAGGTAGAGGCTGGGGTCATACAAAAAATTAAATAGTTTTTTCATACTGATAGCTTTTCAACGTTAATTTTAACAAAGTATGATATCATTATAGTTTTAAGTCTAATGTTTTAAAGCTTACCCTCAAAAATACGAAAGATGAGTTTTGCTTGTCTGAAGCTCCTAAGTGGTTTCCATTCAATTATTTAAGATACGTTAAAAAGAATACAATTATAAACAGTTCGCTGTTAATGAAAAGTGTAGGTGATACATTTGGCAATGGAACAAAAAGAAAAGCAATCATATGATGCTGACCAAATACAAGTGTTAGAAGGATTAGAAGCAGTACGAAAACGTCCGGGAATGTATATCGGCTCTACGAGTGCTAAGGGTTTACACCACCTCGTATGGGAAATTGTTGATAATAGTATCGATGAAGCGTTAGCTGGTTATTGTGATGAAATCAATGTCATAATTGAGAAAGATAATAGCATCACAGTTAAAGATAATGGGCGTGGAATTCCTGTTGGTATGCATGAAAAAATGGGACGACCTGCTGTTGAAGTTATCTTAACCGTTCTTCACGCTGGCGGTAAATTTGGCGGTGGCGGATATAAAGTTTCAGGTGGTCTACACGGTGTAGGAGCATCTGTTGTAAATGCGCTTTCCACTTACCTAGAAGTAAATGTACACCGAGACGGGAAAGTACATTATCAAAAATTTGAACGAGGTGTTCCCGTAGCAGATTTAGAAGTAACTGGTGAAACTGATAAAACTGGTACAGTTATCCACTTTCAGCCAGACGGTGAAATTTTTAACGAAACGTTAGAGTATGATTTTGATACATTGGCAAACCGATTACGTGAATTGGCTTTCTTAAATCGTGGAATTAAAATTACGATTGAAGATAAACGTGAAGAAAACAAAGTGCGTGAATACCATTATGAAGGTGGTATTAAATCATATGTTGAACATTTAAATCGTTCAAAAGAAGTTGTACATGAAGAGCCAATCTATATTGAGGGAAATCGCGACAGTATTTCAGTTGAGATTGCTATTCAATACAATGATAGCTATACAAGCAATCTGTATTCTTTTGCAAATAACATTCATACCTATGAAGGTGGTACACATGAAGCCGGCTTTAAAACAGCTTTAACACGTGCTATTAATGATTATGCACGTAAGAACAATGTGTTTAAAGATAGCGATACAAACCTTACAGGTGAAGATGTACGTGAGGGAATTACTGCAATCATTTCAATTAAACATCCAGACCCTCAATTTGAAGGTCAAACAAAAACAAAATTAGGGAATAGTGAAGCAAGAACTATTACTGATTCTGTATTTGCAGAGCACTTTGAAACTTACCTACTAGAAAATCCAGTGGTAGCTAAGAAAATTGTTGAAAAAGGTGTTATGGCAGCACGTGCTCGAATGGCAGCTAAAAAAGCAAGAGAATTAACAAGAAGAAAAAGCGCATTGGAGATCTCAAATCTACCTGGTAAATTAGCAGATTGCTCTTCAAAGGATCCTTCCATCAGTGAATTGTACATTGTAGAGGGTGATTCTGCAGGTGGTTCTGCTAAACAAGGGCGTAGTCGTCATTTCCAAGCTATCCTACCTTTGCGTGGTAAAATTATTAACGTTGAAAAGGCAAGACTAGATAAAATTTTATCTAATAACGAGATTCGTACAATTATCACGGCATTAGGTACAGGTATTGGAGAAGATTTTGATATTTCTAAGGCACGTTATCACAAACTTGTAATTATGACAGATGCTGATGTCGATGGAGCTCATATTCGTACGCTGTTATTAACATTCTTCTATCGCTACATGAGACAAATTATTGAGTCCGGTTATGTTTACATTGCACAGCCGCCATTATATAAGATTTCACAAGGGAAACGCGTAGAATATGCGTATAACGATAAACAGCTAGAAGAGCTCCTGCCAACGTTCTCAGAAGGGTCTAAACCTAACCTACAGCGTTATAAAGGTCTAGGGGAGATGAATCCAGAGCAGCTGTGGGAAACAACAATGGATCCAGATACGCGTACGCTTCTACAAGTTAACTTACAGGATGCGATTGAAGCAGATGAAACATTTGAAATTTTAATGGGGGACAAGGTTGAACCACGCCGTAACTTCATTGAAGAAAATGCAAAATACGTTAAGAATTTAGATATCTAAACAAGATATTTTTTAGAATTAAAAAGAATGTTAAATGGCAGGGTAGAGGGATTTCTATCCTGCGTTTACATATGTGAACTACTATACTGAACTTCGTGAAGGAGGTTCTTATCGATGTCAGATAAACCAAACTCTCAAATTAAAGAAGTAAACATTAGCCAAGAAATGCGTTCTTCGTTTTTAGATTATGCAATGAGCGTTATTGTTTCACGTGCGCTTCCAGATGTACGTGACGGCTTAAAACCTGTTCATCGTCGTATTCTATATGCGATGAATGACTTAGGTATGACTTCGGATAAACCATTTAAAAAATCAGCTCGTATCGTAGGGGAAGTTATAGGTAAGTACCATCCTCATGGTGACTCAGCTGTCTATGAAACAATGGTGCGTATGGCTCAAGACTTCAGCTATCGCAATATGCTTGTAGATGGTCATGGTAACTTTGGTTCTATCGATGGTGATTCAGCAGCAGCGATGCGTTATACAGAAGCAAGAATGTCCAAAATCTCTATGGAGTTATTAAGAGATATCAACAAAGATACGATTGATTATCAAGATAACTATGATGGATCTGAGCGAGAGCCGGTTGTACTACCAGCTAGGTTTCCTAACTTACTTGTAAACGGCTCAGCGGGTATTGCGGTAGGTATGGCAACAAATATTCCACCCCATCAACTCGGAGAAGTTATTGATGGTGTACTAGCTGTTAGTAAAAATCAAGATATTACAATTCCAGAATTAATGGAAATCATACCGGGCCCAGACTTTCCAACCGCAGGTCAAATCTTAGGTATTAGTGGAATTCGTAGAGCTTATGAAACAGGAAAAGGCTCTATTATTATTCGTGCAAAAGTAGAAATTGAAGAACAATCAAATGGAAAACAAACGATTATCGTTAATGAGCTTCCATATCAAGTAAATAAAGCGAAGTTGATTGAAAAGATTGCAGAACTTGCTAGAGATAAAAAGATTGAAGGTATTACAGATTTACGCGATGAATCAGATCGCTCTGGTATGCGTATTGTAATCGAAGTTCGAAGAGATGCAAATGCCAATGTCTTACTAAATAACTTATATAAACAAACATCTTTACAAACAAGCTTTGGTATTAATATGCTTGCTTTAGTGGAAGGGCAGCCGAAGGTTTTAAACTTAAAACAGTGTCTACAGTATTACTTAGACCATCAAGTTGTTGTTATTCGCAGACGTACTGAATTTGAGTTAAGAAAAGCAGAAGCACGTGCTCATATTTTAGAAGGCTTAAAGATTGCTTTAGATAATCTCGATGCGGTTATTGCATTAATTAGAGCTTCTCAGACAACCGATATCGCTAGAGAAGGATTAATGACACAATTCTCACTAAGTGAAAAGCAGGCACAGGCTATTTTAGATATGCGTTTGCAAAAGCTTACTGGGTTAGAGCGTGAGAAAATTGAAGCTGAGTACCAATCTTTACTAGCTTTAATTGCTGAATTAAAAGCGATTCTAGCAGATAATGAAAAAGTTTTGGGAATTATTCGTGAGGAATTAATAGAAGTTAAAGATCGCTTTAATGATGGGCGTCGTACAGAAATTATAGCGGGTGGTTCTGAAGTTATTGAAGATGAAGATCTTATTCCGCGACAAGATATTGTTATTAGCTTAACACATAACGGATATATTAAACGATTACCTGTATCTACTTATAAGAGTCAGAAGCGTGGGGGGCGTGGTATTCAAGGAATGAATACCAATGAAGATGATTTTGTTGAACATCTTTTAACAACTTCTACACACGATACAATTTTATTCTTTACGAATAAAGGGAAAGTATACAAAACAAAAGGATATGAAATTCCTGAGTACGGAAGAACTGCTAAAGGGATCCCTATTATTAACTTATTAGAAGTAGATAAAGGTGAATGGGTCAATGCTATTATTCGAGTTGATGAGTTCGTTGATGACTGGTATTTATTCTTTACAACAAAACAAGGTATTTCAAAACGTACCCCATTATCTTCTTTTGAAAACATCCGTAATAGTGGCTTAATTGCATTAAGTTTACGAGAAGAGGATGAGTTAATCTCTGTAAAACTAACGGATGGTAAACGTGATATGGTTATTGGTACTAAAAATGGTATGTTGATTCGCTTTAATGAGAATGATGTCCGTTCAATGGGGAGAACAGCAACTGGTGTAAAAGGAATTACTCTTGATTCAGAAGATGAAGTAATTGGGATGGAGATTCTTGAAGAAGAATCAGATATCTTAATTATTACAAAGAATGGATATGGTAAGAGAACACCAGCTAATGAATACCGCATACAGACTCGAGGCGGTAAAGGTCTAAGGACATGTAATATTACAGATAAAAATGGTGATGTAGTCGCATTGAAGTGTGTAACATCTGGAGAGGAGATTATGGTAATTACAGTCAGCGGTGTATTAATTCGTCTGTCTGTCTCTGGAATTTCTCAAATGGGAAGGAACACTCAAGGCGTTAAAGTGATTCGTTTAGGAGATAGTGAGTTTGTTTCTACTGTAGCAAAAGTTCAAACATCTGAAGAAGATGAGGAGCTTGACGAAGAAGTCGACTCAGAACTAGACGTTACCAGTGAAGAATCACCTGAAAATGAGTAAATAGGCAAAAGAGGCTGGGACATAACTAGCCAAAAATAATGAAAAAGGGTTCTCATCATCGCATTTTGATGATGAGAACCCTTTTTTGTTGATCTGTTTGATTGGTCTATGCACATTTTACGCTGGAGGCGATGTACTTTCGTACATTCACCGCCATGAACGCAAACCCTAATTCGTTTTTCACGTTCTCTTTGCCTCTTACGGACATTCGAGTGAAACGCAAATTAGCCTTCAGATATCCAAAAACTGGTTCTACGTCAATCTTACGTTTTCCGTAGATTTTACCCGTTTTTTCTTCTGAAAGCAGCTGTTGAATGCTTTTCTTTTGTTGTTCCCACTTTTCGTTATAATGGATTCTTCGGTTCTTTCCTTCCTTCGCCTTCGTACATTGTGAACGAAAAGGACAACCTGAACAGTCTTCACATTCGTACACATTGAATAACCTTGTAAATCCGTAACGGTCTGTGCGATGCGATTTGTAACGAAACGTCAACTTATTCCCGTTGGGACAAGTAAAGGAATCATCTTCTTCATGATAATCCCAATTCGCTGTCTGAAATGGGTCATTCTTAACGCGTTTTTTCTTCTCTTTTCGATACATACTATATGTGATAAGAGGCGTACGCTTTCTGTTCTGCACATCGAGGTAATTCTCTTCACTTCCATATCCCGCATCTGCGACAATATAGTCTGGGAGTTCGAAGTAGTGATGTTCAATTGCGTCAAGAAACGGACAAAGTGTTCGTGTGTCCGTTGGATTTGAAAAGACATCGTAAGCAAGTGTATATTGACCTTCTGTCGCAATTTGCACATTATACCCCGCCTTCAGTTGGCCATTCTTCATGTAGTCATCCTTCATACGCATAAACGTGGCATCATGATCTGTTTTTGAATAACTATTCCGTTCGTTAAAAATCTCCATGTCTTTTTCATACTTTAACTTACGTTTCACAAAGTCTTGAAATTGCTTATACGCTTTCTTCGGTTCTTTTCTGCTTGATCGCAGTTGTTTTCGTTCATCGGCATCTTCACTTGCTTCAATTTCTTTTGTCAACTCTTCAACCTTTTCTTCTAATTTTTTAGTGATTAGAGATAATTCTTCAACAGAAAGTTCGT
>NZ_JBBPAL010000001.1:17500-30000 GCF_038050335.1 Priestia sp. FSL W8-0001
ACAAGCCGAGCAAGTTGATAAAGTAAAGCGTTCTGAAAGTGGTGTTATTACCGATCCATTTTTCTTAACACCAGAAAATCAAGTATTTGCTGCAGAACATTTGATGGGAAAATATCGTATCTCTGGCGTACCAATTGTAAATAACGAAGAAGAGCAAAAGTTAGTTGGTATTCTGACAAATCGTGATTTGCGTTTTATTCAAGATTACTCAATGCTTATCTCTGATGTAATGACAAAAGAAGAGTTAGTTACAGCTCCAGTAGGAACAACGCTCGACGAAGCTGAAAAGATTTTACAGCAATACAAAATTGAAAAATTACCACTTGTAGATGACAAAGGTGTATTAAAAGGTTTAATTACAATCAAGGACATTGAAAAAGTAATTGAATTTCCAAATGCTGCGAAGGATAAGCAGGGACGTTTATTAGTAGGGGCAGCAGTTGGTGTAACGGCTGATTCAATGGTTCGAATTGAGAAGTTAGTAAAAGCTGGTGTGGACGTTATTGTAATTGATACGGCACATGGTCATTCATTAGGCGTTTTAAATACCGTACGTTCAATTCGTGAAACGTATCCGGAATTAAATATTATTGCAGGAAACGTTGCAACTGCTGAAGGAACAAGAGCGTTAATTGAAGCAGGTGTAGACGTAGTGAAAGTTGGAATAGGACCTGGTTCAATTTGTACAACTCGTGTTGTAGCTGGAGTAGGTGTTCCACAAATTACGGCTGTATATGATTGCGCCACTGAAGCAAGAAAACACGGTGTACCAGTAATTGCAGACGGAGGAATTAAGTACTCTGGAGATATCGTAAAAGCACTAGCTGCTGGTGGACACACTGTTATGCTAGGGAGCTTATTAGCCGGTACAACTGAAAGCCCTGGTGAAACAGAAATCTTCCAAGGAAGACGCTTTAAAGTATACCGTGGTATGGGCTCAGTTGGAGCAATGGAAAAAGGAAGTAAAGATCGTTATTTCCAAGAAGATAATAAAAAGTTTGTTCCAGAAGGCATTGAAGGGCGCTTACCTTATAAGGGGCCTGTTGCTGACACTTTATATCAGCTAATTGGGGGATTAAGAGCTGGAATGGGATATTGCGGCTCAGCTAACCTACAAGCATTGCGTGAAGAGGCACAGTTTATCCGTATGACAGGAGCTGGCCTAAGAGAAAGTCACCCACATGACGTTCAAATTACAAAAGAATCTCCAAACTATTCACTTAGCTAAGTAAAAAAGCACCTCTCTAATTTAGAGAGGTGCTTTTTTATGCTAAAGATTGTTTTAACGGTACTTCTTTATCTATTTTTTTTAATTTTTGTGTGATAAAATAACCTCTATGTGATTTATGTCTGGAGGGTATTGGTAGTGAAGAAAAAATTGATAAAACAGCTTTTTGCATTAGTTGCTGTTTTCTTAATGGCTAGTTCTTTAATCACTCCAAATGCGTCTGCAGCTTCACAATTTCCAAATGTTGAAGCAGATGCCGCTATTTTGATTGAAGCAGATACAGGCCAAATTTTGTATGAAAAGAATTCAGGTGCTGTACTAGGTATTGCTAGTATGACAAAAATGATGACTGAGTATTTAATTTTAGAAGCTATTCACGAAAAAAAGCTTTCTTGGGATGATCGAGTAGGAGTTAGCAAATATGCTGCAGATATCTCACAAGATTACTCATTGTCAAATGTTCCATTATTAACAACAGAGAAATATACGATTAAAGAATTGTATGAAGCAATGGCTATTTACTCAGCAAATGGAGCGAGTATTGCACTAGCTGAGGCTTTAGCAGGATCTGAAGCCGAGTTTATTAAATTGATGAATAAAAAGGCAGAAGAGTTAAATTTAGGTGAAGCTAAATTTGTTAACTCAACAGGTCTTTCTAACTCATTGTTAAAAGGTCAACATCCAAAAGGTACAAAAGCTGATGATGAAAATTTACTATCAGCTCGCGCAGTATCAGCATTAGCTTTTCATATTCTTCATGATTATCCAGAAGTATTAGAAACGGCTAAGACACCTGAAAAGATCTTCCGACCAGGTCAACAAGGCGAAACGACGATGGATAACTGGAATAAAATGCTTCCATCTTTCCCTACATACGGATATGAAGGTTTAGATGGCTTGAAAACAGGACATACAGACTTTGCAGGCTATTGCTTTACAGGAACAGCTGAACGAGATGGTGTTCGTTATATTGCAGTAGTCATGAATGCCAAAAATAATGGTAAGTCTTTTGAAGGAGCGCGCTTTACAGAAACAAAAAAACTTTTAGATTATGCATTTGATAATTATGAGCTAAAACAAGTAGCTCCAGAAGGCAAGGCTGTTAAAAAGCATGAGTCCCTTCCAGTCGTAAAAGGGAAAAATAAAGAGCTAAAAGTTGTAACAAAAGAACCAGTGAATGTTCTTACAAAAAAAGGTGAAGAAAGTAAAATCTCTCTTCAATTTGATTTTAATCCTAAAGTTGTAGATGAGAAAGATCGAATCGTTGCACCAATTAAAGAGGGTCAGGTTGTAGGTTACGTTAGTGCCAAGAATAAGAATCTTGATGATTTAGGTTATGCAGTAAATAACGGAACAAATAAAGTGCCTGTCGTTGCAGATACTACGATTGAAAAGGCTAACTGGTTTGTTTTAGCAATACGAAGTATAGGTGATTTCTTTGTAGGTGTATGGTCTGATGCAGCCGCTAATATTAAGAATTGGTTTTAATTCATAAACCATTTATAAAAGGAGATACTAAAGCAAGATTTTTGTTGCATTTAGTATCTTCTTTTTTTAGACAAGTTTTTCAAACTACACAATTTTAATAGGATTTTTTCAGAAAATAAGGTAAAATAGACAATAAGTTTTGAATTTTGTATACATAATTTATTGATTATGTGTAATACAACTATACTGGGGGAAGACAAACATGAGTAACATTACAGGTACTGACAGAGTAAAACGCGGAATGGCGGAAATGCAAAAGGGCGGCGTTATTATGGACGTTGTTAATGCTGAACAAGCAAAGATTGCAGAAGCAGCAGGAGCAGTTGCAGTTATGGCATTAGAACGTGTACCAGCAGACATTCGTGCTGCAGGTGGCGTATCTCGCATGGCAGATCCGACAATTGTCGAAGAAGTTATGAATGCTGTTTCAATTCCGGTAATGGCTAAAGCACGTATCGGTCACATTGTAGAAGCGCGTGTTTTAGAAGCAATGGGCGTAGACTATATTGATGAAAGTGAAGTATTAACACCAGCAGATGAAGAATTTCATTTGAATAAAAATACGTTTACAGTACCATTTGTTTGTGGTTGCCGCGATTTAGGCGAAGCTGCACGTCGTATTGCAGAAGGCGCTGCTATGCTTCGTACAAAAGGTGAACCAGGTACAGGGAACATTGTAGAAGCTGTACGTCATATGCGTCAAGTGAACGCACAAGTACGTAAAGTAGTGGGTATGGACGAAGCTGAGTTAATGACGGAAGCAAAGCTACTAGGTGCACCTTATGAGCTATTATTACAAATCAAGCGTGAAGGTCGCCTTCCAGTGGTTAACTTTGCTGCAGGTGGCGTTGCAACACCAGCAGATGCGGCATTAATGATGCAATTAGGAGCAGATGGAGTGTTTGTAGGTTCTGGTATCTTTAAGTCTGATAATCCAGAAAAATTTGCTCGTTCAATCGTAGAAGTAACAACGCATTATGAAGATTATGAGTTAATTGCAAAGCTTTCTAAAGGATTAGGAAATGCAATGAAAGGTATTGAAATCTCAACATTATTACCAGAAAATCGCATGCAAGAGCGTGGCTGGTAACAGTAAGGGAGTTTTAACAGCATGGTGAAGGTTGGAGTTTTAGGACTACAAGGTGCATTTAGAGAGCATGCGCATTCAGTGGAAGCAACAGGGGCTGAAGCGATTATTATTAAAAAAGTAGAACAGCTAGAAGAAGTGGACGGGCTCATTTTACCAGGTGGAGAAAGTACGGCAATGAGACGTCTGATTGATAAATATGACTTTATGGATTCACTGCGCCAATTTGCTAAAAGTGGCAAACCAATCTTTGGGACTTGTGCTGGTCTAATCTTACTAGCAGGCGAAATTGTAGACTATGATGAGCCTCATTTAGGTGTTATGAATATTAAGGTGGCTCGAAATTCTTTTGGTCGCCAACGTGAGAGCTTTGAGGCGAAATTAAATATAAAAGAAGTTGCAGATGATTTTATTGGAGTATTTATTCGTGCGCCTCATATTGTAGAAGTCGGTGAGAACGTGGAAGTCCTATCTATTCATGATGATCGTATCGTAGCTGCAAAACAGGGACAATTTTTAGGGTGTTCGTTTCATCCAGAATTAACGGATGACCATCGTATGACAGAGTATTTTATCGACATGGTGAAAGAGTCTCTGAAAAAACCTGTATAAACCAATTGCAACTTGTATAGACTTGTAGTACATTATGATTATTAATTACAATGTTGAAAAGTATAAAGCGTTGATAGGAAATAGTAGTAAAGAAGTTAAACTTTAGAGAGTCGATGGTTGGTGAAAATCGATGTTTAGCCTTTACGAATCCATCCTGGAGCAAGCTATTGAAACAGTAAGTAGATAGCTTCGGTTCATTCCGTTATCTGACTGAAGAGGAAGGTTTATTTATGAGCCTTCAACTAGGGTGGCAACGCGGGCTAAACTCTCGTCCCTTTTATAGGGATGGGAGTTTTTATTTTGCCCATTTTATACAAATAAGGAGGTAAATAGATGTTAGACGTAAAGGTTTTACGAGCTAATCTTGAAGAAGTAAAAGAAAAATTAAAGTTCCGCGGAGAAGATTTATCAGATCTTGGGCGCTTTGAAGAGTTAGATGTAGAGCGCAGACAGCTATTAGTTCAAACTGAGGAATTAAAGAGTAAGCGTAATGAAGTGTCTCAACAAATTGCTCAATTAAAACGTGAAAAGCAAGATGCAGATAGTATGATTTTAGAAATGCGTCAAGTAGGAGACAAAATTAAAGAGTTAGATGAGCGTCTTCGTACTGTAGAAACAGAATTAGAACAACTATTACTTTCAATCCCTAATATTCCACATGAGAGTGTTCCAGTTGGTGAAACGGAAGATGAAAATGTAGAAATTAGAAAATGGGGAGAGGTTCGTCAATTTAATTTTGAGCCGAAGCCACACTGGGATCTAGGAACAGATTTAAATATTTTAGACTTTGAACGTGCAGCAAAGGTAACGGGAAGCCGTTTCGTGTTTTATAAAGGCCTAGGAGCTCGTTTGGAACGTGCCTTAATCAACTTTATGATGGACTTACACATGGATGAGCATGGATATGAAGAAATTCTTCCTCCATATATGGTTAATCGTACAAGCATGACAGGAACAGGGCAGCTTCCTAAGTTTGAAGAAGATGCTTTTAAAATTAAAGAGGAAGACTATTTCTTAATCCCAACGGCTGAAGTTCCCGTAACTAATCTACACCGTGATGAAATCATTAATGGAGACCAATTACCATTAGCTTATACAGCATACAGCGCATGTTTTAGATCAGAAGCAGGTTCAGCTGGTAGAGATACACGTGGACTAATTCGTCAGCATCAATTTAACAAAGTAGAGCTAGTTCGTTTTGTAAAACCAGAAGATTCTTACGCTGAGCTTGAAAATCTGACAGGACATGCTGAAAAAGTATTACAGTTGTTAGAACTGCCATACCGTGTTTTAAGCATGTGTACTGGAGACTTAGGATTTACAGCAGCTAAAAAATACGATATTGAAGTGTGGATTCCAAGCTATGAGTCATATCGTGAAATTTCTTCTTGTTCAAACTTTGAAAGTTTCCAAGCGCGAAGAGCTAATATTCGCTTCCGCCGCGAGGCAAAAGGGAAACCAGAATACGTACACACATTAAATGGATCTGGATTAGCGATTGGGCGTACAGTGGCTGCAATTTTAGAGAACTATCAACAGGAAGATGGTTCAGTTGTTATTCCAAAAGTATTACGTCCTTACATGGGGAACAAAGAGGTTATTAACGGTTAAATTGAAATGATTCACAACTTTTTTGTTGTGAATCATTTTTTTTAGAAAACAGCTTGACTCTTGTTTGTATATGTGATAAATTTATAAATGTCGAAACGGAGGAATACCCAAGTCCGGCTGAAGGGATCGGTCTTGAAAACCGACAGGGGTGTTACAGCCCGCGGGGGTTCGAATCCCTCTTCCTCCGCCATATTTGACTTTAAATGTTATTTAAACATTGCGCGATAAATTGGAGATTGTAAAACGTCACTTTTAGAAGTGGCGTTTTTTCATTCCCATTTTTCACGAAGAAAAATGGGAATGAATTATGAATGTCTTCTTTTTAATTTTTCGTTGTGATGTAAAAACTTAGAGATTTTTTCAACAATCGGTTCAACGGATGTCGGGTCTCTTAAGATATCGTAATCATTAATATCTAATCGTAAAATAGGACAAGCTGTAAAGTTATTAATCCAATCCTCATAGCGTTTGTGCATTTCTCTCCAATAATCTAAGGGCGTTTGTTGTTCCATAGGTCTTCCACGTTCTTGGATACGATCAACGATATCTTCAAAACTACCTTCCAAATAAATTAATAAATCAGGGTGTGGGAAGTAGGGAGTCATAACCATTGCATCAAACAAGCTTGTATACGTTTCGTAATCCACCTTGGACATTGTTCCTTTTTCGAAATGCATTTTAGCGAAAATACCAGTATCTTCGTAAATTGAACGGTCTTGTATAAAGCCTCCACCGTATTCAAAAATTCTTTTCTGTTCTTTAAATCTCTCCGCTAGGAAGTAAACCTGAAGATGAAAGCTCCATCTTTCAAAGTCAGCGTAGAATTTATCTAAATATGGATTTGTATCAACTTTCTCGTAAGAAGTGCGAAAGTTCAACGCATCTGCAAGAGCTTGTGTCATTGTAGATTTCCCAACGCCTACTGTTCCAGCGATAGTCAATACAGCATCATTTGGAATGTTGTATTTTGTTCGTAAATTCATATTGTAGAACTCCTTTTTAATAAGCTGCTTTTAACATCTGAGATGATATGCTCTAAATGCTCTTTATTTTTGACAAAGTCTAGTTCATCTCCACTATAGCGTAAAACAGTTACCTGTGGGTTATTTTCTTTGAAGGTTTTAATTGCTTCCTCATAATCGGAGCTTAGCTGAGCTAGATAAGAAGGGTCAATGTTTTTTTCAATTTCCCTTCCACGCATTTTAATACGCTTCAATAGTGTAGGTAAAGTAGCATTTAAGTAAATAACAATGTTGGGCTTTGGCATATCATGTGTCAGTATATCGTAGATTTGTACATATTTTATGTACTGACTATCCTTTAAAGTTTGCTGAGCAAAAATCATGTTTTTCATAATATGATAGTCAGCAACGACAGGCTGATGTTGATGTAGAAAATGCTTTTGAATATCCTCCAACTGTTTATAACGGTTGCATAGAAAAAACATTTCAGTTTGAAAGCTCCACTCTTCAATATCCTCATAGAATTTCCCAAGGAATGGATTTTCATCAACAATTTCTTTCAAAAGTTGAAATTGAAATGCCTCTGCAATAGCCTTAGCTAGGGAGGTTTTCCCAACACCTATAGGGCCCTCAACAGTAATAAAAGGTATTTCCCCCATGGACTCTTCCTCCTTTATCTATACATGTTCTCGAAAATTGACAAAAAACATTGTATCACAATAAGAGGGGAGAATGGATAAAAACAAAAAGAAAAACCAGTTGTAAAAAACGGAAGGAAACATAAAAAGAGGATAATCCTATGCTGTAGGAATTATCCTCTTTAAAATTATTCAGGTATTCTTTTAATTACTTTAAAGTTATCATCAAGGAGTAGCCAGTTTTGAGGGAAAGGTAATCCCAACTTCCAATAAGCCATGCCTCTTAAGTTTAATTCTTTTAACAAATCGAATTTTGCTTGGATTGACCGGGCATCTTCAAACCATACCTCATGCGTTTTTTGAGCTGAATCAGAGTATCGGAAAAAGGGAGCCTGAGCTTTTTTATCATACTGTATGCTTGCGTTGTACTGATACGCAATTTCAATCGCTCTTTGAACACTAATTGCTTTTGCATACTCACCACCTGGTTTGAATGGAAGCGTCCAATCATATCCGTATAGATTTTGTCCCATGATAATTTTTTTGCTAGGTATTTCTGAAATAGCATATTCTAGCACATCTCTGACAGGGCCAATCGGAGAAACAGCCATTGGAGGACCTCCACTGTATCCCCATTCGTATGTCATAGGGACAACAAAATTTGCTATCTCCCCAATTCTTTTGTAATCATGTGCTTCATACCACTTTCCTTTTTGATCACTACTTGTTTTAGGTGCTAATGCTACAGATATTAACAAGTCTTCAGCTTGAAGCCGTTTCTTTGCTTTTTCTAAAAATATAATATAAGCATTTTTGTCTTCCGGACGTAAGAATTCAAAGTCAAAATGAATATCTTTAAAGTTTTTCTCTGTAGCAATACGAATAATATTATTAAGCAATTTATCTTGAACATCCGCATTGTTTAAGATTGCTTCTCCTACCTCTGCACTAAACCCGCCGTCTTCGATATTGGCAAGAACCATTAAAAAAATTGCATCGTTTTCTTGTGCAATAGTTCCAAAGTTTTTTAATGGAGGTTCTTTGATAGAGCCATTGCGCTGTACTTCGAAGTTAGCCGGTCCCAAATATGTGAGGTATTTAGCATTCTTCTTAATCAATTTTTCCGTTTCGCTACTAATGGTACGGTTACTTGTTTCAACATATCCTAAAAATTCAGCTTCTGTCTTTGGAGAAGCTGGAATGAGCAACTGTGTTCCAAGTGTTAGAGGAGAAGTGATGGAAAGGTTGTTAGCTTTTGCGATTGATTGATAACTAACTCCTAGGGTTCGCCCTATCTTCCATAATGTATCGCCTTTTCTAACGGTATAGTAACTTTCGTTAATAGGTACAACCAATGCCTGGCCCACCACTAATCGATTGGGATCAGGTAATTCATTTGCTAAGCTAATTTTTGAAGCTTCAATTTGAAACCGTTGAGCAATACTATAAATGCTATCTCCAGACTTTACAGTGTAAATATCCATAGTAATAAACGCCCCCAAAAAAGAATGTTTATTAAGTCTATGAACAAAAGAGTAAGCAAATGCTTATGTAATTAAATCACTATGTTCACAAATGTTCGCTTTAAGTACATTTTGCATCATTTCGATAGCGAACTTGTTATCTTCATCAGAATTTGATGCAATACAATCTTTAGGGATAATCAGGTTGTACTCTCTCATATAAGCATCATTTGCTGAAAAGAGCACACATATATTTCCCGCTAACCCTGTTAAAATTAATGTTTTAACGTTTAGTTGCTGTAGTAAAATGGTTAAAGCTGTTCCATAAAAAATAGAATGCTTTGGTTTAATTAAAAAGTAATCCGTAGTATGGGGTTGTATATACTGGAGTATGGGGGAGCTTATTGGATTTGTGCAGTATTCAAGGATTTTATTTAAATTAGCTTGCCATAATTTATAGTGATCATTTATATAGATAACAGGAATTTTTTTACTTGAACACTCTGCTTTTAATGAAGAGATATTACGCGCGAGAATTTTAGCTTTTTCAGCTAGGATTTTCCCATTTTTAAATTGAAAATCATTAATCATATCAATAATAACTAATGCAATTTTAGAATCATTCATATACAATCTCCTTATTGTTTTTTAACCTAATAAGTAGTGTTGCTCATAACAAATATAATATGTAAGGAGTTTGGAACATGCTTGAAGACGAGAAATATATGCGTTTAGCTATAGATGAAGCAAAGAAAGCTTGTGGAATTATGGAAGTTCCTATTGGAGCTGTTATCGTAGATAAAGATGGACATGTTATTGCAAAAGGCCATAATTTAAGAGAAAGTACACAAAGATCCATAGCTCACGCAGAGCTGTTAGCTATAGATGAGGCATGTCAAAAGTTAAATACGTGGCGATTAGAAGATACGACTTTATATGTTACTTTAGAACCTTGTCCGATGTGTGCGGGGGCTATTATGTTATCACGTGTAAAAAGAGTGGTGTTTGGAGCGTTTGATCCTAAAGGAGGGTGTGCAGGAACCCTGATGAACTTATTAGAGTATGAAAAGTTTAATCACCAATCAGAAGTTCAAGGTGGAGTTCTCGAAGATGAGTGTGCAGAAATGTTAAGTACATTCTTTAAAGAATTGCGAAATCGAAAAAAAAGAGCAAAGAAAAATTTACAATAAATTACATTCTGTAAAGGTTGCATTTTGTCCTAAAAAGAATTATACTTGTATAAGCATCAACATGGTGCTCAAACAAAGGTTTCAACTTTGCCGTGCTAAGCGGGGAGGTAGCGGTGCCCTGTACTCGCAATCCGCTCTAGCGAGGCCGAACTCCTTTCCTGAGGTTAGTTCTCCTTGAGGTCTGCCTTAAGTAAGTGGTGTTGACGTTTGGGTCCTATGCAATGGGAATCTGTGAACCCTGTCAGGTCCGGAAGGAAGCAGCAGTAAGCAGAACCTCTCATGTGCCATAGGGTCGCCTGAACCGAGCTAACTGCTTAAGTAACGCTTGGGGAGGCTAATCGAAGGAAGGTGCACGGCAGTTATATACATATAAAAGTAACCTACTCTAACGATGGAGTAGGTTTTTTTATTTAGCATATATTTCACTATATAAGATAAACGATGTTTTGGAAAAATAGTTATAGTACGTTATAATAATATCAAATTTATATAACAAAAAAGGAGAAGATGCAGTGGCGTATCAGGCTTTATATCGTGTGTACCGCCCTCAAAGCTTTCAAGATGTTGTTGGTCAGCGGCATATTATTAAGACTTTACAGAACGCGCTCGTTCTTGAGAAATTTTCGCATGCATACTTATTTTCAGGGCCAAGGGGTACAGGGAAAACGACTGCAGCAAAAATTTTAGCTAAAGCGGTTAACTGTGAACATGCACCCGTATCCGAACCTTGTAATGAGTGTGCTACATGTAGAGGAATTACAGACGGTTCCATATCAGATGTTATTGAAATCGATGCGGCTTCAAATAACGGAGTAGATGAAATTCGAGATATTAGAGATAAAGTCAAATATGCACCAAGTGCCGTTCGTTACAAAGTTTATATTATAGATGAAGTTCATATGCTCTCAATAGGTGCGTTTAATGCATTGCTAAAAACATTAGAAGAACCACCTCCTCACGTAATATTTATTTTGGCAACAACAGAACCGCATAAAATTCCACTTACTATCATTTCAAGATGTCAACGTTTTGATTTTAAACGAATCTCACCTGACGATATTGTTTATCGAATGAAAGAAGTTTTGATATCTGAGGATGTAAACGTAGCGGATGAAGCTTTATATGAGGTTGCTAAGGCATCTGAAGGTGGTATGAGGGATGCGTTAAGCTTGTTAGATCAGGCTATCTCATATAGCGAAAATGAAGTTACTTTGGATGATGTGTTATCTATTACAGGTGCTGTTTCTCATACATTTATGCTGCAAATTGTTCGTTCAATTGCGGAGAAGAATCTTGTATCAGCGCTACATGCAGTTGAGCAACTCATTCAAAACGGTAAAGATCCAGTTCGTTTCTTAGAAGATTTAATCTTTTATTATAGAGATGTTTTACTTTATCAATCGTCGTCTGAAATGGAACATTTGATGGAAAAAGCAGTAGTGAGTGAGGAGTTTAAAGAGTTAGCTTCACAACTGCCAGCAGAGGGTATCTATTCAATTATTAACCAACTTAATCAAACGCAACAAGAGATGAAGTGGACGAATCATCCAAGAGTGTTACTAGAGGTAGCACTAGTGAAACTTGCTCAATCTTCTAGTAAGAAAAAAACAGTAGCGAGCGAAGAGGATGATTTACTTCAAAAAGTTAAAATGCTTGAAGCTCAAGTTAATCATCTAAAGGAAAACGGTGTTCAAGTACAGCAAAGTCAACAAGAAACAAGTGATCAAAAAGTAAAAAGACAAGTGCGTAGTCAGTATAAAGTTCCAATAGGAAAAGTGCATGAGGTCCTAAAACAAGCATCACGTCAAGAACTAGAGGAAGTTAAGCGTCTATGGGCAGAAGTTTTAGAAACGCTACGTCAGCAAAATAAAGCATCACATGCTGCTCTGTTGTCTAATAGTGAACCTGTGGCTTCATCTTCGAAGTCCTTTATCTTAAAATTCAAGTATGAAATCCATTGCAAAATGGCTGCTGAAAATAACAACAATGTACGTGATAATTTAGAAAATATCCTATATACTTTAAGTGGGAGCAAACGTGAAATGGTTGCAATCCCTGATAATGAATGGGATAAAGTAAGAGGAGATTTTCTTCAAGAGCAGCAAGGAAATAATGGGTCTCAAAAAGAAGAAGAAGACCCTTTAATCTCCGAAGCTAAAAAGCTTTTCGGAGAAGAACTTATTGAAATACACGAATAGAACTAGGAGGAATTATAATTATG
>NZ_JBBPAL010000001.1:35000-37500 GCF_038050335.1 Priestia sp. FSL W8-0001
GTCGAGTGACTCTGCGCCGAAAATGTACCGGGGCTAAACGTATCACCGAAGCTGTGGATTGACATCTTAGATGTCAGTGGTAGGAGAGCGTTCTAAGTGCTGCGAAGCTAGACCGTAAGGACTGGTGGAGCGCTTAGAAGTGAGAATGCCGGTATGAGTAGCGAAAGACAAGTGAGAATCTTGTCCACCGAATGCCTAAGGTTTCCTGAGGAAGGCTCGTCCGCTCAGGGTTAGTCGGGACCTAAGCCGAGGCTGAAAAGCGTAGGCGATGGCCAACAGGTTGATATTCCTGTACCACCTCCCCGCCGTTTGAGTAATGGGGGGACGCAGGAGGATAGAGTAAGCGCGCTGCTGGATATGCGCGTTCAAGCAGTTAGGCTGATGAGTAGGCAAATCCGCTCATCATAAGGCTGAGCTGTGATGACGAGGGAAATATAGTACCGAAGTTCTTGATTCCACACTGCCAAGAAAAGCCTCTAGCGAGGCGGGAGGTGCCCGTACCGCAAACCGACACAGGTAGGCGAGGAGAGAATCCTAAGGTGATCGAGAGAACTCTCGTTAAGGAACTCGGCAAAATGACCCCGTAACTTCGGGAGAAGGGGTGCTCTGGTAGGGTGTATAGCCCGAGAGAGCCGCAGTGAATAGGCCCAGGCGACTGTTTAGCAAAAACACAGGTCTCTGCGAAGCCGCAAGGCGAAGTATAGGGGCTGACGCCTGCCCGGTGCTGGAAGGTTAAGAGGAGGGGTTATCCTTTGGGAGAAGCTCTGAATCGAAGCCCCAGTAAACGGCGGCCGTAACTATAACGGTCCTAAGGTAGCGAAATTCCTTGTCGGGTAAGTTCCGACCCGCACGAAAGGCGTAACGATCTGGGCACTGTCTCAACGAGAGACTCGGTGAAATTATAGTACCTGTGAAGATGCAGGTTACCCGCGACAGGACGGAAAGACCCCGTGGAGCTTTACTGTAGCCTGATATTGAATTTTGGTACAGCTTGTACAGGATAGGTAGGAGCCTGAGAAGCCGGAGCGCTAGCTTCGGTGGAGGCGTCGGTGGGATACTACCCTGGTTGTATTGAAATTCTAACCCGCAGCCCTGATCGGGCTGGGAGACAGTGTCAGGTGGGCAGTTTGACTGGGGCGGTCGCCTCCTAAAGAGTAACGGAGGCGCCCAAAGGTTCCCTCAGAATGGTTGGAAATCATTCGTAGAGTGTAAAGGCACAAGGGAGCTTGACTGCGAGACCTACAAGTCGAGCAGGGACGAAAGTCGGGCTTAGTGATCCGGTGGTTCCGCATGGAAGGGCCATCGCTCAACGGATAAAAGCTACCCCGGGGATAACAGGCTTATCTCCCCCAAGAGTCCACATCGACGGGGAGGTTTGGCACCTCGATGTCGGCTCATCGCATCCTGGGGCTGTAGTCGGTCCCAAGGGTTGGGCTGTTCGCCCATTAAAGCGGTACGCGAGCTGGGTTCAGAACGTCGTGAGACAGTTCGGTCCCTATCCGTCGTGGGCGTAGGAAATTTGAGAGGAGCTGTCCTTAGTACGAGAGGACCGGGATGGACACACCGCTGGTGTACCAGTTGTCTTGCCAAAGGCATCGCTGGGTAGCTATGTGTGGACGGGATAAGTGCTGAAAGCATCTAAGCATGAAGCCCCCCTCAAGATGAGATTTCCCATAGCGCAAGCTAGTAAGATCCCTGAAAGATGATCAGGTTGATAGGTCAGAGGTGGAAGCACGGCGACGTGTGTAGCTGACTGATACTAATCGATCGAGGACTTAACCAAAATGATAGTACACGAAGTACTCAGCGAAAAATGTTATCTAGTTTTGAGAGAACAAGATAAAAAAGTCTTGCTTTTTTTCAAAAATGTTGTATAATATAATATGTCTGGTGGCGATAGCAGAGAGGTCACACCCGTTCCCATACCGAACACGGAAGTTAAGTTCTCTAGCGCCGATGGTAGTTGGGACTTTGTCCCTGTGAGAGTAGGACGTTGCCAGGCTGTTATATCAATGGAGGATTAGCTCAGCTGGGAGAGCACCTGCCTTACAAGCAGGGGGTCGGCGGTTCGATCCCGTCATCCTCCACCATGAATATGTTGCCGGTGTAGCTCAACTGGTAGAGCAACTGACTTGTAATCAGTAGGTTGGGGGTTCAAGTCCTCTTGCCGGCACCATTTTCGAGCCATTAGCTCAGTTGGTAGAGCATCTGACTTTTAATCAGAGGGTCGAAGGTTCGAGTCCTTCATGGCTCACCATTTTAAATACACACATGCGGGTGTGGCGGAATTGGCAGACGCGCTAGACTTAGGATCTAGTGTCTTTACGACGTGGGGGTTCAAGTCCCTTCACCCGCACCATTTAATTTCATAATGCGCGGAAGTAGTTCAGTGGTAGAACACCACCTTGCCAAGGTGGGGGTCGCGAGTTCGAACCTCGTCTTCCGCTCCACAAATAAGTCCTGCCGGGGTGGTGGAATTGGCAGACACACAGGACTTAAA
>NZ_JBBPAL010000001.1:42500-95000 GCF_038050335.1 Priestia sp. FSL W8-0001
CAGTTGTCTTGCCAAAGGCATCGCTGGGTAGCTATGTGTGGACGGGATAAGTGCTGAAAGCATCTAAGCATGAAGCCCCCCTCAAGATGAGATTTCCCATAGCGCAAGCTAGTAAGATCCCTGAAAGATGATCAGGTTGATAGGTCAGAGGTGGAAGCACGGCGACGTGTGTAGCTGACTGATACTAATCGATCGAGGACTTAACCAAATTAGAAAAGCGAAGGCGACTAATTAGGAGCCATAGCTAGATAGTAAACTTAGTACTCAGCAAAATGTTATCTAGTTTTGAGAGAATAATCTCAAAACATGTCTGGTGGCGATAGCAGAGAGGTCACACCCGTTCCCATGCCGAACACGGAAGTTAAGTTCTCTAGCGCCGATGGTAGTTGGGACTTTGTCCCTGTGAGAGTAGGACGTTGCCAGGCACATTTAAAAGACTAGCTAAATTAGCTAGTCTTTTTATTTTGTTTTAACAAGGTATAAGCTATCTGCGTATAATGTATTGTAGACTTAAAATTCTCATAGGTATAGGAAATAAACAAATGGTTCACAATGACATAGTGGAGGTGTAGAATAATGAACGGAAAAAATCATGATACAGTTTGCTTAGTTTGCAATCAAAGAACAGTTAAAGGTATTACAATTTTTTCTTCATTGATATGTCAACACTGTGAAAAAGATATTACAGAAATAAATTTATCCAATCAGCAATATGATGATATTTTAAATCAATTAAAGAAAATAGAAATTTATAAATAAACCTGAAGTCCTTTTTAAGGGCTTTTTTGCATGATGAAAAAGCTATTGCGAATTTGTTATAATAGACACAGTCTTGATTTATAAATGTGTAAGAGATAAAAGGAGATTATAAGTTTGGAACATCTACGAAGCAAACTGCCTTTATATGATTGCGTTTTAAATCATATCAATAAAAGGCCTCTATCTTATCATGTACCGGGACATAAGAGTGGTTATGTCTTTCCTAAAGGTGTTGAAAAAGATTTTCTACAGTTCTTAAAATATGATTTAACAGAAATAACAGGCTTAGATGATTTGCATGAAGCAGAAGAAGCTATTCAAGACTCTCAGATATTAGCTGCCAACTTATACGGGGTAGATCAAACATATTTTTTAGTGAATGGCTCTACTGTGGGCAACTTAGCTGCAATATTATCTCTTTGTGAAGAAGGAGATAGTATTATTGTGCAAAGGGATTCGCATAAGTCAATCTTTAATGCAATTAATTTAGCAAAAGCCAATGCTATCTTTGTTTCTCCTGAAGTTGATTTGATTTCAAAATTAACGGTAGGTATAAATGTTGAAGATATCAAACAAGCCCTTAAAGTCGCTCCTAGTTCGGTAAAAGCAATTGTCTTAACAAATCCTACTTATTACGGTGTTTCAACTGACTTAGCTCCGATTGTTTCATTGGCACACAAACATTCTATTCCGGTTGTTGTGGATGAAGCTCACGGCGCTCATTTTATTTTAGGAGCTCCTTTTCCAAAGTCAGCTACAGAGTTTGGTGCAGATATTGTTATCCAATCCGCTCATAAGTCACTGCCAGCAATGACAATGGGCTCATATTTACATGTGAAAGGAAACTTTATTAATAAAAATAGATTATCTTATCTTTTGGGTGCTTTACAATCTAGTAGTCCATCTTATCCTATTATGGTTTCTTTAGATATTGCACGTTATTATGTAGAGTGTTTAAAAAATGAAGGTACAGCAAAAATTAAAGCTAATTTAAAAGGATTTTATAACGAATTAAATCAGATTGATACCCTTTCTATTGTAGAGTTAAATCAGGAGGGGAATCTTAAGGTTGATTTATTAAAACTCATCTTATCATCTACGCGACTCACTGGTTATGAGCTTCAGGCAGCTTTAGAAGCGGAAGGAATATATACAGAGCTAGCAGATCCTTTGTATGTTTTATTAGTGCTACCTTTATCATCATCATTTGATTTTAGTGATACGTTATTGCGAATCAAAAAAGCAGTTGGATTAAGTACACAAGGTGGGTTTGTAAAAGATATGATTCATACTCTTTACTACCCTGAAAAAATTACACATAAAATATATACTCATAAAAATGAAACCGAGATAGTTTCACTAGATACCGCTGTAGGAAAGATATGTGCGGAAACCATTATACCTTACCCACCAGGCATTCCACTGCTGTTAGAAGGTGAAGAGATTTCATTACATCATTTAAAGTATTTAAAGCAAACCTTATCTTTTAAAGGTAAAATACAAGGAAGTACAAATATAAGACATGGGTTCATTCGTGTGTTTAAGTAAAAGGGGAATTGCAATGCAAAAGGGAATTTTTATTACATTTGAAGGGCCTGAGGGTGCTGGAAAGACGACAGTTATTCAAATGGTTGAAAATATGTTAAAAGAAAAAGGAATAGATGTTGTTCTGACAAGGGAACCAGGTGGTATTTCAATCGCAGAGCAAATTCGTGAAGTTATTTTAAGTCCTAAAAACAAAGAAATGGACGGTAGAACAGAAGCTCTTTTATATGCGGCAGCTAGAAGGCAACACTTAGTTGAAAAAGTTATTCCCATGCTAGAACAGGGTAAAGTTGTTATATGTGATCGATTCATTGATAGTTCTCTTGCATATCAAGGGTACGCGAGAGGTTTAGGCATTGAAGAAGTATTGGGGATTAATCAATTTGCTATTGATCACCTTATGCCAGATTTAACTTTTTATTTAGATATTAGACCTGAAATAGGATTACAGCGAATAGAAAAAGGTCGTAGTCATGAAATTAATCGTTTAGATTTAGAGAAAATCGACTTTCATTATAAAGTAAGAGAAGGGTATAAACTTTTATTAAATCAATTTCCAAATCGTATCAAAGAAGTTAATGCTGAGCAAAGCGTTGATGATGTATACAACGATATATGTGATGTGTTAAGAGGATTTTTGTAAGCAAATAATTCTTGATATAATAAAGTAAATAAGTTCATAATGAGGTGCATATTCATGAAATTAGTAATTGCAGTTATACAAGATTCAGATAGTACAAAGTTGTTAAACGCATTAGTTGAAAAAGGTTTCCGCTCAACAAAATTATCTAGTTCTGGCGGTTTTTTAAAATCTGGAAATACAACCATTATGATTGGAACAGAAGACGAAAAAGTTCAAACGGTGTTAGATATTATCAAAGGTGAATGTCAAAATCGTAATCAATTTATTTCTCCAGTTTCTCCAATGGGTGGTAATGCAGATTCATATATTCCTTATCCAGTGGAAGTAGAAGTTGGAGGAGCAACGGTATTTGTGTTGCCAATTGACCAATTTCATCAATTTTAAAAAATTGCCTTACAATTGAAGTAGAAAGTGTGATGAAATGAATAAAAAGTGGGGAGAGCTAGAAGGTGTCCAACCAACTGCTCTTAGAATGTTAAAAAACAGTATTGTGAAAGATAGAGTAGCTCATGCTTACCTGCTTGAAGGAAGTAAAGGAACTGGAAAAAAGGAGATTAGCTTTTTATTTGCAAAACGATTATTTTGCTTAAATCCTCATAAACATGAACCATGCTATGAATGTATTAACTGTAAAAGAATTGATTCTGGTAATCATCCGGATGTACATTTTATTGAGCCAGATGGCTTATCAATTAAAAAAGAACAAGTACAATATTTACAAGCTGAATTCACAAAAACTGGTGTTGAATCCAATAAGAAGTTATATATTATTAATCATGTTGATAAGATGACAGTAAGTGCCTCTAATAGTTTATTAAAGTTTTTAGAAGAGCCAACGGATGGTACATATGCAATCTTGTTAACAGAGACTATTCAGAAGCTGTTGGATACAATTATATCTAGATGTCAGGTTATTTCTCTTCGTTCTTTAACAGAAAAACAATTAGCCGAACAACTAATGAACCATAACCTTTCCAGAGCAGATGCAACGCTGATGCCATACTTAACAAATAGTATTACAGAAGCAATTGAATTAAGTGAAGATGAATGGTTTGGACTTGCAAGAAAGTTAGTGATACAATTATATGAAGTGTTAACAACTAGACCTCAACAAGCGCTTCTCTTTATTCACGAAAAATGGGTACCTCATTTTAAAGAAAAAGAACAAGCTCATATTGGGTTAAATTTACTAATGCTTCTGTATCGCGATGTTTTAACGTTGCAAGTAGAAGAAGAGCCAATGCTTATTTATTTTTATAAAGAAGATCATTTAAAATCTCATGCACTTCAAGCTACTCAACAAAAAATTATTGCAAAGATTGAAGTCATTTTAAGAGCTAAAAATAAATTAAATTCAAATATGAATATACAGTTATTGATGGAACAGCTGGTGTTGGATTTGCAGGAGGGATAAAAGCTTGTATGATGTAGTAGGTGTTCGCTTTAAAAAAGCGGGTAAAATATATTATTTTGATCCTGGTGATTTAACAATACCAGATGGGGAGTTTGTTATTGTTGAAACAATCCGTGGTGTTGAATTTGGTAGGGTTGTTATTAATAAAAAGCAAGTCAGTGAACATGATGTTGTTCTCCCACTAAAAAAAGTCATTCGTATTGCAGAGCCTAAAGACAAGCTCATTGTTGAGGAAAACAAACAAGCTGCTAGCGAAGCATATGGTGTATGTGTTCAAAAGATTCAGGCACATAACCTAGATATGAAGCTAGTAGATGTAGAATATACATTTGACCGTAATAAGGTAATCTTTTATTTCACAGCAGATGGACGTATCGACTTCAGAGAATTAGTAAAGGATTTAGCAGCCATCTTCCGTACACGTATTGAATTACGTCAAATTGGTGTTAGAGATGAAGCGAAACTTCTTGGTGGTATTGGTCCTTGTGGAAGAATGCTTTGTTGCTCAACTTTCTTAGGAGATTTTGAGCCAGTGTCAATTAAAATGGCAAAAGACCAAAACTTATCGTTAAATCCTACAAAAATTTCAGGGTTATGTGGTCGTCTCATGTGCTGTCTTAAATACGAAAATGATGAATACGAAACAGCGAAAGAGCAGCTTCCTGATATTGGATCTACCATTAAAACACCTGAAGGTTCAGGTCGTGTAATAGGTCTAAATATTTTAGAGCGTATTATACAGGTAGAATTATCAAATCATGAGCAAATCTTAGAGTATACATTAGATGAAATTATTAATGAAGGTGCTGTTTCGTTTCAAGCCACAGATTAACGAGGTGGGTAAAGGTGGATAAAAAAGAGATTTTTGATTCGGTTACAAATATGGAGGAACAAATTGGTCACTTATACAAACAATTAGGAGACTTAAAAGAGTATTTAGCTGAACTAATTGAAGAAAATCATCACTTACAGATTGAAAATGACCATTTGCGCCGCCGCCTTGACCAAACCAATTTGGAAACAAAGCCCAAAAGTCATAATCAAAAGGTAAGTAGTCAAACAAAAGTACAAAAGCAGATAGATATCGGAGAAGGATACGATAATCTAGCTAGACTGTATCAAGAAGGCTTCCATATTTGTAACATTCATTATGGTAGCGTCCGTCAAGATGGAGATTGTTTGTTTTGCTTATCATTTTTAAATAAAAAATAACAAAGCCTCTCCACAAGGAGAGGCTGCTTTTGTATAAGGAGAAATGGAACATGGTTCAATTATATGAAGATGAACGACTTGATTATCTATTAGCGGACGAAAGTATGCGCATTATTCAAAGTCATTCTGTCTTTTCATTTTCATTAGATGCTGTTTTGCTATCAAACTTTGCGTATGTACCTATAAAAAAAGGGAATATCATTGATTTATGTACAGGGAACGGAGTTATACCTTTATTTTTATCAAAGCGAACAAATGCTAAGATTACGGGTGTAGAAATTCAAGAGCGTTTAGCTAGCATGGCCACTAGAAGTGTTGATTACAATAACTTAAATGATCAAATTAACATTGTTCTAGGCGATTTGAAGGACATGCCACAGAAATTAGGGCATGGAAAGTATGATGTAGTAACATGTAACCCTCCTTATTTTCCTACTCCTAAAGTTGATGAGCAAAATAAAAATGAGCATTATGCAATTGCTAGGCATGAAATTCATTGTAATCTAGAAGATGTGATTCGTGTAAGTAGTCAACTAGTAAAGCAAGGGGGAAAGGTCTCAATTGTACATCGACCAGGTCGACTTGTTGATATCATTACGTTAATGAGGGCATACCGTTTAGAGCCAAAACGCTTACAGTTTATCTATCCGAAGAAAAATAAAGAAGCTAACACCATTTTAATTGAAGGAATTAAAGATGGTAATGCAGACTTAAAAATCCTTCCACCACTCGTTGTTTATAAGGAAGACAATGAATATACAAACGAGCTAAAGGAAATTTTGTATGGAACAAACTAAGCATTATTTTTACGTATTAGAATGTAAAGACCAAAGCTATTATGCAGGATACACAAATAATTTGAATAAGCGTTTAGCCGTTCATAATAGTGGCAAAGGTGCTAAATATACTAAAAGTCGTTTACCAGTTGTACTTTTATGGCATGAAGAGTACGAAACTAAAATTGAAGCCATGAAAAAAGAATACTGGTTTAAACAGTTAAGCCGTAGACAGAAAGAACAATATATCCTAAAGGAGCAGAAGAAAAGTAATGAACTCACAAAAAAGTTATGAAGGAATTGAAGACAAAGGAGTATTATATCTAATCCCAACACCTATTGGTAATCTAGAAGATATGACATTTCGCGCAATTCGATTATTAAAAGAAGTAGATTATATTGCTGCAGAAGATACAAGGCATACAAAGAAGCTGTGTAACCATTTTGAGATTGGGACACCAATCGTTAGCTATCATGATCATAATAAAGAAACGAAAACCGAGAGGCTTATTCAAGATTTAGAAAAAGGTCTTAAAATTGGTCTTGTGAGTGATGCTGGTATGCCATGTATCTCTGATCCAGGATATGAATTAGTAAGAGAAGCGACCAACAAAGGTTATACTGTTATTCCTTTACCAGGTGCGAATGCTGCGTTGACAGCTTTGATTGCTTCTGGACTACCTACTTATGAATTCTATTTTTACGGTTTTTTAAATCGAAATAAAAAAAGTAAAAAGGAGGAACTTCAACTTTTATCTATAAAAAAAGAAACGATGGTTTTCTATGAAGCACCTCATCGTTTAAAAGAGACGTTAAAATTGATGTTTGAAGCCTTTGGAAACCGAGAGATTGTACTATGTAGAGAGTTAACAAAGCGTTATGAAGAGTTTTTAAGAGGAACTATTGAAGAAGCAATAATTTGGGCTAACGAAACAGAACTTAGAGGAGAATTTTGTTTCATTGTTTCAGGAACAACTGAAGACATTATAGAAGATAAAGAAGCTTGGTGGACAGAGTTAACAATTATTGAACACGTGAACTATTATATAAATGATCAGCAATTTAGTAATAAGGATGCTATCAAACAAGTAGCAAAAGATCGTAATCAATCAAAAAGAGAGATATATAGTGAATATCATGTGAACTAAAAAAGCTGTCGTTAGACAGCTTTTTTAGTTTGAAGATTGTAGATTATTTTCAAGTTCTTTCATAATTTGTTCTGCACCTTCACGGCTTAAAATTAGCTTACCACCAGCTAATTGAATATTTTCATCTGAAACTTCACCAGTTACTTGGCAAGTCATGTTTGGTTTATATTTCTTTAAAATGATACGCTCTTCATCAACATAAATTTCTAACGCATCTTTTTCAGCGATCCCTAATGTACGACGTAATTCAATTGGAATTACTACACGTCCTAACTCATCAACTTTACGAACAATACCTGTAGATTTCATCTTATTTTCCCCTCTCACCTTTTAGTTTTCTATGTTATTACTTTCGTCATTATTCGACAAATTCAACGTACTTTTATAATACCAACGTTTCCAAAACTAGTCAATCATTTTGTATGTAAAAAAATGTAGATGGAAATAAAAAAATATAAAAACACTTATATAAAAAGGGTTTGTGAAGAATACCAATAATATCTTTAGGTAGTATATTGAAAAAAATAACATAATAAATTTGATATAAAGATGATTGAATTCAAGCTTTTTTAATCAAAAATTCATTTTTCGACAAAATAAGACAAAAACTACTTTCTTTAGAGTTCATCCAAAAAGTAATAAGGTATTTTATCTATAAAAGAGGCAAAAATGGTAGAAGTAAACAGCATTTATTTAAATTTCTAATGTCTTTAGCTAGATGGTTTTCAAAACGTCCTAGAAAATAGTATTATAGAAGATAGAATAAATAGTTGATTTTATTTTTGTTCGAAATACAAAATACTGTATTTGGGAAGTGTTTAAACGGATTTTGGAGGTTATACAGATGGGAAATAATACGTTTTACATTACCACGCCAATTTATTATCCAAGTGGTAAATTACATATAGGACATGCGTATACAACAGTTGCAGGGGATGCAATGGCTCGTTATAAGCGATTAAGAGGATTCGATGTTCGTTATTTAACGGGTACGGATGAGCATGGGCAAAAAATTCAGCGCAAAGCAGAAGAAGAAAATGTGACTCCTCAGCAGTATGTAGATAATATTGTAGCAGGGATTAAAGACTTATGGGGGAAAATGGACATCTCCTATGATGACTTTATTCGCACCACAGAATCTAGACATAAAGAGGTTGTTGATAAAATCTTCAATCGTTTACTGGAGCAAGGTGATATTTATCTAGATGAATACGAAGGCTGGTATTCAGTTCCTGACGAAACTTACTATACGGAACTTCAATTAGTAGATCCAATTATTGAAGATGGAAAAGTAGTGGGAGGAAAAAGTCCAGACAGTGGGCATCCAGTGGAATTAGTAAGAGAAGAATCTTATTTCTTTAAAATGGGTAAATATGCAGATCGTTTATTAGCTTTTTATGAAGAAAATCCAACCTTTATTCAACCGGAATCTCGTAAAAATGAGATGATTAATAATTTCATTAAGCCAGGATTAGAAGACTTGGCTGTTTCACGCACAACCTTTGATTGGGGTATTAAAGTTCCAGGGAATCCCAAGCACGTTATTTATGTATGGGTTGATGCATTATCAAACTATATTACAGCATTAGGATACGGCACTGAAAATGACGAATTATACAAAAAGTACTGGCCTGCTAACGTTCATCTTGTAGGAAAGGAAATTGTTCGTTTCCATACAATTTATTGGCCAATTATTTTAATGGCATTAGATTTACCTCTTCCAAAGAAAGTCTTTGCACACGGATGGTTATTAATGAAAGATGGTAAAATGTCTAAGTCAAAAGGGAACGTCGTTGATCCAGTAACATTAATTGATCGCTACGGCTTAGATGCTTTACGCTATTATTTATTAAGAGAAGTCCCTTTCGGTTCGGACGGAGTGTTCACACCTGAAGCATTTGTAGAGCGTATTAATTTTGATTTAGCAAACGATCTTGGTAATTTAGTTAACCGTACAGTAGCAATGATTAATAAGTACTTTGATGGTGTCATTCCTATGTATGAGGGGAATGTAACAGAGTTTGATGCTCAGCTTGTGCAAGCTCAAAAAGATATGGTGAAAAAATACGAAGAATCCATGGAAAATATGGAGTTCTCAGTGGCATTATCAGCGGTTTGGCAGTATGTAAGTCGTACAAATAAATACATTGATGAAACAAAGCCTTGGACCCTGGCTAAGGATGAAGAGAAGCGTAATGAATTAGCTTCAGTAATGGTACACTTAGCAGAAGCTATCCGTCATACAGCTGTTCTCCTACAACCATTCTTAACGAGAACACCAGAAAAAATCTTTTCACAGATTGGTGTGAAAGAAGATGTGTTAAAGAGTTGGGAAAGTATTGAAACGTTTAACATGCTTCGTGAAGGTACGAAAGTAGAAAAAGGTGAACCAATGTTCCCACGTCTAGATCGTGATGAAGAAATTACATTTATTAAAGAAAAAATGTTAAGTTCATTGCCAGCACAGGAAGAGAAAAAAGAAGAGGTTCAGCCAGAACAAAGTGAAGAAATTAGTTTAGATGACTTCTTAAAGGTTGATTTACGCGTAGCAGAAATTATTCATGCTGAGCCTGTAAAGAAAGCAGATAAGCTATTGAAAATCCAGCTAGACTTAGGCTATGAAAAACGTCAAGTTGTATCAGGCATTGCTAAATTTTATAAGCCAGAGGAACTCATTGGCCGTAAAGTCATCTGTATTGTGAATTTAAAGCCAGTAAAATTACGTGGAGAACTTTCACAAGGAATGATTTTAGCGGGTGAGGATGCTAATGGCTTATCACTTGCAGAGGTTGACCAATCTTTAAGCAACGGAACTAAAGTAAAATAATAAGATAAGGGGGCGTTTCACGTGGAACACGGGAAAGCCCTCTTTTATTTCGTAAATGAAAGGAGCACTAATATGTTATTTGATACACATGTACATTTAAATGCAGACCAATTTAATGATGATTTAGAGGATGTTATTGAAAGAGCAAAAGAGCGCAATGTAGAAAAGATGGTCGTGGTTGGGTTTGATGAACCAACCATTAATCGAGCGATGGAACTTATTGAAAAGTATGATTTTATGTATGCTAGCGTTGGTTGGCATCCCGTAGATGCTATTGATATGAAAGATGAACATTTAACTTGGATTGAAGAACTAGCAGCACATCCTAAAGTGGTGGCTATTGGAGAGATGGGATTAGATTATCATTGGGACAAGTCACCTAAAGATATACAAAAAGAAGTATTTCGTAGACAAATTCGTTTAGCGAGAAAAGTAAATCTTCCAATCATTATTCATAATCGTGATGCAACAGAAGACGTCATAACCATTTTAAAGGAAGAGTCAGTGGAAGAAGTTGGTGGTATCATGCACTGCTTTACTGGGAGCATTGAAGTTGCTAAACAGTGTATGGATATGAATATGTACATCTCATTTGGTGGACCTGTCACGTTTAAGAATGCGAAGAAGCCAAAAGAGGTAGCAGCTGAAATTCCACTTGATAAATTATTAATAGAAACAGATTGTCCATATTTGACACCTCACCCTTATCGAGGAAAGAGAAATGAACCAGCATATGTCTCATACGTAGCAGAACAGATTGCGGAATTAAAAGGTATTAGCTACGATGAATTAGCAAAGCATACTACTGAAAATGCGCTAAAATTATTCCGAATTAATGACTAAATGTTTAACATATCTATTGGTTTAAAACAATGTTAAAATAAAAAGTATTAAATGGAATAACACTTGCAGAGGGCCTTGCAATCCTCTGCCTTTTTTCAGTTGATTTCATACTGATAGGTTAGAAGCAAAATGAAGAGAGAAAGACTTCATTTTTGAGGAGGTTCATAATGAAGATTAAAGAAATAATTGTGGTTGAAGGTAGGGATGACACTGTTACAATTCGTCGAGCAGTACAAGCTGATACAATTGAGACGAACGGTTCAGCCGTAAACGATGAAACCATTGAAAAGATAAAGCTAGCACAACAAACGAGAGGCGTTATTATCTTTACAGATCCTGATTATCCGGGTCAGCGTATTCGTAATATTGTTTCAGAAAAAGTTCCGGGATGTAAGCATGCATTTTTGTCAAAAGAACAAGCAAAAGGTAAAAATGGAAAAGGTATAGGCGTTGAGCATGCGTCTATTGAAGATATTAGACAAGCTTTACAAGACGTGAAACAAGAATGGCAAGGAATCGATGAACAAATTACACAAGAGGATTTAATTGTTGCTCGCTTAATAGGTGATAGTGAAGCAAAAAGTAGGCGTGAGAGAATAGGTAAATCTTTGAAAATTGGTTATGCAAACGGAAAACAGCTACACAAAAGACTAAAAATGTTTCAAATTTCAAAAGATGAGTTTATCAAAGCCGTTCAGAAAATTAATCAGGAGGAACAAAAATCGTGACAAAAGATATTGCAACCCCAACTCGTACGAAAGAAATTTTAAAGAAATACGGATTTACGTTTAAAAAGAGCTTAGGACAAAACTTTTTAATTGATACTAATATTTTAAATCGTATTGTTGACCATGCTGAGTTGACAGATGAGACAGGAGCTATTGAGATTGGTCCTGGGATTGGGGCTCTAACTGAGCAATTGGCAAAGCGCGCAAAAAAAGTATTGGCTTTTGAAATCGACCAACGCCTGTTACCCATTTTAGCTGACACGCTTTCACCTTATCCGCACGCTAAAGTCATTCACCAAGACGTACTTAAAGCCAACTTGAAAGAGACTTTAGCACAAGAGTTTGAAGGTATTGAAGACTTAATGGTAGTAGCAAACTTACCTTATTATGTTACAACTCCAATTCTAATGAAGTTGCTAGAGGAGCAGATTCCTGTTCGAGGAATTGTTGTTATGCTACAAAAAGAAGTAGCTGACCGTATCGCAGCAAAGCCAGGGACAAAAGATTATGGTTCTCTTTCTATTGCTATTCAATACTATACGGAAGCTGAAACAGTTATGGTCGTCCCCAAAACGGTATTTAACCCTCAACCAAATGTTGATTCAGCTGTTATTCGCTTAATTCGACGTAATGAACCAGCCGTAAAGGTTGAAAATGAAGCATTCTTCTTCAAAGTTGTCAGAGCAAGTTTTGGTCAAAGACGTAAAACCATCTTAAATAATCTAGTGAATAATTTACCTAATGGAAAAGCAAATAAAGCTGCGATTGAACAAGCTCTTTCAGAAGCTTCAGTTGATCCAAAAAGAAGAGGAGAAACATTATCAATTGAAGAGTTTGGTAAGTTAAGCGATGAGCTAGGAAAATCGTTCGCATAGAATAATCACCTTTTTGCTTCGTGTTCATAGGCTATGAAGAGAGTTGAATATTTAGCTTTTAAGTAGTAAAGACGGAGTGAAGTTTATGAATATCAAAATTGGTGATATTGTAACACGTCCTTCTTATGATCGCGATTTGTTATTTCGCGTAATCGCGGTTAATGAAGGAGAGGAACAATATGCAACATTAATTGGAGAAGATATCCGCCTTATTGCTGATGCTCCTTTATCCGATTTAGAAGTTGTAGATGTTCAAGAGCAACAGCGACGGAAAGAACAAGAAGAGCAACTGTTAGAGAGGTCTCTAAAGCTGTTACGTCAAGATTACGACCTCATTCGAGAAAAAGCCGAATATGGTATGACAAATGGGTATAATCATTCACACCGCCTTTTTCAGATGCCAGGCAAGGTGCTACATGTAGATGGAGACCCTAACTATTTACAGAAATGTTTAGCAGTGTATGAAAAGATAGGCGTTCCTGTATATGGTGTACATTGTACAGAATCAGAAATGCCAAATAAAATAAGCGCCTTATTAGAAGAAGTGAGGCCTGATATTTTAGTATTAACTGGACATGATGCCTATTCAAAGTCAAAAGGTAATAAAAATGATTTATTAGCCTATCGCCACTCTAAATATTATGTAAAAACGGTATACGAGGCAAGACGTAAAATTGCAAATCTAGATCAGCTTGTGATTTTTGCTGGCGCTTGTCAATCTCACTTCGAACAGCTAATACAAGCAGGTGCAAATTTTGCAAGTTCACCATCCAGAGTGAACATTCATGCTCTAGATCCTGTGTATGTTGTAGCAAAGTTAAGTTTTACGCCTTTTAATGATCGTATTAACGTGTGGGATGTATTGCGTAATACATTAACAGGTGCAAAGGGGTTAGGTGGAATAGAAACCAGAGGACTTTTACGAACAGGTATGCCTTATGAAGCGGAATAATGAGTATAAGTCTGTTATGCAAAAGAGGATTTTAACCTTTTGTATAGCAGTTTTTTTATCTATATCTATATCATAGGTGAATTTATGTGCTATACATTTCTTTTATAAGAATTATTTTAAATAAATGTAAAACTTATACATATTGTAAGTTTGTTTGCACAAAATATAAAGGAAATGTAGATTTATGTAGAAAATTATTTGTTGACATCATTAGACATACATTGTTATAATTTTATGTTTTTGACTTTTTTATCTTTTTGTGTTACACTACGTATAGTGAGGTGGACCAATATGGCGAAAACTTTATCTGATATTAAGCAAGCGCTGGATTTGCACCTAGGTCAACGATTGACTTTAAAAGCAAACGGTGGACGAAGAAAAACGGTAGAGCGTTCAGGAGTCTTAACTGAAACGTATCCTTCTGTTTTTATTGTGGAGCTAGATCAAGAAGAAAACTCTTTAGAGCGAGTTTCTTATAGCTATGCCGACGTGTTAACTGAAACGGTTGAGCTAAAGTTTTTTTAAACCAAAAGTAATATAGTACGTAGCGGTGAGCAGTGGACGTTTTTGGTTTACTGCTTTTTTTATTGGGCTTTTTTTCAAAACATACTCTCTCTTTGGTGATTTATACTATAAGTACGGTTTGAGGTGTTTTAAAGGAGGCTTTACTAAATGAGCAGACGTCGAGGCGTTATGTCAATGAAATGTAAAGAGGAATTGGCTAAAGAACTTGATTTTTATGATGTTGTAAAAAGCCATGGATGGGGTGCTATTCATTCCAAGGATGCAGGTAACATGGTAAAGCGTGCCGTAGAGATAGCGAAAGAACAGCTGGCTAAGTCTTAGGTAGTAAACATGTTCTACTTGCTTTTTTAGAATAAAGGAATGAGGATCCGAAGTGGAAATCACTTCGGCTTTTTAGTGGTTTTTATACTTTTATACACTGTTTATGTAAAGATATATAAACCTTCCCATTTTGTGATAAAATAACTTTACAATTGATTAGATGAAGTAGGTGAAAGATTTATGAAGTTAATGGTTAAGGCACCAGCTAAAATAAACTTGTCCCTTGATGTGTTACATAAGCGTACGGATGGTTATCATGAAGTTAAGATGGTCATGACAACAATTGATTTAGCAGACCGTATTGAGCTTTCGGAGCGTGAAGATGGTCGAATCGTTATTTATTCACATAATCGTTTTGTTCCTGATGATCAGCGGAATTTAGCATATCAAGCTGCACAGCTGCTTAAAAAGCGTTGCAAAGTGGACAAGGGTGTCAATATCTTAATTGATAAGCAAATCCCTGTAGCGGCTGGTTTAGCAGGAGGAAGCAGTGATGCAGCAGCTACCCTTAGAGGGCTGAACCAATTGTGGGACTTAGGTTTGTCTCTAGATATGCTTGCAGAGCTTGGAGCAGAAATTGGGTCTGACGTATCGTTTTGTGTGTATGGTGGCACAGCCCTTGCAACAGGAAGAGGAGAAGTAATTGAACATATTGAAGCACCTCCAAACTGCTGGGTGATTTTAGCAAAGCCAGAAATAGGTGTATCAACAGCAGATGTATATCGCAATTTAAAGGTGCAAAATGTGAGTCATCCTAATGTAGAAGGGATGATTGAAGCAATTGAATCAGGAAATTATAGGGAAATGTGTAAATGTGTAGGGAATGTATTAGAAGAAGTAACGTTAAAGATGCATCCGGAAGTTTTATTAATTAAAGAACAAATGAAGCGATTTGGAGCAGATGCAGTTCTCATGAGCGGTAGCGGACCAACGGTTTTTGGACTTGTACAGCATGATTCTCGTATGCACCGTATTTATAACGGCTTACGAGGTTTCTGTGATAAGGTATACGCTGTCCGGCTTATTGGAGAACGAATAACGCTTGAATAAATACGTATATTAGTGTTATATTTATAATAAAATATTCGGATTTTAGGGAGGAAGTTATGAAGTTTCGACGTAGTGGACGTTTAATTGATATGACGAATTATTTCATTCAAAACCCTCAGCGCCTTATTCCTCTGACATATTTTGCAGATAAATATAACTCTGCAAAATCATCTATAAGTGAAGATATGGCGATTATAAAGCAAACTTTTGAACAACAAGGTATTGGTACGCTTGTTACTTTACCAGGGGCAGCTGGTGGCGTGAAATTTATGCCAAAGATGTCAAATGAAGAAGCAAGTCAACTTGTTGAAGAGTTATGTGGGATGATTGAAAAACCAGAGCGACTATTACCCGGTGGATATTTATATCTCACAGATATTTTAGGAGACCCTCGTGTTGTAAATAAGATTGGTCGCCTATACGCATCTTTATTTGCTAATCGCAAAATCGATGTAGTTATGACTGTGGCAACAAAAGGAATTCCAGTTGCTTATGCAGTAGCACAATACTTAGATGTACCGGTTGTGGTAGTAAGAAGAGATAGTAAAGTAACTGAAGGTTCAACGGTAAGTATTAATTACGTATCCGGTTCTTCAAAGCGTATTCAAACCATGCTGTTAGCCAAGAGAAGCCTAGCTGTAGGGTCGAACGTTTTAATTATTGATGATTTTATGAAAGCAGGCGGAACAGTTAATGGGATGATTAGCTTGCTTGAAGAGTTTGATGCAACAGTTGCGGGAATTGGAGTTTTAGTTGAATCAGAAGACATTGAAGAGCGTCTAGTAGATGAATACATCTCTCTTGTACAACTGAAAGATGTTAACATAAAAGAGAAACATATCAGCGTACAGGAAGGGAACTATTTAAAATATATTTAAGGTTGGGGGAGGAAGTAATCATGTTACAAGTTCAAACAAAGCAAGCGCCACAGGCTATTGGACCTTATTCTCAGGGAATTGTTGTTAATAATTTATTTTACAGTTCAGGGCAAATTCCTTTACGTCCAGATGGAACGCTAGTTGAAGGGGATATTAAAACACAAACTGAACAAGTATTTCAAAACCTTAAAGCAGTTTTAGAAGAAGCTGGTGCTTCACTGAATACGGTAGTAAAAGCAACTGTATTTATTAAGGATATGGATAATTTTGCTGACCTTAATGAAGTATATGCACAATACTTTGGTGATCATAAACCTGCGCGTTCATGTGTAGAAGTAGCAAGGTTACCAAAAGATGTTTTGGTTGAAATTGAAGTAGTTGCGCTAGTAAAAGGATAAATTAACTAACTAAAACCAAATTATTTCCAATTGTTCACTTTTTTTGCGAAAATTTTCTAAAAACTTTTCTGTAGAAGCAGGAAAAACAAAAATTCCGTGGAATCTATGTAGTAAAGCTTCGCATAGGAAAAGGTGGTGAACAAAATGGAAGTAACTGACGTTAGATTACGCCGCGTAAACACTGAAGGACGTATGAGAGCGATTGCTTCAATCACATTAGATGGTGAATTTGTTGTTCATGATATTCGAGTGATTGATGGTAATAACGGCTTGTTTGTAGCAATGCCAAGTAAACGTACACCTGATGGTGAGTTCCGCGATATTGCACATCCAATTAATTCTAATACTCGCGGAAAAATTCAAGATGCTGTTTTAGCAGAGTATCATCGATTAGGTGAACTAGAAATTGAATTTGAAGAAGCGGGTGCTTCATAACATATGATAGATTAAAAGCCTACTTGACGGTAGGCTTTTTATTTTGTCCGTCTCTTCTATCCATAAACTTTCTTCATTATAAAAATTTAACAAAATTTTAAAATAAAATGAATGACTTTCGAATGATTTCTTGAAATGAGGTCATTTTTGATATAATATTCTTAATGGATAAAAAGGTAAAATTGGAGGCCTGTTATGTCAAAAAGATATGCAGTCATATTGGCAGCTGGTCAGGGTACACGTATGAAGTCATCTTTATATAAAGTGTTACACCCTGTGTGTGGAAAACCAATGGTACAACATGTAATCGACCAAGTGTCAAATGTTTCATTAAGTAAATTAATTACTGTTGTAGGCCATGGTGCCGAAAAAGTGAAATCACATGTTGGAGATAAAAGCTTATTTGCTTTGCAAGAAGAGCAATTAGGAACAGCTCATGCAGTCATGCAAGCAGAATCTTTACTTGCACATGAAAAGGGTACGACAATTGTTGTTTGTGGTGATACGCCACTTATTACAACGGAAACAATCGAAGCGTTGCTCAAGCATCACGAAGAGACAAATGCAAAAGCAACAATTTTAACAGCTCATGCTCAAGATCCAACTGGATATGGGCGAATTATTCGCAATAGCTCTGCCTCAGTTGAAAAGATAGTTGAGCACAAGGATGCAACTGAACAAGAGAGAGCAGTAAAAGAAATTAATACAGGTACGTATTGCTTTGATAATGAAAAGCTATTTGAGACGCTTTCAAAAGTATCAAATAACAATGTTCAAGGTGAGTATTACTTGCCGGATGTGATTGAGATTTTGAAAAATGAAGGGGAAATCATTTCAGCTTATCAAACAAGTGACTTTGCTGAAACATTAGGTGTAAATGATCGCTTTGCGCTTTCACAAGCAGAAGAAACAATGAAGAAACGTATTAATAAGAAACATATGTTAAATGGGGTAACAATCATTGACCCATCTAACACATATATTTCAGCAGATACAGTCATTGGACGCGATACGGTTATTTATCCAGGAACAGTAATTCAAGGTGCTGTATCCATCGGTGAAAACTGTGAAATCGGACCTAACAGCGAAATCAAAGATTGCCAAATCGGACATAATACATCTATTCGCCATTCAGTCGCTCATAATAGTGAAATTGGTCAATCCGTAACGATTGGACCATTCGCGCATATTCGTCCACAATCTATGATTGATGATGAAGTAAGAATAGGAAATTTTGTCGAGATTAAGAAAGCATCATTTGGTAAAGGAAGTAAAGCTTCACATTTAAGTTATATTGGGGATGCAGAAGTAGGTCAGAATGTAAACTTGGGGTGCGGATCAATTACCGTTAATTACGATGGGAAAAACAAATTCTTAACTAAGATTCAAGATGGTGCATTTGTTGGTTGCAATTCAAATTTAATTGCACCAGTAACGATTGGAGAAGGCGCTTATGTAGCCGCTGGATCTACCGTTACAGACGATGTGCCGGGTAAAGCTTTATCAATTGCTCGTGCAAAACAAGTTAATAAAGAGAACTACGCTGAAAAGCTTGATATTAATAAAAAATCCTAACGGAGGTTTTACAACAAAATGCCAAATGTATATGCTGATGAAAATTTGAAATTGTTTACGTTAAATTCTAATAAGGCTTTAGCTGAACAAATTGCTAAGGTGATTGGTGTTGAATTAGGAAAGTGTTCTGTAGATCGCTTTAGCGACGGAGAAGTTCAAATTAATATTGAAGAAAGTATTCGTGGTTGCGATGTATTTATTATTCAATCAACAAGTGCCCCTGTTAACGAACATTTAATGGAGTTACTTATTATGATTGATGCTTTAAAACGTGCATCTGCTAAAACAATTAACATCGTAATTCCTTACTACGGTTACGCTCGCCAAGACCGTAAAGCACGTGCTCGTGAGCCAATCACAGCTAAATTAACAGCAAACCTTATTGAAAAAGCTGGTGCGACTCGTATCATCACATTAGATCTGCATGCTCCACAAATTCAAGGTTTCTTTGACATTCCAATTGATCATTTAGTAGGTGTTCCAATCTTAGGTGAATACTTTAAGAGTAAAAACCTTGATGACGTTGTCATCGTGTCTCCAGACCACGGTGGTGTAACACGCGCACGTCGTTTAGCAGAACGTTTAAAAGCACCAATTGCTATTATTGATAAGCGTCGTCCACGTCCAAACGTTGCGGAAGTAATGAACATTGTTGGTCAAGTAGAAGGCAAAACGGCAATTTTAATTGACGATATGATCGATACAGCTGGTACCATTACATTGGCAGCAAATGCACTTATTGAGTCAGGTGCAAAAGAAGTATATGCATGTTGTACACATCCAGTCCTATCAGGACCTGCAATTGAGCGCATCCAAAATTCTAAAATTAAAGAATTAGCAGTTACAAACTCGATTGCACTAACAGAAGAAAAGAAAATTGACAAAGTAACAGAGCTTTCAGTTGCTCCTTTAATGGCTGAAGCAATCATTCGTGTTCATGAAGAGGAATCAGTGAGCACACTATTCGATTAATTTGTTGAAAAGAAGCTTCTCTCCTTGTGAGAGAAGCTTCTTTTTTATTGTAATCATAGCACTAATACAAATTAATTTGATTTTGAGGTTTAATCATTTTCTAATTAGGGTACATTTTAATATAGAAAACATACTGGAAGGTGAAGAATATGAGTATTTCAATTCAGGCAAAAGAAAGAACGAGCTTTCAAAACTCTGTAAATAGAAAAATTCGTGAAGAGGGTAATTTTCCAGCAGTTGTTTATGGTAATAAAGTAGAACCTACGTCAATTTACTTAAATAGCGCTGAGTTTATTAAAACAATTCGCGAAGCAGGTCGAAATGGCGTATTAACGTTACATGTAGGCAAGAACAAACATTCAGTTATCTTGCATGAAATTCAAACTGATCCATTAAAAAACGAAATTGTACACGCGGATTTCCAAGTTGTTGATATGTCTGTAGAAATTGAGTCTACGGTTACTTTATCGTTAGTTGGGGAAGCTAAAGGTACAAAAGAAGGCGGCGTGTTACAGCAGTCCCTATACGAAGTAACAGTGCAAGGTTTACCGCAGGATATTCCATCATCAATTGATGTAGACGTAACTGAGTTGGGGGTTAACGATGTATTAACCCTACAAGATGTAAAAGTAGATGGTAAAATTGAAATTACACAAAGTCTTGAAGAGCCAGTTGCTTCAGTACTACCTCCACAACAAGAAGAATTACCTGATAGTGGAGAACAACAAGGTGATGAAGAAAATCAAGAAGTAGAAGCAACAGAACAAAAAGACAAAGAATAATACAAAGGCGTAACCAAAAGGTTACGCCTTTTATGATGAATTGATTATAATAAGAAGGGTAGAGTGTTTAAAGAGAAAGGAGCATTTCGTTGAAATTAATTGTTGGATTGGGTAACCCTGGAAAAGAATATGATCAAACACGTCATAACATCGGTTTTATGACAATTGACGAACTTGCAGATTACTTTGATATTAAGTTGGATCGCACAAAATTTAATGGACTTTATGGCATGGGAATGGTGCGAGGAGAAAAAGTTCTTTTATTAAAGCCATTAACATATATGAACCTCTCGGGAGAAAGCATTCGTCCGCTGATGGAATATTATGACATCGGTGTGGAAGATTTGCTTGTTATTTATGATGACTTGGATTTGCCTTGTGGAAAAATACGCTTGCGAACAAAAGGCAGTGCAGGTGGTCATAATGGAATTAAATCAATTATTCAGCACTTAAAAACACAAGAATTCAACCGTGTTCGCATTGGCATTGATCGTCCTAAAAATGGCATGAAAGTTGTAGACTATGTACTTGGAAGGTTTACATCTGAAGAGATGATTGAAATGAATGGAGCCATGGAGAAATCGGTTAAAGCTAGTGAAGAGTGGCTATCTAAACCGTTCTTAGAAGTAATGAATCGATATAATTAACAGGAATAAAGCTCTCTCTAAATGCTAATACTAACAATAAAACATTTAGGAGGGCTTTATTCTGTCTATTCATTATTTCTGTAGACATTGTCATGCAAAAGTCGGTATGATAGAAGGGAAAGAATATAGCACAGAAAAACTAGGCTTTCATCATTTGACAGCTGATGAAAGGCAAGAGCTAGTTCAATACCAAGAGAATGGCGATTTAATTGTCAAAACAATTTGTGAAGATTGCCAGGAGGCTTTAGATCGAAACCCAGACTATCATCAGTATGAAACATTTATACAATAAAAAGCTTTGGTTATATACCAAAGCGTTTTTCTATTTACTTACATAGCAACATGGGAGGAGGGAATTCCTTGAGAGGGATTATACAACGTTTCGTTGAAAATGGTGAAATAAATACAATTGTTAATAGCTTAAAAGAAGGTCTAAAAGAACAATTAATAACGGGAATTTCTGGTTCAGCACGTTCAGTTTTAATGGGGCTACTGAATGAAAATGAAGGTTATCCGTTGTTAGTGGTTACTCATAACTTATTTCAGGCTCAAAAGGTGTATGAAGATTTAGTACATCTTTTACCGAACAAAGATGTGTTTCTCTATCCAGTTAATGATCTTGTAGCAACAGAAGTAGGAATTGCTAGCCCAGAGTTAAAAGCACAAAGGATTGAAGCATTAAACCATTGGAGCCATAAACAATCTGGTATTGTTGTAACCACTGTATCAGGAGTAAGAAAAATTCTTCCACCTAAAGCTAGGTGGGAACAAACTCAGTTAATATTTCAAAATGGTCATGATATTGATGTTGACCACTATTTGCAAAAGTTAATTCAGTTGGGATATGAACGAGTGTCAATGGTTTCAGCTCCAGGAGATTTTAGCGTACGTGGGGGAATTATTGATGTTTACCCACTGACAGAGGAACTTCCTGTTCGAATTGAGCTTTTTGATACGGAAATTGATTCTATTCGTACTTTTACGCTTGAAGATCAACGTTCTCAAAAGCAGTTAGATAAAATTAGTATTGGACCTGCTACAGAGTTTATTTTCTCAGAGGATGAGTTAAAAGATGGAACAGTGGAACTTGAAAAGCGTTTAAGTGATAGTTTAGCCAAAGTAAAAGATAAAGCAATAAAGGAAAAGCTGATTGAAAACATTCAAGGGGAAATTGAACAGCTAAAACAAGGACAAACATTAGACAATATGTTTAAGTATTTGTCTCTGTTCTATAAACAGCCCGCTAGTTTGCTAGATTATCTTCCAGAAGGTGGAGTTGTTTTTTTTGATGAGACAACTCGTATCCAAGAGACGTCTGAACAACTTGATAGTGAAGAAGGCGAATGGGTAACGGAGCTACTGGGACAAGGTCAGGTTGTACGAGATGTACAGCTTTCGCATCCGCTTGCAGGATTAATTCAATCAACGCCACATCAGCTAATTTACACATCGTTATTTCTAAAACATGTTTCATATACAAATCCACAAAATATCGTGACTATTTCATATAAGCAAATGCAGCAGTTCTATGGGCAGATGAATTTATTAAAAGGCGAAATTGAACGATGGAAAAAAGCAAACTACACAATTGTTATGCTTGGAGCAGATCGTGAGAGAGTTACCAAACTAGAGAGTGTATTAGCTGATTATGATATTGAAGCAGCTATTTTAGACGGCGATGGCCAGTTAATGCCAGGGATTGTTCAAGTCATTGAAGGGGATCTTCAGGCTGGGTTTGAACTTCCAATGCAAAAGCTAGCGGTATTAACAGAAGAGGAACTATTTAAAAAGCGTGTAAAAAAGACAAAGAGACGCCAAAAACTATCTAATGCAGAGCGTATTAAGAGTTACTCTGAATTAAATGTTGGCGACTATGTCGTACACGTGAATCACGGAATTGGTCGCTATTTAGGTATGGAAACTCTTGAGATAAATGGAAATCATAAAGACTATATCCATATTAAATATGAAGGCTCTGATAAATTATATGTTCCTGTTGAACAAATCGACCAAGTGCAAAAATACGTTGGCTCCGAAGGCAAAGAGCCAAAAGTATACAAACTAGGCGGTAATGATTGGAAGAAAGTGAAGCGTAAAGTAGAATCTTCTGTCCAAGATATTGCTGACGATTTAATTAAACTGTATGCAGAGCGTGAAGCCAGCAAAGGATACGCTTTTTCTCCAGATGGAGACCTACAGCGTGAATTTGAACTTTCATTCCCGTACCAAGAAACTGAAGATCAACTGCGCTCTATCCAAGAAATCAAAAAGGATATGGAAAAAGAGCGTCCAATGGATCGCTTACTATGCGGTGACGTTGGGTATGGGAAGACGGAAGTCGCTATTCGTTCTGCTTTTAAAGCGGTCACAGATGGTAAGCAAGTCGCAATACTCGTGCCAACAACGATTTTAGCTCAACAGCACTTTGAAACGATTCGAGAAAGGTTTCAAGACTATCCGATTAATATTGGGCTCTTAAGTCGCTTTAGAACTCGAAAGCAACAGCAAGAAACAATTAAAGGTTTAAAGGACGGTACGGTTGACGTCGTAATTGGAACCCATCGTTTATTATCAAAAGATGTGATATATAAAGACTTAGGACTACTAATTATTGATGAAGAGCAACGTTTTGGTGTAACTCATAAAGAGAAAATTAAGCAAATGAAAGCAAATGTAGACGTGCTAACGCTGACTGCTACGCCAATTCCACGTACACTGCACATGTCAATGCTAGGTGTAAGGGATTTATCAGTCATCGAAACGCCGCCTGAAAATCGTTTTCCAGTTCAAACGTATGTAGTAGAGTACAATCCTGTATTAGTACGTGAAGCAATTGAGCGTGAACTAGCGCGAGATGGCCAGGTATACTTTTTATATAATAGGGTTGAAGATATTGAGAGGAAAGCTGAAGAGATTTCGATGTTAGTACCCGATGCTCGCGTAACGTATGCTCATGGTAAGATGAATGAAACGGAATTAGAAGCTGTTATTTTAAGCTTCTTAGAAGGCGAATATGATGTGTTAGTTAGTACGACAATTATTGAAACAGGTGTTGACATTCCAAATGTTAATACGCTTATTGTTAATTATGCAGATAAAATGGGATTATCGCAGCTGTATCAGCTCAGAGGGCGTGTAGGTCGTTCTAACCGCGTTGCGTATGCATATTTCACATACCACAAAGATAAAGTATTGACAGAAGTCGCTGAGAAAAGGCTACAAGCAATTAAAGAGTTTACCGAGCTTGGTTCAGGGTTTAAGATTGCGATGCGCGACTTATCTATTCGTGGGGCTGGAAACCTTCTAGGTGCACAACAACATGGATTTATTGACTCAGTTGGTTTTGATTTATATTCTCAAATGCTTAAAGACGCCATTGAAGAACGACGCGGCACAGATGAGCAGAAAAAGAAAATACAGGTTGAAATTAATCTAGACCTAGACGCATATATACCGGATCAATACATTACAGACGGGCGTTTAAAAATTGAAATGTACAAGCGTTTCCGTGCTATTGAAACATTTGATGATATTCAAGACTTACAAGATGAGATGATTGATCGTTTTGGTGAATATCCAGTTGAAGTGATGCATTTATTTACGGTAGCTGAAATAAAAGTATATGCCAATACGAACCTAGTGGAATCCATTACTCAATCAAAGCAAGACGTTACGATTTTATTATCTGAAGAAGCTAGCTCTACTGTAGACGGTCAAAAATTATTTATGTTAGGTAATGAGTTTGGCAGAATGGTCAGCCTAGGTATGGAAGGTAAAAAAGTGAAGGTTGTTATTAATACAAAAGAACTTGCACAAAAAGAATGGCTGAAAATTGTTCACCATTTAACGCGTGATTTAGCAAAAGTTAAGAAGGAACAAGTTCCAAATTAAAAAACAAAACCATTTGTCGCTGACAAATGGTTTTGTTTTTTTGAGAAAAAGGGAACTTTTTAACAAAAAAGAGATGGTTGGTGAATAGAAGTTGCATAGTAACGAATACTAACCTCAACACCGGTGAATGATTAATGAATTATTTCACTCATTCACCTACTATTTTTAATCATCAGATGAAAGAGAGGCTTTAATCAATGAAAGCAACAGGTATTGTTCGTCGTATTGATGATTTAGGGCGTGTCGTAATTCCAAAAGAAATTCGAAGAACGCTCCGTATTCGTGAAGGCGATCCATTAGAGATTTTTGTTGATCGTGATGGAGAAGTCATTTTGAAAAAGTATTCACCAATCAGCGAGTTAAGTGATTTTGCTAAAGAATATGGTGAGGCTCTTTACGATAGCCTAGGTCATCCTGTATTAATTTGTGATCGCGATACATTTATTGCTATTGCAGGTATTTCAAAAAAAGAGTATTTAAATAAAAACATTAGTTCTCTAGTTGAATCTACAATGGAAAGTAGAAGCTCAACTTTAGTGAAAGAAGGCAAAAGCTTAGAGTTTGTTGATGGGCATGAAGAAGAAATTTCATCTTATACAATTGGTCCAATTATTGCGAATGGAGACCCGATTGGAGCGGTAATTCTCTTCTCAAAAGAGAAATCCCTTGGTGAAGTAGAGCATAAAGCGGCTGAAACTGCTGCAGGTTTCTTATCTCGTCAAATGGAGCAATAAGCGACAGATCTAATCAATGTTATTTTAATTTATCTATGAAAAGACAGCAGAACTGCTGTCTTTTTTCTATGTGGTTTTTTCTGTAAAACACATAAAGAGCACGCAATGAGAACGTGCTATAATATAAAAGTCTTACAATACCAGGTTAACTGCATATGCCTTTAGAGGTTGATATTGCAAGGTCATCATAAAGAATTGGTATAATACGAAAGGTGTCATAATGCAGAAGAAATCAAATGTTTTAATGTTACTAAATGGCGCTGTTATCTTAACCTTAGCTGGTCTTTTTACAAAGATATTAAGCGCTAGTTACCGAATTCCATATCATCATATTGCAGGTGATGTTGGGTTTTATATTTATCAACAAGTATATCCTTTATACGGGATTATCTTACAAATTAGCACGTATGGATTTCCCGTCATTATTTCAAAACTGGTCTCAGAACATGTGGCGAATAATGAAAAAAAACAAGCTATCCAGGTTATTCAAGTCAGTTTTGTGTTTTTGAGCATGTTAAGCCTCATGCTGTTCGGTATTCAGTATGGGTTTGCAGAGAATATTGCGACCTTAATGGGAGATAAAGAGTTAACGCTATTAATTCAAATTATTTCATTTTCATTTTTATTTGTTCCATTTGTCGCAAGCATTCGAGGATACTATCAGGGGTTAAATGAAATGCTCCCAACAGCTGTGTCTCAAGTATCAGAACAAACGCTTCGCGTAGCAACAATTTTACTGTTATCTTTTCTGCTCGTTAAAAATAACTACAGTCCTTATATAGTAGGCGCAGGCGCAATATTTGGTTCAGTTGTAGGTATTACTTTTTCATTAATGGTACTCATTTTCTTTTTATTTCGAAGTCGTGTAGTTACTACATGGAGTTTCTCGAAACAAACGTTTACAGGGGCAGTTCCTATTTTAAAAAAGGTAGCCATTCAAGGCATAATCATCTGTATTAGTGGGATGGGGTTACTATTAATTCAACTGATTGATTCCTTTACCTTATATCCTTCTCTTCTGACAAGCGGAATTGACGCTGAAAAAGCTAAGGGAATGAAAGGTATTTATGACCGAGGCGTGCCTTTAATTCAGCTTGGAACGGTTGTTGGAACAGCATTCTCACTTTCACTTGTTCCGGTTATATCTTCAGCTATCGTTCAAAATGATTGGGCATTTGTAAAAAGTAAGGTTAACGTTTCAATCAAGCTTTCGTTGGTTGTTGGTGTCGGTGCATCTTGTGGACTAGCGGGCTTAATGGAACCAATTAACCACATGTTATACGGGAACATTGAAGGTTCGCAAGTGCTTAAAATGTTAAGTATGCTCGTTATTTTTACAACGATATCTGCTACTATAGCCGCTGTACTGCAAGGGATTGGTCGAATGAAAGCACCTGCATACGCCATTTGTATCGGTGTGGTTATCAAAATCCTGCTTAATTTGTGGCTTGTTCCTATTATGTACACAGAAGGGGCCGCGATTTCGTCTGCTATTAGCTTCTTAGTTATTACCGTTATGAACAGCATATTTTTGTATAAAGTACTTGGCCCAAAAAACAAGCTCATTCGTCATGCGGTAAAAATTATAGCAGTCGGTCTCTTAATGGTAATGGTATTAAGAGGGTATTTGTGGACAATGAATGGTATACTAGATGCACATTCAGTCAGTAGAGGATTAAATGTGGGTATTGCACTATCAGGTGTTATGTTTGGTGGCCTTTTTTATTTAGCTTTAATTATCAAAAGCAGCATTTTTACCAAAAACGAATTAAGAGACGTTCCCCTAGGAAAGTGGCTCATAAAATACATCTTATAGTTTAACTAGAACATGAAGGAGGATTCCATGACTAATAAAATAACCATTGTTGGTTTAGGTGCAGGAGATCTTGACCAGCTTCCAGTAGGAATTTATCGTTTATTAAAACAAAATCAGAGCGTGTTTTTAAGAACGAAAGAGCACCCAGCTGTGAGAGCATTAGAAGAAGAAGGTTTTTCTTATCAATCTTTTGATGGTGTCTATGAATCATTTGATTCATTCGATGATGTATACGAAAGTATTACAAAGCAACTGTTAGAACAAGCTAAGAATGGCAATGTTCTTTACGCTGTTCCAGGTCATCCTCTAGTTGCTGAAAGAACAGTTCAGCTGTTACTGCAAAACGAAGAAGGTATTGAAATTGATGTGAAAGGTGGACAAAGCTTTCTAGATCCTATTTTTACGTCATTGAAAATTGACCCAATTGAAGGCTTTCAGCTTTTAGATGGCACTGCACTACATCGTGATGAGCTAAGGTTGCAACAGCATATTTTAATAGGGCAGGTGTATGACCAGTTTGTAGCTTCTGATGTAAAGCTTACACTAATGGAGCAGCTGCCAGATGAATATGAAGTATACATTGTAACAGCGGCAGGTAGCTCAGATGAGCATATTAAAAAAGTCAAACTGTATGAGCTTGATCATGGAATGGAGCTCAATAATCTAACAACGGTTTATGTTCCACCTGTAAAAGACTCTGCATTGTTATATCACCAATTTGAAGAATTTCGCCGTATTATTGCGATACTGAGAGGGCCAAATGGGTGCCCATGGGATAAAAAGCAAACGCATGAATCGTTAAAGCGTTATTTAATTGAAGAAGCTTATGAGCTACTAGATGCTATCGATCAACAAGATGACGACCATATTGTTGAAGAGCTAGGAGATGTTCTGCTACAAGTAATGCTACATGCTCAAATTGGTGAAGATGAAGGAATGTTTACCATTGAGGACGTCATTTCTACCGTAGCAGAAAAAATGGTTAGGCGTCATCCACACGTGTTTAGCAACGTAAAAGCCGATAATGAGGAAGAGGTTCTTCAAAACTGGGATGAAATTAAAAAGCAAGAAAAAGGGGAAGAACCTTCTTCATTATTAGATGATGTACCGTCTACCATGCCTAGCTTGATGAGAGCATATAAATATCAAAAGGCAGCTGCCAAAGTCGGGTTTGATTGGGAAACGATTGAGCCGATGTGGGATAAAGTAAAAGAAGAGCTTCAGGAATTTGAAGAAGAAGTGCAGGCGGAGAATCTGGAAGAGATGAGCAATGAGTTTGGCGATCTTTTATTTGCGTTAGTAAACGTATCTCGCTACTACAAAATTGATCCGGAAACCGCATTAGCTAAAACGAATGAGAAATTTGGTGCGCGTTTTCGCTATATTGAAGAGCAGGTAAAGAAATCTGGTCAATCATTTGCAAACTTTACATTAGAAGAGTTAGACCAATTTTGGAATGAAGCAAAAAAAATAGGTTTGTAATAAAGAAAGGTGAGGGAACTATGAGATTAGATAAGTTTTTAAAGGTATCTCGTCTAATTAAACGTCGTACGTTAGCAAAAGAGATTTCAGACAAAGGAAGAATTTCCATTAACGGAATTGTTGCAAAGGCAAGCTCAAACGTAAAAGTAGGTGATGAGTTAGCTATTCAATTTGGGACAAAGATTGTGACAGTAAAGATAGAAGCCCTTCAAGAAAACGCTAAGAAAGAAGAAGCTGCTAACTTATACTCTTTAGTAAGAGAAGAAAAAGTATCAAACTCATAAAACAGTTAGGACATCTGTGAGCTTGTTCTAAACTTCATTCTCACTTCATATGTTTAAACCAAACGTAATGAAGAGCTTAATAATGAGGTGGGGATGAAGATGAGTCAATTTTACGAAATGGGCAGTGCAAATAAAGATCAAACTCCAAATCATGATTTAGTAATGAAGGGGAGACGCCTCTTAGATATTACCGGAGTCAAGCAAGTAGAGAGTTTTGACAATGAGGAATTTTTGCTTGAAACTGTGATGGGGTTTTTATCTGTACGTGGTCAAAACCTTCAAATGAAAAATTTAGATGTTGAAAAAGGAATTGTATCGATAAAAGGAAAAATCTTTGATATAGTTTACTTAGATGAGAACCAGTCGGAGAAAGCTAAAGGATTCTTTAGTAAGTTGTTTCGATGAGCCTTAATATACAATTCTATACTATGCTTGCGATGATTTCGATGGGTGGATGTGTTGGAGCATCATTGGATACATATCGCTACTTTGTAAATCGGGCTCAAACAGTAAGGTGGTTCGTCTTTATTAGCGACTTACTGTTTTGGGTAGTTCAAGCACTACTCATCTTTTATGTGTTGTTTTTAGTTAATGAAGGTGAGCTAAGATTTTATGCATTTCTTGCTTTATTATGCGGATTCGCAGCTTATCAGAGCTTAATTCAATCCATTTATTTAAAAGTTTTAAAATTTATTGTTTCAAGTGTGTTAGCCGTTTATCGAGCTTTACTAACGATTCTTACTATTATATTGGTCAAGCCTGCTCGAATGCTGTTAAGGTGTATAAATGCCTTGGGCTTATTATGTTATCGCTTTGGATACGGCCTTGTTTCATTTATACTAAAGGTAATTTTTGTACCAATAAGATGGGTATTCTTAATTTCTTGGAGAATCATGCCTAAATCTGTAAGACGATTTCTACAGAGGTGTTTTACGTATTTAGAAGGAATTTTTCAACGTGTAAAGAATACCATAATGAGAGCTGTATCATGGTTAAACACTTTTAAAAATAAGGAGGACGACTAGGTTAATGAGTGCTGAACGCAAGAAAAATGTAACAAAGTTAAATACAGAATATAGTCAACAGCAACAAAATCTTAAAAAACAAACAGATCGAAAGCGCGTTGGCTTAATTAGACGTCTAACTTTCTTTGGTGTTTTGGCTCTACTTATTGGTATAGGTATTGTTACAACGTTGATTACTCAAGCATCAGCTATCGAAAATAAAAAAGCTGAAAAAGAAAAGTTAGAACAACAGTTAACAAAGCTTGAAAGCAAGGAAAAGCAACTTGAATCTGAAATTGTTAAATTAAATGATGATGAGTATATTAAAAAAATTGCGAGAAGAGATTACTTCTTATCAGAAGACGGTGAGATTATCTTTAACATCAAAAAAGACTAAATCCACGGTGCGTTGACAGCATATTTTCGCTTTTTGTATAATAGAGTAAATTGATTTCTTTTATCATTTTAAGGAGGAGCATTTTTTTTATGTCAATTGAAGTAGGCAGCAAGTTACAGGGAAAGGTAACAGGTATTACAAACTTTGGAGCTTTTGTGGAGCTTCCAGGGGGAACAACAGGCTTAGTTCATATTAGTGAAGTGGCTGATAACTATGTAAAAGACATTAACGACCATTTAAAAGTCGGCGATGAAGTTGAAGTAAAAGTTATTAACGTAGAGAAAGATGGCAAGATTGGTCTTTCAATTAAGAAAGCTGTAGAGCGTGCAGAACGCCCAGAACGTCCAGAGCGACCAGCGCGTGCACCACGTTCTGACAGACCTCGTGACTCACATCGCCCACAGCGTAATAATCGCGGTGGTGGTAATGACTTCCGTTCAAAAGAAACGTTTGAGCAAAAAATGAATCGTTTCTTAAAAGATAGTGAAGAACGTTTATCTTCCCTAAAACGCCATACAGAATCAAAACGTGGCGGACGCGGCGCGAAACGCGGCTAACTTGCTGCTTATCACGTTATAGATAGCGAGTTCTAAAAAGCACCTTCAGTGAAGGTGCTTTTTTTGCATATAAAAAAACATGTACAATGATGTACATGTTTTTGGATGACCCGTACGGGATTCGAACCCGTGTTACCGCCGTGAAAGGGCGGTGTCTTAACCACTTGACCAACGGGCCTTTATAATAAGTAGCGGCGGAGGGGATCGAACCCCCGACCTCACGGGTATGAACCGTACGCTCTAGCCAGCTGAGCTACACCGCCATAAATTCTTTATAAAAGACATGTATAATAATATAAAAATCCTCATTGGTTGTCAATAACATTTTTTAAAATAATGGCAAACCAAAAAATATAAATAATAAACTTCATAAATTTAAATAAATTAGTGCAAGAAAATACTAGTTTAGAGCATAACTTCTAAAATATTTTAAGTTGCAATGTAATATTATACATATTTTTGTATGGTTTTCGGTCTCTAACTAGAAAGTCGTCGAACGATTCTTGTACGAGAGAGAGTCGATTTGACAAAATATTAATCCCTTTCTCGCTATAATAGCTTATAAGTATAATTAGCGGGTGGTGGAAAAATGCAAAAAACTGAGCGGAACTTTGCCGGTCCAGCAACTGAAGCTGTTTTTAATCGTACTAGATTAGAAATGGCACGCATTTTTACGAAAACGAGTCTGAAAACAGAAAAGGTATTGTTCCAATGGGGATTAATTTTATTAGCAGTAGGATTTTTATTAGGACGAGCTTTAATTTTAATGGAAATTATGCCGTTTGCATTACCATTTTTTGCGGCTGTACTTGCTATTAAGAAAGATAAGGCAGCTCTTGCAGGCCTGGCCATCTTGGCTGGAGCATTTAGTCTATCCTTACAAAACGGTGGGGTTGTCTTCTGTTCCCTATTCGTATTTTTACTTCTTCATCGCTTTGGTGGTTTTATAACCATAGATCCTCTTAAAAAGTTACCGTTTACTGTGTTTATTTCTATGTTTCTAACGAAATTAGGAATTTTCTACTTGTTTTCACAAGGAGTCACAATGTATGACTTTGCATTTATAGCTGTAGAAGCGGGCTTGAGCTTTATTCTAACAATGATTTTTCTACAGAGTGTACCTCTTATTTCATATCGAAAGCGAAAGCAATCTCTTAAAACAGAAGAAGTTATTTCTCTTATTATTCTTTTAGCATCGGTCATGACAGGAACCATTGGTTGGGTCATGTACGGTTTATCGGCAGAACACGTACTATCACGTTATTTAGTATTAATCTTTGCTTTTGTATCAGGTCCGACAATTGGAGCTACTGTTGGTGTAGTCACGGGATTAATCTTAAGCTTTGCTAACGTAACGAGTTTATATGAAATGAGCTTACTAGCTTTTTCAGGTTTGTTAGGAGGATTACTAAAAGACGGCAAAAAAATGGGTGCATCTCTAGGATTGATTGTGGGATCTCTTTTAATTGGGCTCTATTCACAAGCTGAACAGGCACTTTCAACCAATTTATATGAGTCGCTTATCGCTGTCGCTTTATTTCTATTAACACCAACATTTCTTTTGAAAAACTTAAGTAAGCTCGTTCCAGGTACATCTGAAAATATGATGGAGCAACAGCAGTATATTCGAAAAGTAAGAGATGTAACGGCAAATCGAGTAGAACAATTCTCCAACGTATTTCAGGCCTTATCTGATAGTTTTACTCAAAATGGATTTTATGAAGAAAAGCGAAATGAAGAAAAAGAAATAGATTATTTTCTAAGTAGCGTAACGGAGAGAACGTGTCAATTCTGTTTCAAGAAAGAGCAGTGTTGGGCTCAACAGTTTGATACAACCTATGAATATCTGAAAGAAATTATGCTAGAAATTGATAATAATTCATTAGAACAAAATCCCAAGCTAGTCAGAGAGATGGACAAGCATTGTGTGAAGTCCAAAAAAGTAATCGATGTTATTGAGCATGAGCTGACGTATTTTAAAGCCAATCAGCAGTTGAAATCTCAGATTCATGAAAGTCGTCGGATTGTAGCTGAGCAGTTGCATGGAGTTTCGCAAGTCATGAATAATTTCGCTCAAGAAATAAAAAGAGAAAGAGAAAACTTAAATGTTCAAGAAGAACAGATTGTCGAAGCATTGAGAAGCTTTGGCATGGAAATTAACCAAATTGAAATTTATAGTTTAGAGCCTGGTAATGTAGATGTAGAAATGTGGGTTCCTTACTGTCACGGCAGAGGTGAGTGTGAAAAAATTATTGCCCCAATGCTTACGGATATACTTGGTGAAAGTATCGTGGTAAAAAATGAAGAGTGTGCAAAATATCCACAAGGTTATTGTCACGTTTCCTTTGGTTCCACCAAAGCGTATGTAGTAGATACAGGGGTTGCTCACGCTGCAAAAGGAGGAGGATTTGTGTCAGGGGATAGCTATTCAATGATTGAATTAAATGCTGGCAAATATGCATTAGCGATCAGTGATGGTATGGGGAACGGTGAAAGAGCTCACTATGAGAGTAGTGAAACACTACAATTACTGAAACAAATCCTACAAACCGGGATTGAAGAGACAATTGCAATAAAATCTATTAATTCTATTCTGTCGTTGCGAACGAGTGATGAAATCTTTTCGACGCTTGACTTGGCAATGATTGATTTACAAGATGCAAACGTAAACTTCTTGAAAATTGGCTCGACACCCAGCTTTATTAAGCGTGGTGATAAAGTAATCAAGGTACAAGCAAGTAATTTACCAATGGGGATTATTGAAGAGTTTGAAGTAGACGTTGTGAGTGAACAAATGAAAGCACAGGACTTGCTCATTATGATGAGTGATGGGGTGTTTGAAGGCCCAAGACATGTTGAGAATTACGAGATGTGGATGAAGCGTAAAATTGGAGAGCTACAAACCGATGATCCACAAGAAATTGCAGATTTAATTATGGAAGAAGTCATTCGAACAAGGTCCGGTTTAATTGAAGATGATATGACCGTGGTGGTTGCTAAACTGAAGCATAATACGCCAAAATGGTCTTCCATTCCAACATATGCGTATCGTAAAAAAGCACAGTAGATTATAGAGTATAAATTATCCCTTCCTCGTCTATCATGTTAATACTGATAATGAGGAGGGGATTTTATTTATGAAAAAAGGAACGTTAAAGCAAATGTTAGTCATTACAGATGGAGGTTCTAATACAGGAGAAGATCCAATTGCAATGGCAGCACTAGCAAAGGAACAAGGCATCAGTGTGAATGTTATAGGAGTTATGGAAGAAGACGTGATTGATGAACAAAGTCAAAACGAAATTGAAGGTATTGCTATGTCTGGTGGAGGAGTTAGCCAAATCGTTTATGTAAAGCAACTTTCTCAAACCGTTCAAATGGTTACAAGACAAGCGATGACTCAAACGTTACAAGGCGTAGTAAATAAAGAACTTCAACAAATATTGGGTGCATCAGCTTCAAAAATGGAAGATTTACCTCCGGGAAAACGTGGAGAAATTATGGAAGTTGTTGACGAGTTAGGTGAAACAGTTGATTTAGAGATTCTCATTTTAGTTGATATGAGTGGAAGCATGAAGTCGAAGCTTCCAACTGTTAAGGAAGCATTATTAGATTTATCCCTCAGCCTCAACGCTAGAATTGGGTACAACCAATTTTCAGTATTTTTATTTCCAGGGAAAAAGAAAGATGTTGAAAAGCTTATGGACTGGAATCCAAAGCTAGAATCGTTATCTACTATATTTCCGAAGTTAACAGCTGGTGGTATTACACCTACTGGTCCAGCAATTAAAGCGGCAACAAACCACTTTGTTCAGAAGAAACGTTCCTTAAGGGGGATGTTAAGAAGTGATGAACACTACAATGAAGAATCTGGTATGTAATTTATCAGCCGGTACAACATTAACAGGGAAGTGGCATCATAATCAGTACACCATTATGAAACAACTAGGCACAGGTGCAACTGGAGTTGTGTATTTGGTTCAATCACCAAATGGAGAAACTGCAGCGCTAAAGTTAAGCTTTGACAACAACTCAGTAACGGCTGAAGTAAATGTATTACGTAACTTCTCAAAGGTCCATGGCAAGTCTCTTGGGCCTTTCTTATTCGATGTAGATGACTGGGTTTATCGTAATCAAGCACTCTCTTTTTATGTAATGGAATATGTAAAAGGAACATCGTTAAAAGCTTTCGTTGCGAAAAGAGGAAAGGAATGGGTAAATGTACTGGTCATGCAGCTATTGGGGGATTTACATGAATTACACAAAGCGGGTTGGGTTTTTGGAGACTTGAAGCCAGAGAACTTGGTTGTTACCAATCACCCTGTCAAGATTCGTTTAATCGATGTAGGTGGAACAACAATGCAAGGGAGAGCTATCAAAGAGTTTACCGACTACTATGACCGAGCATATTGGGGGTTTGGCTCTCGAAAAGCAGAACCAGCATATGATTTGTTTGCTGTAGCTATGATTATAATCGAGCTATTAATCGGCGAGCGTTTAAACAAAGCTGATAAACCTAATGAACAGCTAAAAAGATTATTAAAAACGCATAATGCTCTGTCAGCACATCGTTCGATTTTGTATAAATCGATTCATGGCAACTATCTTACAGCTCATGAGATGAAGCAAGATTTGATTGAAGGGATCAAGAGTGGTGAATCTGTTAAATCTTCAGGAAATCAAAAGGTTCGTCAGCATAGTCCAAAGCGTGTTAAAGTAAAGAAGAAGCGTACACATTTCCTAGAAACCGTTTTATTAGGAGCATCCGTCATGTTTATGTACTTGTTATATCTTTTCATTCAAGTATTATAAATGTGAAACTTTTTAATGGAATATCCGTAAAATGAGAAAGGGATAGTGGTAACTAGTCTTAATCACGTAAGGATGAACAGAATAATGGAAAGGGAAACAACAGAATTTATTGATAAACATAACCTTTTACCAATTAATGCAACAGTCTTAGTCGGTGTTTCTGGAGGTCCAGATTCCTTAGCGTTGCTTCATTTTCTACATAGGGAGCAAGTGCACAGAAGTTTAAATTTAGTGGCGTTACACGTTGATCATATGTTTCGGGGAGCAGAGTCTAAAAATGACTTAGAATATGTGCAAGCTTATTGTAGAGATGCAGGTATTGCATTTGAAGGCGTTAGTATCGATGTAACAACTTATCAGAAAAAGCACAAAGTATCTGCTCAGGTAGCAGCTAGAGAATGTCGGTATGCGTTCTTTGAAGAGATGATGAATAAGTACCGTGCAGAAGTACTAGCTTTAGCTCATCATGGAGATGATCAAGTAGAAACAATACTCATGAGGTTGGCACGTGGTAGTACGATGAGAGGGTATGGAGGGATGGAGGCAAAGCGTCCTTATGCCACAGGGTCTCTCGTTCGCCCTTTTTTATCCGTTACAAAAGAACAAATTTTGTTATATTGCAGGAGATTTAACTTAAATCCTAGAATAGACCCTACTAACGAGAAGGATACGTATACTCGTAATCGCATTAGACAATATATATTACCTTTTTTAAAGGATGAGTATCACGATATACATGAAAAATTTCAAGCTTTTAGTGAAAACTTATATGAAGATCAAGCCTATTTAGAGGAATTAACAACTCGAGAGATGAATAAGGTAATTAAACAGCAAAGACAAGGATATCTTTTAATGAGTCGAGGGTCTTTCCTTAATATAAGCAAACCTTTACAAAGGCGTGGGATTCAACTAATATTAAACTATCTCTATAAAAAAATCCCTTCAGATCTTTCCTCAGTTCATATTAATAATTTATTGAGGTTTTTAGAAGCTGATAAACCTTCTGGTGTGCTTCACTTTCCAAACAAGCTGACCATTTCTCGTTCGTATGACGATTGTGTGTTCACTTTTGAGTTAACGCAGTCTATTCCAGCATATGAATATGATATCCCCATTCCAGGGGTCATTCAGCTGCCGAATGGTCATTCCCTTACTGCTAGAATACATAATGGAAAATATGATAAGAAAGAAACTGACATCTTTTTAGTAGATGAAAGTAAGGTTAGGTTTCCAATTCGAGTTCGGACGCGAAGGCCAGGAGATAAAATTCAATTAAAAGGCATGAAGGGGCATAAAAAGGTAAAGGATATCTTTATTGATGAAAAAGTGCCTTTAGAGAAAAGAGATGCGTGGCCGGTTGTAGAAGATAGTAATGGTACAATTTTATGGCTGCCAAAATTAAAAAAATCTGCTTATGAATTACACACTCATAAGTTAAGATATGTTATTTTATACTATAAGTAGGGAAAACTTCTAGGAGGCAAGCAAGGAATGAAGCATGATATTAAAGAAATTCTAATTTCAGAGGAACAAATACAGGCAAAGGTAAAGGATTTAGGACAACTACTCACTGAAGAGTATGAAGGTCGTTTTCCTTTAGTAATTGGTGTATTAAAAGGTGCAATGCCTTTTATGTCTGACCTAATTAAACGCATCGATACATATTTAGAAATGGATTTTATGGATGTATCAAGCTATGGTAAAGAAATGGTTTCTTCTGGTGAAGTCAAAATCTTAAAGGATTTAGATACTTCTGTAGAAGGTCGAGACATCTTAATTTTAGAAGATATTATTGATAGCGGATTAACTCTAAGCTATCTAGTAGAGTTATTTAAGTATCGCAAAGCAAAATCAATTAGAATCGTAACACTATTAGACAAACCAACGGGTCGTAAAGCGGATATTAAAGCAGATTACGTTGGATTTGAGGTTCCAGATGCTTTCGTAGTAGGGTATGGGTTAGATTATCAGGAAAAATATCGTAACCTACCTTACATTGGCGTTTTAAAACCAGAAGTGTATAGTAATTAATCAGCATATTTGCAAATGCAATTTGTTGGATAGGATATAGGTTCTATGGTACTATTGAATACAGTATTTGTTTATCGTGGGAGGAGGTAAGAAATGAATCGGATCTTCCGTAATACCATCTTTTATTTACTTATATTTTTAGTCATTATTGGCGTGGTCAGTTTCTTCAGTGGTTCCAACCAGAAGACTGAAGCAATGCGATATGACACATTTGTAGGACACTTGGAAAGTGGAGATATTGAATCATTAACATTGAAGCCTGAACGTGGGGTTTATGTCGTACAAGGGAAATTAGAATCTTATAATGAAGATCAGAAATTCCAAACTTACATTGTAGATGGTGATCAAGCGTTAGAGCGTATTAATGCCGCTGCAAATAGTAAGGACATTCAGGTGAAGGTTGACCCAGCAGATGAAACAAGTGGTTGGGTAACATTCTTTACATCAATTATACCTTTTGTCATTATCTTCATCCTCTTCTTCTTCTTACTAAACCAAGCTCAAGGTGGCGGTAGCCGTGTAATGAACTTTGGTAAAAGTAAAGCGAAACTTTACAGTGAAGAAAAGAAGAAAGTTAAGTTCAAAGATGTTGCAGGTGCAGACGAAGAGAAACAAGAACTTGTTGAGGTTGTAGAGTTCTTGAAAGACCCTCGTAAATTTGCCGACTTAGGCGCTCGAATTCCAAAAGGTGTACTTCTTGTAGGTCCTCCAGGAACGGGTAAAACATTATTAGCGAGAGCTGTAGCTGGTGAAGCAGGCGTGCCTTTCTTCTCAATCAGTGGTTCAGACTTTGTTGAAATGTTTGTTGGTGTCGGTGCATCACGTGTGCGTGACTTGTTTGAAAATGCAAAGAAAAACGCGCCTTGTATTATCTTTATCGATGAAATTGATGCTGTAGGTCGTCAACGTGGTGCTGGTCTAGGTGGAGGTCACGATGAGCGTGAACAAACTCTAAACCAATTGCTTGTTGAAATGGATGGCTTTGGTGCTAATGAAGGAATCATTATCATTGCAGCAACAAACCGCCCTGATATTTTAGATCCAGCTTTATTACGTCCAGGACGTTTTGACCGTCAGATTACTGTAGATCGTCCAGATGTAAATGGTCGTGAAGCAGTGTTGAAAGTACATGCTCGCAACAAACCTTTAGATGAAAATGTAAATCTAAATGCCATTGCGATGCGTACACCAGGCTTCTCAGGAGCCGACTTAGAAAACTTATTAAACGAAGCTGCCTTAGTAGCTGCGCGACAAGATAAGAAAAAGATTGATATGAGCGATATTGATGAAGCAACGGACCGTGTAATTGCGGGACCAGCTAAAAAGAGTCGCGTTATCTCTAAAAAAGAACGCAATATTGTCGCGTACCATGAAGCTGGTCACACAATTATTGGTGTTGTATTAGATGAAGCGGACATGGTACATAAAGTAACGATTGTTCCACGTGGGCAAGCAGGTGGTTATGCTGTAATGCTTCCGAAAGAAGATCGCTATTTCATGACAAAACCAGAGCTTTTAGATAAGATTGTTGGTTTATTAGGTGGACGTGTTGCTGAGGAATTAATCTTTGGCGAAGTAAGTACGGGTGCACATAATGACTTCCAACGTGCAACAAGTATCGCAAGACGTATGGTTACTGAATACGGTATGAGCGATAAGTTAGGTCCAATGCAGTTTGGTCAATCGCAAGGTGGCCAAGTGTTCTTAGGACGTGACATCCAAAATGAACAAAACTACAGTGACGCAATTGCTCATCAAATTGACTTAGAAATTCAACGCTTTATTAAAGATAGCTACGAGCGTGCAAGACAAATTCTAACTGAAAATCGTGATAAGTTAGAACTTATTGCTCAAACGTTATTAAAAGTTGAAACGTTAGATGCTGAGCAAATCAAGCATTTAGTTGATCATGGGACGCTTCCAGATCGTTCTCCAAAAAGCAGCGATGAAGATGTAAAAGTAAACATTCAATCGAAGCCAGATCAAGAGGAAGAGCCTAAAGAATAAAAAGTAAGATGCTCCTAGGAGCATCTTACTTTTTTTGTTTTTTATACGAACATTAGTAAGGAAAAGGAAAAGCTTCTTTTACTGTACACCCCTTTTTCTTAGTTATGGTATGATGGTTTCAGTGTAAATATTGATTAAAGGCGAAGTGGTGATTAACATGATTTTTGTATTAGACGTTGGAAATACGAATACTGTATTAGGAGTATATGATGGTGATGAACTAAAATATCATTGGCGCATTGAAACGAGTCGTAATAAAACAGAAGATGAATACGGAATGACAATTAAGGCACTCCTTGAGCACGTTGGTTTATCTTTTAAAGATATTCATGGTATTATTATCTCCTCTGTAGTGCCACCAATTATGTTTGCATTGGAACGTATGTGCCAAAAATATTTTCATTTAAAGCCGCTTATAGTAGGTCCTGGTATTAAAACAGGTTTAAATATTAAATATGAAAATCCAAGAGAAGTTGGGGCAGACCGAATCGTAAATGCAGTAGCAGGTATTAAGCTTTATGGCAGCCCATTAATTATTGTGGATTTTGGAACAGCAACAACTTACTGTTACATTGATGAAGACAAACAGTATATGGGAGGAGCTATCGCACCTGGTATTAATATTTCCACTGAAGCGCTATATTCTAGGGCATCTAAACTTCCGAGGATTGAAATTGCTAGGCCGAATAGCATTGTAGGTAAAAATACAGTTTCTGCGATGCAAGCGGGAATTTTATATGGATATGTTGGACAAGTTGAAGGTATTGTTACACGAATGAAAGAGCAATCAAACGTAAATCCTAAAGTAATTGCAACAGGTGGTTTAGCAACATTAATCGCAAAAGAGTCAGACATTATTGACATCGTAGATCCGTTTTTAACACTAAAAGGTCTACAGATTATTTATACGAAAAATATGGAATAAGAGGAGTTAGTATTATTATGAGTGACTACTTAGTCAAGGCTTTAGCATATAATAATCAAGTTCGTGCCTACGCTGTGAAAACAACGGAGGCAGTAGGTGAAGCGCAGCGTCGCCATTATACATGGCCAACAGCTTCAGCTGCATTAGGACGTGCGATGAGTGCCGGTGTAATGATGGGTGCGATGTTAAAGGGAGAGCAGAAGTTAACAATAAAAGTCGAAGGTGGCGGACCGATTGGCGCAATCCTTGTGGATAGCAATGCCAAAGGGGAAGTTCGTGGTTATGTTACAAATCCACAAACACATTTTGAATTAAACAAATACGGTAAATTAGATGTCGCTCGTGCAGTAGGTACGGGAGGCACGCTTAGTGTCGTAAAAGACGTTGGAATGAGAGATCAATTTAATGGTCAGGTACCGATTGTATCAGGTGAATTAGGAGAAGATTTCACGTATTATTTTGTAACATCTGAACAAGTTCCTTCATCAGTTGGCGTTGGTGTGTTAGTAAACCCTGATAACACCATCTTGGCTGCAGGAGGCTTCATTATTCAGCTGTTACCAGGAACAGATGAAGCGACAATCTCAGCAATTGAACAGCGCTTGCAAACCATTGAACCTATCTCTAAGCTTATTCAACGTGGATTAACACCAGAAGAAATTCTTGAAGAAGTTCTAGGAAAAGATAACCTTAAAATTCTTGAAACCATGCCTGTGGAATTTAAATGTCAATGTTCTAAAGAGCGCATTGGTAATGCAATTATTAGCTTAGGAAAAGATGAAATTCAATCAATGATTGATGAAGATGGCAAAGCTGAAGCGCAATGTCACTTCTGTAATGAAATGTATCACTTTCCTGCAGAAGAGCTAAAAGAAATGAAAGAAGAAGCTATATAAATAAGTCTCTGAAAAGACATCGCATGCAGCCGGTGTCTTTTTCTTTTGAAGTTTGGTCTGAAAATGGTACAGTAAGGATATAATGGTCTAGAAAAATAGAAAAAAAAGTCATTGTCACAAAACAAAATGATTGACAATTTAGAAAATAACTGATAAATTGTATACAAATTCAATAAAATTACTCGGGATTAGGAGTGGAGATATGGCACGCGTAGCAAATTCAATTACGGAATTAATTGGTCAAACACCAATTGTTAAATTAAATCGTTTAGTTGAAGAAGATATGGCAGATGTATATTTAAAGTTGGAGTTTATGAACCCAGGAAGCAGCGTGAAAGATCGCATTGCATTGGCAATGATTGAAGATGCGGAAGCCAAAGGCGTTTTAAAGCCTGGCGACACAATCATTGAACCTACAAGTGGTAATACAGGTATCGGTCTAGCTATGGTTGCAGCAGCAAAGGGATATCGCGCAATCTTAACAATGCCTGAAACAATGAGTATTGAACGTCGTAACCTACTTCGTGCATACGGCGCAGAGTTAGTCTTAACACCAGGACCTGAAGGAATGAAAGGAGCTGTTAATAAAGCTTCTGAATTAGCAAAAGAACATGGTTACTTCATTCCTCAACAGTTCCAAAATGAGGCAAACCCTGAAGTGCATCGTAAAACAACAGGTAAAGAAATTGTTGAACAATTCGGTGACCAACTGGATGCTTTTGTAGCTGGGATTGGAACAGGTGGAACAATTACGGGTGCTGGAGAAGTATTGAAAGAAGCTTACCCAGAGATTAAGCTTTATGCTGTAGAACCAGCTGACTCACCAATTTTAAGTGGTGGTCAGCCAGGACCTCATAAAATTCAAGGAATTGGTGCTAACTTCATACCAGGTGTGTTAAATACAGACCTATATGACCATGTTATTCCTGTGAAAAATGAAGAAGCATTTGACTATGCTCGAAAAGTAGCTAAAACTGAAGGTGTATTAGTCGGAATTTCTTCAGGTGCAGCAATTTTTGCAGCATTAAAGGTAGCAAAAGAATTAGGAAAAGGTAAAAAAGTGTTAGCCATTATTCCAAGTAACGGTGAGCGCTATTTAAGTACACCATTATTCCAATTCGAAGAGCAAACACAAGGTCAGTCTTGATAAGCTACGATAAATAATTTTTATTTAGCTACCCCCTTAAGTCATAGTAACTTTGTGGCTTAAAGGGGTAGTTTTTTTCATCTAGTGAATAACTTTCTAAAATCATGTAAAATAAGGATAGGTGATTCATTTTAGGAGAGTGAGCAAATGCAGCAACGAATGACATGGGGTGAATCGATTTCGATTCCTAAGGATAAATGGTTTAGTAAGTATCAAGAATTATCTGTAGATGAGCCGCATCATATATTGTTGGAAAGTGGGCGAGGCGGTAACTTTCATATTATGGGCCTTAATCCTATCGCTATTTTACGAGGAGAGTCTAACGAGCTTCATATTATAGAGCAAGGAAGAAGAAGTGTTGAAAAAGGTAATCCAATGCATTTAATGCGTAAATGGATGAAGAAGTACCAAACACCTCAGCGTAAAGAGCTACCTCCGTTTCAAGGCGGGGCCATTGGTTATATTAGCTATGATTACGTAAGGTATGTAGAACATGTACCAACAATAGCAGATGATCCGTTAAAGATGCCTGATATTTATTTCTTAATTTTTGATGATGTTTTTGTATATGACCACCATAAAGAAGAGCTATGGATAATGGTTAACCATACAGATGAAGAGAATGCTAAAGCTCGTTTAACTTCATATAAAAATCAATGGTTGTCTGAAACGAAGTATACTCCTGTTTATGAGAAAGTGAAGAGTGTTAATACACACACAACTTTGTCAATGTCAGAAGAAGAGTTTGGTGTGGCTGTTGAAAGGATAAAGGAATATATTGGACAAGGTGATGTGTTTCAAGTTAACTTATCTGTAAGACAGTCACAGCCTCTTAATACACATCCAATGCATATTTACGAACAAGTCCGAAAGATTAATCCTTCTCCATACATGTCGTATATGCAAACCGATGAGTTTCATTTAGTGAGTTGCTCACCAGAGTTATTAGTTAAAAAATCAGGAGTTGAGCTTAGTACAAGACCAATTGCAGGAACACGGTCTAGAGGGAAGACAAACGAAGAAGACAGTGCACTGGCTAAAGAGTTAATTGAAAATGAGAAAGAGCGTGCGGAGCACGTAATGCTTGTTGATTTAGAGCGAAATGACTTAGGTAGAGTAAGTAAGTATGGGACTGTTTGTGTAGATGAGTTTATGGTGATTGAAAAATACTCCCATGTTATGCACATCGTATCAAATGTCAAAGGTGAAATTGCTGACAATAAAGACATTGTAGATGTAGTAGATGCAGTATTCCCAGGAGGAACCATCACAGGTGCACCTAAGGTTCGGACAATGGAAATTATTGAAGAACTAGAGCCCGTTCGAAGAGGTGTCTATACAGGATCAATTGGTTGGATAGGCTATAACGGCGAGATGGAACTTAACATCGCAATTCGTACAATGGTCGTTCAAGATGGTCAAGTACATGTACAGGCGGGAGCTGGTGTTGTTATTGACTCCAACCCTAAGTATGAGTACAAAGAGTCATTGAAAAAGGCTATGGCTTTATGGAAAGCAAAAGAGCAGAGTGAAAAAGAGTTGAGTGGAGGATGAGAACAGATGATTTTAATGATTGATAACTACGATTCATTTACATTTAATTTAGTACAGTATTTAGGTGAGCTAGGCCATGAGTTAGTCGTCAAGCGTAATGATGAAATTACAATTGAAGAGATTGAAAACCTTAACCCTGACTTTTTAATGATTTCTCCAGGGCCATGTAGCCCAAATGAAGCTGGTATTAGCTTAGAAGCAATTAAATATTTTGCTGGTCAAATTCCGATTTTTGGCGTTTGTCTTGGACATCAGTCCATTGGTCAAGCATTTGGTGGAAATGTTATCAGAGCTGATAAGCTTATGCATGGTAAGACGTCAGAAATGCACCATGATGGAAAAACAATCTTTGAAGGGTTGGACAATCCGTTTACAGCTACTCGCTACCATTCTTTAATTGTAGAAGCTGGATCTCTGCCTGATTGTTTTGAGGTGTCAGCATGGACAGATGAAAATGAGATTATGGCTATTCGCCATAAAACTATGCCAATTGAGGGCGTCCAATTTCACCCTGAATCCATTATGACTTCATATGGTCGAGAAATGCTGCAAAATTTTATTAATACGTATCAGAAAAAGGGCGTGTAACCTTTGTACATTTATGTAAACGGAGAGATTTTAGAAAGAAGCAAAGCAACTATTTCTCCTTTTGATCATGGTTATATGTATGGCCTGGGTTTATTTGAAACAATGAGAATCTATAATGGTCATCCATTTTTATTAGATGATCATCTGAGTCGATTACAAAGTGGTTTATCGCTTTTAAATATTGAATGGACATATTCAAAGGAAGATATACTTACAATTCTTAATGAGTTGCTGCAAAAGAATAATCTCCAAAATGCGTATGTTCGACTAAACGTATCAGCAGGTGTAGGTGAAATTGGACTACAGGTAGAAGCATATACTCGTCCATCACTTATTGTTTATATGAAGTCTATGCCTGATAAGAAAACCCCTCTTATAAAAGAGGGGGTTATTCTTGAAACAAAAAGAAATACTCCCGAAAGTAATGAACGGTTGAAATCTCATCATTATTTAAATAATATCTTAGCTAAAAGAGAAGTTGGAAACGATATAAGTAAGGAAGGGATTTTTTTAACAAAGGAAAGGTTCTTAGCGGAAGGAATTGTTTCAAACCTTTTCTTTGTTAAAGATAACACCGTCTTTACTCCTGCTGTTGAAACGGGAATATTAAACGGTATTACTCGCCAATTTATATGTAAGCTTTTAAGTGTGAAGGGGATTTCTATTAAAGAAGGATTCTTTACACTATCAGAGCTTCTTGAGAGCGAAGAAATCTTTATGACAAATTCAATTCAAGAAATTTTTGCTATCCATAAAATTGGAGAGAAAGAGTTTAAAACGGGTGAACAAACGCTAACCTATACATTACAGCGACAATATGAGAAATATACTTCGCATTTATGGAGTAAAGAAGGCGTACGAAAGGAAGTCTTAGATGACAAAAACGGTAGTAAATAGTCAATTTATCGATTGTGGTTCCCATAAGTTAGATTATTCTACAAAGACATTGATTATGGGGATCCTGAACGTAACCCCAGATTCGTTTTCAGATGGTGGTTCATTTAACCATATCGATAAAGCAATTGAGCATGCTAAACAAATGGTCATAGATGGTGCAGACCTCATTGACATCGGTGGTGAATCAACACGTCCAGGAAGCGATAAAGTAAGTGTGGAAGAAGAATTAGAGCGTACAATTCCTGTTATCAAAGAATTATCTCGAACTCTAGACGTACCTATCTCTATTGATACGTATAAATCTGAGGTAGCAAAGCAAGCAATTGAAGCAGGTGCACACATTATTAATGACGTGTGGGGAGCAAAGGCTGACCCGGAGATGGCAAAAGTAGCTGCTGATTATAATGTACCTATCATCCTCATGCATAATAGAGACAATAAAAATTATCAAAACCTCATTCCAGATATGATTGCTGATTTATATGAAAGCATAAAAATCGTTAAAAGTGCTGGTGTAAAAGATAAGAATATTATTTTAGACCCAGGGATTGGATTTGCTAAGACAGTAGAGCAAAATATTGAAGCTATTCAAAATGTAGATAAGTTTACAGCACTAGGCTATCCTGTGTTGTTGGCTACATCTCGAAAGTCAACAATTGGACACGTCCTTAATTTGCCTCCAAAGGAACGAATAGAAGGAACTGCTGCTACTATTGGAATGGGTATTTCTAAAGGTATTCATATGACAAGAGTACACGATGTGAAAGAGATTGCTCGCTTTACGAAGATGATGGATGTTTTAGTAGGTAAAGGAGTAATCGAGAATGGATAAAATTTATGTGAATAATATGCGCTTTTATGGTTATCACGGCGTTTTTACTGAGGAAAATAAGTTAGGTCAACGTTTTAATGTAGATTTAACAGTAGAATTAGATTTAAAAAAAGCTGGACAAGAGGATGATTTAGAAGCAACTGTAAGTTATGCAGAGCTCTACGAAGTCTGTAAAAACATTGTGGAGAAAGAAACGTTTAAGCTGGTTGAAACTATTGCTGAGACCATTGCGTCAACGGTTTTATCCTCTTATCATCTAATTCAAGCTTGTACCGTAAAAGTATATAAACCCGACCCTCCGATTCAAGGTCATTATGATTCGGTTGCCGTCGAAATTACAAGGAGCCGCTAATGAACAATAGAGCTTTTATAGCCCTGGGGTCTAATATTAAAAGCCGCAGTAACTACTTAAAGCAAGCTGTTCAATCACTAGACAGTCATGAAGGCATTTTATTAGAAAATCTTTCTTCCGTATATGAGACGGATCCGGTTGGCTATACTAACCAAAGCGCTTTCTTAAATATGGTAGCCGAAATTAAAACAGAACTTTCTTCTCTAGAGTTGCTCGATGTTTTGCAGGCGATTGAGCTACAGCAGAACCGAAAAAGAGAGGTTGTATGGGGACCCCGTACGTTAGATTTGGACATTCTTCTGTATAATGAAGAGGTTATACATAGTTCTAGACTTATTGTTCCTCACCCTCGGATGACAGAAAGAGCATTTGTAATGGTCCCTCTAGCAGAAATTGCTAGTGACCTCATTATACCTATTGAGGATACATCGACAGTATACTTAGCGGAAAGACTAGCTGCAGAACAAGGGATTAAATTAATTGGTAACTTATATGATGTAACGGCTCCATAAAAACGTTTTTTGTTTTTAAGAGCCAGGAGGTTTACTTGCTTTTCTTAGTTCGTTACAATAAGAAATTGATAACCAAACATTATTTAGAATTCGATAAGGTCGAAAGTGCGTAAAGAAAAGAAGCGATATAATTACGCATTAAGGCAGTTGGATTACTATATCAAGTTGTTTTAGCTTGAGACAAGAACACACTGTAAGTCTAAAGCGATTTGACATAGAGAAACGACTGAATTTATAATAATTTTAAAGAAACGTAGGAATTGCCAGTGGAAAAGCTGGCCTTTTTTCTGTTTTAGAAAATTTATTAATACGATGGAGATGAGCACATAATGAATCATGAAGAATTAAATGATCAACTTCTCGTTCGTCGTGAAAAAATGAACAACCTTCGAGAACAAGGTATGGATCCATTTGGAAAACGCTTCGAACGTACACATACATCACAAGAGATAATTGATGCATATGAAGAACTAACAAAAGAAGCTTTAGAGGAAAATGAAGTTTCAGTTTCATTAGCAGGACGTATTATGACAAAGCGCGGAAAAGGAAAAGCAGGCTTTGCTCACGTTCAAGATTTAACGGGTCAAATTCAACTTTATGTTCGTAAAGATTCAGTAGGGGACGAACAATACGAAATCTTTAAAACAGTTGATATTGGTGACCATGTTGGTGTACAAGGCGTATTGTTTAAAACAAAAGTTGGTGAATTATCAATTAAAGTAAAAGACTTCACGCTATTATCAAAAGCTTTACGTCCTTTACCGGATAAATATCACGGCTTAAAAGATATTGAACAACGCTATCGTCAGCGCTATTTAGATTTAATTACTAATCCAGAAAGTAAACAAACATTTATCTTGCGAAGCCGTATTATTCAATCAATGCGCCGCTACTTAGATAATAATGGCTACTTAGAAGTTGAAACACCAATGATGCATTCAATTGCTGGTGGTGCATCGGCTCGTCCATTCGTTACTCATCATAATGCTCTAGATATGGAGCTTTATATGCGTATTGCAATTGAGCTACACCTAAAACGATTAATTGTTGGTGGCTTAGAAAAAGTGTACGAAATTGGTCGCGTCTTCCGTAATGAAGGGGTATCAACTCGTCACAACCCAGAATTTACAATGATTGAGCTTTATGAAGCATACGCTGATTACAAAGATATTATGGCATTAACTGAAAACTTAATTGCACATATTGCTCAGGAAGTATTAGGAACGACTAAAATCCAGTATGGGGAGTATGAAGTAGACTTAACTCCAGAATGGACAAGACTTCATATGGTAGATGCTATTAAGCAATATACAGGCGTTGATTTCTGGAAAGAAACATCTGTTGAAGAGGCACGTGCTCTTGCAAAAGAACACAATGTTGAAATTACAGAGCATATGTTATACGGGCACATTGTAAATGAATTCTTTGAACAAAAAGTAGAAGAGCAATTAATTCAACCAACATTCATTTACGGACATCCTGTAGAAATCTCACCATTAGCGAAAAAGAATGAGGATGACCCTCGCTTTACTGATCGCTTTGAGTTATTTATTGTAGCAAGAGAGCATGCAAATGCCTTCACGGAGTTAAACGATCCAATTGATCAGCGTGAACGCTTTGAAGCGCAGTTAAAAGAAAAAGAACAAGGTAACGATGAAGCACATGAGATGGATGATGACTTCATTGAAGCGTTAGAATATGGTATGCCGCCAACTGGTGGTTTAGGAATTGGTATTGATCGATTAGTTATGCTATTAACAAACGCTCCTTCTATTCGTGATGTACTGTTATTCCCGCAAATGCGCCACCGTTAATAAAAAAGACAGCTAATTGGCTGTCTTTTTTATTTATTATTATCTATTTTTTAATAGGTCTTTTGGATTCAATTTTCAAAAATTCAAAATTTTATATTGTGCAAACGTTTTCAGTTTTTATATAATAGATTTGTTATCGACTATAAACAAAGGGGATGGGCTTTATGAAAATTAATCGATGGTTTGTTGTTCTAATCGTTTTTGCAATGTTTGCCTCCGCTTTTTCGAGCTTCCCTATGCAAACGTTTGCAAATACAGGGAAAGTAATTATTCATTATCAAGAAGCGCCGAATAACACAAAAGATTGGAACCTATGGATTTGGCCTGAAGGCGGGGAAGGGAAAGCGTACGACTTTACAGGGGAAGATGCGTTTGGAAAAGTTGCTGAGATTGAAATTCCTACAAACACTAAAAAGGTAGGATTTATTGTCCGGACAGATACTTGGGAAAAAGATGGGGAAGATCGCTGGGTTGATATCCAAAATGGTGAAGGGGAAGTATGGATAAAAAGTGGAGATAACACAGTATATAACGAGCCACCAGATGGAGAGTATCGTGATTTACCATCTTATGAGAACGTTAAAGTAACCATTCATTATGCACGTTATGATAAGAACTATAAAGACTGGGATTTGTGGGTCTGGCCAGATGGAAAGAGTGGACAAGCCGTTCAGTTTAAAGATGAAGATGATTTTGGAAAAGTTGCTACTTTTGAATTGAATGATCCCCAAGGTATTCAAAAGGTAGGGTTTATTGCTCGACAAAGCATAAATGGAAACGAATGGGGGAATAAAGAATTAGATAATCGCTATATCACGAAATTTAAAGAAGATGGATCAGCTGAAATTTGGATTGCTCAAGGAATCGAGCGTGTATTCTACGATCCAAGCCAAATTGATTTAAATCCAAAGATTGTTGGAGCTACTATTGATAAAATGAATGAAATTACGCTTCAAACAAACGTTCCATTCGCTATAGAAGAGGCAGATAACTCTGGTATTACATTAGAAGGAGTAGAAATTAAGGAAGTGATACCATTAAATAAGGAAGAAAAAACAACGAACAAGGTTCGAGTTGTGACGAAAAATAACTTAGATTTAACAAAGGCATATAAGATATCGAAATCCTTGTTTGGAAGCGCGACGGTTGAAATTGGAGCAGCAGTGCGTTCTAAAGAATTTGATGACATGTTTTATTATGACGGAAATGACTTAGGAAATACGTATAAAAAAGATAAAACGTCTTTTCGCTTATGGGCTCCTACTGCTACTGAAGCTAAACTAGTCTCATATAAAAAGTGGGACTCAACTAGCGGAACAGAAATTCCACTGAAAAAAGCAGAGCGAGGTACATGGACTACACAATTAAAAGGAAATCAAGATGGATTAATCTACACGTATAAAGTTAAAATTGGAGATAAGTGGAATGAGGCTGTTGATCCGTATGCACGTGCTGTAACTGTAAACGGAGATAAAGGTGTAGTGGTAGATTTAAAAACCACAAACCCAGAGAAGTGGCCAGCGAAAAAGCCATTCTTGAAAAACCGCGAAGATGCTATTATCTACGAGCTGCACGTACGGGATTTATCGATTGATCCAAATAGTGGAATTAAAAATAAAGGTAAGTTTTTAGGCGTTACTGAAGAAGGAACAAGAGGACCTGGTGGAGTTAAAACAGGATTAGATCATATTAAAGATTTAGGTGTGACGCACGTGCAGTTTATTCCTATCTATGATTACCGCACAGTGGATGAAACAAAATTAAACGAGCCGCAGTACAATTGGGGATATGATCCAAAGAACTATAATGTGCCGGAAGGTTCTTATTCTACAAATCCATATGAACCTAAAGTAAGAATTAAAGAAATGAAGCAGATGGTTCAATCACTGCACAAAAATAATTTACGCGTAATTATGGATGTTGTGTATAACCATATGTATGCTGTAAGTGAGTCAAACTTTAATGAGTTAGTACCAGGTTACTATTTCCGATATAATGAAGATGGAACGTTAGCTAATGGAACAGGTGTTGGAAACGATACAGCATCAGAGCGTAAAATGATGAGGAAGTTTATTGTAGACTCTGTAAAATATTGGGCAACAGAATATAATTTAGACGGTTTTCGCTTTGATTTAATGGGAATTCATGATGTAGAAACCATGAAAGAGGTACGAGACGCTTTAAATAAAATTGATCCGAGTATTATTGTTTTAGGAGAGGGTTGGGATTTAAATACACCTTTACCTGCTGACCAAAAAGCAAACCAGAAGAATGCAAACAAAATGCCAGGCGTAGCGCATTTTAATGATGTTATTCGTGATGGTTTAAAAGGTAGTGTATTTTATGATGAAGATAGCGGCTTTGTAAATGGCAAACAAGGTATGGAAGACACGATGAAAAAGAGTATAGCAGGTGGCCTTCAATACGATTCTTCAACATCTACTTATCAAGATCCTGAACAAGTAGTAACTTATGTAGAAGCCCATGATAATCATACTTTATGGGACAAACTACTATTAACGAATCCAAATGCTACTGAGCTTGAGCGTAAGCAAATGCATAAGCTTGCTTCATCTATGGTGTTAACTTCACAAGGAGTGTCTTTCATACATGCTGGTCAAGAGTTTATGAGAACTAAAGGTGGGGACCATAATAGCTACAAA
>NZ_JBBPAL010000001.1:100000-160000 GCF_038050335.1 Priestia sp. FSL W8-0001
CCTACAAGTCGAGCAGGGACGAAAGTCGGGCTTAGTGATCCGGTGGTTCCGCATGGAAGGGCCATCGCTCAACGGATAAAAGCTACCCCGGGGATAACAGGCTTATCTCCCCCAAGAGTCCACATCGACGGGGAGGTTTGGCACCTCGATGTCGGCTCATCGCATCCTGGGGCTGTAGTCGGTCCCAAGGGTTGGGCTGTTCGCCCATTAAAGCGGTACGCGAGCTGGGTTCAGAACGTCGTGAGACAGTTCGGTCCCTATCCGTCGTGGGCGTAGGAAATTTGAGAGGAGCTGTCCTTAGTACGAGAGGACCGGGATGGACACACCGCTGGTGTACCAGTTGTCTTGCCAAAGGCATCGCTGGGTAGCTATGTGTGGACGGGATAAGTGCTGAAAGCATCTAAGCATGAAGCCCCCCTCAAGATGAGATTTCCCATAGCGCAAGCTAGTAAGATCCCTGAAAGATGATCAGGTTGATAGGTCAGAGGTGGAAGCACGGCGACGTGTGTAGCTGACTGATACTAATCGATCGAGGACTTAACCAAATTAGAAAAGCGAAGGCGACTAATTAGGAGCCATAGCTAGACAGTAAACCTAGTACTCAGCAAAATGTTATCTAGTTTTGAGAGAATAATCTCAAATCATGTCTGGTGGCGATAGCAGAGAGGTCACACCCGTTCCCATGCCGAACACGGAAGTTAAGTTCTCTAGCGCCGATGGTAGTTGGGACTTTGTCCCTGTGAGAGTAGGACGTTGCCAGGCATATTATTTAAAAGGATTAGCTTATAGCTAGTCCTTTTTTTATTTCTCATTAATTTCAATAAATGACGTTTTGAACCTTATTTTAGTGGAAATCATAAAAGTAAGGCAAAACTTATCAAACTACATAGTTGAAATTTTTTTCATTTCCTTTTATATTTAATTTAATAAGGTCAAATATAGTCAAAGTCAGAAGGAGGGTGCAACGTGCCAAATATCTCTGACATCATTGAACAGTATTTAAAAGAAGTGCTTGAATTAAGTGACAGAGAAATTGTTGAGATTAAACGTAGCGAAATTGCAGATCAGTTTCAATGTGTTCCATCTCAAATCAATTACGTTATTAATACGCGCTTTACGATTGAAAGAGGTTATGTGGTTGAAAGTAAGAGAGGTGGAGGTGGCTTTATCAGAATTGCTAAAGTCCGAACTCATAATGCTTCTCATTTATTTCAACAAGTCATCGATCTTATCGAATCTCAAATTTCACAGTCATATGCTGAAAGCGTCATTTTTAGGTTAGTTGGAGAAAAAGTTATTACGGAGCGAGAAGCTAAGATAATGCTTAGCGTTATTCATCGATCTGTTATTGACCTTGAGCTACCATATCGTGATGAACTTCGAGCGAAATTACTAAAAGCTATGTTGAATTCATTAAGGTATCGCTAATTGAATTGATTTTATGTAGACAGGGAGAGATGGTTGCATGATTTGTCAGCAATGTGAGATTCGACCTGCAACACTTCATTTTACGAATGTAGTGAATGGGAATAAGACAGAAGCACACCTTTGCGAACAATGCGCTGCAGAGAGTGGAGATGTATTTTCTATATCATCTCAGCAAGGCTTTTCAATTAATAGTCTATTAGCAGGACTATTAAATTTTGAACCTTCTGCTACAGGTCCGAATACAATTAAAAATGAACCACTACGTTGCCCTACATGCGGAATGACGTATCATCAATTTTCTAAAGTTGGTCGGTTTGGCTGTTCAAACTGCTATGAAACCTTTGAACAACCACTTGTTCCGTTTTTGAAGAGGTTACATGGGGGGAATTATTTACATCATGGTAAAATTCCAAAGAGAATTGGAAGTAATCTTCATTTAAAAAAGGAATTACAGGCTCTGAGATTGAATTTAAAGGAGTATATTGAAAAAGAAGAATTCGAAAAAGCTGCAGAGCTTCGAGATGAAATTCGCTTATTAGAGAAAAAAATCAATAACTCTACGGGAAAGGAGATATAGCCGCATGTCTGAACTATTCTTCACAAATCCCGTAAGCTCTTGGATGAAACAAGAAGCACCGGACTCTGATATTGTACTAAGCAGCAGAATTCGTCTAGCTAGAAATTTAACAAATTTTCTTTTTCCTACAATGTTAGTAAAAGAAAAAGCTGATGAAATTGTAAACAATTTTGATCAAGTGTTTGAAGAAATAAGGAAAATGGAAGAGTGTGAATTATCTTCTCTAAAAATGAGTGAGTTAAAGCCACTGGAGAAACGAGTACTGGTGGAGAAGCATTTAATCAGTCCTCAATTATCTGAATCTAATTCAGGGGCTTGTTATTTATCAAAGCAAGAAGATTTAAGTATTATGGTTAATGAAGAAGATCATTTACGCATACAATGTTTATTTCCAGGTCTTCAATTATCCGAAGCATTAGAACGAGCTAATGAAGTAGATAATTGGATTGAAAATCGCGTGGACTACGCTTTTGATGAACAAAGAGGCTATTTAACGAGTTGCCCAACGAATGTTGGTACAGGGCTTCGTGCCTCGGTTATGATGCATGTACCTGCATTGGTTATGACTCGTCAAATTCATCGAATTATTCCTGCAATTAATCAATTAGGTTTAGTTGTAAGAGGAATTTACGGAGAGGGTAGCGAAGCATTAGGTAATATCTTTCAAGTTTCTAACCAAATTACGTTAGGAAAATCTGAAGCTGATATTGTGTCAGACTTGAATAGTGTTGTAACACAATTAATTGCTCAAGAAAGATCTGCCAGAGATGCATTACTTAAAACGTCTCATTTGGAGTTAGAAGATCGCGTTCATCGCTCATATGGAGTATTAGCTCATAGTCGCATAATTGAATCTAAAGAAGCGTCTCAGTGCTTGTCAGATGTTCGATTAGGGATTGACTTAGGTTATATTACAAACATATCCAAAAATATTTTGAATGAACTCATTATTATGACGCAGCCAGGCTTTTTACAACAGTATTCAGGCTCTGCGTTAGATGCCCATGAACGAGATATTAAAAGAGCTACCTTAATTAGAGATCGCCTTAGTAATATTAAAAATATAGATTAACGTGGAGGGTGACAGCCGTATGATGTTTGGAAGATTTACAGAGCGTGCACAAAAAGTATTAGCGTTAGCACAAGAAGAAGCTTTACGACTTGGACATAACAATATTGGAACTGAACATATTTTATTAGGTATTGTACGTGAAGGTGACGGTATTGCTGCAAAAGCATTATCTGCATTAGGGTTAAGCACAGAAAAAATTCAAAAAGAAGTCGAAGCTCTTATTGGAAGAGGTCAAGAGTTAACTCAAACAATTCATTATACACCTCGCGCTAAAAAAGTAATTGAACTTTCAATGGATGAAGCAAGAAAATTAGGTCATTCGTATGTGGGAACTGAGCATATTTTACTTGGATTAATTCGTGAAGGTGAAGGCGTAGCTGCTCGTGTACTTAATAATTTAGGAGTGAGCTTAAATAAAGCTCGTCAACAAGTATTGCACCTGTTAGGTAGTAACGAAGCTGCTTCTAGTCATCAAGGTGGTGGAACTTCGAATGCAAATACACCAACCCTTGATAGTTTAGCTCGTGATTTAACAGTGGTAGCACGTGAAGGAAGTCTAGATCCAGTTATTGGGCGTAGCAAGGAAATTCAGCGTGTTATTGAAGTGTTGAGTCGTCGTACAAAGAATAACCCAGTTCTTATCGGTGAACCAGGTGTGGGTAAAACAGCAATCGCAGAGGGATTAGCACAGCAAATTGTTAACAACGAAGTGCCGGAGATTCTTCGAGATAAGCGCGTTATGACCCTAGATATGGGAACCGTAGTTGCTGGAACAAAATATCGTGGTGAATTTGAAGATCGTTTGAAAAAAGTAATGGATGAAATTCGTCAAGCCGGTAATATCATTCTATTTATTGATGAGCTGCATACATTAATCGGTGCTGGTGGTGCAGAAGGGGCAATTGATGCTTCAAACATTCTAAAACCATCTTTAGCACGCGGTGAATTACAATGTATTGGTGCCACTACTTTAGATGAATACCGAAAATATATTGAAAAAGATGCAGCTTTAGAGCGTCGTTTCCAGCCAATTCAAGTTGATGAGCCAACCCTAGACGAATCTATCCAAATTTTAAAAGGCTTAAGAGATCGTTATGAAGCTCATCACCGCGTATCAATTTCTGATGAAGCTATTGAACAAGCAGTAAAATTATCTGACCGTTATATCTCAGATCGCTTTTTACCAGATAAAGCAATTGATTTAATTGATGAAGCTGGTTCAAAAGTTCGCTTACGTTCATTTACGACGCCGCCTAATTTGAAAGAGTTAGAGCAGAAGCTAGAGTCAATCCGAAATGAAAAAGATGCTTCTGTCCAAAGTCAGGAGTTTGAAAAGGCTGCATCATTACGTGATACAGAACAACGCTTAAGAGAAGAATTAGAAGAAACTAAAAAAGCTTGGAAACAAGAGCAAGGTAAAGAGAATTCAGCTGTTACAGTAGAAGACATCGCGATGGTTGTATCTAGCTGGACTGGAGTGCCGGTTTCGAAATTGGCTCAGGAAGAATCAGAGCGTTTACTAAACATGGAAGAGATTTTACACTCTCGTGTCATTGGCCAAGAAGAAGCTGTAAAAGCAGTGGCAAAAGCTGTTCGTCGCGCAAGAGCAGGCTTGAAAGATCCAAAACGTCCAATAGGCTCATTTATTTTCTTGGGACCAACTGGTGTAGGTAAAACAGAGCTTGCTCGTGCTTTAGCTGAATCAATGTTTGGTGACGAAGATGCGATGATTCGTATTGATATGTCAGAGTATATGGAAAAACACTCAACTTCTCGCTTAGTAGGTTCTCCTCCAGGCTACGTTGGATATGATGAGGGTGGCCAGTTGACGGAGAAAGTTAGAAGAAAGCCATACTCTGTTGTATTACTAGATGAAATTGAAAAAGCGCATCCGGATGTATTTAACATTTTATTACAAGTTTTAGAAGACGGACGCTTAACTGATTCAAAAGGTCGCACTGTAGATTTCAGAAACACAATTCTAATCATGACTTCAAATGTTGGTGCAGATACGTTAAAACGTAACAAGCATCTTGGATTTACGGTTGAAGCAGAGGGTCAGGATTATAAGGATATGAAAGGGAAAGTTATGAGTGAGATGAAGCGTGCTTTCCGTCCAGAGTTCCTAAACCGTATTGATGAGATTATTGTGTTCCATTCGTTAGAGAAACCGCATCTAGCTGAAATTGTAAAGCTAATGGCTGATCAATTAACTAGACGCTTAAAAGAACAAGAAATTGAATTGGAATTAACAAAGGCAGCAATTGATAAGATTGCAGAAGAAGGGTTTGACCCAGAGTATGGGGCGCGTCCTCTACGTCGAGCAATCCAAAAGCATGTTGAAGATCGTTTATCTGAGGAGTTATTAAGAGGCGTCATTCAAAAAGGTCAAAAGGTAACGTTAGATGTAGAAGGTGAAAACTTTACAGTCAAGTCATCTTCACCGAGCAGTATTAGCTAAAGAATTAAGAACATGTGGGGCATACGACAAAATACGTATGCCTCCATTTTTTATTTACAATGTAAAGATAGTGTACAATAGCATCAAGGACTTTTATAAAGAACGAGGAGATTATACTAAATAATGAGTAAAAGAAAAACAAAGTTTTCATGTCAACATTGTGGGTATGAATCGGCTAAATGGATGGGAAAGTGTCCTGGCTGTGGCAGTTGGAATTCAATGGTGGAAGAAATTGAAGAGACAAAGTCTTCAAGGCGAGGAGGAGCTTTTTCTGGCGCAACGTCTACAAAGGTGCAAAAGCCTCAATCCATTACGAATATTGAATCAACGACTGAACCAAGGATATATACAAAGTCACCCGAGCTAAACCGTGTTTTAGGTGGAGGGATTGTTAGAGGATCACTAGTCTTAATTGGGGGAGATCCTGGTATTGGTAAATCAACTTTGTTGCTACAAACTTCAGCTCAGTTAGCTATGAACAAGCATAAGGTGCTTTATATATCTGGTGAGGAATCAACAAAGCAAACAAAGCTAAGAGCAGATCGCTTAGGTATTAAAGCGGAAGATTTGTATGTGCATGCAGAAACAAACTTAGAGTCAATCACAGAAGCTATCTCAAGTATGAATCCAGAACTTGTTATCATTGATTCAATTCAAACAATTTATCACGGTGACGTTACATCAGCGCCCGGAAGTGTTTCTCAAGTACGCGAGTGTACAGCAGAGTTAATGCGAATTGCAAAAACAAACGGCATAGCTATTTTTATTGTAGGTCATGTTACCAAAGAAGGGTCTATTGCAGGTCCAAGGTTACTTGAACATATGGTAGACAGTGTTTTGTATTTTGAAGGAGAACGCCACCATACGTACCGGATTTTAAGAGCAGTAAAAAACCGCTTTGGTTCAACAAACGAAATGGGTATTTTTGAAATGAAGGAAAGTGGTCTAGAGGAAGTGCTCAACCCATCTGAAATCTTTTTAGAAGAACGATCTCAAGGTGCAGCTGGTTCTGTCGTTGTGGCTTCGATGGAGGGTACTCGTCCCGTATTGGTAGAGTTACAAGCACTTATTAGCCCAACAAGCTTTGGAAATCCTAGAAGAATGTCTACAGGACTTGATCATAACCGTGTCTCGCTTATTATGGCAGTGTTAGAAAAGCGAGTAGGATTACTGTTGCAAAATCAAGATGCGTACTTAAAAGTAGCAGGTGGGGTAAAGTTAGATGAGCCAGCTATTGATTTGGCGGTTGCGGTTAGCATTGCATCGAGTTTTAAAGATGCACCTTCAAACCCTACAGACGTAGTAGTAGGAGAAGTTGGATTAACAGGTGAGGTTCGAAGAGTGTCTCGCATTGAACAACGAGTGCAAGAAGCTGTGAAATTAGGATTTAAGCGAATCATTGTTCCTGAAAAAAACTTAGGTGGTTGGAAAATACCAGAAGGCATTGACGTAGTAGGGGTGTCCACTGTGTCAGAAGCGTTACAGTACACGTTAGGAGGTTAAAAAGAATGAATGATGAAAAGATAACAGAGCAAAAGCAAATCTCTGATATTCTAGAATTTGTGGCTCCTGGAACCCCTTTTCGCGATGGTATTGAAAATGTATTAAGAGCTAAGACCGGCGGGTTAATTGTAATCGGGTACAATGATCAAGTGAAAAAGATGGTAGATGGAGGGTTTTCAATTAATTGTGCATTTACACCAGCTCACTTATATGAGTTGGCTAAAATGGATGGAGCGCTTATCTTAAATGACAGTGGTAGTAAAATTTTATTTGCAAATGCTCAATTAATGCCGGATCCATCTACTCCTTCTTCGCAAACCGGTATGCGACATCGTACAGCAGAGCGGGTTGCCAAGCAATCAGGAGTACTGGTTATTGCTATTTCACAGCGTCGAAATGTTATTACGCTGTATAAAGACTCTTCTCAATATGTATTAAAAGACATTAGCGTTATTTTAGCAAAAGCGAACCAAGCGCTTGGCACGTTGGAGAAATATAAAGCAGTTTTAGATGATTCCATCAATAGCCTAAGTGCTTTAGAGTTTGAAGAACAAGTAACTCATACAGACGTGTTACAATCTTTGCATCGCATTGAGATGGTATTGCGAATTAAAAACGAAATTTTAAGTTATATTAGGGAGTTAGGAACAGAAGGGCGATTAATTCGTCTGCAGATGAATGAATTGTTGTCTCACTTAGAAGAAGAAGCAATTTTGTTAATGAAAGATTATATGTATGATACAAGCGTAGAGCCAACAAAAGTAATTGAAAAGATGCAACAGCCATCTAATAATGTATTGCTAGATGACCAAACTCTCTTACGGCTAATGGGTTATCCAATTTATACGAGCTTTGAAGAGGGAGTTGTTCCGAGAGGATATCGAATGCTTCATAAAATTCCGCGACTACCGTCTATTATTATCGAGAACTTAATTGAAGAATTAGGCGACCTCAAGGCTATTACAGATGCAACTGTTCAGGAGCTTGATGAAGTAGAGGGTATCGGTGAAATACGTGCTCGTAAAATTCAACAAGGACTAAAGCGACTGAAGGAACAACACTTGCTAAACCGTCAGCTCTAGGATATTAATTGACTTTTTAATCTTGATTAGGATATTGTGAAAATACTAATAGAGGGACATTTTGTTTACAAATTATGTTTTCAATTAAATAAAAGGTTTCAATCATTGTAAACTGTTTATAATGATAAAAGGAGGTGATGGCGTGTTAAAACGTTTTGTTCAATTGTTTTTTATCATAACAGGTGGTACATTAGGAATCTTTCTTATCCCAGAACTTATTGAATTATTAAGTCTAAAAGATATTGCATTATTAGACAAGTCATACATTCACGCCCCTTTAGGTGCAATTCTCTTTTTTGTCATAACATTCTGGTTAGTAGATTATGTTGTAGGCTTTATTCGCCGCATCGAAGAGTCTCTTGTAAAGGCACCGGTAACAGATGTTTTATTTGGGAGTTTAGGCTTAATATTAGGGTTAATTGTTGCCTATTTAGTTGGTACGTTCCTTGGGAAAATTCAGCTGCAGGTAGTTAGTACAGTTTTACCAATCTTTTTAAGTATTTTATTAGGTTACTTAGGCTTTCAAGTAGGGTTTAAAAAGAGAGATGAGTTGGTCAATGTTTTTTCGATACCTACTCGTATTGGTAAGAAAAAAGGTTCGGAAGAAGAGCAAGAGAATAATCAATCCTTGCAGTCTTTAAAAATTTTAGATACAAGCGTTATTATCGATGGACGTATTGCAGATATATGTCAAACTGGTTTTTTAGATGGAACCATTGTCATTCCTCGATTTGTGTTAGAAGAGCTTCAGCATATCGCAGACTCATCAGATGTTTTAAAGCGCAATAGAGGTCGTCGAGGTCTTGATATCTTAAATCGAATTCAAAAGGAATTGTCTATGAAGGTAGAGATTTACGAAGGTGATTTTGAAGATATTCAAGAAGTAGATAGTAAACTTGTAAAGTTGGCAAAAGTTACTTCGGGTCTCGTCGTGACAAATGATTTTAATTTAAATAAAGTATGCGAACTGCAAAATGTAGGGGTTTTAAATATTAATGACTTAGCAAACGCAGTCAAACCAATTGTTTTACCAGGAGAAGAAATGAATGTACTTGTCATTAAAGACGGTAAGGAACACAATCAAGGTATTGCCTACTTAGACGATGGTACAATGATTGTTGTAGAAGAAGGCCGAAACTATATCGGTAAGCAAATCGATGTACTTGTGACAAGCGTACTTCAAACATCAGCTGGTCGAATGATTTTTGCTAAGCCTAAGCTCTTAGAAAAAGCCCTCTAATTTTCAGCTATAAGGGAGAAGGAACATGCAATACGATGTAATTGTTTTAGCAGCAGGACAAGGTAAGCGAATGAAAGCAGGGCGAAATAAGCAATTTCTATTAATTCGAAATGTACCTCTTCTTGTTCATACGCTAAATATATTTGAAACTGATCATACATGTAATAGCATTATTTTAGTTATTAATGACCAAGAACTAGAGGATATTACATCACTTTTAGAGCAATATCCGATGCGTAAAGTTACGGCAGTGGTGTCGGGTGGTCAAGAGCGCCAACATAGCGTGTATAATGGGTTGAAAGCCATTAAGCTGTCTAATGTGGTTCTTATACATGATGGTGCTAGACCATTTGTGAAGCATCACCATATCCACAAACTTGTAGAAGAAGCGGCAGTTAAAGAAGCGGCAACTTTAGGCGTTCCTGTTAAAGAGACGATTAAGAAAGTAGAAAACAACATCGTAGTGGAAACGATTGAACGCTCTAGCTTGTGGTCTATTCAAACCCCACAAGCTTTTCTTTCGTCTACCATTCAAAGAGCTCATAACGTAGCAAAAGAAAACGGTTATCTAGGAACAGATGATGCAAGCTTAGTGGAACAGCTAGGTCAGGAAGTAGCAATTGTACAAGGAGACTACGATAATATAAAATTAACAACACCAGAAGACTTAATTTATGCAGAAGCTATTTTAACAAAGTTGGAACAAAACAACTAAGAGGTGAAGGAAATGAATATACGTGTTGGACAAGGATTTGACGTTCATCAATTTGCAACGGGACGTCCATTAATCATTGGAGGGATTGAAATCCCATATGAGAGAGGATTACTGGGACATTCTGATGCTGATGTACTTCTGCATACGATTGCCGATGCACTGTTAGGAGCAATAGCTCAAGGGGATATTGGAAAGCATTTTCCAGACACGGATCCAGAGTTTAAAGATGCAGATTCAGCTAAGCTTTTACAACATGTGTGGAAGCTAGTGAAAGCAGAAGGTTATGCGCTCAGTAATGTAGATTGTACAATTATTGCACAGAAACCTAAGATGGCACCGTACATCCAGCCAATTCGAGAGCGTATTGCCGAACTATTAGACGCTGAAGTGTCACAGATTAATGTTAAAGCAACGACGACAGAAAAATTAGGCTTTACTGGTCGTGAAGAAGGAATTGCTTCACAAGCCGCGGTGTTAGTATATCAAAAATAACCCAGAGTCTTTAACAGAATTACATTTGGTGATAAAATTAATAATGTCGAAAAATAATAAATTACATACTTACGTAAAATAAACTGGAGGTTATCCTACTTATGTCAAAAGAAGTACGCGTTCGCTATGCACCGAGTCCAACTGGGCACCTTCATATCGGAAACGCACGAACAGCTTTATTTAATTATTTATTTGCTCGCAATCAAAACGGTAAGTTCATTATTCGTATTGAAGATACAGATCAAAAGCGTAACATTGAAGGTGGAGAAGAAAGCCAGCTTCGCTATCTAAAGTGGTTAGGCATTGATTGGGATGAAAGTATTGATATCGGTGGAGAATACGGCCCGTATCGTCAATCCGAACGTACAGAAATTTACCAAAAATATACGGACGAACTATTAGAAAAAGGTGCAGCTTACTATTGCTACTGTACAGAAGAAGAATTAGAAAAAGAACGTGAAGAGCAGACTGAAAATGGTCAAATGCCACGCTACTCAGGCAAATGCCGTAACTTAACAGAAGAGCAGCAAAAAGAATTAGTAGCAGAAGGTCGCAAGCCAAGCATTCGCTTCCGAGTTCCAACGGGTACGGTAGTGAAGTTCAACGATATTGTTAAAGGCGAAGTAGCATTTGAATCCGACGGTATCGGTGACTATGTTATCGTGAAAAAAGATGGCACGCCTACTTATAACTATGCTGTAGCTATTGATGATCATCTAATGGAAATGACGCACGTTTTACGTGGAGATGATCATATTTCAAATACACCAAAGCAAATTATGATTTATAATGCGTTAGGTTGGGAGCCGCCTGTATTTGGACATATGACATTAATTGTAAATGAAAGTCGTCGCAAACTAAGTAAGCGTGACGAGTCCATTATCCAATTTATCGAGCAGTATAAAGAATTAGGTTACTTACCTGAAGCTCTGTTCAATTTTATTGCAATGCTTGGATGGTCACCTGTAGGGGAAGAAGAAATCTTCTCAAAAGAGCAATTTATTGAAATCTTTGATCCTGCTCGTTTATCTAAATCACCAGCATTATTTGACACGAATAAACTTCGTTGGATGAACAATCAATACATGAAGCAGCTTGATTTAGATGAAGTTGTAGATCTATCTCTTCCTCATCTCGTAAAAGCTGGGCGTGTAGAAGAACAAATGACGGAAGAACAAACGAAGTGGGTAAAAGAACTAATTGCCCTTTATCAAGAACAAATGAGCTACGGTGCAGAAATCGTGGAGCTAACAGAAATGTTCTTCAAAACAGAAATTGAGTATAATGAAGAAGCGAAAGCTGTACTTGCAGAAGAGCAGGTGCCAGAGGTATTGCAAGCTTTTGCAACGGAAATTGAAGCAATGGAGACTTTTAGTCCCGAAGAGATTAAAGCAGCAACAAAAGCTGTTCAAAAAGCAACAGGTCATAAAGGTAAGAAGCTATTTATGCCAATTCGTGTAGCTACAACGGGTGAAACACATGGACCAGAATTACCAAAAGCTATTTCGCTACTTGGTAAAGCAACAGTTTTAGCTCGTCTAGCAAAAGTTTCTGGTTAACAAATTGGTTTAAAACCCATATAGTTAATATATATTGAAATCGTTGATAAGGAGAAGTAAATAGGCTATCGCTTTTTTAGAGAGGATTACCATCGGCTGAAAGTAATCTATGCGTATACCTATTGAAATGCACCTTAGAGACTTCTGTTGAAAACTGAGGTTAGTAAGCAGGAGCGGGTATCGCCGTTACACGAGATGAGTTGGAGTGCGTATCTGCACTCAAGCAGAGTGGAACCGCGTATAAGAAACGTCTCTGTGTCAGTTGACACAGAGACGTTTTTTTTATAAAAAATGGGGGGTGAAAAAGGTGATAAAGATGTTAAAAGAGGATATTGAGGTGATATTTGAACAAGATCCTGCTGCTAGGAGCTACATCGAAGTTATTTTAACGTATTCTGGGCTCCATGCTATTTGGTCACATCGTTTAGCTCACGCGTTGTTTAAACGCAAATGGTTCTTTTTAGCACGTGTAATTTCACAGGTTAGTCGCTTCTTTACAGGAATTGAAATTCATCCGGGGGCAAAAATAGGACGACGCTTTTTTATTGACCACGGAATGGGAATCGTAATTGGAGAGACTTGCGAAATAGGAGACAATGTCACGGTTTATCAGGGAGTAACTTTAGGCGGTACGGGAAAAGAAAAAGGAAAACGTCATCCAACGATTAAAGACCACGTTCTTATTGCAACGGGTGCTAAAGTTTTAGGGTCCATTACCATTAACGAAAACTCAAAAATTGGTGCCGGGTCGGTTGTCTTGAATGATGTTCCTGAGAATTCAACAGTTGTGGGAATACCAGGTCGAGTCGTCATTCAAAATGGAGTTCGTATTAAAGATTTAAATCATCAGGATTTACCAGATCCAGATGCAGAGCGATTCAAGCAGCTTGAACATCAATTAAGCGAACTACAACAAGAAATCAAGCAGCTCAAAGAAGGGAAGATTTATCATGACAATTAAGCTATATAACACATTAACTCGTCAAAAAGAAGTGTTTACACCTTTAGAGGAAAATAAGGTTAAAATGTATGTCTGTGGTCCAACTGTTTATAACTATATTCATATTGGAAATGCAAGACCCGCCATTGTATTCGATACAGTGCGTCGCTATCTAGAGTTTAGAGGGTATGAAGTACAATATGTGTCAAACTTCACAGATGTTGATGACAAGCTAATTCGAGCAGCTAAAGAGCTGGGTGAAGATGTACCAACGATTGCAGAACGATTTATTAACGCTTATTTTGAGGATACGACAGCACTTGGCTGCAAACATGCGACTATACATCCTCGCGTAACAGAGAATATGGATATTATTATTGATTTTATTGATGAGCTAGTTAAAAAAGGCTATGCATATGAGTCAGATGGAGACGTTTATTACCGCACAAGAAAGTTCGAAGGTTACGGAAAGCTTTCACATCAATCAATTGATGAGCTGCAATCAGGTGCTCGTATTGAAGTTGGAGAAAAGAAAGAAGATCCGTTAGACTTTACGTTATGGAAAGCGGCAAAAGATGGTGAAATTGCATGGGATAGTCCATGGGGGCAAGGAAGACCAGGTTGGCATATCGAGTGCTCAGCGATGGCTCGTAAATACTTAGGAGATACAATCGACATTCATGCCGGCGGTCAGGACTTATCGTTTCCTCATCATGAAAACGAAATTGCACAGTCTGAAGCATTGACGGGTAAGACATTTGCGAAATATTGGTTGCATAATGGTTATATTAATATTGATAACGAAAAAATGTCGAAGTCATTAGGAAACTTTGTACTTGTACACGACATCATTCAAAAGCACGACCCATCACTATTAAGATTCTTTATTCTATCAGTACATTACCGTCACCCAATTAATTATAACGAAGAAATCCTTGAAAATACTCGAAAAGGCTATGAGCGTTTACAAACAGCTTATGTGAACTTAAAGCACCGTTTAGAGGCAGCAACAGACTTAAACGACGGTAATTCAGAATGGCTAACTAACATTGATGAGCTTCATAACAGTTTTATTAAAGAGATGGATGATGACTTTAATACAGCAAATGCTATTTCAGTGCTATTCGAACTGGCTAAGCAAGCAAATGTATATCTACTCGAAAAGACAACATCAAAAGAAGTAATTGAAGCATTCATTAATGAATTTAACCAATTAGGTGGAGCTTTAGGCTTAACATTTGACGCTCAAGAATTAGTAGATGAGGAAATTGAAAATCTCATTCAACAGCGAATTGATGCTCGTAAAAACCGTGACTTTAAATTAGCTGATCAGATTCGCGATGAATTAAAAGCTAAGAATATTATTTTAGAGGACACGGCTCAAGGAACGCGTTGGAAAAGAGGATGATTGTTTAATGACTGAAAAAAAGTTAGATGTGAAGCAGTTGAATAGCCTAGCATTAGCTTATATGGGTGATGCAGTATTCGACTTGCATGTAAGGAAACATTTGCTTGGGTTAGGGACAGTACGCCCTAACCAGCTTCATAACAAAGCGAAAAAATATGTTTCAGCTAAAGCTCAAGCTCAGATTGTCTATCATTTTAAAGAAATTGAGTTCTTAGATGATGAAGAGCTAGCGGTGCTAAGAAGAGGACGTAATGCAAAATCAGGCACAGTTCCTAAAAACACGGATGTACAAACGTACCGCTATAGCACAGCGTTTGAAGCGTTAGTTGGCTATCATTACTTATTGGGTAACCATGAGCGTGCTCAGGAAATTATTACAAAAGCAATCTCTTTCATTTTTGAAGGAGAGGGAGGAAATTAATATGCAGCAGCAGGATTATATTATCGGACGAAATGCCGTATTAGAAGCATTAAAATCAGAAAGAGAAATTAACAAGTTATGGATTGCAGAGGGCTCTCAGGGGGGATCCATGGGAGAAATTGTGAAATTTGCTAAACGAAACGGCGTATTAGTCCAGTATGTGCCTAAAAAGAAAATTGAACAAATGGTTCAAGGCACGCATCAAGGTGTATTAGCTCTAGTTGCGGCGTATTCATATGCTGAAATTGATGAACTGTTTGAAAAAGCAGCACAAAAAAATGAAGATCCTTTCTTTTTAGTACTAGATGAGTTAGAAGACCCGCATAACTTAGGTTCAATTATGAGAACAGCAGATGCAGTTGGTGCTCACGGGATTATTATTCCAAAGCGCAGATCTGTGGGGTTGACATCAACTGTAGCTAAATCATCAACTGGAGCTATTGAACATATTCCAGTTGCTCGCGTAACGAACTTAGCTCGCACTATTGATGAATTAAAGGAAAGGGGAGTATGGGTAGCTGGTACAGATGCAAAAGAAAGCGATGACTATCGAAACTTAGATGGTACAATGCCACTAGCTTTAGTTATTGGAAGTGAAGGTAAAGGAATGAGTCGCCTTGTTCGAGAAAAGTGTGACTTTTTAGTAAGGCTTCCGATGGTTGGTCACGTAACATCCTTAAATGCATCAGTAGCAGCAAGTTTATTGATGTATGAAGTGTATCGTAAACGTCACCCATTAGGAAGATAAAATGGATATTTTATTAGTAGATGGTTATAACATGATTGGTGCATGGCCTAACTTACGAAATCTACGTGACCATGATTTAGCGGGAGCCCGAGATTTGCTTATTGAAAAGCTTGCTGAGTACCAAGCTTATACAGGCTACCGCGTCATTGTGGTATTTGACGCACATATGGTTCAAGGAATTGAAAAGAAAGCTCATAACTATAAAATTGAAGTCGTTTTTACACGTGAAAATGAAACAGCTGATGAGTATATTGAAAAATTGGCTCAAGATTTAAATAACGTAGCGACACAGGTCCATGTTGCGACATCAGATTTTACTGAACAGTGGGCGATATTTGGTCAAGGAGCATTACGGAAATCCGCCCGGGAATTGTATAATGAAATTCAAGAGATTGAGAGATTTATCAAAATTGAAGTAAAGTCCATTCAAACGCAAAAGCCAGCGGCAAGGATTAAATTGCCTGACGGAGTTGCTGAAATTTTCGAAAAATGGAGACGCGGCGAGAAGTGAGGCTGTTGACGGTGGAGAATTAGCTACTGTATAATATTTCTATCTACTGTGCGGTCAGGGGGATCGATATGGGCGATAACTATGGAAGAAAACTTCATGCTCATTTCGAACAACAAGAAGATGAAGAAGTTGTCGAGCTTGTGCATAAAGGTGACATTGATGCATTAGAGTATTTGATTCACAAGTACAAGAATTTTGTTCGAGCTAAAGCACGGTCGTACTTTTTAATAGGGGCAGATAGAGAAGATATTATTCAAGAAGGCATGATAGGGTTATATAAAGCTATTCGTGACTTTAGAGAAGATAAACTTACTTCATTTAAAGCGTTTGCTGAACTATGTATTACCAGGCAAATCATCACAGCGATTAAAACGGCTACAAGACAAAAGCATATTCCGCTAAATTCTTATGTGTCGTTGGACAAGCCTATTTACGATGAGGAATCTGATCGAACATTGCTAGATGTTATTTCGGGAACCAAGGTCATGAACCCAGAAGAACTCTTGATTAATAGAGAAAAGTTCGATGATATTGAATTAAAGATGGCAGAGCTTTTGAGTGATTTAGAAAGAAAAGTACTCGTATTGTATTTAGACGGTCGCTCTTACCAAGAAATCTCAGAAGATCTAAACCGCCATGTAAAATCAATCGATAATGCGTTGCAGCGAGTTAAACGTAAGCTAGAGCGCTACTTAGAAATCCGTGAAATTACCACGTAGCCTGTATTGACACAGGAAGAAAGTGTGTGATACTTTCTTATAGACATTATCACTTATATAGGTGGCTAACAAAATGCGTAAAAAAGTTGTAATGGCATGTGTAGAATGTGGTAGTCGCAACTATACAACGATGAAAAGTACAGAGCAAAGCAACATTCGTTTAGAGATGAAGAAGTTTTGCAAATCTTGCAACTCACATGTCCAGCATCGTGAAACAAAATAGATTAAAAAGCTGCACAGATTAATACCCCTTTTATTTTAATGGAGGTTACAAACATGAACCGTGTAGGGAAATTTTTGCGTGACGTTGGTCGTGAAATGAAGAAGGTCAGCTGGCCTAAACGAAATGAACTAGTTCGCTATACAATTACAGTTGTTTCTACAGTTATTTTCATGACCGTCTTTTTCGCAGTTGTCGATTATGGAATCTCATCATTGATTCGTTTAATCCCTTGAATAATTTAATGATAATCATGGTATAATGAAACTAAATGATGATTTCTTCTTAAAAAGCCCGGGTACGGGTTTTTTAATTTGTTTTGAGAATGATATGAACTAGAACAGGTGAAGGTTCTAGTTCATCTTCTGTGCAATAGATACTTGAACACTTTATAGGAAGCTGGGAGGGAAGGACATTACGTCCTCAAAAATGGAGAAAAATTGGTATGTTGTTCATACTTATTCAGGGTATGAGAATAAAGTAAAGACGAATTTAGAAAAGCGTGTAGAAACAATGGGCATGCAAGATAAAATCTTCCGCGTGGTGGTACCTGAAGAAGAAGAAAGAGAAATTAAAAACAATAAAGAAAAGATAACAAAGAAGAAAGTATTTCCAGGTTATGTGTTAGTAGAGATTATTATGACAGATGATTCATGGTACGTGGTACGTAACACTCCTGGTGTAACAGGTTTCGTTGGGTCAGCCGGTTCAGGTTCTAAACCGACACCTCTATTACCAGAAGAAGTAGAAATGATTTTAAAGCAAATGGGTATGGATGAAAGTCATGCTGAATTTGACTTTGAGTTAAAAGAAACGGTTCTAGTTAAAGAAGGTCCGTTTGCGAACTTTGAAGGCACAATCGAAGAAATTGATACGGACAAGCGCAAAATTAAAGTTCATGTTGATATGTTCGGACGTCAAACACCTGTTGAGTTAGAGTTTACACAAATTGAAAAAATATAACTTTTAAAACCTTGCATTTCATCTGTTTTAATGTTAATATTTCATAAGTCAGTATGTCTCAATCTTGAGACTAAAACAACTATTTCTTTATTTTATATATAAAGAACTTGGAGTGGGAGGGCATCGCCCTATTACCACATCACGGACTTAAGGAGGTGTGTCTCGTGGCTAAAAAAGTAATTAAACTTGTAAAATTACAAATTCCTGCTGGTAAAGCAAACCCAGCACCACCAGTTGGTCCTGCATTAGGTCAAGCCGGTGTTAACATCATGGGATTCTGTAAAGAATTTAACGCTCGCACAGCTGATCAAGCTGGTTTAATCATTCCTGTTGAAATTACGGTATTTGAAGACCGTTCATTTACATTTATTACGAAAACTCCACCTGCTGCTGTATTACTTAAGAAAGCGGCTGGTATTGAGTCAGGTTCTGGTGAACCAAACCGTAATAAAGTTGCAACAGTCAAGCGTGACAAAGTACGTGAGATTGCTGAAACAAAAATGCCTGACCTAAACGCTGCTAACGTTGAGTCTGCAATGCGTATGGTAGAAGGTACAGCACGTAGCATGGGAATCGTAGTTGAAGACTAATCCCAAATGATTAGGTGTTAGAAGGTTGCGAGATAGGGATAGCTTCCGTTTCGCAACCTTTATTAGTGGGAGGTTATTCCGTTAATACCACATAAGGAGGAAAACAAAATGGCTAAAAAAGGTAAAAAGTACGTTGAAGCTGCGAAGCTTGTAGATCGTACACAAGCTTACTCAGTTCAAGAAGCAATTGAATTAGTAAAGAAAACAAACACAACTAAATTTGATGCAACTGTTGAAGTAGCATTCCGTTTAGGCGTTGACCCTAAGAAAGCTGACCAACAAATTCGTGGTGCAGTAGTACTTCCAAATGGTACTGGTAAAACTCAACGTGTATTAGTATTTGCTAAAGGTGAGAAAGCGAAAGAAGCAGAAGCTGCTGGAGCTGACTACGTTGGCGATTCTGATTACATCAACAAAATCCAACAAGGTTGGTTTGAATTTGACGTAATCGTTGCTACACCAGACATGATGGGTGAAGTTGGTAAACTTGGTCGTGTATTAGGACCAAAAGGCTTAATGCCAAACCCTAAAACTGGTACTGTAACATTCGATGTTGAGAAAGCTGTTAATGAAATCAAAGCTGGTAAAGTAGAATACCGCGTTGATAAAGCTGGTAACATCCACGTACCAATCGGTAAAGTATCATTCGAAGATAGCAAGTTAATTGAAAACTTCACTACAATCTTCGAAACTATGCAAAAAGCTAAGCCTGCAGCTGCAAAAGGAACATATATGAAGAACTTAGCTGTATCTTCAACTATGGGCCCTGGTATCAAAGTTGATATCGCAACTTTCAGCGCAGCTAACTAATTATTGGAAATAAATTGGTGTTGACTTTCTGAGTCCAACTGATTACAATAGATAATGTTGTTAAAAAAATAACATTTGTACCGTAGACAGTAGGTGCCTGTAAGGCTTAATTTCCTACCGAGGTGTGTGTGATAAATTAGTGAACGTTCTGATTCGCTTATAACACCTCCATGTCTTAGTTGTCATGGAGGTGTTTTATTTGCACCTTGTATGAGTGTACGGAAGGAAATCTACAGGAGGTGTAAAAATGAGCAACGTAATTGAACAAAAGAAACAAGTTGTTGATGAAATTGCTGACAAGCTTAAAGCAAGTGGATCAGCAATCGTAGTTGACTACCGTGGGTTAAATGTTGCTGAAGTAACTGAACTTCGTAAGCAATTACGTGACGCGGGAATTGAGTTCAAAGTATACAAAAACACTTTAACTCGCCGTGCTGTAGAAAAGGTTGAACTAAACAGCCTTAACGAAGCGCTAGTTGGTCCAAACGCAATTGCATTTGGTGGAGAAGACGTTATTGCTCCAGCTAAAATTCTTAACAGCTTCGCTAAAGAACACGAAGCGTTAGAAATTAAAGCTGGTGTTATCGAAGGTAATGTAGCAACTGTTGATGAAATTAAAGCTATTGCTGAACTTCCATCTCGCGAAGGCTTACTTTCTATGTTACTTAGCGTTCTTCAAGCTCCAATCCGCAACCTTGCTCTTGCTACAAAAGCTGTGGCAGATCAAAAAGAAGAACAAGGTGCATAATTTAGTCTGTTATATATAACACAATCACAAGGAGGAAATTAACAATGACTCAAGAACAAATCATTGAAGCAGTTAAAAATATGACTGTTTTAGAACTTAACGATTTAGTAAAAGCAATTGAAGAAGAATTTGGCGTAACTGCTGCTGCTCCTGTAGCTGTAGCTGGCGGTGCTGCTGGTGAAGCTGCTGCTGAGAAAACTGAATTTGACCTAGTACTTGAAAGTGCTGGCGGCCAAAAAATCAAAGTTATCAAAGTAGTACGTGAAATCACTGGTCTTGGCTTAAAAGAAGCTAAAGAAATCGTTGATAACGCTCCAAAAGCTCTTAAAGAAGGTATTTCTAAAGAAGAAGCTGAAGAAGCAAAAGCTAAACTTGAAGAAGTTGGCGCTTCTGTAGAAGTTAAGTAATTATTACTTAACATTTGATATGAAAAAGCTCGCTTATTCAAGCGAGCTTTTTTGCTTCTGTTTCTCTATTCGTTTATAGTATTAGAGGATGCCTTTTAGAAGGAGGAGTTCAGTTGACAGAACACTATTTTTCAAACACACCATCGGCTAGCAGTAATGAAGAGACATTTTCGTTTGAACTTCGAGGACAATCTTTTCGTTTCACTAGCGATCATGGTGTTTTCTCTAAAAAAGAAGTTGATTTTGGTTCTCGAGTGCTAATTGACAGCTTTGAGGTTAATAACGTAAAAGGTCCTATTCTAGACGTCGGCTGTGGATATGGTCCTATCGGTTTAGCGATGGCTAAACTTCATCCGGATGAGCAAGTGCATATGGTTGATGTTAACGAGCGCGCATTAGCTTTATCAGAAAAGAATGCAAAAGCTAATGGGATTGATAATGTTCAAATTTATCAGAGCTCTTGCTATAGCAATGTGAAAATTGATCATTTCTCTACTATTCTTACGAACCCACCAATTCGTGCTGGTAAAAAAATTGTACACGAAATTCTTGAAGGGGCATATAGCCATCTCGTTGAACAAGGTGAATTATGGGTCGTGATTCAAAAGAAACAGGGAGCTCCTTCCGCTTTAATGAAACTAGAGTCTCTATTTGAAGAAGTAGAGGTAGTAGAAAAGAAAAAAGGCTATTATATCATACGTGCTAAAAAATGTTGACTAATATTTTTTAGTATGTTAGCATTATAAAATGCCAATATATAAATATTCCATATAGGCCTCTGTTATACATAAAATTGCACGTATAATTTGAGAATGTATGGGAAAACTAATAAAATCAATAGTACGTTTTATGAAATTGTGGTTTTCTATTTAAAGAAACCATTTTTCTTTTGTTCAATAATAAACAATAGTTTATTATATGTCTTGAATAATAACGCTTGATTTGAGGGGTGAATCAGTTGACAGGTCAACTAGTTCAGTATGGACGCCACCGCCAGCGCAGAAGTTATGCTCGTATCAGTGAGGTTCTAGAATTACCAAACTTAATCGAGATTCAAACGGCTTCATACCAATGGTTTTTAGATGAAGGATTACGAGAAATGTTCCAGGATATTTCTCCAATCGATGATTTTACTGGTAATTTATCACTAGAATTTATTGACTACAGCTTAGGTGAGCCAAAGTATTCAGTAGAAGAGTCTAAAGAACGTGATGTAACTTATGCAGCACCTCTTCGTGTTAAGGTGCGTTTAATTAATAAAGAAACAGGTGAAGTAAAAGACCAAGATGTGTTTATGGGTGATTTCCCATTGATGACGGAAACTGGTACGTTTGTTATTAACGGTGCTGAGCGCGTTATCGTATCACAATTGGTACGTTCACCAAGCGTCTACTACAGTGGAAAAGTAGATAAAAATGGTAAAAAGGGATATACAGCTACTGTTATTCCAAACCGTGGAGCATGGTTAGAATATGAAACTGATGCAAAAGACGTCGTTTATGTGCGTATTGATCGTACTCGTAAACTTCCAGTATCAGTACTGTTACGTGCGTTAGGTTTTGGTTCAGACCAAGAGATTATTGATCTAATTGGAGATAATGAGTACATCCGTAACACGCTTGAAAAAGATAACACGGAAAGTACAGAAAAAGCGCTACTAGAAATCTATGAGCGCTTACGTCCAGGTGAGCCACCAACTGTAGAAAATGCAAAATCATTGCTTGTATCTCGATTCTTTGATCCAAAGCGCTATGATTTAGCAAACGTTGGTCGTTACAAGATTAATAAAAAGCTTCATATTAAACATCGTTTGTTTAATCAAAAATTAGCAGAAACATTAGTTGATCATGAAACGGGTGAAATTATTGCTGAAAAAGGTGCAATGATTGATCGTCGTACATTAGATCGCTTAATTCCAATGCTTGAAAGTGGAGTAAACTTCAAAACTTATAGCCCAGTTGGCGGAGTTTTAGAAGACAATGTCACGTTACAATCTATCAAGATTTATGCTCCAAACGATCCGGATGGAGAGAAAGTTATTACAGTTTCCGGTAATGCTTACGTGACAGAAGAAGTAAAGAATATTACACCGGCTGATATTCTAGCATCAATTAGCTACTTCTTTAATTTACTTCACCAAGTAGGGGATACAGATGATATCGACCATTTAGGAAATCGTCGTCTTCGTTCTGTAGGGGAATTGTTGCAAAACCAATTCCGTATTGGTTTATCTCGTATGGAGCGTGTTGTGCGTGAGAGAATGTCTATTCAAGACACGAACACAATTACTCCTCAACAGTTAATCAATATTCGCCCTGTAATTGCTGCTATTAAAGAATTCTTTGGTAGCTCTCAGCTTTCTCAGTTCATGGACCAAACAAACCCGTTAGCTGAATTGACACATAAGCGCCGTCTGTCTGCATTAGGACCAGGTGGTTTGACTCGTGAGCGTGCTGGATTCGAAGTTCGTGACGTTCACTACTCTCACTATGGTCGTATGTGTCCAATCGAAACGCCTGAGGGACCAAACATTGGGTTAATTAACTCATTATCTTCTTATGCAAAAGTAAATAAATTCGGCTTTATTGAAACGCCATATCGTCGTATTGATCCTGAAACAGGTAAAGTTACGTCGAGAATTGATTACTTAACTGCTGATGAAGAAGATAACTATGTAGTTGCTCAAGCGAATGCGCGCTTAGGTGAAGATGGTTCTTTCTTAGATGAAAATGTTGTAGCCCGTTTCCGTGGTGAAAATACAGTTATCCGTCGTGATCGTTTAGATTACATGGACGTATCACCAAAGCAAGTAGTATCCGCGGCAACAGCTTGTATTCCATTCTTAGAGAATGATGACTCAAACCGTGCATTAATGGGTGCCAACATGCAACGTCAAGCAGTACCGTTGTTAAACCCAGAAGCGCCACTTGTTGGAACAGGTATGGAATATGTATCTGGTAAAGACTCAGGAGCTGCAGTTATCTGTAAGCACCCTGGTGTTGTTGAGCGCGTGGAAGCAAAACAAGTTTTTGTTCGTCGTTATGAAGAGGTAGACGGGCAAAAAGTTAAAGGTAACTTAGATAAATACAAGCTTCTTAAGTTTGTTCGTTCGAACCAAGGTACTTGCTACAACCAGCGTCCAATTGTTTCAGTTGGCGATGAAGTTGTAAAAGGTGAAATCCTAGCTGACGGCCCTTCTATGGAAAAAGGAGAGCTTGCATTAGGACGTAACGTTTTAGTAGGTTTCATGACTTGGGACGGATATAACTATGAGGATGCTATTATCATGAGTGAACGTCTTGTAAAAGACGATGTATATACTTCTGTTCATATTGAAGAATATGAGTCTGAGTCTCGTGATACGAAACTAGGACCAGAAGAAATTACACGTGATATTCCAAACGTGGGTGAAGATGCTCTTCGTAACCTAGATGAGCGTGGTATCATTCGCATTGGTGCCGAAGTTAAAGATGGTGATCTTTTAGTTGGTAAAGTAACGCCTAAAGGTGTTACGGAACTAACAGCTGAAGAGCGCTTATTACATGCAATCTTTGGTGAAAAAGCACGTGAGGTTCGCGATACTTCATTACGTGTACCACATGGTGGAGGCGGAATTATCCTTGATGTTAAAGTCTTCAATCGTGAAGATGGCGATGAGTTACCACCAGGTGTAAACCAACTTGTTCGCGTGTATATCGTTCAGAAGCGTAAAATTTCTGAAGGTGACAAAATGGCCGGTCGTCACGGTAACAAAGGTGTAATCTCGCGTATTTTACCAGAGGAAGATATGCCTTACTTACCAGATGGAACTCCAATCGATATCATGTTAAACCCACTAGGGGTACCTTCTCGTATGAACATCGGGCAAGTATTAGAGCTTCATTTAGGTATGGCGGCTCGTAAACTCGGAATTCATGTTGCATCTCCAGTATTTGATGGTGCTCGTGAAGAAGATGTTTGGGCGACGATTGAAGAGGCAGGCATGTCACGTGATGCGAAAACTGTATTATACGATGGTCGTACAGGTGAACCTTTCGATAATCGTGTATCAGTAGGTATTATGTACATGATTAAACTTGCTCACATGGTAGACGATAAGCTTCACGCACGTTCTACTGGACCATATTCACTTGTTACCCAACAGCCATTAGGTGGTAAAGCGCAATTTGGTGGACAACGTTTTGGAGAGATGGAAGTATGGGCGCTGGAAGCATACGGTGCTGCTTATACGCTACAAGAGATTCTAACTGTGAAGTCGGATGATGTTGTTGGTCGTGTGAAAACATATGAAGCCATCGTAAAAGGCGAAAATATTCCAGAACCAGGTATACCTGAATCATTCAAAGTATTAATTAAAGAATTACAAAGTTTAGGTATGGATGTAAAAATGCTTTCAGCTGATGAGCAAGAGATTGACATTGTAGATTCAGAGGATGATCAAGAACAACAATCCGAATCTATTATGTCTGATATAGAACCAGAAGGAATTTCTGAAGGTCAAAAAGACCCTGTTATCAAAGAGTAAGGAATTACTTTCATATAAAAGTATACGCACGTTAAGGGAAAAAACCTGTAGATTAAAAGGGAGGTAGGCTCCTTGCTAGATGTAAATAACTTTGAGTATATGAAAATTGGTCTAGCTTCGCCAGATAAAATTCGCTCTTGGTCATACGGTGAGGTAAAAAAACCGGAAACGATCAACTATCGTACATTAAAACCTGAAAAAGATGGTTTGTTTTGTGAGCGCATCTTTGGTCCACAAAAGGACTGGGAGTGCCACTGTGGTAAATACAAACGCGTTCGTTACAAAGGCGTAGTATGTGACCGCTGTGGAGTAGAAGTAACAAGAGCAAAAGTACGTCGTGAACGTATGGGACATATTGAACTAGCTGCACCTGTTTCACATATTTGGTACTTCAAAGGTATCCCTAGCCGCATGGGACTTGTCTTAGACATGTCCCCTCGTGCGCTAGAGGAAATTATCTATTTTGCTTCATATGTTGTAACAGATGCTGGTGATACACCGCTTGAAAAGAAACAGCTATTATCTGAAAAAGAATATCGTGCATATCGTGAAAAGTATGGAAAAACTTTCCATGCAGCGATGGGTGCGGAAGCTGTTAAGAAATTATTACAAGACATCGATCTTGACAAAGAAGTAGATGCTCTAAAAGAAGAGCTTAAAACTGCTCAAGGTCAACGTCGTACACGTGCAATTAAGCGTTTAGAAGTGTTGGAAGCTTTCCGTCACTCTGGTAATGAGCCTTCTTGGATGATCTTAGATGTTTTACCGGTTATCCCACCGGAACTTCGTCCAATGGTTCAATTAGATGGTGGACGTTTTGCAACTTCTGACCTAAATGATTTATATCGTCGTGTAATTAACCGTAACAACCGCTTAAAACGTTTACTAGATCTTGGAGCTCCTAGCATTATCGTTCAAAACGAAAAGCGTATGCTTCAAGAAGCTGTAGATGCTTTAATCGATAACGGTCGTCGTGGGCGCCCTGTAACAGGTCCTGGTAACCGTCCGTTAAAATCTCTTTCACATATGTTAAAAGGTAAGCAAGGACGCTTCCGTCAAAACTTACTGGGTAAACGTGTTGACTACTCTGGGCGTTCTGTAATCGTTGTAGGACCGAACTTAAAGATGTATCAATGTGGTTTACCAAAAGAAATGGCGTTAGAACTATTTAAGCCGTTTGTTATGAAAGAGTTAGTTGAGCGTGGTTTAGCTCATAACATCAAGAGTGCGAAACGTAAAATCGAGCGCGTTCAACCTGAAGTATGGGACGTATTAGAATCGGTTATTAAAGAGCATCCAGTTCTGTTAAACCGTGCACCTACGCTTCACAGACTTGGTATCCAAGCGTTTGAACCTACATTAGTAGAAGGTCGTGCAATCCGTCTACATCCACTTGTATGTACAGCATACAATGCGGACTTTGATGGTGACCAAATGGCCGTTCACGTACCGTTATCTGCAGAAGCACAAGCAGAAGCGCGCATCTTAATGTTAGCAGCGCAAAACATCCTGAATCCAAAAGATGGTAAACCAGTTGTTACACCATCTCAAGATATGGTATTAGGTAATTACTACTTAACACTTGAGCGTGAAGACGCAGTGGGTGAAGGTATGGTATTTAAAGATACAAATGAGGCGTTGCTGGCATACCAAAACGGATATGTACATTTACATACTCGTGTTGGTGTATACGCTGGTTCTTTAAATAACCAAACATTTACTGAAGCACAAAATCAACAATTGTTAGTGACGACTGTAGGTAAGCTTGTATTTAACGAAATCTTACCGGAATCATTCCCGTATATTAACGAACCAACAAGAGAAAACCTTGAAGTTAAGACACCGGATAAATACTTTGTTGAAAAAGGTGCTGACGTAAAAGAATTCATTAAAAATCAACCTGCAATTGCACCATTTAAGAAAAAAATCTTAGGTAATATCATTGCTGAAGTATTCAAACGCTTTAAGATTACTGAAACGTCTAAAATGCTTGATCGCATGAAAGACTTAGGTTTCAAATATTCTACTAAAGCTGGTATTACAGTTGGTGTAGCAGATATCGTTGTATTAGGTGAAAAAGAAGTTATCTTACAAGAAGCGCAAGCTAAAGTAGATAATGTTCTAAAACAATTCCGTCGTGGTTTAATTACTGAAGATGAGCGTTATGATCGCGTAATCTCAATTTGGAGTAGTGCGAAAGACGTTATCCAAGGTAAGCTGATGGAATCCTTAGATAAACGAAATCCAATCTTTATGATGAGTGACTCTGGTGCCCGTGGTAACGCATCTAACTTCACGCAGCTTGCTGGTATGCGTGGTCTGATGGCTAACCCGTCTGGACGTATCATCGAGTTACCAATCAAATCAAGTTTCCGTGAAGGTTTAACAGTATTAGAATACTTTATCTCTACTCACGGTGCGCGTAAAGGTCTTGCTGATACAGCCCTTAAAACAGCTGACTCAGGTTATCTTACTCGCCGTCTTGTTGATGTGGCTCAAGATGTTATCGTTCGTGATGATGATTGCGGTACAGACCGAGGAATCTTGGCTGTTGCAATCAAAGAAGGCACGGAGGAAATCGAAAAGCTGGATGAGCGTCTAATTGGACGTTATGCACGTAAAACTGTTGTTCATCCAGAAACAAACGAAGTACTTGTAGCAGAAAATGAATTAATTACAGAAGATCTAGCTGAAGAAATTGTAAATGCTGGTGTTGAAGAAGTATGGATTCGTTCTGCGTTTACTTGTAACACTCGTCATGGAGTATGTAAAAAATGTTACGGACGTAACTTGGCAACTGGTTCAGAAGTTGAAGTTGGTGAAGCAGTTGGTATTATCGCTGCTCAATCAATCGGTGAGCCAGGTACACAGTTAACGATGCGTACATTCCATACTGGTGGGGTTGCCGGAGATGACATCACTCAAGGTTTACCTCGTATCCAAGAGATCTTTGAAGCTCGTAACCCTAAAGGCCAAGCTGTTATTTCAGAAATCGAAGGTACCGTTACTTCAATTACTGAAGGACGTGACCGTCAGCATGAAATTACAGTTCAAGGTGACATTGAAACACGCTCTTACACAGCTCCTTACAGTGCACGCTTGAAGGTAGCTGAAGGCCAAGAGATTGCTCGTGGTCAAGAGTTAACAGAAGGTTCAATTGATCCGAAAGAGTTATTAAAAGTAAAAGATATCACTGCTGTTCAAGAATACCTGCTACGTGAAGTACAAAAAGTATACCGTATGCAAGGGGTAGAAATTGGTGATAAGCACGTTGAAGTAATGGTACGCCAAATGCTTCGTAAAGTGAGAGTAATGGATTCTGGAGATACAGATGTATTACCAGGTTCACTATTAGATATTCACCAATTCACTGATGCTAACGAAAAAGTGTTACTAGAGGGCAATCGTCCAGCTACTGGTCGACCTGTACTACTTGGTATCACAAAAGCATCTCTTGAAACGGATTCCTTCTTATCAGCAGCATCATTCCAAGAAACTACTCGTGTTCTTACAGATGCAGCTATTAAAGGAAAACGTGATGAACTATTAGGTCTTAAAGAGAACGTTATTATTGGTAAACTTGTTCCTGCTGGTACTGGTATGAATAGATATCGTAATGCTGAACCAGTTAAAAATCAGGTTGAAGAGCCAGTAACAATCGATTAATAAGTAGTCATTTTTCTAGAATGGATGTTTTTTTAAAAAAACTGCATCGTGCAGTTGACATCCATTCTAGGGAATGATACTATATCAAAGGTGCTCCTATAAACTACCTGTTGCTTTGGAGGATATGATAATGTCTTATGAAAAAGTATCACAGGCTGATCATATTATTGTAGGAACTAAGCAGACAGTGAAAGCTTTAAAAAAAGGAATTGTAAAGGAAGTTATACTTGCGGATAATGCAGACACCTACATTACCGACTTGGTAGTGAAAGTTGCTGTGCAAGAAAACACCCCTTACAGTTTTGTTAACTCTATGAAAGAGCTTGGAAAAGCTTGTGGAATAGAAGTAGATGCGGCAGCTGTTGCAATTATTAGTTAACACGTTTTTGGACTAGTGTTCAAAAACTTTGTTTTTTGCTAAAAAATGAACCACCTGGATGTGTGGTCTTACAAAAGCTGAAAGGAGGAAATTTAAATGCCTACTATTAATCAACTAATCCGTAAAGGTCGTGTGAGCAAGGTTCAAAAATCTGACTCACCTGCTTTAAACAAAGGTTACAACAGCTTTAAAAAAGCTCAAACTAACCAATCTTCTCCACAAAAACGTGGTGTATGTACACGTGTGGGTACTATGACACCGAAGAAACCGAACTCGGCTCTTCGTAAATATGCTCGTGTACGTTTAACTAACGGTATCGAGGTTACTGCTTATATCCCAGGTATTGGTCACAACTTACAAGAACACAGCGTGGTACTTATCCGCGGTGGACGTGTAAAAGATTTACCAGGGGTACGTTACCATATCGTACGTGGTGCGTTAGATACTGCTGGTGTGGATGGCCGTATGCAAGGTCGTTCTAAATATGGTACTAAGCGACCAAAAGCAGCTAAAAAATAATATAAACAACAAATAGAATTATTCTCATAAGTGAAAGGAGGAAATTAGAATGCCACGTAAGGGTCCTGTTGCAAAGAGAGACGTATTACCAGATCCAATTTACAATTCAAAGCTTGTATCACGCTTAATCAACAAAATGATGCTTGATGGAAAGCGCGGTAAATCACAAGCTATTCTTTATAGAGCATTCGATCTAGTACAAGAGCGCAGTGGTAAAGAAGCTATGGAAGTATTCGACCAAGCTCTTAAAAACATCATGCCTGTATTAGAAGTTAGAGCACGCCGTGTAGGGGGTTCTAACTACCAAGTTCCTGTAGAAGTACGTCCAGAGCGTCGTACAACTCTAGGTCTTCGTTGGTTAGTAAACTATGCTCGTCTTCGTGGAGAAAAAACGATGGAAGAGCGTTTAGCTAACGAAATCCTTGACGCAGCTAACAACACTGGTGCTGCAGTTAAGAAACGTGAAGATACTCATAAAATGGCAGAAGCGAACAAAGCGTTTGCTCACTACCGTTGGTAATCTTTTAACGAATCAACTTAAAAAACTAATTATAATTATAATATGGAAGGAGAAATACCTAACATGGCAAGAGAGTTCTCCTTAGAAAACACTCGTAATATTGGTATCATGGCTCATATTGATGCTGGTAAAACAACAACAACTGAGCGTGTTCTTTATTATACTGGTCGTATCCATAAAATTGGTGAAACTCATGAAGGAGCTTCCCAAATGGACTGGATGGAGCAGGAGCAAGAGCGTGGTATTACAATCACGTCTGCTGCAACAACTGCTTCTTGGAAAGGTCACCGTGTTAACATCATCGATACTCCTGGACATGTAGACTTCACTGTAGAAGTTGAACGTTCACTTCGTGTACTTGATGGTGCGGTGGCAGTTCTTGATGCTCAATCTGGTGTTGAGCCTCAAACAGAAACTGTATGGCGTCAGGCTACTACATACGGTGTACCGCGTGTAGTATTCGTAAACAAAATGGATAAAATCGGTGCTGACTTCTTGTACTCTGTTAAAACGATTCATGATCGTTTAGGTGCAAATGCTCACCCAATCCAATTGCCAATCGGTGCTGAAGATCAATTCACGGGAATCATTGACTTAGTGGAAATGAAAGCTTACCACTACGGTAATGACCTAGGAACTGATATTCAAGAAATTGAGATCCCAGAAGAATACAAAGAATTAGCTGAAGAATATAATGCTAAACTTGTAGAAGCTGCTGCAGAACTTGATGAAGAATTAATGATGAAGTATCTTGAAGAAGGCGAGCTTAGCGTTGAAGAACTAAAAGCTGCTATCCGTAAAGGTACTTGTGACGTTGAATTCTTCCCAGTTCTTTGTGGATCAGCGTTCAAAAACAAAGGTGTACAATTAATGTTGAACTCGGTAATAGATTACTTACCAGCTCCAACAGATGTACCAGCAATCAAAGGTATCACTCCTGATACTGATGAAGAAGTTGTACGTCCATCTAGCGACGACGCTCCATTCTCAGCTTTAGCGTTTAAAGTAATGACAGATCCATACGTAGGGAAATTAACATTCTTCCGCGTATATTCTGGAATTCTTAACTCTGGTTCTTATGTACAGAACTCTACAAAAGGTAAGCGTGAGCGTGTAGGACGTATCCTACAAATGCATGCTAACTCTCGTGAAGAGATTTCAGCTGTATATGCTGGAGATATCGCTGCTGCTGTAGGTTTGAAAGATACTACTACTGGTGACACTTTATGTGATGAAAAGAATCTTGTTATTCTTGAGTCTATGGAGTTCCCAGAGCCAGTTATTTCATTATCTGTTGAGCCTAAGTCAAAAGCTGACCAAGATAAGATGACAACTGCTCTTCAAAAACTACAAGAAGAAGATCCAACTTTCCGTGCGGAAACTAACACAGAGACTGGTCAAATCATCATCTCTGGTATGGGTGAACTTCACTTAGATATCATCGTTGACCGTATGCGTCGCGAGTTCAAAGTAGAAGCTAACGTTGGTGCTCCTCAAGTAGCATACCGTGAAACTTTCCGCGGTTCTGCGAAAGTTGAAGGTAAATTTGCACGTCAATCTGGTGGTCGTGGACAATTCGGTCACGTTTGGATTGAGTTTGAACCGAACGAAGAAGGTAAAGGCTTCGAATTCGAAAACAAAATTGTTGGTGGTGTAGTTCCACGTGAATACATCCCTGCAGTTCAAGCTGGTCTTGAAGATGCACTTCAAAACGGTGTATTAGCAGGTTACCCAGTAATCGATGTTAAAGCTGCTTTAGTAGACGGTTCTTACCATGACGTTGACTCAAGTGAGATGGCGTTTAAAATTGCTGCTTCTATGGCACTTAAAAACGCAGTTTCAAAATGTAACCCAGTTATTCTTGAGCCAATGATGAAAGTTGAAGTTGTAATTCCTGATGAGTACTTAGGTGACATCATGGGTGACATCACTTCTCGTCGTGGACGTGTAGAAGGTATGGAAGCTCGCGGAAACGCTCAAGTAGTACGCGCATTCGTACCACTTTCTGAAATGTTTGGTTATGCAACTGCATTACGTTCTAATACTCAAGGTCGTGGAAACTACTCAATGCACTTTGATCATTATGAAGAAGTACCAAAGTCTATTTCAGAAGAAATTATTAAAAAAAATAAAGGTGAATAATTGATTTTCACTCTTTATTAAAGTATAACTACTTATGTACGCTGTGAAAGTGGAGTTGATTCCTTTTCACGGCCTCATAAATTTACATTATAAGAAATTAAGGAGGCGTTACGAATGGGTAAAGAAAAATTCGACCGTTCAAAAACACATGCCAATATTGGTACAATTGGTCACGTTGACCATGGTAAAACAACTTTAACAGCTGCTATCACTACTGTACTTGCTAAGAAAAGCGGTAAAGGTGCAGCTATGGCTTATGACATGATCGACGCTGCTCCAGAAGAGCGCGAGCGTGGAATCACAATCTCAACTGCACACGTTGAGTATGAAACTGACACTCGTCACTATGCACACGTTGACTGCCCAGGACATGCTGACTACGTTAAAAACATGATCACTGGTGCTGCACAAATGGATGGCGGTATCTTAGTAGTATCTGCTGCTGATGGCCCAATGCCACAAACTCGTGAGCACATCCTTCTTTCTCGTCAAGTAGGTGTTCCATACCTAGTTGTATTCTTAAACAAATGTGACATGGTAGACGACGAAGAGTTACTTGAATTAGTAGAAATGGAAGTACGTGACCTTCTTTCTGAATACGACTTCCCAGGTGACGATGTACCGGTAATCAAAGGTTCTGCTCTTAAAGCTCTTGAAGGAGATGCTGATTGGGAAGCTAAAATCATCGAGCTTATGGACGCTGTTGATGAGTACATCCCAACTCCAGAGCGTGACACTGAAAAACCATTCATGATGCCAGTTGAGGACGTATTCTCAATCACTGGTCGTGGTACAGTTGCTACTGGTCGTGTTGAGCGTGGACAAGTTAAAGTTGGTGACGTTGTAGACATCATCGGTTTAGCTGAAGAATCAAAATCTACTACTGTAACTGGTGTAGAAATGTTCCGTAAGCTTCTTGACTATGCTGAAGCTGGTGACAACATCGGTGCTTTACTTCGCGGTGTTTCTCGTGAAGATATCCAACGTGGACAAGTACTAGCTAAACCAGGTACAATCACTCCACACACTAAATTCAAAGCTGAAGTATACGTTCTTTCTAAAGAAGAAGGTGGACGTCACACTCCATTCTTCAGCAACTACCGTCCTCAGTTCTACTTCCGTACAACTGATGTAACTGGTATTTGTAACTTACCAGAAGGCGTAGAAATGGTAATGCCTGGCGACAACATCGAAATGACTGTTGAACTTATTGCTCCAATCGCGATTGAAGAAGGTACTAAATTCTCAATCCGTGAAGGTGGACGTACAGTAGGCGCTGGCGTTGTAGCTACAATCACTGAGTAATCTTTTACTCTTTAAAAAAGAAGCAGGATTTCCTGCTTCTTTTTTTTGGTCATAAAAGGTAAATAGAGAATTTATGATTACACTTGCATTGTGTATTTGTTTTATATATAATGAAAAAAGTGCGCAACAGAAAAAAAAGTTTTATATTTTATATAAAAGACTGTTGCAATACCGACCCATTTTTAGTACAATAAGAATGTTGGTCTTTGACTGCGATGATGCGGAAGGTTGCCGACACACCCGGCCGCTTTGCCATGGCGAGTGTGGGGAAATTTCCGCGGAGAATGTCTATTTAGAAAGATAGGCGAAAAAGGAGGGAAAATAATGGCAAAAGAAAAAATTCGCATTCGTTTAAAAGCATACGATCACAGAATTCTTGATCAATCAGCTGAGAAAATCGTAGAAACTGCTAAACGCTCTGGCGCTACAGTATCTGGTCCGATTCCGTTACCAACTGAGAAATCAGTTTATACAATTCTACGTGCTGTGCACAAATATAAAGATTCTCGTGAGCAATTCGAAATGCGCACGCATAAACGCTTAATTGATATCGTGAATCCAACACCACAAACTGTTGATTCATTAATGCGTTTAGATTTACCATCTGGTGTAGATATCGAAATTAAACTTTAATTTAAAATAAAGAATGAAGACATACTTAGGAGGTGTGACTAATGGCCAAAGGAATCTTAGGAAGAAAGATCGGTATGACTCAAGTATTCGCTGAAAACGGTGATTTAATCCCTGTAACAGTAATTGAAGCTACTCCAAACGTAGTTCTTCAAGTTAAAAACGCTGAGACAGACAGTTACGAAGCAATCCAATTAGGTTTTGAAGATATTCGTGAGAAATTATCTAACAAACCTGCTAAAGGACACGCTTCTAAAGCTAATACTGCTCCTAAGCGCTTCATCCGTGAGTTACGCGGAGTGAACGCTTCAGAATATGAAGTTGGTCAAGAAGTCAAGGTTGATATTTTCGCAGAAGGCGATGTAATCGATGTAACAGGAGTTTCAAAAGGTAAAGGTTTCCAAGGTGCTATTAAACGCCACGGACAATCTCGTGGACCAATGTCTCACGGTTCTCGTTACCACCGTCGCCCAGGTTCAATGGGTCCTGTTGCTCCAAACCGCGTATTCAAAGGTAAATTATTACCAGGACGCATGGGTGGAGAGCGCATTACAGTTCAAAACTTATCAATCGTAAAAGTTGACGTAGAACGCAACCTTTTATTAGTAAAAGGTAACGTGCCAGGAGCTAGAAAATCTCTAGTAACTGTGAAATCTGCGGTTAAATCTAAATAATAATTCTTCGAGAAAGGAGGAATAACCAATGCCAAAAGTAGCATTGTTTAACCAAGACGGTAAAAACGTTGGTGAAATCGAATTACAAGATGCCGTATTCGGTATCGAACCTAATAACAAAGTACTTTTTGATGCAATCATCATGCAACGTGCAGCGATGCGTCAAGGTACTTCTAAAGTAAAAAATCGTTCTGAAGTACGTGGTGGTGGTCGTAAGCCATGGCGTCAAAAAGGTACTGGTCGTGCACGTCAAGGATCTATCCGTTCTCCACAATGGCGTGGTGGTGGCGTAGTATTTGGTCCAGTTCCAAGAAGCTATAGCTACAAATTACCTAAAAAAGTTCGTCGTTTAGCTATTAAGTCTGCTTTATCTACAAAAGTTCAAGATAACAGCATTGTTGTACTTGAAGCTTTATCTTTTGATGCTCCAAAAACAAAAGAGATGGTAGCAGTTCTTAAAAACCTAACAGTAGAGCGCAAAGCATTAGTAGTAACTGCTGATCTTAACGAAAATGTTGCACTTTCAGCACGTAACATTCCTGGTGTAACAGTTGTTACAGCTAACGGATTAAGCGTATTAGACGTTGTTAATCACGATAAGCTTGTAATCACTAAAGACGCAGTTGAAAAAGTAGAGGAGGTGCTTGCATAATGAAAGATCCTCGTGATATTATTAAGCGCCCCGTAATTACAGAACGTTCAACAGACTTAATGACTGAGAAGAAATACACTTTTGAAGTTGATGTAAAAGCTAATAAAACTGAAGTTAAAGATGCGATCGAAAGAATCTTTGACGTAAAAGTTGAAAAAGTAAACATCATGAACTACAAAGGTAAATTCAAACGTGTAGGTCGTTATAGCGGTCTTACAAACCGTCGTCGTAAAGCGGTAGTAACGCTAACTCAAGAAAGCAACGAAATCGAATTCTTCGAAGCTTAAGATTAATAGAGAAGGAGGGAAATTGAGATGGCGATTAAAAAGTACAAACCAACCTCAAATGGTCGTCGTGGTATGTCGGTTTCAGATTTCGCTGAAATCACTACTGACAAACCAGAAAAATCGTTACTTGCACCTGTTACACGCAAAGGTGGTCGTAACAACCAAGGTAAAATCACTGTTCGTCACCAAGGTGGTGGGCACAAACGTCAATACCGTATCATCGACTTTAAACGTGATAAAGATGGAATACCTGGACGCGTTGCTACAGTCGAGTATGATCCAAACCGTTCAGCAAACATCGCATTAATCAATTATGCTGATGGTGAAAAACGTTACATTCTTGCTCCTAAAAACCTTAAAGTAGGTATGGAAGTTATGTCAGGTACTGAAGCTGACATTAAAGTAGGTAACGCTCTTCCACTAGCAAACATTCCTGTTGGTACAGTAGTACACAACATCGAATTAAAACCAGGTAAAGGTGGACAATTAGTACGTTCAGCGGGTGCTTCTGCACAAGTACTTGGTAAAGAAGGTAAATACGTATTAGTACGTTTAACTTCTGGTGAAGTTCGCATGATCCTAGCTACTTGCCGCGCTACTGTAGGTCAAGTAGGTAATGAACAACACGAACTAATCAACATTGGTAAAGCTGGTCGTTCTCGTTGGTTAGGTATTCGTCCAACTGTTCGTGGTTCTGTAATGAACCCTAATGATCACCCACACGGTGGTGGTGAAGGACGTTCACCTATCGGACGTAAGTCTCCAATGAGTCCATGGGGCAAACCAACACTTGGATTTAAAACTCGTAAGAAGAAAAATAAATCCGATAAATTTATCGTTCGTCGTCGTAAAAAATAACGGGATTGAGCTACGGTTCAAGCGAACCGTAGAACAATCACGAAGGGAGGTTCACTTATGGGTCGCAGCTTAAAAAAAGGACCTTTTGTTGATGGACACTTAATTAATAAAATTGAGAAGTTAAATGAAACAGACAGCAAACAAGTTGTTAAGACTTGGTCTCGTCGTTCAACTATTTTTCCTCAATTCATTGGTCACACTATTGCTGTATATGACGGTCGTAAACATGTACCTGTTTATGTAACTGAAGATATGGTAGGTCATAAACTTGGTGAATTCGCACCAACTCGTACTTATAAAGGTCACGCAAGTGACGATAAGAAAACAAGACGCTAATATGAGAGGAGGCTTTTAAATGCAAGCTAAAGCTGTTGCGAGAACAGTACGTATTGCTCCTCGTAAAGTTCGTTTAGTTGTAGATTTAATTCGAGGTAAGCAAGTGGGTGAAGCATTAGCAGTGCTACTTCACACGCCTAAGGCTGCTTCTCCGGTTGTTGAGAAACTATTAAAATCTGCTATTGCCAATGCAGAACACAATTATGAAATGGACGCTAACAACTTAGTTGTTTCTGAAGTTTTTGTTGACGAAGGTCCAACTTTAAAACGTTTCCGTCCACGTGCTCAAGGTCGTGCAAGCCAAATTAACAAACGCACAAGCCACATTACAATCGTGGTATCAGAAAAGAAGGAGGGATAATTCATGGGTCAAAAGGTAAATCCAGTTGGTCTACGCGTCGGCATCATCCGTGATTGGGAATCAAGATGGTTCGCTGGTAAAGACTATGCTGACTTATTACATGAAGACTTAAAAGTACGTGAATATATCGCTAAACGTCTTAACGATGCAGCTGTTTCTAAAGTAGAAATCGAACGTGCTGCTAACCGTTTAAACGTAACGATCCACACTGCAAAACCTGGTATGGTAATTGGTAAAGGTGGTACTGAAGTTGAAGCACTTCGTAAAGCTCTTAACCAATTAACAGGCAAGCGTGTACACATCAACATTTTAGAAATTAAAAGAGCTGACTTAGATGCTAAGCTTGTTGCTGAAAACATCGCTCGTCAACTTGAAAATCGTGTATCATTCCGTCGTGCGCAAAAGCAATCAATTCAACGCACAATGCGTGCTGGTGCACAAGGTATCAAAACAATGGTATCTGGTCGTCTAGGCGGAGCTGACATTGCTCGCTCTGAATACTATAGTGAAGGTACAGTTCCACTTCATACACTTCGCGCTGATATCGATTATGCTCATGCTGAAGCAGATACAACTTACGGTAAGCTTGGCGTGAAAGTATGGATCTATCGTGGAGAAGTCCTTCCTACTAAAAAGAAATCTGAGGAAGGAGGAAAATAATAATGTTATTGCCAAAACGCGTTAAATATCGTCGCGAACACCGCGGAAAAATGCGAGGACGTGCAAAAGGTGGTACTGAAGTACACTTCGGTGAGTTCGGTTTACAAGCTTTAGAAGCTTCTTGGATTACAAACCGTCAAATCGAATCTGCTCGTATCGCTATGACTCGTTACATGAAACGTGGCGGTAAAGTATGGATTAAAATTTTCCCTTCTAAACCTTATACTGCTAAACCACTAGAAGTGCGCATGGGTTCTGGTAAAGGTGCACCTGAAGGTTGGGTAGCTGTTGTTAAGCCTGGTAAAGTAATGTTTGAAATCTCAGGCGTATCTGAAGAAGTTGCTCGTGAAGCATTACGTTTAGCAGCTCACAAGCTACCAGTAAAGTGTAAGTTTGTAAAACGTGAAGAAATTGGTGGTGAATCTAATGAAAGCTAATGAAATTCGTGACCTTACCACTGCCGAAATTGAACAAAAAGTTAAAGCTTTAAAAGAAGAGTTATTCAACCTTCGTTTCCAATTAGCGACTGGACAATTAGAGAATACTACTCGTATTCGCGAAGTACGCAAAGCGATTGCTCGCATGAAGACTGTAGTTCGTGAAAGAGAGATCGCTGCTAATAAATAATAAGTCTGAGAGGAGGCTTTCAGAATGAGTGAACGCAATCAACGTAAAGTTTACACTGGCCGCGTAGTTTCTGACAAAATGGATAAGACTGTTACTGTTCTTGTAGAAACATACAAAAAGCATTCGCTTTACGGTAAACGTGTAAAGTACTCAAAAAAGTTCAAAGCTCACGATGAGAATAACACAGCTAAAGTGGGCGATATCGTGAAAATCATGGAAACTCGTCCGTTATCAGCTACTAAACGTTTCCGTCTAGTAGAAGTTGTAGAAGAAGCTGTTATTATCTAATAGTGAAAGACAGATCGGATAAGAATGATTCATCCGAAGGGAGGTTTCGTACATGATTCAACAAGAATCTCGTTTAAAAGTTGCAGACAACTCTGGTGCGCGTGAAGTACTTACTATCAAAGTATTAGGTGGTTCTGGTCGTAAGACAGCTAATATTGGTGATGTTATCGTTTGTACGGTGAAACAAGCAACACCAGGAGGCGTTGTTAAAAAAGGTGACGTTGTTAGAGCAGTAGTAGTACGTACAAAACGCGGTGTTCGTCGTAACGACGGTTCATATATCCGTTTTGACGAAAATGCTTGCGTAATCATCCGTGACGATAAGAGTCCACGTGGTACTCGTATCTTTGGACCAGTTGCTCGTGAATTACGTGACAACAACTTCATGAAGATCGTATCTTTAGCTCCAGAAGTTATCTAATTATATATTAATGAATAAAAACAAAATGCCTTTTAAGGAGGTGCGAATAGGATGCATGTAAAAAAGGGCGACAAAGTAGTGGTTATCTCTGGTAAAGATAAAGGCAAACAAGGCGAAGTACTTGCTGCTTTTCCAAAGAAAAACCGTGTACTTGTAGAAGGCGTAAACGTAGTGAAAAAACACTCTAAACCTTCTCAAGTAAATCCACAAGGTGGAATCGTTAGCCAAGAGGCACCTATCCACGTATCTAACGTAATGCCATTAGATCCGAAATCTGGTGAGCCAACACGTGTTGGTTACAAAGTAATCGACGGCAAAAAGGTACGTGTAGCAAAAAAATCTGGTGAAACTTTAGATAAATAATTATTGAAATGTGAAGGGAGGTATAGTTCACATGAACCGTCTTAAAGAGAAATTTACAAAAGAAATTACACCTGCTCTAGTGAGCAAGTTTAATTATGAATCTGTAATGCAAGTGCCAAAGATCGAAAAGATCGTTATTAACATGGGTATCGGTGAGGCTGTTTCTAACTCAAAAGCTTTAGATAACGCTGTTGAAGAATTAGCTGACATCACTGGTCAAAAACCTATCGTAACTCGTGCTAAGAAATCTATTGCAGGTTTCCGTCTACGTGAAGGTATGCCAATCGGTGCTAAAGTAACTTTACGCGGCGAGCGCATGTATGAGTTCTTCGATAAATTAGTTTCAGTTTCACTTCCACGTGTACGTGATTTCCGTGGAGTATCTAAAAAAGCATTTGATGGTCGTGGAAACTACACATTAGGTGTTAAAGAGCAATTGATCTTCCCAGAGATCGATTATGATAAAGTGAGCAAAGTTCGTGGTATGGATATCGTTATTGTTACAACAGCAAACACTGATGAAGAAGCTCGTGAGCTTTTAACTCAGTTCGGTATGCCATTCCAGAAGTAATAACTGCCAACGTTAAGCAGAGGAGGCGAAAATGTGGCTAAAAAATCAATGATTGCGAAGCAAAAACGCCAGCAGAAGTTCAAAGTACAAGAGTACACACGTTGCGAACGTTGTGGACGTCCACACTCAGTACTACGTAAATTCAAGCTTTGCCGTATTTGTTTCCGTGAGCTTGCTTATAAAGGTCAAATTCCTGGTGTTAAAAAAGCTAGTTGGTAAAACCCAAGTTTGGGAAGGAGGTAAATTAATATGGTAATGACTGATCCTATTGCAGATTTACTAACTCGTATCCGCAATGCGAACATGGTTCGTCATGAAAAAATCGAAGTTCCTGCTTCTAACATTAAGAAGCAAATTGCAGAAATCCTTAAGCGTGAGGGTTTTGTGCGTGATGTAGAATACATCGAAGATAACAAACAAGGTATCATCCGTATCTTCTTAAAATACGGTGCAAACAATGAGCGTGTAATTACAGGCTTAAAACGTATCAGTAAACCTGGTCTACGTGTATATGCAAAAACAAACGAAGTACCTCGTGTACTTAACGGTTTAGGAATTGCAATCGTTTCTACTTCTCAAGGTGTTTTAACTGACAAAGAAGCTCGTCAAAAACAAACAGGTGGAGAAGTATTAGCATACGTTTGGTAATAAGTTTTTAAAGTGAATGGAGGTGTAAGTTATGTCACGTGTTGGTAAAAAGCCTTTAGAACTTCCTGCAAGTGTTACAGTTACAAACGAAAACAACACTGTAACTGTAAAAGGGCCAAAGGGTGAATTGACTCGTACATTCCACCCTGAGATTGAAATCAAAGTTGAAGATAACGTATTAGTTGTAACTCGTCCTAGCGACAACAAGGAGCACCGTGCTCTTCACGGAACTACTCGTAGCCTATTAGGTAACATGGTTGAAGGTGTTACAAATGGTTTCGAACGTGGTTTAGAATTAGTCGGTGTTGGTTACCGTGCGCAAAAATCTGGTAGCAAATTAGTATTGAGTGTTGGATACTCTCATCCAGTTGAGATCACTCCAGAGCAAGGTATCGAAGTTGAGGTTCCTTCTCAAACTAAAATTGTTATTAAAGGTATCGATAAAGAGCGTGTAGGTGCATTAGCTGCAAATATCCGTGACGTTCGCCCACCAGAGCCTTACAAAGGTAAAGGTATTCGTTATGAAGGTGAATATGTTCGTCGTAAAGAAGGTAAAACTGCTAAGAAGTAATGCCAGTTAGGTAAAAGAAAGGAGTGACCGAAATGATCACGAAGCAAGATAAGAACAAAGTTCGTAAGAAAAGACATGCTCGTGTTCGTGCTAAATTGTCTGGTACTGCAACTCGTCCACGTTTAAACGTGTACCGTTCTAACCAACATATTTATGCACAAGTCATTGACGATTTAAATTCAGTAACAATCGCTAGTGCGTCTACTTTAGATAAAGATCTTTCTTTAGAAAGTACTAGTAACGTTGAAGCTGCTACAAAAGTTGGCGAATTAGTTGCTAAACGCGCAGTAGAAAATGGCGTGAAAGAAGTAGTATTCGATCGTGGCGGTTATTTATATCATGGTCGCGTAAAAGCTTTAGCTGACGCTGCTCGTGAAGCTGGATTACAATTCTAATTGTAAAAGGAGGGAAAATCATGCGTCGTATTGATCCAAATAAATTAGAGCTTGAAGAACGTGTTGTTACCGTTAACCGCGTAGCTAAAGTTGTTAAAGGTGGACGTCGTTTCCGCTTTGCTGCTTTAGTAGTAGTTGGTGACAAAAACGGTCATGTTGGATTTGGTACTGGTAAAGCACAAGAGGTACCAGATGCAATCCGTAAAGCAATTGAAGATGCGAAGAAAAACTTAATCACTGTACCTATGGTTGGTACTACAATTCCACACGAAATCCTTGGACAATTTGGTGCAGGTCAAATTTTCTTGAAACCTGCTTCTGAAGGTACGGGAGTTATCGCTGGTGGTCCAGTTCGTGCGGTATTAGAATTAGCTGGCGTAAGTGATATTCTATCTAAATCTTTAGGTTCAAATACTCCAATTAACATGGTACGTGCAACTCTTAACGGTTTAGCTAACCTAAAACGTGCAGAAGAAGTTGCAAAACTACGTGGTAAGTCTGTAGAAGAACTGTTAGGATAAGGAGGGACACAGAATGGCAAACAAATTAGCAATTACCCTCACTCGTAGCGTAATTGGTCGTCCAGAAGATCAACGTGTAACTGTTCGTACACTTGGCTTACGTAAAGTAAACCAAACTGTCGTTCAAGACGATAATCCTGCAATTCGCGGTATGATTAACAAAGTAGCTCACCTTGTTACAGTAAAAGAGCAATAATTATAAATTGTCACTCTAAGGAGGTGCTCCGGAATGAAACTTCATGAATTACAACCAGCTGCAGGTTCACGTAAAGTGCGTAACCGTGTAGGTCGTGGTACTGGTTCAGGTAACGGAAAGACTTCAGGTAAAGGTCACAAAGGGCAAAACGCTCGTTCTGGCGGTGGCGTAAGACCTGGATTCGAAGGTGGTCAAACGCCTTTATTTCGTCGTCTTCCAAAACGTGGCTTCACTAACATCAATCGCAAAGAGTATGCGATCGTTAACCTTGAAGCTTTAAATCGTTTTGAAGATGGAACTGAAGTAACACCAGAACTATTAATTGAAACTGGTTTAGTAAGCAAAGAGAAGGCTGGTATTAAAGTGCTTGGTAACGGTACATTATCTACTAAGCTAACTGTTAAAGCTGCTAAGTTCTCCTCATCTGCTAAAGAAGCTATTGAAGCTGCTGGCGGAACTGCAGAGGTGATCTAATAATGTTTCAAACAATCTCCAATTTAATGCGCGTACGTGAAATTAGACAAAAAATCTTTTTCACATTGTTAATGTTAGTTATTTTCCGAATTGGTACTTTTATTCCTGTACCTAGTGTTAATACGGATGTACTGAAGTTGCAAGACGAGTTAAATGTATTTGGAGTTCTAAATACATTTGGCGGTGGGGCTCTTCAAAACTTCTCTATACTTGCAATGGGCATTATGCCTTATATTACAGCATCCATCATCGTTCAATTATTGCAGATGGATGTTGTACCTAAGTTTACAGAATGGTCAAAGCAAGGAGAGGTTGGGCGTCGTAAACTTGCCCAAGTAACTCGTTACGGAACAATTGTGCTTGGATTTATCCAGGCATTAGGTATGTCTATAGGATTTAACAATATGTCGGGTGGGCAATTAATTGCTAATCCCGGAGTCGCTACTTATCTTTTAATTGCTGTCGTACTAACGGCAGGAACAGCGTTCTTAATGTGGTTAGGCGAACAGATTACAGCGAAAGGCGTCGGTAATGGTATTTCCATCATTATCTTTGCTGGTATCGCTGCTGGGATCCCTACAACACTCAACCAGATCTACGCTCAGCAATTCGAAGATGTTGGGGATCAGTTATTTATTCGTATTGTGACAGTTGTTTTAATTGCACTTGCTGTATTAGCTATTGTAGTTGGTGTTATTTATTTCCAACAAGCTTTACGAAAAATACCTATTCAATATGCAAAGGGTTCAGCCGGTCGTAATCCTACGGGTGGTCAGTCCACACATTTACCGTTAAAAGTAAATGCTGCTGGGGTTATTCCTGTTATCTTTGCAGTTTCATTCATTATTACTCCACCAACGATTGCATCATTCTTCGGTCCGAATGATGTGACAGATTGGATTCAAAAGACGTTTGACTATACTCAGCCAATTGGTATGATAGTATATGTTGCGTTAATCATTGCTTTCTCATATTTCTATACATTTGTTCAGGTTAACCCAGAGCAAGTAGCAGAAAACTTGAAGAAGCAAGGTGGATACATTCCAGGTATTCGCCCTGGTAAAAGCACACAAGAATATTTAACAAAAGTGTTGTACCGCTTAACATTAATCGGTTCAATTTTCCTTGCGTTAATTGCTGTACTACCAGTGATTTTTATCCAGGTTGCAAATTTACCTCAGTCTGCACAGATTGGTGGTACTAGTTTGTTAATCGTTGTCGGTGTAGCTCTTGAGACAATGAAACAGCTTGAGAGTCAATTAGTGAAACGACATTATAAAGGGTTTATTAAATAAAGGGTTTAGTGGGAAGCAGCTTGCTTTCCCATTAAACAGATAGATACTGAGGGGGAAGCAAAAAATGAATTTAGTGTTAATGGGCCTTCCTGGTGCTGGGAAAGGTACTCAAGCAGAACAGATCGTTGAGCATTACGATATCCCTCATATCTCAACAGGAGATATGTTCCGAGCTGCAATTAAAGAAGGAACGCCTCTAGGCTTAAAAGCTAAATCATTTATGGATCAAGGTAATCTTGTACCAGATGAAGTAACAATCGGTATTGTTCGTGAACGTTTAAACAAACAAGATTGTGAAAATGGCTTTTTACTTGATGGATTCCCAAGAACAGTAGCACAGGCAGACGCTCTTGAAACAATCTTAGAAGAATTAAACAAAAAGATTGATTATGTTATTAATATTGATGTAGATGAAAGTATCCTTATGGAACGCCTTACAGGGCGTCGCATTTGTAAAGACTGTGGAGCTACTTACCACCTTGTATTCAACCCTCCTGCTAAAGAAGGCGTTTGTGACAAGTGTGAGGGAGAGCTGTACCAGCGTGCAGATGATAATGAGGAAACTGTTTCAACTAGACTCTCAGTTAACGTTGAACAATCAAAACCATTACTTCATTTCTATGAAGAAAAAGGTTATTTACGCAATATTAATGGTAATCAAGACATTAACGTTGTATTTGACGACATCCGTAATTTACTCGGGGGAGTCAAGCAATGATCATTTGCAAGACGCCGCGTGAAATTGCAATCATGCGTGAAGCAGGGAAAATTGTAGCTTTAACTCATCAAGAGTTAAAAAAACATATTCAACCTGGTATTACGACGGAAGAATTGGATGCAATTGCTGAAAAATTTATTCGTCAACATGATGCAATTCCGTCTTTTAAAGGGTATAATGGTTTTCGCGGTAGTATTTGTGCTTCTGTAAACGAAGAATTAGTTCATGGTATTCCAGGAAACAGAAAGCTGCAAGAAGGAGATATCATCAGCATTGATATTGGTGCTAAATACAATGGCTATCACGGTGATTCTGCTTGGACGTACGGAGTTGGAAAGATTTCAGAAGAAAATCAACGGCTTCTAGATGTCACAGAGCAATCTCTTTATAAAGGCTTAGAGCAAGCTAAGCCCGGCGATCGATTATCGAATATTTCACATGCTATTCAAACGTATGCAGAATCTCAAAACTTTTCAATTGTAAGAGAATATGTTGGTCATGGTGTTGGCCAAGATTTACATGAGGATCCGCAGATTCCACATTATGGTCCACCAAATAAAGGACCGCGTCTACGTCCAGGCATGGTGTTGGCAGTAGAGCCAATGGTGAACGCTGGAACTCGATATGTCAAAACATTATCTGATAACTGGACTGTTGTAACAGTCGACGGAAAGATGTGTGCGCATTTCGAACATACAATTGCAATCACTGAGACGGGATATGAAATTCTAACAACGCTGTAGTTGGTAGTTAAGGTTATCTCTATCCATTCCTCGCTAGATGCACTGGACAGTTAAACAGTAATTATCTAAATTCACGATGCTCGTTTTTCGTCTGAATTGCTGTTAAAATGGTAAAGATGTATATTACAAACGTGATCCATCTTGAATTTAATGATTACGATCTCCGGATGTTCAGAACAGGTTCTTTTTAAGTCAATTAATGATAGCTTGTTACTGTTGCAAAGAAAGGAGAGCACTTTAATGGCAAAAGACGATGTAATTGAAGTAGAAGGTACAGTCCTAGAGACTTTACCTAATGCAATGTTCAAGGTAGAATTAGAAAATGGTCATACAGTACTTGCTCATGTATCTGGTAAGATTCGTATGCACTTCATTCGCATTTTACCTGGTGACAAAGTAACTGTAGAATTATCACCATACGATTTAACTCGCGGTAGAATTACGTACCGTTTCAAATAAAACCTATGCACTCCGTACTATCAAGGAGGTATGAAACATGAAAGTCAGACCATCGGTAAAGCCGATCTGCGAAAAATGTAAAGTAATCCGCAGAAAAGGGAAAGTAATGGTAATTTGTGAAAACCCTAAGCATAAACAAAAACAAGGTTAATCATAAGGAGGTGCACTGTTCACATGGCACGTATTGCTGGTGTTGATATTCCTCGTGACAAACGCGTAGTCGTTTCTTTAACATACATTTTCGGTATTGGTCGTCCAACTGCTGAAAAAGTTCTAGCTGAAGCTGGAGTTTCTGAAGATACTCGCGTTCGTGACTTAACAGAAGAAGAATTAGGTAAAATTCGTGATATTTTAGATAGCTATAAAGTAGAAGGCGATCTTCGTCGTGAAGTTTCTTTAAACATCAAACGTTTAATTGAGATTGGTTCATACCGTGGTATCCGCCACCGTCGTAGTTTACCAGTTCGTGGTCAAAACAGTAAAAACAATGCTCGTACACGTAAAGGCCCACGCCGTACTGTAGCGAACAAGAAGAAATAATTAGTAAGGGAGGTCATTAACAGATGGCACGTAAAACTAATACACGTAAACGTCGCGTGAAAAAGAATATTGAATCTGGTGTTGCTCACATTCGTTCTACGTTCAACAACACTATCGTAACTATTACAGATGTTCACGGTAATGCGATCGCTTGGTCTAGTGCAGGTGCACTTGGCTTCAGAGGTTCTCGTAAATCTACTCCATTTGCTGCTCAAATGGCTGCTGAAACAGCTGCTAAAGTATCAATGGACAATGGTATGAAAACTTTAGAAGTAACAGTAAAAGGACCTGGTGCAGGTCGTGAAGCTGCTATCCGTGCTCTTCAAGCTGCAGGTTTAGAAGTAACAGCTATTAAAGATGTTACTCCTGTTCCTCATAACGGATGCCGTCCGCCAAAACGTCGTCGTGTATAATTAATATGTATAGATTCTGTACAATTGTCGATAATGATGATGGTATAGAATTTATTCATGCAACGAAATGTTTTTTCATTTGTTGTGCACATTCGGGAACTGTCTAATAGGGAATTTCGGTTAGGCCTTGAGAAGACTCAGTCTAGCCGAGGTTTCGACGTTTTGAAGGAGGGTTTATTATGATAGAGATTGAAAAGCCAAAAATCGAAACGGTAGAAATCAGCGATGATAGAAAGTACGGTAAATTCGTCGTCGAACCACTTGAGCGTGGATATGGTACTACTTTGGGTAACTCCTTACGTCGTATCCTATTATCCTCACTCCCTGGTGCAGCTGTAACATCTATTCAAATTGAAGGTGTATTACATGAATTCTCAACAGTCCCTGGGGTTGTTGAAGATGTAACAAACATCATTTTAAACGTTAAGAAATTGGCGTTAAAGATTTACTCTGATGAAGAGAAAACTCTTGAGATTGATGTTAAAGGTCCTGGTACTGTCACGGCTGCTGATATTCAAGCAGATAGTGATATTGAAGTTCTAAATCCAGATCTTCATATTGCTACACTTGAATCAGATGCTCATTTCCGTATGAGACTAACTGCTCGCACTGGTCGAGGTTATAATCCTGCCGATGCAAACAAGCGTGAAGACCAACCAATTGGAGTTCTTCCAATTGATTCTATTTATACTCCTGTTACGCGTGTTTCGTATTATGTAGAAAATACTCGTGTGGGGCAAATGACGAATTATGATAAGTTAACACTTGATGTATGGACTGATGGAAGCATCGAGCCAGAAAAAGCAGTAGCTTTAGGTGCAAAGATCTTAACTGAGCACTTAAACATCTTTGTTAACTTAACTGATGAAGCCCAAAAAGCAGAGATTATGGTAGAAAAAGAAGAAGATCAGAAAGAAAAAGTTCTTGAGATGACTATCGAGGAACTAGATTTATCTGTTCGATCTTATAACTGCTTAAAACGTGCAGGCATTAACACTGTACAAGAGCTTGCTAACAAAACAGAAGAAGATATGATGAAAGTTCGTAACTTAGGCCGCAAATCTTTAGAAGAAGTGAAAGCTAAACTTGAAGAGCTGGGCTTAGGCTTACGTAAAGACGATTGATATCTTATTAATCTGTTTAACTACTTAACAAAGGAGGGGACCTCACATGTCTTACCGTAAATTAGGTCGTACAAGCGCACAACGTAAGGCGCTTCTTCGTGATTTAACAACTGATTTAATCATCAACGAGCGTATCCAAACTACTGAAGCTCGCGCTAAAGAGTTACGTTCAACTGTTGAAAAAATGATTACTTTAGGTAAACGTGGAGATTTACATGCTCGTCGTCAAGCTGCAGCTTACATCCGTAATGAAGTAGCTAACGAAGAAGCTAACCAAAGCGCATTACAAAAACTATTCAGCGATATCGCTACTCGATATGAAGATCGCCAAGGCGGTTACACTCGTATCTTAAAAGTTGGACCACGCCGTGGTGACGGTGCTCCAGTCGTTATCATTGAATTAGTTTAATAATTTATACATGTGGAAAAGGGCGAGACAGTTTGAAACTAGTCGTTGCCCTTTTTTTATACCATTAACTCTTCAACCTTTTTATATGAAGAGTAAAGATTAGAGGGATCGTTACGTTGAAAGAGACATCACTTGAAGTAAAGAATTTATGTTTTCGCTATGAGTCAAATGATGATCTAACACTCGATCAAATTAGTTTCTCTGCTTATAAAGGTGAATGGTTGGCAATTGCGGGGCATAATGGCTCGGGTAAATCAACGCTGGCAAAAATTTTAAATGGTTTGATTCTTCCGGAATCTGGATGTGTTAAAGTGATGGATACGTTTCTTGATGCTGATACTATCTGGGAAATTCGTAAACAGATTGGAATGGTGTTTCAAAACCCTGATAACCAATTTGTAGGCTCTACTGTACAAGACGATATTGCATTTGGCTTAGAGAATAACGGTATTCCATACGAGGTAATGGCTCAGCGTATTCCTGAAGCTCTTCAGCTCGTCAATATGAGCGATTATGTTAATCAAGAGCCACATTCCTTATCTGGAGGCCAAAAGCAGCGTGTGGCTATTGCAGGTATTATAGCAGTCCAGCCAGATATTATTGTTTTAGATGAAGCTACTTCAATGTTAGATCCGATAGGTAGAACCGAAGTACTTGAAACTGTTCGAAAATTAAAAGAAGAAAAAAAACTCACGGTTATTTCCATTACTCATGATTTAGATGAGGTAGCTATGGCTGATCGTGTAATTGTTTTAAACAAAGGAAAAGTTTTTGCGAGTGGAGAACCTAGGGAAATTTTTGCTTTAGGCTCTGAGTTAACGAGAATTGGCTTGGACTTACCATTTTCAGTGAAGCTAAGTGAAAAGATTGCATCTTTAGGCATTCCGCTATCAAAAATTCATTTAACGGATGAGGACTTGGTGAACGAACTATGGACATTATATTCAAAGACGTAGAGCATCGTTATCAACTAAATACTCCTTTTGAACGCATGGCGCTCCATGATTTAAACCTCACTATTAAATCTGGGACGTTTCTAGCAGTAATCGGGCATACGGGTTCTGGTAAATCAACGGTTATTCAGCATCTAAATGCTCTCTTAAAGCCTACGTCTGGCTCCATTACAATCGGAGCTCGTACCATAGAATCTAACCGTAAGGAAAAGCAATTAAAGCCGATTCGTCAAAAGGTAGGAGTCGTTTTTCAGTTTCCAGAGCATCAGCTGTTTGAAGAAACAATTGAGAAGGATATATGCTTTGGGCCAATGAATTACGGAGCAAGCTTGGAAGATTCACAGAAAAAAGCAAGAGAGCTAATTGAATTAGTAGGCCTATCACAAGATATGTTGCAGCGTTCTCCATTTGATTTGAGTGGAGGGCAAATGAGAAGGGTAGCTATTGCTGGAATTTTAGCAATGGAACCTGAAGTTCTTGTTTTAGATGAACCAACAGCAGGTTTAGATCCAAGAGGTCGAAAAGAGATTATGGATATGCTTTATACGCTTCATAAAGAAAAGGGCCTTACAACAATTCTGGTTACTCATAGCATGGAAGATGCTGCAATGTATGCAGATGAAGTCTTGGTTATGAATAAAGGAACTATTGCTATTAAAGGTACGCCTAAAGAAGTATTCAGTCAATATGAGAAATTAAATGAATACGGACTACAGGTTCCTGAGACGCTTCGTTTCTCCTTAAAGCTACAAGAAAAATTCAAGCGTAGAGATAATCAGGTTCCCCTCACTTTTCAAGAGGTTATTCAGCAGGTACAAGGATTAATGTTAAAGGGTGAGAAGCCATGATGAATTCCATGATTATAGGGAAGTATGTCCCGGGGGAGTCAGTTGTTCATAGAATGGACCCTCGAGCTAAGCTTTTACTCGTATTTGCTTATATCCTAATCGTTTTCCTGGCTAATAATGCAGGTGGTTATGTGTTACTAGGAGCCTATACAGCCCTGTTGGTCTTTATGAGCAAGGTTCCATTTTCATTTATCCTACGAGGCTTAAAGCCGGTTATATGGATTATTATTATTACGTTTATCTTGCATATCATTATGACTAAAGAAGGACCTGTCTTGCTTGAATTAGGCTTCTTATCTGTCCATCAAGGTGGAGTTATTCAAGGGTTATTAATATCTCTGCGCTTTTTATTTTTAATCTTAATTACCACTTTGCTGACGTTAACAACAACGCCAATTCAAGTAACAGATGGTATTGAGAGTTTACTAGGCCCTTTAAAGAAGCTAAAATTCCCTGTTCATGAACTAGCATTAATGATGTCTATATCATTACGCTTTATTCCTACTTTAATGGATGAAACAGATAAAATTATTAAGGCTCAAACAGCTCGTGGTGTCGACTTTAGTAGCGGACCTATTATGGATCGACTAAAAGCAGTAGTTCCGTTGCTTGTCCCACTTTTTATTGGCTCGTTTAAGCGAGCTGAAGAGCTAGCCATTGCAATGGAGGCTAGAGGATATAGAGGGGGAGAAGGGCGTACAAAGTATCGACAGCTAACCTGGGGAGCAGCTGATACCATTATGCTGATTACGCTCGTTTGTTTAGCCGTGGGTCTATTATTTATTCGAAATTAAACTGGTTTGGTGAAAAAAATGAAACGCTTAAAATGTATCGTGGCGTATGATGGTTCTCTTTTTGCTGGGTATCAGGTACAGCCGGAGAAACGAACAGTTCAAAGTGAAATAGAGAAGGTTTTAACACAGATGCATAAAAGGAAAATAACCATTTATGCATCTGGTCGAACGGATGCACAGGTTCATGCTGAAGGTCAAGTTATTCACTTTGATACAGACCTAAATATTCCACTCAATAAGTGGAAAAAAGCATTGAATTCAATGCTCCCAGATGATATTGTAATTAAGTATGTAAGTGAAGTCGATTCTGAGTTTCACGCTCGTTTCAATGTGAAGGCGAAAGAGTATCGTTATTATATTGATAGGCAGGAAAATCGCAATCCTTTCACTCGTTATTATGCATACCACTATCCTTATAAGCTTGATTACATGAAGATGAAAGAAGCAAGTCATTATCTCATCGGCACTCATGATTTTACGAGTTTTTGTTCTGCAAAAACAGAAGTGGAAGATAAGGTGCGGACAATCTATAATATAGATTTGGTCGAAGAGGGTAACCAACTTGTACTTACGTTTAAGGGAAATGGCTTCTTATACAATATGGTACGTATTCTTGTTGGTACATTGTTAGATGTAGGACAAGGTAAAATAGATCCTGTTGATATAAAAGCAGTATTAGAGAGCAAATCACGGCCTTTAGCGGGGAAAACAGCTCCGGCGGAAGGGCTCTATTTGTGGCAAGTTTTCTATGACAACTAAACCTGGTGTAACATTTTCTTGACATTAGTAGTGTAAACATATAATATATCATATGGTATGTATTTTAACCCCACGGTTAGCCCCGGAAATTAATCGTGTTGAAATATAAGGTTGAAATAATTTTATTATTGATGAAAATTAGGAGGGAAACTCATGCGTACAACTTTCATGGCGAAAGCAAACGAAGTAGAGCGTAAATGGTATGTTGTTGATGCTGAAGGTAAAACTTTAGGTCGTCTTGCTAGTGAAGTAGCATCTATCTTACGCGGTAAACATAAACCAACTTTTACACCCCACGTTGATACTGGTGATAACGTTATCCTTATCAATGCTGAGAAAATCGAATTAACAGGTAAGAAATTAACTGACAAGATTTACTACCGTCACAGCATGCACCCAGGTGGTTTAAAGCAACGTACAGCATTAGAAATGCGTACTAACTACTCTGAAAAAATGCTTGAATTAGCAATCAAAGGCATGCTTCCAAAAGGTAGCTTAGGTCGTCAAATGTTCAAAAAACTTCATGTATATGCTGGTAACACACATCCACATGAAGCTCAAAAACCAGAAGTTTACGAACTTCGCGGATAATTAATAAGGAGGTTATTATCTTGGCACAGGTACAATATTATGGAACTGGTCGTCGTAAAAGCTCTGTTGCTCGTGTACGTTTAGTACCAGGTAACGGTCGCGTTGTAATTAACGGTCGTGAAATCGAAGAGTACATCCCATTCGCTGCACTACGTGAAGTAGTAAAGCAACCACTTGCTTTAACTGAAACTGTAGGTAACTATGACGTATTTGTAAACGTTGATGGTGGAGGTTACGCAGGTCAAGCTGGTGCTATCCGTCACGGTATTTCTCGTGCTTTATTAGAAGCTGATCCAGAATACCGCGTAACATTAAAACGCGCTGGCCTATTAACTCGTGACGCTCGTATGAAAGAACGTAAAAAATACGGTCTTAAAGGCGCTCGTCGTGCACCTCAGTTCTCAAAACGTTAATTTCTATTATCGTTTCAGCCCTTGGTCTCAAAGACCGAGGGTTTTTTTATATTGTCTTAGCTTTTAATGAATGAGATTACAGGTTGTGTAGACAATATGAGAAAAAGGAGTCTTGCATATTTATGTATGAAGCGAACACGTTTAAAGAGAAGCGATACGAAAAAGAAATGAAGTATGAGCGCAAAATCTTACGAGATTTGTCCATTGAGGAACTACACAGAAAAGCTGATAAAACATTCCGACCTATTTTTCAGTGGCATGTGATGAGCGAATACCACGTTGAAGAGTACTGTATGGATATTGCTATCGAATCGTTTTTGCTAGGAGCAAGAACAAGTAAGTTTTTCACTTGGGGAGAAACAGCAGAACAATCAAAGCTGCGCAGTGTAAATGAAGAGAAACTGTTAGCAGACACGCTATTTGAAGTACTATGTTCCGCTTCAAATGAAGTTTCTAAGGACAGCCTTTATTATCTGTGCCAGTCTTATGTAGAAGAGTGGTGGAATGAAGGATACGAAACGGGTATTCGTAGACATCGTCTTCGCCTTAGTTGAAAAATAATCATAAATTGCCCCCTTGTCCCATATAGAAGTAAATAGGTATGTGGGAATGGGAGGGGATTTTTTGTCTAAAGTAAAAATTATAAGCGGGCTATTAGCGTTTGTTGTTATTGCATTTATCATTCAATATCAATTTGGTACCAAGATATCGTCAGGCTCTTTCTCTTTGCCTCTAAGCGGGAAAATCATTGTAATTGACCCTGGTCATGGAGGTCCTGACGGTGGAGCTGTTGGTGGAAAAGAAACGTTGGAAAAAGATATTACGTTAAAAATGTCACTTGAACTCAGAGATTACCTTCAAGAACAAGGTGCTTTAGTGATATTGACGCGAGAAACAGACAAGGATTTAGCTAAAAAAGAAACAAAAGGATATAGCAGGCGTAAGGTTGAAGATTTAAAAAAGCGACTTGATATCATTAATGAATCAAATGCAGATTTGTATTTAACCATACATCTTAATGCTATTCCATCTCCAGCTTGGAGAGGTGCTCAAACGTTTTACCATGGTTCTTTAAAAGAGAATGAACAAGTAGCGAAGTTAATTCAAAATGAACTAAAAGCAAACCTAGAGAACACAACAAGAGAAGCTAAAGTCATGCAAACTCTCTACTTATTAAAGCATGCAGATCCACCGGGTGCCTTAGTTGAAGTCGGGTTTTTATCCAATCCTTCTGAACGTGAGCTGTTAGAAACTGAAAAGTATCAGCAAAAGGTATCAGAATCTATCTATGAAGGAGTAAGTCGCTATTTTGCAGGTGAAAAAGCAAAATAGGGTAACATGTAACCTTGTATGTATTAGAGTATGGTATACTAAAAGTGGAAAATGACTTTTAACATGGTGGTGGGAATATGCTTACGGAACAACAGGTAAAAGATGCAGTAGGGGAAATTGTAGATCCATTTTTAAACAGATCATTAAACGAAACAGATGCAATTAAAGAAATTTCAATCAAAGAAGAGAAAAAGCATATTAGTGTAAAAGTTGCTGTAGCTAAAACAGGTACGAGCGAACAACTTTCATTACAATCAACTATCGTTGAAAAACTAAAAGAAATTGGTGCTGCAACAGTAGGAATTCGCTTTATTGAATTTACTCCTGAAGAATTAGCACCATTTCGCGCTGAGCAAAAGAACGATGGTAACTTACTTACGAGTCTTAACCCTCCGCAATTTATCGCAGTTGCGAGTGGTAAGGGTGGCGTAGGGAAATCAACGGTTTCTGTAAATTTAGCGATATCTCTAGCACGTTTAGGAAAAAAAGTAGGTTTAATTGACGCTGATATTTACGGATTTAGCGTTCCGGATATGATGGGGATTACACAGCGTCCTACGGTACAAGGAGAACGTATTATTCCTGTAGAAAGATTAGGGGTTAAAGTAATCTCAATGGGATTCTTTGTTGAGGATAATTCACCAGTTATCTGGCGTGGCCCCATGCTTGGTAAAATGTTGACAAGCTTCTTTACAGAAGTTGAATGGGGAGAATTAGATTATTTATTATTAGATTTACCTCCAGGGACAGGTGACATTGCGTTAGATATTCATTCGATGCTTCCATCTTGTAAAGAGGTTATTATTACGACTCCACATCCAACTGCAGCATTCGTTGCAGCAAGAGCCGGCGCAATGGCATTGAAGACGGATCATGAAGTAATTGGAGTGGTTGAAAACATGTCCTTTTTTGAGAGTAAGTTGACTGGTGAGAAGGAATATGTATTTGGAAAAGGTGGCGGTCAAAAATTAGCTGAAGAACTTCAAACCAAGCTATTAGGCCAGCTTCCTTTAAGTCAACCAGATTGGAATGAAGAAGACTTTGCTCCATCTGTGTATGACAAGTCTCATCGTTTAGGGAAAGTGTATAAAGAAATCGCTCAAAAAGTCGCGGATATTTGCGAACAAAACGTCTATAATTAAAAAGAGGCTGGGACATCAGTAATTCAGCCAATGTTAAACCTGAACGGTTGAGAGCTCCTCACTTTCAATCGTTCAGGTTTTTTGTTGATTGTGAAAACAATGTTGGAAACAGGGTGGAATGGAGCGTAGGACACTCGACTCCTGCGGGAAAGAGAGGGAAAACGGAGATCCCGCAGCGCAGCGAGGAAGCTCAGGTTCCTCCCCGTGGAAAGCGAGTGGCCGTAGCGCAATGGAACGAACGTGTTCTGACAAACCAAAGAGATGGGAACAGCTAGTGTTCGTCTTTTAGAAGCAATCATTTTGTTATGTCTCAAACTCTTTTTTTAATCTTGTTCTTGTTCTTCAGCGTCAACGGATGCTTCTTCAGAAGAGCCTTCGTCACTATTTTCACCTTTTTGACCTTGTTGTTCAGAATTTTCTGCAGCAGCTTTTAATAAGATATCCTGAATTTTTGATTGGTAAAGAGGACTTTCGAATGTTTCATTCATTATTTTCTGTAAATGAGTGCGGTATTCTTTACTCTTAAGTACGGTTAACAGTTCTTTTTCCATTGCTGGGTCTTTTAAAATGTCCTGTAGCATGGCTTGGTAATCAGGATCCTTCATAAGCTGCTTTAATACTCGTTCATGCTCTGCTTCCATACTTTTAGCAAAGCTCTCAGCGAATTTTGGATCTTTCATGGCTTTTTTCCAAAATTCAATGCCAGTATCTGAAGTCAACGTTTCAGAAATTGTTTCTTTAACCATTGCTTGATCCATCACGAGGTTCTCTCGAAGTGTAGGATCATCCATAATAGCTTCAATGGCTTTCTTTCCTTCATCAGTCTTTAAAATATCAACAACCATTTTCTTTGTTTGATCGTAATCCATCCCGTTACTTTCCTCGTCTTGAGGGGCACAGGCAGTTAATGAAAACATGCATATCCCTACATAAGAGAGGAGCAAGAGTAGCTTTTTCATGGATGATGGGCTCCTTTCAACATACGCTTACGCTTAATATGAGATAATGAGCATTTTTTATTCATTGCTCACCTCTAGATTTTTTAAAAAACGATTGGTACAATTTATGAAAGGGATTACTTAACGGTTTTATGGGGGGATGAGCTTGAATAGTCGCAATTGGGTTCGACTTTTTTTATCAACCTTAATAGTAGGTGGGCTTAGCACATCTATCGTTGGTTTTGCGGTGAGATGGAATGAGTACAAAGAGTTATTTGCTGGTGGAGAAGTAGCAGAGATCTTATCAATTTTAACGTGGCTAATCGGTGTAGGCTTTATCTTTAGCCTTATTAGTCAGATGGGTTTTTTTGCATATTTAACGATTCATCGATTTGGGATTGGGATTTTTCGTTCATTATCCTTATGGTCAAGCGTACAATTGGTGTTAATTATTTTTGTACTATTTGATTTAGTTTATTTTCGCTATCGCTTTTTTGCTGAAGAGGGAGAATCTATGCTGAGTTACCTTTTAATTAGTATTTTTGTTTTGGTGTACGGCTTAGTGGTAGCATACCTAAAGGCTAAAAGCACGAAAAAAGAGGCTTTTGTGCCGGCTCTATTCTTTATTGTTGTAATTACGACAGTGGAATGGTTTCCTGCACTTCGTACCAATGAAGAAAGCTGGCTGTATTTAATGCTATTTCCTTTGTTAATTTGTAATACATATCAGCTTTTGATCTTACCTAAATTAACAGCAAACACAAAAGTAGTGAAAACAACCAGCGGCTAATAGCCCCCGGTTGTTTTTTATTTAACATCTTGAATATCACTTTTTGTATTAGAAATAAGAGTAGAGACTGTCACGTTTGATATTTTTTTAGACTGTAAAGAGTGCTGGATATAAGGGAGTGCTTCTGCAGTTTGCTGAGCTGAATCGGACGCATGCAGTAATACAATGTCTCCACCATGTAATGGTTTAGTTGTATTTGATACAATTTCTTTAACACCTGGATTTGTCCAATCTTTTGAGTCAATGCTCCAGTGAATAATTGTATACCCCATCTTATTTGCAAGTTTTAGAATATCTTTATTAAAATGTCCGTTAGGTGGACGCAAAAGTTTTACTTCCTTAATACCTAAAGAGGTAAAAACTTTCTGTGATTTCGCTAAATCTTGCCTAATTTCGTTTAGCTCCATAGAAGTATAGGAGTTATAATCATATCCCATGGTTCCAATTTCATGGCCTTCCTTTTTAATTCTTTCAACAACATCTGGATGACGTTCTGCCCAGGAAGCAGATAAAAAGAACGTGGCTTGATTGATCTTTTGTTTTTTAAGTTCATCCAAAATAGGAACAGCACGTTCGTCTCCCCAGCTGATATTAAAAGTTAAGGCTACCTCTAAATCTTTTTCTTCAGCCTTATAAACAGCCCGTGGTCCATCGTCCGTTGAGAAAACGGGATAGTCAAACATATGTTGAGCATAAAGGAAGAAGCTTGTAAACAAAGCTGATAAAATAATAATCATGGTTTGTTTTAAGCGTTTAGCTTTTATTGTATAAAATCCATTCACGTTTTCACCTCATTTAATTAAGTAGTACTTGTCTAATTTCTATGCAAAGTGTGAAAGATAAATAACAAATAATCATCGGTTCTTATAAAAGATGATATAAAGTTGCCAGCGATGGTTAGAATAAACAAGAAAAGGTGTTATACGTGAGAAGGTTATCTTTGAATGAACAAGAAATAGTAGAGCTGCAAACTATTTTATTAAAAGAATTAAAAGATTTATCTATACAGACTCATACATATGAATCTAACCCGTTTATTGCTCGTGTTATTAAAGAAAGACAGGTATTACTAAGACGATTATTAATGCGTACAAGTTAACTAATCATTAGCCGGAAACAAAGTTGATAAAAAAGTTTCGAAAAAGTGTTGACCTTTTTATTTATATCTGTTAAATTATTAAATGTCGCAAGTGAGCGATAATAAAAAGTAAAAAAGTATTGACAAGTTACTTTCAACTTGTTAATATAAAAAAGTCGCTTCTAAGCGACGGTTGAACTTTGAAAATTGAACAAAGCGACAAACGTCAACGTTAATTTTTTTAAACTTTTATGAGCGAGTCAAACATTTCTTCGGAGAGTTTGATCCTGGCTCAGGATGAACGCTGGCGGCGTGCCTAATACATGCAAGTCGAGCGAACTGATTAGAAGCTTGCTTCTATGACGTTAGCGGCGGACGGGTGAGTAACACGTGGGCAACCTGCCTGTAAGACTGGGATAACTCCGGGAAACCGGAGCTAATACCGGATAACATTTTCTCTTGCATAAGAGAAAATTGAAAGATGGTTTCGGCTATCACTTACAGATGGGCCCGCGGTGCATTAGCTAGTTGGTGAGGTAACGGCTCACCAAGGCAACGATGCATAGCCGACCTGAGAGGGTGATCGGCCACACTGGGACTGAGACACGGCCCAGACTCCTACGGGAGGCAGCAGTAGGGAATCTTCCGCAATGGACGAAAGTCTGACGGAGCAACGCCGCGTGAGTGATGAAGGCTTTCGGGTCGTAAAACTCTGTTGTTAGGGAAGAACAAGTACAAGAGTAACTGCTTGTACCTTGACGGTACCTAACCAGAAAGCCACGGCTAACTACGTGCCAGCAGCCGCGGTAATACGTAGGTGGCAAGCGTTATCCGGAATTATTGGGCGTAAAGCGCGCGCAGGCGGTTTCTTAAGTCTGATGTGAAAGCCCACGGCTCAACCGTGGAGGGTCATTGGAAACTGGGGAACTTGAGTGCAGAAGAGAAAAGCGGAATTCCACGTGTAGCGGTGAAATGCGTAGAGATGTGGAGGAACACCAGTGGCGAAGGCGGCTTTTTGGTCTGTAACTGACGCTGAGGCGCGAAAGCGTGGGGAGCAAACAGGATTAGATACCCTGGTAGTCCACGCCGTAAACGATGAGTGCTAAGTGTTAGAGGGTTTCCGCCCTTTAGTGCTGCAGCTAACGCATTAAGCACTCCGCCTGGGGAGTACGGTCGCAAGACTGAAACTCAAAGGAATTGACGGGGGCCCGCACAAGCGGTGGAGCATGTGGTTTAATTCGAAGCAACGCGAAGAACCTTACCAGGTCTTGACATCCTCTGACAACTCTAGAGATAGAGCGTTCCCCTTCGGGGGACAGAGTGACAGGTGGTGCATGGTTGTCGTCAGCTCGTGTCGTGAGATGTTGGGTTAAGTCCCGCAACGAGCGCAACCCTTGATCTTAGTTGCCAGCATTTAGTTGGGCACTCTAAGGTGACTGCCGGTGACAAACCGGAGGA
>NZ_JBBPAL010000001.1:165000-215000 GCF_038050335.1 Priestia sp. FSL W8-0001
GCTGTAGCAGATGCTAGTGAACGATTAGCGTCTAAAGTAGATCATGTTATTACAAATGGTAATTTTCCACTTGTACTTGGTGGTGATCATAGTATTGCTATTGGAACGTTAGCCGGTGTTAGCAAGCATTATGAGAATCTTGGAGTTATTTGGTATGACGCACATGGAGATTTAAATACGGCTGACACTTCTCCATCAGGCAACATACATGGAATGCCACTAGCAGCTAGTCTAGGCATTGGGCATCCAACGTTAACAAATATTTTTGGATACATGCCAAAAATTAAGCCTGAAAACATTGTGATTATTGGTGCACGTTCTTTAGATGAAGGAGAAAGAGAATTAATTAAAGAGATTGGCATTAAGGTATACACAATGCATGAAGTTGATAGACTTGGAATGGCACATGTTATGGAAGAGACAATTTCTTACTTGAAAGATAAAACAGATGGAGTACATTTGTCACTCGATTTAGATGGTTTAGACCCTCATGACGCACCTGGAGTAGGAACACCTGTTATTGGAGGAATTAGCTACAGAGAAAGCCATCTAGCTATGGAAATGCTAGCTGAATCTAACGTCGTTACTTCAGCTGAGTTTGTAGAAGTTAATCCCATCTTAGATGAGCGTAATAAAACAGCAACGGTGGCTGTTGCGTTGATGGGTTCTTTATTCGGCGAAAAATTACTATAAAAAAGAATCAGCTCTTGTTGTTGACAACAAGGGCTGATTTAGTTTGATTGCTTTGTATATTGGTTTAATAGTGTATCTAACTCTGAGCTTAACCTCAGTACCTCTTTAGAACATAGAGATGTTTGTTGTGCAGTATTTAACATCATGTGGCGATGCTCTTCAATTCGTTCCAGTAAATTTTTCTCCATCAGCGACATTCCTCACTTTATAATAGTCTTTTACTTCATAAATATCCCAATTTAAAAAATCTTAAACATAAACATCAAATTTTTGTTAAAATAATTAAGCATGAATGAAACTTTAATTAGAAGTAAACGTATATATACTATCCCGCAATGGGCGGAGGTCACTTTTACATGGAGTTATTATTAAAGCGGAAAATAAAAAAAGTAAAAAAAGGCGATCAAGATGCGTTTGCTGATATTGTAGAATATCATAAAGATAAGCTCTATCAGCTATGCTATCGCATGTTAGGTAATCGCGAAGAAGCGCAAGATGCGGCTCAGGAAGCTTTTATTCGAGCCTATGTTAATATTCACAGTTATGACTCATCCAAGAAATTTTCCACATGGCTATATCGGATTGCAACAAATCTTTGTATTGATAAAATTCGTAAAAAGAAGCCAGATTATTATTTAGATGCAGAAGTAGCTGGAACGGAAGGTCTTAATATGTACTCACAGATTGCTGCAGACCAAGCACTCCCTGAAGATGAATTAGAAAGAGGAGAGCTGCAAGACTTAATTCAATCTGAAATTTTAAAGCTACCTGAGAAATATCGTACAGTTATTGTGCTGAAATATATTGATGAACTTTCTTTGAAAGAAATTAGTGAAATTTTAGAGCTACCGATTGGTACTGTAAAGACAAGAATTCATAGAGGACGGGAAGCCTTAAGAAACAGACTTCGCCATTTGTAAGGAGTGAAAATAATGAAATGCTCAAGTTCCTATGTAAATCTAATCCATGAATACTTAGATGGAGATCTTACAAAAGAGAATGAACAGTTATTGAAGCAGCATTTACAGGAATGTGATGCATGCCAAGAACATTTTAAACAATTAAAGCGAACCATTGCTTTTGTTCAAAGCACTTCTCATATTGATACACCTATGAACTTTACGGCTAATATTATGGCAGGTCTTCCTAAAGAGAAGAGCGCTGTAAGAATGAATCGTTGGTTTACCAATCACCCATTTTTAACAGCAGCTGCTGTGTTTACGTTGTTAATGTCTGGGGCTACTTTTTCAGCATGGAATACTAACGAAGAGTTTGCAGTCTCTAAGCAGGATAACCTTGTGATTGAAAACAAGACTGTTATTGTACCAGCTGGCGAAGTGGTTAAAGGAGATGTTACTGTACGCAACGGTGATATAAAAGTAGAAGGAACGGTAGATGGAAATATTACAGTTATTAATGGTGATCAATACCTTGCATCTGCGGGGGAGGTTACCGGTGATATTGAAGAATTAGACCAAATGTTTGAATGGATTTGGTACAATGTAAAGAATGGTGTTAAAGACGCAGTTAACCTGTCAAATAATGAATAAAAACAAGTTCCCTTGACGGTAAAAATAAAGATTTGCTAAAGAATCGTCCCCGGTCATCACGACTATTGGACGATTCTTTTTGTAAATAAAAACCAATTGTTGTTATGTCTAACTAGTAGGGAATTTTAAATTTATGATATAATAAAAAAGTTATGTTTAATTGACTACATATAAATAGAGGAAGTGAGACGATGCCTTTTGGAGAGCTACCGATCTTCGCATATTTAGGAAATATAATCGATGTTCTCCTTGTTTGGTTTGTTATATATAAATTGATAATGGTCATCAGAGGTACGAAAGCTGTACAGTTACTCAAAGGAATAATCGTCATCGTTGTTGTACGCTTTATTAGTAACTTCCTGGGCCTAAACACATTACAATGGTTAATGGATCAAGCCTTAACATGGGGATTTTTAGCAGTTATTATTATTTTCCAACCTGAAGTTCGCAGAGCGTTGGAGCAATTAGGAAGAGGGAGTTTATTTTCTAAAGCTAGCCTTCCTGAAGAGGATGAACGCGCATTAACAATTGAAGCTATTACAAAAGCTACGCATTATATGGCAAAGCGTCGTATAGGAGCTTTAATTTCGATTGAGCGAGAAACAGGAATGAATGATTATATTGAAACAGGTATTCCGCTAAATGCCAATGTTTCATCAGAGCTATTGATTAATTTATTTATTCCTAATACGCCATTGCATGATGGAGCCGTTATTTTACAGCGCAATCAAGTTTCAGCTGCAGCTTGCTACTTACCACTTTCCGAAAGCCCCTTCATTTCAAAGGAGCTAGGAACTCGTCACCGAGCAGCTGTTGGTATTAGTGAAGTAACAGATAGTATAACGGTTATAGTATCTGAAGAAACAGGTGGTATTTCTGTGACAAAGAATGGTGAGTTATATCGTGAGTTAACAATTGATACGTTAAAAGAAATGCTTGAGAAAGAGTTGGTTAATACTTCAAGAGCATCTTCTTCAGCTCGTTGGCAATGGAGGTCGAAGAAGAATGGATAGATTATTAAACAATCCTTGGATCATGAAAATAATTGCGCTTCTTTTAGCTTTGATGCTTTATCTATCTGTTAGCATCGATAATCAAGATACAAATACAATCCTTGGTACAAGTAAATCATCAGGAACAGGTACAGAAACCATTACAAATGTTCCTGTGGAAGTCTCCTATGATCAAGATAATATGATTATTAGCGGTGTTCCAGATACGGTTAATGTTACTTTAGAAGGTTCTAAAAGTGCTCTTCAACAAGAAAAGCTAAAGCAAGACTTGGAAGTATATGTGGATTTAAATAACTACGGTTTGGGAGAGCACCAAGTAGAATTACAACACCGAAATATTTCGGATCGTCTGGATGTTAAAATTGATCCGCAAGTCGTAACAGTTAGCATTGAAAATCAACAATCACAAGAATTTCCAGTAGAAGCAAGCTTTGATAAAAATCAGGTAAAAAAAGGTTATAAAGCGGGCTCTGCACAAATTAGTCCAGAGACGGTAACGGTTACTGGAGCTAAGAGTCAGCTATCGCAAGTAGCCTATGTAAAAGCTCTTGTTGAATTAGATAACGTAAGTAAAGATGTAAATGAACAAGCAGAGGTAGTAGCATTTGATAAAAACCTGAATAAGCTAGATGTAGCTATTGAACCAGAAGTAGTTAATGTTACAATCCCAATTGAAAATAGAAGTAAGAAGGTTCCGATTAGCCTTGAGCAAACGGGCACCTTAGGCGAAGGAATTGAAATTACAGATCTTTCTTTAGATAAAGATGAAGTAACCGTTATTGGTGAAAAAGACGTATTAGATTCTATCTCGTCAATTGATAATATCCCAGTCGACGTGACGGGGATTTCCAAAACTTCCGAAGTAAAAGTTGATGTCCCTGTTCCAGAAGGTGCAGATAGCGTTCAGCCTAAGCAAGTTACAGTGAGTGTAAACGTAAAAAAGCTGGATGAAGAAGAGGAAGAAGAAACTGACGCAGAAGAAACCTCTGTAGCCGAAGAAGAGAAAGATGGAAAAAAGTCGTTTGAAAGCTTGTCAGTGTCATTAAATGGTCAAAACTCCAAATATAAATATGAAATTTTATCTCCTAAAAACGGAGCGGTACGAGTTGACCTATCAGGACCACAACAACAGCTAAGAAATGTTACTCGAAGTGATATTGGTATATCTGCCAATGTCGCAAGGTTAACACCTGGTGAGTTTTCGGTTCCTATTTCTTTAACGGTTCCAAGCGGGATTGAAGGCACTCTTTCTACAAAAACGCTACGAGTGAAAGTTAGTGAAAGAAACCCTTCAGATGAAGAAGAACAAAACCCTTCTGAACCACCAGAAGAAGGCGGTAATAATAATCCGGACGAGCCTTCTGATCCGTCTGATAATACCGGATCTAACGAAGAGGATGAAGGTAACGTTGAAAACAATGCAAGTAACGAAGAAAGTGGCTCATCATCCGCAAATTAAATATACACAATGGACATAAAAGGAGAGAAAAAGAATGGGTAAGTATTTTGGAACAGACGGTGTAAGGGGTGTTGCAAACAGTGAATTAACACCTGAGCTTGCATTTAAAATTGGTCGTTTTGGAGGATACGTATTAACAAAAGATACAGAACGACCAAAAGTCCTAATCGGTCGCGATACGCGTGTATCAGGGCATATGTTAGAGGGAGCTTTGGTAGCAGGTCTTCTGTCTATCGGAGCGGAGGTAATGCGCTTGGGTGTAATCTCAACTCCAGGTGTTTCTTACTTAACAAAAGCGCTGGGTGCACAAGCAGGGGTTATGATTTCTGCTTCACACAACCCAGTGCAAGATAACGGAATCAAGTTTTTTGGTCCAGATGGATTCAAGTTATCTGATGCTCAAGAAAATGAAATTGAAGCATTAATTGATAATCCAAAAGATGAGCTACCAAGACCTGTTGGTAAAGATCTTGGACAGGTAAATGACTATTTTGAAGGCGGTCAAAAATATCTTCAGTATCTGAAGCAAACAATCGATGAAGATTTTTCTGGCTTACACGTTGCGCTTGACTGTGCACATGGTGCGACTTCATCTCTAGCAGCACATTTATTTGCAGACTTAGATGCTGATATTTCAACAATGGGTGCATCTCCAAATGGATTAAATATTAACGAAGGTGTTGGTTCTACTCACCCTGAAGCATTATCAGCATTTGTGAAAGAAAAAGGTGCGGACGTAGGATTAGCTTTTGATGGTGACGGAGACCGACTAATTGCAATCGATGAAAATGGTGACATTGTAGATGGCGATCAAATTATGTTCATTTGTGCAAAGTATTTATTTGAACAAGGGCGTTTAAAACATAACACGCTTGTCTCTACGGTTATGAGTAACCTTGGATTCTACAAGGCTCTTGAAGCAAACGGAATTGAAAGTGCTCAGACAGCGGTTGGAGATCGCTACGTGGTAGAAGAGATGAAAGTACATCAATACAATTTAGGTGGAGAGCAATCAGGTCATATTATCTTCCTTGATTATAACACGACAGGAGACGGTATGTTGTCTGCGATTCAGCTTGTAAACATTATGAAGGCAACAAATAAAAAATTATCTGAACTAGCAAACGAAATGACAAAGTTTCCACAGCTGCTTGTAAACGTGAGAGTAACGGATAAACATCACGTAACTGAAAACGAGAAGGTAAAAGAAATAATTACCGAAGTAGAAAAAGAAATGGCTGGAAACGGTCGCGTTCTTGTTCGCCCTTCAGGTACAGAGCCACTTGTGCGCGTAATGGTTGAAGCACCAAGCCAAAATGAGTGTGAGACTTACGTAAACCGCATTGTTGAAGTTGTAAAAGAAGAAATGGGACTAGAGTAATTCATCATTCTATGCATAAGCAGTGACCACATGAGCTGCTTATGCATATTTTTATATTATGCCAATTGTACAAAGCGGCACGCAAAAAGGCCTGTTTTTACTATTGGTAATAAAGATAATTGACGATTTCTTATGCTTTGTTGTAAGATTAAATCTGTTCGTCTCTAGTTTACAAAAGGAGGGAATGTTAAAAATAATTTAATATATGTAAAAGCGCCTGAACTAAGTCTGAGACGACAGTGGCTTAGTTGACGAGGAGGAGGTTTATCGAAGTATCGGCGGATGCCTCCCGGTTGTTGATTATCACAATCGAAAGCTTAATGTGAAAAACAAAGGGGTGACTCTTTGGACAAACGCATTAAGAAGATAATCGTTATTGTGAAGAAGGTAACGTTCTTCATTACTTTAAGGAGGATTACAATCTATGTGCGGAATTGTAGGTTATATTGGAACTCAAGATTCAAAGGAAATTTTATTACGTGGTCTTGAAAAATTAGAATATCGTGGATATGACTCAGCGGGTATTGCAGTTGTTAATGACGGTGGCGTACACGTATTCAAAGAAAAAGGACGTATTGCTGAACTACGTCAATCAGTCGATAATAACGTTGTAGCACCAGCTGGTATCGGTCATACGCGCTGGGCAACACACGGTGTTCCAAGCCGTGAAAATGCTCACCCACACCAAAGTCATAACGGTCGCTTTACGCTAGTTCACAACGGAGTTATTGAGAACTACGCAATCTTAAAGCGTGAGTATTTACAAGATGTTGAATTCAAAAGTGAAACGGATACAGAAGTAATCGTTCATTTAATTGAAAAAATTGCAAGTGAAGGATTAGAAGTAGAAGAAGCATTCCGTAAAGCGGTAAGCTTACTACACGGTTCTTATGCACTAGCATTAATTGATAATGAAGATAAAAACACAATTTATGTTGCTAAAAATAAAAGTCCGTTACTTGTTGGTTTAGGTGAAGGCTTTAACGTTGTAGCAAGTGATGCAATGGCGATGCTACAAGTAACAAACCAATATGTAGAGCTAATGGATAAAGAAACAGTAATCGTAACAAAAGAAGCTGTTACAATTAAAACATTAGATGGTGAAGTAGTAGCGCGCGATCCTTACACTGCTGAATTAGATGCAAGTGATATTGAAAAGGGTACGTATCCTCACTACATGCTAAAAGAAATTGATGAGCAGCCTCTAGTAATGCGTAAAATCATTCAGCAATATCAAGGTGCTGACAATGAACTTCATGTTGATGAGGATATTGTAAAAGCAATGAACGACTCTGATCGTGTATATATCGTTGCTTGTGGAACAAGTTACCATGCTGGATTAGTAGGAAAACAATTCATTGAAACTTGGGCGAAAGTTCCAGTTGAAGTCCACGTAGCGAGTGAGTTTTCTTACAACATGCCACTTTTATCTGAAAAACCACTATTCATCTTTATTTCTCAAAGTGGTGAAACTGCAGATAGCCGTGCAGTTCTTGTTCAGATTAAAGAGCTTGGTCACAAAGCATTAACAATTACAAACGTTCCGGGGTCAACTCTATCTCGTGAGTCAGATTACACGTTATTATTACACGCTGGTCCAGAGATTGCTGTTGCTTCTACAAAAGCATATACTGCTCAGCTAGCAGTACTTTCAATTCTAGCAGCAGTAACTGCACAAGCACGTGGCATTAAGCTTGATTTTGACTTAATGCAAGAACTAGCGATTGTTGCTAATACAATGGAAGTTCTATGTGACGATAAAGAAGAAATGGAAAGCATCGCTCTTCAATTCTTAGCAACAACGCGTAACGCATTCTTCATCGGACGCTCTGTTGACTATTACGTTGGATTAGAAGGTTCTTTAAAGCTTAAGGAAATCTCTTATATCCAAGCAGAAGGATTTGCTGGTGGAGAGTTAAAGCACGGAACAATTGCGTTAATTGAGAACAATACGCCTGTTATTGCCCTTGCAACACAAGAGCATGTAAACTTAAGCATTCGCGGAAACGTAAAAGAAGTAGTAGCGCGCGGAGCTAATCCTTGCATTATCTCAATGAAGGGCTTAGAAACAGAAGAAGATCGCTATGTAATTCCAAAGGTACACGAAACATTAGCACCTTTAGCAGCGGTTATTCCATTACAATTAATTTCTTACTACGCAGCTCTACACCGTGATTGTGACGTAGATAAACCACGTAACTTAGCTAAGTCTGTTACGGTTGAATAATAACTGATTAGTTTTTTAGATCATAAAAAAGAAGGAGAATAACCAATAGGTTACTCTCCTTCTTTTTTTATTTAAATTAATAAAAATTACAAAAAAGTTAATTTATTCTATATTAAAATTACGATAGATATAAAGGAGGTTGAGAATGGAGGTATTTGCCTGGTTTTTAATTTTATTTCATATAGCTGTTGCACTCTTCTGGATAGGAAATTCTTCTTATCTCTTTTCAAAAGGTGAAGTAATGAAAATAGATACTCGTTAAAAAATGATAAACGAATAAAAATTACTGCTAAACTTGCTTTTATGATAAAAAATGCAAAATTCCCCATTGTCTATTTATGAAATTTATGTAACTATATTAATAAGGTCATCAGATGACCTTATTAGATATGAGCGCTTAATAATATAAGTCAACTAGGGGGAAGGGTTTATATGTTATTGTTCATTGCGCTAAGTGCGATCATTGCGCCATTTTTGTTTCTTGTAGTTCTAAGGATGTCAGCTGCTAAAGGAATGGCATTGAGTTCAATTATCGTCATATTGTTAGCGCTTACTATCTGGGGGATGGAAGGGAAAGTAATTTTAGCATCAATTTTTCAAGGAATACATAAAACATTTACGATTTTGTGGATTTTATTCGGTGCATTGGTATTGTTGAATACCCTTCGAAATACGGGTGGAGTTGTTCGAATCAATCAAGGCTTTCAAAGCATTTCAGCTGATATGCGTGTCCAAGTAGTTATTGTAGCTTTTTTATTTGGCTCACTTATTGAAGGAGCCGCTGGTTTTGGGACACCGGCGATGGTGACAGGCCCGCTATTATTGGCTCTGGGTTTTCAACCACTGGTGGCCGCCACCATTGCGCTAATTGCTGATAGTACAGCCGTTATGTTTGGAGCAGTGGGGACGCCAGTAGCAGTCGGACTCAGTAATATTCCAAGCGCAGATATTAATTTCTTTAAAGAAATTGCGGTGCAAGTCACAAGTTTAGACTTATTGGCGGGTGTCTTTATTCCATTTATTTTAATGGTTGTATTAACCACATTTAGTCGCAGTGGTATAAAAGATGCGCTGCAAATGTTTCCATGGACGTTCCTCATCGGAATTGTATATACGGGAAGCGCATTTCTGATTGCTAATTTCTTTGGGCATGAATTTGTCTCCATTTTAGCCTCTCTTATTACGTTAATTGTAGCAACTTTGACAGCAAAGAGAGGAATCTTATTACCTAAAGGAGAATGGAAAAAGGTAATGAGGAAAGATTTCAAGATAGTGGAAGATAAAGCGGAAATGGGCATTTTAACAGCATGGGCACCGTATATTATCGTTGTAGTCTTATTGCTGTTGACTAGAGTTATCCCAGGACTTAAGCAATTTGCGTTAACTGCTATTGACTTAACCTGGACGGATATTTTAGGAGTACAAGGTATTGTTTCTAAGTGGGAGTTTTTATATTCTCCAGGAACGATTCTAACTTTGGCAGCTGTGTTTGCTTTTCTTATTCAAAGAAAGTCTTATAAAACATTTTTGCAAGCATCAAAAGAGTCACTAGGTACAATGAAAATCACAGCGATTTCACTCATTGCAACGCTTGCGATGGTACAGGTGTTTGTTAATTCCGGACTGAATCTAAACAATTTAAATAGCATGCCAGAATATATTGCAGAATCATTAGCGAGTTCTTTGGGGTCAGTCTGGATTTTTGTAGCGCCATTCCTTGGAAAACTTGGGGCGTTCATCACTGGAAGTGCAACGGTATCCACATTAACCTTTTCACCAATCCAATATAATGTTGCCCAGGCAATTGGGTTAAACTTAAACACTGTTTTAGCAGTTCAACTAATTGGTGCTGCAGCGGGAAATATGATTTGTGTTCACAATGTGGTGGCTGCTAGTGCTGTTGTTGGTTTATCTGGTAAAGAGGGGGAAATTATTCGCAAAACGTTAGGAACAGCAGTTGTATATGTAGTATTAGCGGGTATAGCGGGGTTTCTCTTTTTAAATGTTTTTTAAATAAGAAAAGCAGGGTTCCCATTGTATTCTCTTATAAGTAAATCTATATAATAGAGAGATAGATGGGAGTTGAATGAAATGAACTATAAACGTGTTCGTGGAAAAAAAGCATATGAGGAAGTAGCTGAAACACTAATTGAATTAATTAAAGCGGGAGATCTAAAGCCCGGTGATAAATTAGAGTCTGTTGAAAAGTTAGCAAAAAGCTTTGATGTAGGGACGTCAACTATTCGCGAGGCTTTAAGTGGCTTACGTACAATGGGGCTAGTAGTAGCGAGGCATGGAGAAGGTACATTTGTAAATAACTTCGATCCTTCTAAATTCCAGTTGCCTGTTAACATTGCTTTTTTAATGAAGATTGAAGATATTAAGGAACTTTACAAAGTTCGTGAAATTTTAGAGCTAGGTACGGTAGCTCAAGCAGCAGCGGTGCACGAAGAAGAGGACCTATTAGCGCTTGAGAAAGCATTGATTGTAATGGAGAATGCAAGTGGGAATGAAGAGTTAGCATCAAGCGCTGATTTAGACTTCCACTTGGCCATTGCGAATGCGACACATAATAAATTACTTATTAATTTAATGAGCAGCGTGTCGTCGTTGATCTCTGAGACGATTCAAGAAACGAGAAAAGTATTCTTATATTCAGGTAATACAGTGGAAGATTTAAAAGTAGAGCATCGAAGAATCTTTGAAGCTATTAAAAATAGACAGCCGAATGAGGCGAGTGAAGCGATGCTTGAGCATTTACAAAATGTTCAAAGCCGTCTCTTTACATATATTGAATGATGTAACGGGCTGTTTACCAAATTTCTGAGAGGTGAGCAAGTATGAAAGTTTCCTTATTTAGTACATGCCTAAGTGACATTCTTTTTGCCAATGTCGCTAAAGATACGCTTGAAATCCTGGAACGATGCGGCTGTACAGTTGATTACCCTATGGAGCAAACGTGCTGTGGCCAACCAGCGTATAACAGCGGATACTTACAGGAAGCAAAGCAGTCAATGAAGCAAATGATGAAAGCTTTTCGTCATTCTGAATATATAGTTGGACCATCAGGATCATGCATTAGCATGTTGAAAGAGTATCCGGCTGTGTTCAAAGGAGATGTAGAATGGGAGAAAGAAGCAGAAGCTTTTGCAGCTAAGTGCTATGAGATTACTGAATTTCTTGTAGATGTATTAAACGTTACAGATTTAGATTCTTCGTTTAAAGGAAAAGTCACGTTTCATTCTTCCTGTCATATGAAACGACTGTTAGGAGTAAAGGAACAGCCTAAAGTACTGTTGAGAAATGTAAAAGGTGTAGAATTAGTTGACTTACCTTGTGAAGAAGATTGCTGTGGATTTGGTGGTACGTTTGCTGTGAAAAACTCTGTTATTTCACAAGAGATGGTTAGTGAAAAGTCACGCCACGTATCAGAAACGGAAGCAGAGTATTTAGTGGGCGCTGATATGGGATGCTTAATGAATATTGGCGGTCGCATGAGTCGTGAAGGAAAAGAAGTTAAAGTCGTTCATATTACGGAGATTTTAAACACTCATTAAGAAACGGAGGAATGGAGATGAGCGTCAAAATTGGTGAAATTCCATACAAAGAACGAATTCAAAAAGGAATTGCAGATGATTTCATGAGGCAAGCTGTTTCCTCCGCTCAAGGAAGACTTCGAAATGGGCGACTGAGTCAGGCAGAAGCATTGGGAAACTGGGAAGATTGGAGACAGCTAGGTTCTGAAATTCGCACGCATACATTAGAGAATCTAGACTACTATTTGCAGCAACTAAGCGAGCAAGTAGCTAGACGAGGAGGAAATGTCTTTTTTGCAGAAACAGCAGAAGAAGCAAATGAGTATGTTAAAAGTGTGATAAAAAAGAAGGAAGCGAAAAAAGTTGTTAAATCAAAATCGATGGTAACGGAAGAAATCGGTTTAAATAAAGCGCTCGAAGAAGTAGGTGCTGAAGTTGTTGAATCTGATTTGGGCGAATGGATTTTACAATTGGATGAAGATCCACCTTCCCACATCGTAGCTCCTGCTCTTCATAAAAATAAAGGGCAAATACGAGAAACGTTTGCTAATAAAAAAGGATATGATGGCTCAGATACCCCGGAAGAGCTAGCAGCGTTCGCGCGAGAACAACTTCGTCAAGATTTTTTAGCGGCTGATGTGGGGGTTACAGGATGTAATTTTGCTATTGCAGAATCAGGTGCTATCACGCTTGTTACCAACGAGGGAAACGCAGAAATGGTCACAAGCCTCCCGGACACTGTTATTACAGTAATGGGAATGGAAAGAATTGTTCCAACTTGGGAAGAGATGGAGATACTTGTTAGTTTGCTAACGCGAGCAGCGGTTGGACAAAAGCTAACGAGCTATATCACTGCTATTACAGGGACAAGGCTTGATGAAGAAGTAGATGGTCCAGATGAATTTCATCTAGTTATTGTAGACAATGGCCGCTCGAAAATTTTAGGAACAGAATTTCAATCAGCACTTCACTGTATTCGCTGTGCAGCCTGTATTAACGCATGCCCTGTTTATCGTCATATCGGAGGGCATGCTTATAACTCAATTTACCCAGGACCGATTGGTGCAGTCATTACGCCGCTTTTAGAAGGCTATGATGATCATAAAGAGCTTCCATATGCATCGACGCTATGTGCAGCGTGCTCAGAGGCATGTCCTGTTAAAATCCCACTGCACGAGCATTTGGTTCGCCATCGTCAAATCATTGTGGAACGAGAAAATAAAGCACCTATGGCTGAAAAGCTCATGATGAAGGGATTTGCGAAGTGGTCAGCAAACCCATCTCTTTATAACTTAAGTGCAAATCTCGCTAAGCCTGCTCTTAGACCATGGACAAAAGAGGGCATGATTGAAAATGGACCGGGCCCATTGAAAGATTGGACGAGTGTACGTAATTTCTATGCTCCTGAAGGTCAGTCGTTCCGTGCTTGGTTTAAGCAACGACAGAAGGAGGGGGAGTCATAATGATACAGAATAGAGAGGCTTTTTTAGATAAATTAGCTACTACTTTAGGTAGAGAAAGAAGAGTCGAAGGTGTACAGCGTCCAGACTGGAGCGTTACACCACAGCATGACGTATTTAAAGATAAGACACAGGATGAGCTTGTCGATATTTTACAAGAGCATTGTAAAGTTATTCACACAACGTTTAAGCGAACAGGCCGTGAAGGGTTGCTTGGCGTTCTTGCGGAAACAATTAAAGGCTATAATGGGAAGTCGTTGATTACTTCAAACGACTTGCGACATGAGGAATACGGGTTAATGGACTTTTTTGATAGAAATGCTGAAGATCTTCATGTCCATATTTGGGAGGCTGAGAAGGGTAAGGTAAATCAACAAATTGCAGAAGTAGCTGACGTAGGTCTGGTGTTTAGCGATGTCACGCTTGCAGAGTCAGGAACGGTAACGCTCTTTCATAATAAAGATCACGGCAGATCAATTAGTTTGCTACCGAAAACGTTTGTTGCGATTATTCCCAAGAGTACGCTGGTACCTCGAATGACCCAAGCAGCTACGCTTATTCATAAAATGCAGACCCAAGGTGAAGACGTGCCTTCTTATGTGAGCTTTATTACTGGACCAAGCAATAGTGCTGATATTGAGATGAACCTGATTGTTGGTGTACACGGTCCTGTCAAAGCAACTTATATTGTAGTCGACTAACTTCTAGTGGGAATTTCCGTCTAATAGTTATGAAAAGGCTGTTTTTTAGGTAAGGTTTTATACTAGTGTGCTATAGATTTTGGTAAAGAGACTGAGACATAAGTAGTTCAGCCTCTACTATACCTGAACGATTGAGAGTTCATAACTTTTAATCGTTCAGGTTTTTTTGTTGATTGTGAAAACAATGTTGGAAACAGGGTGGAATGGAGCGTAGGACACTCGACTCCTGCGGGAAAGAGAGGGAAAACTGAGATCCCGCAGCGCAGCGAGGAAGCTCAGGTTCCTCCCCGCGGAAAGCGAGTGGCCGTAGCGCAATGGAACGAATGTGTTGAGACAAATCAAAGAGATGGGAACAGCTAGTGTTCGTCTTTTAGAGGCAATCATTTTGTTATGTCCCAAACTCTTCTTTATGTTTATAATGACGGTAAGACGAACTAAAGGGGGTGACTAGATGGATAGTATAATCTTTGACTTAGACGGAACGCTCTGGAATTCAATTGGAACAGTAGCTATCGCTTGGAACGAAGTCATTAAGAAGAGCAATTATGTTGAAAGAGAAGTAACAGAAAGAGCCTTTGAACAAACCATGGGTCTTCCATTTCAAGAAATTGCTCAAAAACTATTCCCAGAATTAGATGAACAAAAGCAAAAACAGATTCTAGCGGAGTGTTGTGAAGTAGAGAATACTTATTTGGAAAAACACGGTGGTAATCTGTATCCACAAGTAGAAGAAACGCTAAAAGAGCTCTCTAAAAAATATAAATTGTATATTGTGAGCAATTGCCAAGCAGGCTATATTGAAGCTTTTTATAACTATCATAAGCTAGATGCACATTTTATTGACTTTGAAAATCCTGGGCGCACAGGTTTATCAAAAGGTGAGAACATTAAGCTCATCATGAAGCGTAATAAATTAAAAAGTTCTGTGTATGTAGGAGACACACAAGGAGATTTTCAAGCAGCTCAGTATGCGGGTATTCCATTTGTCTACGCATCGTATGGATTTGGCGAAGTTGAAGCGCCTGATTATACAATTGGTACGTTTCAAGAGCTAAAAGAACTGTTTTAGCAGCTCTTTGGGTTTAAGATATATGTATGCCAATGCGCGCCGTTTCACAGTCTATATACATAAATATACCTTTGTCTTGAGAGGATGTGACAAAGTTAGCTTTCTTCTTCATTGAATGTAAGCGGTTCATATCCTAACATTATAAGTGTAATTATGATATAGAAAGGAAGAGAGCACATGGCTCAATCAAATATAAAAGTAGGCGTTCAAAAGTTTGGTAACTTTTTAAGCTCAATGGTAATGCCAAATATCGGGGCATTTATTGCCTGGGGTCTAATTACGGCACTATTTATTGAGAAAGGCTTTTTTCCAAATGAAGAGCTTGCTAAGCTTGTTGGACCAATGGTTACGTACTTATTGCCCCTTTTGATTGGTTATACTGGTGGTAAGCTTGTTCATGACCAGCGCGGTGCAGTTGTTGGTGCCATTGCTACAATGGGAGTTATTGTTGGAGCAGATATTCCAATGTTCCTTGGAGCGATGATTGTGGGTCCACTTGGTGGGTATGTTATTAAGAAATTTGATCAGTTAATTGACGGTAAAATTAAAACAGGCTTTGAAATGCTTGTAAACAATTTTTCGGCAGGTATTTTAGGTGGCGTATTAGCCATTTTAGCTTTCTTAGGTATTAGTCCTGCAGTAGACGCGTTTACCCAAGCGCTAATTGTTGGTGTAGATTGGTTAGTAGGTGCTGGATTACTTCCACTAACAAGCATTTTAATTGAACCAGCAAAAATTCTATTCTTAAATAATGCAATTAATCATGGAATCTTATCGCCAATTGGTGCAGAGCAAATTCGTACTACTGGCCAGTCTGTCTTGCTACTTCTTGAAGCAAATCCAGGCCCTGGTCTAGGCGTACTGTTAGCTTATTGGTTCTTTGGGCGTGGAACAGCGAAGCAATCTGCTCCAGGTGCAGCAGTTATTCACTTTATTGGAGGTATTCACGAAATTTACTTCCCGTATGTGTTAATGCGTCCAATGCTTATTATTGCGACAATTTTAGGAGGTATGAGCGGTGTATTCACGCTTGTACTGCTAGGTGGAGGTCTTCAAGCAGTTGCATCTCCGGGTAGTATCTTAGCTATTTTAGCTGCAACGCCAGGTAATGCAGGAAGCTACATCGCAAACATCGCAGGGGTTCTGGTAGCGACAGTCGTATCGTTTATTGTTTCAGCGTTTATCTTAAAAACAGGTAAGCAAACAGAAGATTTAGATGAGGCAACGCGCAAGATGCAAGAGATGAAAGGTAAAAAGAGTTCGGTTGCTGGTTCAATTGTGACAAATAAAGCAGCTTTACCACAAGGTGTTAACAAGATTGTATTCGCTTGTGACGCTGGAATGGGATCAAGTGCAATGGGAGCATCATTACTTCGTAAAAAAGTAAAAGAAGCCGGTTTAGATATCTTTGTTACAAATACAGCAATCAGCAATATTCCGAGTGATGCTCAAATTGTTATTACACAAGAAGAGCTTACTCCACGTGCTCAAAATAAAATTCCAGAAGCATATCATATTTCAGTAGATAATTTCTTATCTAGCCCTGAATATGACAAGCTTATTAATAAGCTTAAAGATGATTCTTCAGCGGAAGGGCGAGCTCCTGAAGTGGAGGAAGTAGTGGAATCAAGTCAAGAAGATGATAGCTTACTGCGCGAAGAGAATATCTTCCTTAATCAAGAGTTTAACAACAAAGAAGAAGCGATTCGATTTGCAGGGGAAGTGCTTGTAAAAGGTGGTTATGTGGAAGAAAGCTACATTGAAGCCATGATTGAGCGTGACAATATGACGTCTACGTATATGGGAAATGATGTTGCTATTCCACACGGTACAGAAGAAGCGAAAAAGAACGTATTAAAATCGGGATTCACTGTGCTACAAGTTCCAAATGGCGTTGATTTTGATGGTGAAAAAGTACGTTTAATCTTTGGTATTGCTGGTAAAGATGGTACGCACCTCGAAATTCTATCAGGTATCGCAGTAACATGTTCTGTCATGGATAACATTGAAAAAATGGTTCAAGCTAAATCAGCTAAAGAACTTAAAGCAATTATTCAAGGTGAGCTGAACTAAAGAAGTAAAAGAGTAGAAAGGCATGTGAAGTGCCTTTCTATTCGTTCTTTTTGAAAGGCGTTGATTTCTTTAGATAAGAAATGAGTTGATGCATGTGTTTATTACGTCCAGGGAAAAGACCATTATTGAGTTAATCATTAAAACGTCAGAAAAACATACGGCTTTATCCATTGCTAGTTTTTTGAAGGTAAGTGCTAGAACAGTACATCGGGATTTGAAAGCAATTGAATCCTTACTGAAGCAATTTAATTTGCAATTAGTTCGTACACAAGATGAAGGACTAATAATTAGCGGTAAAGATGAACAGATTTTCAAGTTGATCCAAGAACTTATGAAAGTTCAACCTACCGATCAGTCTCCGAAAGAACGTAAGCTACTATTGGTTATTAAGCTATTGGAAGAAGCATCTTTTAAGCTCCAAACGCTAGCTAAAGACTTAGGTGTTAGCATCACTACCTTAACCTCGTACTTGGATGAATTAACAGATTGGCTTGAACATTACAGTATAACCCTTGTTCGAAGAAGAGGAGTAGGGCTAGAGGTCGTTTCAACTGAAATCAATAAACGAAAAGCGCTTGCTAATTACTTTCTTGTTTATTTTGGAGAAGAGCTAATCGAACAGCTTTTTTTACTTGAAAATAATCAGTCAAAGCAGGAAAAGGCTTTATATTATTTTAATACTGCTTATTTGGCAGAGGTAGATCGCATTGTTAATTTGAAAATAAATAAAGGTCATTCTAGGTTAGCGGATAGCGATTATATGGGGTTAATGATTCATATATGCATCATGCTACAAAGGTCTGAGAAGGGCTTTCAGTTAGAAGAATCGATGTTAATTAATGAAGCGTCAAATGAGTACAAATTAATCAAAAGTGTGTGTCAAGAGCTCGAAGCACAGTTTTCTCTCAGCATTAACCCCAATGATATTACATTCTTAGCTGTTGTATTGCGAGCATCCAAGTTTCAAGTAGCCAACGCAGTGGATTACGATAGTCTAGTTTTAGGACGCATTATTAAGCGAGTTATTCAAGATGTTTCTAATCAGCTACACATTGATTTAACAAACGACTTTTCACTATTTCAAGGCTTGTTGGCACATATGGAACCATCTATATTTCGCATTCAACAGCACCTAGAAGCATTCAATCCTTTAACAGAAGAGATAAAAAAGAAGTATCCGCTGCTGTTTATGGCAGTAAGAAACAGCATGGAAAAAGAGTTTAAAGAGTTATCTTTTTCAGATGATGAAATTGCATATGTGGTTCTCCACTTTGGTTCTGCTTTAGTTGTGCGAGAGGAAAATGTGGTAATTAAAGCTTTAGTTGTATGTCCAACAGGCATTGGTACATCTAAGATGCTAGCGAGTCGGATAAAAAAAGAATTTATTGAAATTGATTCTGTTGATGTGAAATCAATTAAAGAAATTCATGAAACGAATACAGAGAGGTACGATCTTATTATTTCAACCGTTCGTTTACCATTTTTAGCATGTGAATACATCTTAGTTAATCCGCTGCTTAGCGATGAAGACATTAATTCTATTCGGACCTTTCTTCAAAAAAATGTGGAGGAGCTAACACAAAAGAACCGATATTCAGCAAAAAGCAATATAACCGCTACTTCAATTCCAGCTAGTAGGCCGCCTTTTCAACAAATAATGAAAGAAATAAAAGAAGTGTATACAAGTATTGATTCAATTTTTGACAATCTAAGAATTTACCGAGAAAGTTCGGAGATAGACCATGAACGAATCATTGCTCGTATGGTTGCGGCTGCTGAACGCGAAGCTTTGGTTTCAAATAAAGAAGCTATTGTCCAACAACTCAAGGAAAGAGAAGAAAAAGGGGGACTTGGTATTCCAGAAACAAGCATGGCTCTTTTTCACTGTCGTCATGAAGGAGTAGGAAAACTATTGTTTCAAATCTCTCATTTACACTATCCGTGTCAGGTAAAAGGAATGGATGGAAAGATGATGGAAGTCCGAAACCTACTGCTGATGTTGGCGCCAGAAAATCTTACCATCCGCGAGCAAGAGATTTTAAGCTTAATTAGTACAAACTTGATTGAAGATAAAGAAGCGATGATGATTTTTTCTTCGTCTAATGAAGAGATGATTCGAAAAAAACTGGAAGATACATTTTATGAATACTTACAAAATAATTTAATAAAGGAATGATAAGTGTGAAAACAGTTGTACATTTTGGCGCAGGTAATATTGGAAGAGGGTTTATCGGTTCACTATTTGCTCAGTCGGGATACCACGTTACGTTTGTTGATATTGCGCAAACAGTTATTGATAAACTCAATGAAGGTAAAGGGTACCATGTGAAAACCGCAGCAGAAAATGCCGAAGTGATTGAAGTGAATAATGTGTCTGGCTTAAATAATATGACGCAAGAGGAAGAAGTATTGGACGCTTTAAAAACGGCTACCTATATCACAACAGCTATCGGACCAACAATTTTACCTCGTATTGCGCCGTTGATTGCAAAAGGCTTAGCAGCTCGCGTCAAGGAAAACGATGAGAAAGTGTACGTTATTGCATGTGAAAATCAAATCTCGGCAACGGAATTACTAAAAGGTTATATTCTAGAAAACCTAGATGAAGAAACAAAAGAAGAGCTTTCTAAAAAAGTATCATTCTTTAACTCAGCAGTCGATCGTATTGTACCAATTCAATCGAATCCAGACTCTATTGATGTATTGGTTGAGCCATATTATGAGTGGGTAGTAGAGACAACAGAAGATATTCCAACAGTTGAAGGAATGAAAATTGTTCCGGACTTAGCGCCATTTATCGAACGTAAGCTTTTTACGGTTAATACAGGACACGCCGTAATTGCCTACTTAGGGTACTTGCAAGGAAAAGAAACAATTCATCAGACATTAGAGGATGCTGAGATTTATGAACAGGTACAAAAGACGTTGAAAGAAACAGGTGCGTATCTTGTTCAAAGGTATGGTCTTGATCAAGGTGAACATGAGGCATATATTAAGAAGATTATTGAGCGCTTCAAAAATGCTTATTTAAACGACTCTGTTAATCGTGTAGGGCGTTCACCTATTCGTAAGCTAGGCTCTCAAGATCGATTAGTTCGTCCAGCTGTAGAAGCAAAACAAGCAGGTTTGCCATATGCAAACTTAGCAAAGGCAATCGCTGCAGCATTGCTGTTTAATCCTTCAGAAGATGAAGAAGCTGTTCAGCTACAGACAATGCTTGAAGAACACGGTATTTTGTATGTGCTAAGTAAAGTGAGCGACTTACATGAAAACGATGATTTAACTCAAGAAATAATTAAGCACTACTCTCAATTACAGAAATAAAAATATCTTTTCCAAAACGAGCCTTATAATAAAAAGAGGCTCGTTTTCTAATGGAGTAAAAGGGGAGAGAGGATCCATGATAAAACCAAAAATATTTCAAGTTAACGGAACGGAGTATACTGTTCGACCTGCTAAAGTCAGTGATGCACCTGCACTTGCTGAATTGCGGTTACAAATTGATGGTGAAACAGAACATTTCGATCGTGTACAAGGAGAAGGCCTGATTGATGAAGGGGAATTTAAGGAGTTAATTTTGCTGGACACGTCTATACCCAACCATTTATTTCTCGTCGCGGAAGTAGAAGGGAACCTTGTTGGTTTTTCTAGATGTGAAGGCAGTCATCTGAAGCGACTCAAACATCAAGTCGAATTTGGAGTAGGTGTCATAAAAGAGTTTTGGGGATTAAAAATAGGTCAGGCATTACTAAGTCAATCGATTCTTTGGGCTCATCATCAAGGTCTTGTTAAGATGACGTTAAAGGTCATTGAAACGAATAAAAGTGCTATATATGTTTACAAAAAGTATGAGTTTGAAATAGAAGGAATTTTAAAGAAGCATAAGCGTCTATCTGATGGTCATTATTACAACACACTTATTATGAGCCGCTTTTTTAGCTGAATCATTCGTTTCGACTTCTCTTCAGAGGGAATACTTTCTATATCAATAAGTATCCGTAGGGAAGGGAGAAAAGATCGATGAGCTCTATTATTTATCAAAAATCTACGATGGTAGCATTGCTAGAAGGTGTTTATGATGGAACAATGACAAAAGAAGAGCTTTCTCAAAAAGGAGATTTTGGCCTGGGAACATTTCAGGCGTTAGATGGTGAAATGCTAGCGGTAGATGGGGGTTTTTATCATTTAAGAGAAGGAAAAGCGGTAGAGGTAGAAGCAAAAGACGTGCTTCCATTTGCCGTGATGACGTATTTTAAAGGCCAAACAGAAATGATTTTAGATGATGTATTAACTCAGAAAGAGCTTGAGCAACAGCTAGAAGCTCAAATGAGTAGTGAAAACGTCTTTTATGCAATTAAGATAGAAGGAGTTTTTAAACAAGTAAAAACAAGAACGGTAGCGAAACAAAGAAAGCCATATCCACCAATGACGGAAGTCGCTGAAAGCCAACCTGTTTTTGAACTGGAAGATGTAAAAGGAACAATGGTAGGTTTTTTTACGCCAAATTATGTAGCAGGTGTAGGAATTCCAGGATACCACTTCCATTTTATTGATGAACATAAAACGGCAGGTGGTCATGTTTTAGATGTAACAGTTCAAGATGTAAAGGTAATCTTAGAAGAAAAAACGTTTTTGGAATTGGACTTAGATGATACTCAGCGTTTTCGTAATGCTAATTTAGACAAAGAAAATATAAGAGAGGAAATTGAAGAAGTGGAATAAAGCATCGTTTAAGCGATGCTTTTTTTAATCCAAGTAAATGGAAATTTTTAAGTGACATAATTGCAAAAAACTCCTTGTGCTCAGCTTTAAAACATGTATAATAATACGAGTTGAAAGTAAACTTTAAGTTAAGTGTTACAAAACTTTATTTACTGGAAGTTTACTTATTTTAAACATGTTGAGGTTTAAATAAATGGAGATAGGTAAGAAGATTAAAAACTTACGTTTAAAAAAAGGATTAACGCAAGAAGAGCTTGGAGAACGGACTGACCTTAGCAAAGGTTATATTTCACAGTTAGAGCGAGATTTAAGTTCTCCTTCTCTTGAAACGTTTTTTAGTATTTTAGAAGTGTTGGGCTGCCAACCAAACGAGTTTTTTGATCAAGATAAAACGGTGCAAAAAGTTGTATATAAAAAAGAAGACTACACCAATTATTGTGATGAAGAAAAAGGCTATCACATTGAATGGTTAGTTCATGAATCGAATGAAAAAGAAATGGAACCTATTCGCTTAATTTTAGAAAAAAAAGGTGAATTTAAAGAATTTGAGCCTTCCTTATCTGAAACCTTTGGCTATGTGCTAAAAGGAGCTGTTATTGTTCAAATTGGTCAGCGAACGTATGAAGCGAAAGAAGGAGAAACGATTTACTTCCAAGCTGCTGAAGAGCATAAAATGTTCAATGCCTATGACGGCGTCACCGAGCTTATTGTAGTAGCGACAGAATCATATTTATAAAGAGATTAAGAGGAGAGACGATTGAAATGAACGATAATCAAGCGATTATTCGCTTTGAAAATGTAACAAAGCAATACGACAACGATTCAATAGTACTTGATAATGTAAGCTTTGAAATTGAAAGAGGAAAGTTTTATACGCTACTAGGTCCATCAGGGTGTGGTAAAACGACTATCTTACGCTTAATTGCAGGGTTTACAGAGGCTTCAAGCGGAGATATCTATTTCAACGGTAAGAAAATTAATTCCGTGCCGGCTAACAAACGTCAAGTAAATACTGTGTTTCAGGATTATGCATTGTTTCCGCACCTTAATGTATTTGAAAACATTGCATTTGGATTACGAATAAAAAAAGTAAAGAATACAGAAGTCAAAAAGCGAGTGAGTGAAGCACTTCGATTCGTTAATTTGGAAGGATATGAAAATCGTGAAATTAAAGAGATGTCTGGAGGGCAACGCCAGCGCGTGGCAATTGCTCGAGCAATTGTAAACCAACCGGAGGTCATTTTACTTGATGAACCGCTATCGGCACTGGATTTAAAACTGCGTACGGAAATGCAGTATGAACTAAGAGAACTTCAACGCCGATTAGGTATTACATTTATTTTTGTTACGCATGACCAAGAAGAAGCACTAGCGATGTCTGATGAAATCTTTGTATTAAACAAAGGACATATTCAGCAAAGTGGTGCACCAACAGATATTTATGATGAACCAATTAATCGCTTTGTAGCAGATTTCATTGGGGAGTCAAATATTATTCCAGGAAGTATGGTTGAGGACTTTGTTGTAGAGTTTGCGGGTGAACGTTTTGAATGCGTCGATAAAGGCTTCGACCCAAATGAAAAAATAGAGATTGTTATTCGTCCGGAAGACTTAGAAATTACGGATCCAGAAAAAGGTAAAATTCAAGTGAAGGTTGATTCTCAGCTGTTTAGAGGGGTTCATTATGAAATTTGTGGATACGATAAGGATGGAAACGAGTGGCTTGTGCATTCAACAAAAAAAGCAACAGTAGACGAAGAAATTGGTCTTTACTTTGATCCTGAAGCAATTCACGTTATGCGCTTTGGTGAAACAGAGGAAGAGTTTGATAAGAGGCTAGAAGCATATGGTGACGAGACTCATGCAAACTAAGTCACGTAATATTTATTTAGTACCGTATCTGCTTTTTATAGCTTTGTTTGTTATTGCACCGATTGCCTTAGTTGTTTATTACTCGTTCTTTGATATTCACAATGAGTTCACTTTAACCAATTATGAAAAGTTTTTTACACCTGTTTATTTAAAAATGACACTCAGCTCGTTTTGGTATGCTTTTTTAATTACGCTATTTTCATTATTAATTGCTTATCCTACAGCGTACTTGTTAACTAAAACAAGACATAAGCAACTATGGCTGTTGTTGATTATTTTACCAACTTGGATTAACTTACTGCTAAAAGCATATGCGTTTTTAGGGATTTTCGGTACGTATGGAACAATTAACAGCTTTAGTGAGTTTTTAGGATTTGGCACTCATCAAATATTATTTACTGATTTTAGTTTTGTTTTTGTATCTGTTTATATCTTTATTCCATTTATGATTTTACCAATTTTCAACTCGCTAGAAGAACTGAACCCTTCTTTAATATATGCATCGCGTGATCTAGGGGCTTCTTCATGGACAACATTCCGTCGAGTTATATTCCCACTCACATTAAATGGCGTGAAGTCAGGGTGCCAAGCGGTCTTTATTCCTGCGCTATCACTCTTCATGATTACTCGTCTAATTGCCGGGAACCGAGTGATTACGCTTGGTACTGCAATTGAGCAGCATTTCTTAGTAACACAAGACTGGGGAATGGGAGCGACGATTGCGGTCTTCTTAATTATTGCGATGGCAATTATGATGATTGCAACTGGAACTAGAAAGAGAGGACTATAAAATGATGAAGAAATGGAAATGGAGCAATATATATTTAATTTTAGTTTTTGTCATTTTATATGCGCCAATCTTTTACCTTATGTATTATTCATTCAATAGCGGTGGTTCAATGAGAGAGTTTGAAGGCTTTACATTGCAATGGTATAAAGAAGTCTTTCAAGATACAAGGTTATTAATCATTGTATTAAACACTCTTATTATTGCTTTGCTTTCATCCGTAATTTCAACAATTCTTGGGATTATTGGAGCGCTTGCAATTATTTATGTGAAAAGAAGAAGAGTTCAAAATACGCTGCTGACGTTAAACAATGTTCTCATTGTTAGCCCAGATGTCATCATAGGAGCTTCTTTCCTTATTTTATTTACGATTGTTGGAATTAAGCTTGGCTTTACATCTGTTCTACTGGCCCACATTGCTTTTAGTGTTCCAATTGTTGTTATTATGATTCTTCCAAAGCTTCAAGAAATGAGTCCAACTCTAATTGATGCAGCACGGGATTTAGGGGCGAGCCGTTTTCAAGTATTATCAAAAGTTATTTTGCCGTTTATTTCACCGGGAATCTTTGCAGGATTCTTTTTAGCGCTGACTTATTCGTTAGATGATTTTGCAGTTACGTTCTTTGTAACAGGCAACGGATTTTCTACACTGTCGGTTGAAATTTACTCACTAGCAAGACGCGGCGTATCATTAACGATTAACGCACTGTCTACGCTAATTTTCTTATTTACTGTGCTCTTAGTAGTAGGCTACTATTTTGTTAGCCAGCGTAATCTTCGTACGAAAGGAGGCGGGGTTGAGAAATGAAACAATTAATGCGGTCATTTGTTGTTATTGTAGCCATTTCACTCGTCTTAATGTACGTTGTATCTCGGTTAAACTCTGCTCAGGGATATTCAGGAGGTAATACCTTGACCGTGTATAACTGGGGTGATTATATTGATCCAGAAATTATTGATGAGTTTGAGGAAGAGACTGGGATTAAAGTTATCTACCAAACGTTTGATTCCAATGAGGCAATGATGACAAAAATTGAACAAGGTGGCACCACGTTTGATATTGCGGTACCATCAGAGTACGCGATTAGCAAAATGAAGGAAGAAGATTTACTACTTCCTGTAGAACATAAGCAGCTACCTAACTTAAAACATATTAATCCACGCTTCCTCAACTTATCGTTTGATGAAGGAAATAGATATTCTATTCCTTACTTTTGGGGAACAGTAGGTGTTGTTTATAACAAAGAAATGCTAAATGGCAAGGAGATTACGAGCTGGGACGATTTATGGGACCCAGAATTAAGAAATCAAATCCTGTTAGCTGATGGTGCACGAGAAGTGATAGGAATGGGACTTAACAGCTTAGCCTATTCGCTAAATGACACGAATAAAACGCATTTAAGAGAAGCGAAAGAAAAACTAGATACGTTAACACCCAACGTTAAAGCGATTGTTGGAGACGAAATTAAAATGTTGCTAGCAAACGAAGAGGCATCCGTCGGTTTAGTTTGGTCTGGTGATGCTTCAGAGATTATGAGTGAAAATGAAGATCTAGATTATGTAGTCCCAGAAGAAGGGTCGAACCTGTGGTTTGATAATATGGTAATTCCTAAAACAGCAAAAAATATTGAGGGTGCTCACCAGTTTATGAATTTCATGTTAGACCCAGAAATCGCAGCTCGAAATGCTGAATATGTAGGGTATTCAACGCCAAACGAAAAGGCTCTTGATTATTTACCGGATGAAGTTGCAGAGGATAAGCGCTTCTATCCAGATGAAGCATTAACTGAAAAGTTAGAGGTGTATGATAATCTAGGAAAAGAAATGTTAAGCTACTACAACGAATTATTTTTAGAGTTTAAAATGCATAGAAAATAGGTGTTGTTTTCACTCCCTTTATCTCACCAACAAGGATAAATGTGTAAAATAAATAGGTTTTACTCCCTGTTGAAAAGATAAAAATAGACCTTTAATATAGAGATAAGAAAGAGGCTGGGACAAAACCCTCCTCTGAACCGAAAAAGCCGGTGAAATTTTACGACGAGTAAAATTTCACCGGCTTTGTTTATTTTTACATTAAAATAAGGACCACTTCTGATAAAATAAAGTTACCATACAAAATCTTATCGGAAAGAAGGGTCCTTATGTTTAAAGATTATAACATGAATCAAGTGGTTTTGCCTTTAGATTTAGAAATAAAATTACAAGAAAATGATATTGCCTTCGCCGTTCACCATCTCGTTGAACATATTCCAGATGAAGCCTTTGCCGGCTTCTTACAGAAAACGGGGTGTCCTGCTTACCATCCACGCATGATGATGAAAATCATTTTATGTGCCTACACACAGTCAGTTTTTTCAGGAAGAAAAATTGAAGCGCTTCTCAAAGATAGTATACGTATGATGTGGCTAGCTCAAGGTTACGAACCGAGCTATCGGACAATCAATCGATTTCGTGTTCACCCAGAAGTTCAAGTGCTTCTTCGTGAGTGCTTTGTCCAGTTTCGATGTCAGCTTATTCAAGAGAACGAGATTGATAATGAAGCAATCTTCATTGATGGAACGAAGATTGAAGCAAATGCCAATAAGTTCACATTTGTCTGGCGCAAATCAATCGAAAAGTATAGTGCGAGCCTCTTGGAGAAATCAACCCAGCTGTATGACGAACTAGTAGAAAGAGAAATTATTCCACAGATCGAACGAGAAAGTTCGGACGAACTTTCTGTTGAAGAATTATCTCTAATCACTAAAAAATTAGAAGAAAAGGTTGAAGAGTTGACAAAAGAAATTGAAGCAAGTGAAGATGCCGATGAACGAAAACAACTGCGATCAAGCAGAAAAGAACCGAAGAAAGCGTATAAGCAATTTCAAGACTTTGTGAAACGTAAGTTAAAGTATGAAAAAGACATGGAGATTTTTAACGAACGGAATAGTTATTCAAAAACAGATCATGATGCCACGTTTATGCGTATGAAGGATGACTACATGAAGAATGGCCAACTGAAGGCGGGGTATAATGTGCAAATTGCGACAGAAGGTCAATATACACTTGCTTACGATGTCTTTTCAAATCCAACGGACACACGAACACTTTGTCCGTTTCTTGACGCAATTGAACATCACTACTTCGAACTCCCAGACTATATTGTCGCAGATGCGGGATATGGAAGTGAAGAGAATTACCTCGATGTGCAGAACAGAAAGCGTACGCCTCTTATCACATATAGTATGTATCGAAAAGAGAAGAAAAAACGCGTTAAGAATGACCCATTTCAGACAGCGAATTGGGATTATCATGAAGAAGATGATTCCTTTACTTGTCCCAACGGGAATAAGTTGACGTTTCGTTACAAATCGCATCGCACAGACCGTTACGGATTTACAAGGTTATTCAATGTGTACGAATGTGAAGACTGTTCAGGTTGTCCTTTTCGTTCACAATGTACGAAGGCGAAGGAAGGAAAGAACCGAAGAATCCATTATAACGAAAAGTGGGAACAACAAAAGAAAAGCATTCAACAGCTGCTTTCAGAAGAAAAAACGGGTAAAATCTACGGAAAACGTAAGATTGACGTAGAACCAGTTTTTGGATATCTGAAGGCTAATTTGCGTTTCACTCGAATGTCCGTAAGAGGCAAAGAGAACGTGAAAAACGAATTAGGGTTTGCGTTCATGGCGGTGAATGTACGAAAGTACATCGCCTCCAGCGTAAAATGTGCATAGACCAATCAAACAGATCAACAAAAAAGGGTTCTCATCATCAAAATGCGATGATGAGAACCCTTTTTCATTATTTTTGGCTAGTTATGTCCCAGCCTCTTTTTTTATGAAACTTTTTTAAAAATAGGGGAAAAGTAAGGCGTAACACTTATGGCATAGGGGAATAGAGATGACGTGTTAAATTTTTTCATAATAGGAGACAGAATGTGAAGAAACAACAAATTGAATCAATTTATTTTTTAAGATTATTTGCCATGATGATGGTTGTACTTGTACACGTAACGGCAGCGTATGCAAGCGTCCTTCCATATAGCGGTGATGCGTATCAGAAGTATCATTTTATCAACCGCATTATTCGGATTGAAGCGGGAATCTTTATTGTGATTACAGGACTCGTATTCTTTTATAGCTATATAAAAAAGCCGTTAACAAAAGAGTTATGGAAAAGTTACTATAAGAGGCGAGTTACATATATTCTTATTCCTTATATCATTTGGGCATTGATTTATGAAGCATATTCAATTTATGTAGGTGCAAGAGAATTTAACGCGACAGAAATTTTGCTGCGCATTTTAAAAGGTGAATCTTACTATCAACTGCACTTTATTTTCTTAATTGTGCAAATTTATCTTGTTTTACCTGTTTTTATATGGATCGCTCAAAAGTTTACTTTTTTTCGCCGCTATATGTGGTTATTCGGAGTCGTCTTACAGTTAGTTTATCTTCAATTAAATTCAATGTACGGTCTTGTATCATTTACTTTATTTATTAGTTCATTATCTACCTTCCTATTAGGAGCATGGATTGGTGTTTACTATAATGAACAGAAAGCAAAAAGCGCGAATAAATCTACGATTGTTTTGCTAATTATTGCTTTAATTGCAGGAGCAATCGTCTCTTCTTTACATTATTATGTGTATACAATTAAGACACTTTACCTATCAGGGGTTATGTACGAGACGATTAATACGTTTTATCTCGTGTTAGGAAGCTACGTAGCATTTCGTATAGGAGAGATCTTAGCTGCAAAACTTCCTAGAAGAGCTGTTATTACAGTTCGAAATATTGCAATGTACTCTTTTGGCTTTTATTTAATCCATCCTTTAGTATTAAATATTGTTTCTGAATTTGTACCTGCAAATAGTAATCAATTGTTTCACATTGAAATGCTAATTCGGTATGTATTAACTTTAGCTTTATGCTACCTCATTATATGGGCTTGTCATCGGTTTTTACCGTTTGCAAGTTTATTGTATGGAAAGCTTCCAAAGAAAGCAGTATTCTTATACAAGCATGAAGTACAATAATAATAAAAGTGGTAAAAAGATCAACTCTTTTACCACTTTTTTATTGGAGTCGGAATTCCCTTACTGATTTGAACAGAAGCTGTTACGATAGCAGATAAGTCAAAAAAAAATTATAATTTGACTCACATCTGCCCACGTTTTACATAAGTAATAAAGAAAGAAACTGTTTCCTATAAGGATAGAGAAAGTGATAAAATAGAAAAGATTAAATTGTGTTAGGAGGAACACTTGTGAAAATTAAGCTTGGTCTTTTATACGGGGGAAAATCCGCTGAACATAAAGTATCTTTACAAACAGCTTTAGCAGTAACAAAAGCAGTTAACCATGATAAATACGAAGTACATCCAATTTATATTACTGAAACAGGCGAATGGGTTCGCGGTACAAAGTTGACGGGTCCACTTGAAACGGTAAACGAACTTGAAATTAGTAACAGTGGTACGGTCATTTCACCAGTATCTTTAAATACAAATATGTTTGCTTTATCCGACGTGAAAAATGAAGAAACGCTTGATGTAATTTTCCCACTTTTACACGGTCCAAACGGTGAAGATGGAACAGTCCAAGGGCTGTTAGAATTATTAAACCTACCTTATGTAGGAAACGGCGTTTTAGCATCTGCAGCAGGGATGGATAAAGTCGTGATGAAGCAACTTTTCTCTCAAGCAGGTTTAAAGCAAGTAAAATATGAATATTTTATTCGCAAAGAGTGGGATGAGAACCGTGAAGCAGCATATGAAGTTGTTGAGGAAAACTTAGGTTACCCATGCTTTGTCAAACCAGCTAACTTAGGTTCAAGCGTTGGTATTAGTAAGTGTGATAATCGCAAAGAATTAGAAGCGGCATTTGAGGAAGCGTTCCAATTTGACCGTAAAATTATTATTGAAGAAGCGGCAATTGGACGCGAAGTGGAAATCGGTGTATTAGGTAATGATGATCCATCGTGCTCAGTTGTTGGAGAAATCTTACCAAAGGCTGCTTTCTATGATTATAAAGCTAAGTACGAAGATGGTAGCACAGGTCTTGCTATCCCGGCTGAAATTAGCGAAGAAACGTATGTAGAAATGAAAGAATTGGCAATTAAAGCATTTAAAGCAATTGACGGTTCAGGACTTGTTCGTGCTGATTTCTTCTTAACAAAAGAAGGCGAGTTAATCATTAATGAGGTAAACACAATGCCAGGGTTTACACCGTTTAGTATGTTCCCATTATTATGGAAGCATGCAGGTGTTGAATATCCGGTGTTAATTGAAACATTAGTGGATTTAGCGCTTCAGCGTCATGATGAAAAGCAAAAAATTAAACATACGATGTAAGAAAAAGGCTGACACTATTCAAAATGAATAGTGTTTCTGCTTTTTGCGAAAGGAGTTATAAGCATTATGATTAATCGAAAGCTAAAAGATGTGGTGAAGATGATTCCAAACAGCAGTTTAGCTCATGGTGACGAACAGGTTCATATTAAAGGTGTTTCAATTGATACAAGAACACTGCAACCAGAAAATTTATATGTACCAATTAAAGGTGATCGCTTCAATGGACATGAATTTGTTGAAAAAGCAATTGAAGCAGGTGCTGTGGCAACCTTATGGAACAAAGATGAAAAAGATATTCCACAAAATTTACCTGTCATTTTAGTAGATGATACGCTTGAAGCACTACAGCAATTAGCAAAAGCGTACCGTCATGAATTAGCGGTAAAAGTGGTAGGAATTACAGGAAGTAACGGGAAAACAACAACAAAAGACATGGTGGATGCTGTTTTATCGACAACGTATAAAGTTTTGAAAACAGCAGGTAATTTTAACAACCATATCGGTATGCCATTAACAATCTTGCGTTTGGAAGAAGATACTGATATTGCTGTCCTTGAAATGGGAATGAGTAGTCGCGGTGAAATTGAATTTCTCTCAAACCTGGCTGAGCCTGATGTTGCTGTCATTACAAACATTGGTGAATCCCATCTGCAAGATTTAGGTAGCCGAGAAGGAATTGCTGAAGCAAAATTTGAAATCACAAGCGGTTTATCTGAGCAAGGACAATTTATCTTTAATGGTGATGAACCACTTCTAACAAGTCGAGTGAATAATCCAAAGTTTAAAGCCATTACGTTTGGAAGCTCACCAAATAATGACCTTTTTTTAACGGATATGACAAGAGAAGAACATGGAACGACATTTTTCGTTTCACGTGAAACACAAAAGTTTTTCATTCCTGTATTAGGTGAGCATAATGCACATAACGCAATGGCTGCTATTGCTGTTGGTCGCTATTTTAACCTGAGTAATGAAACAATTGCACAAGGATTAGCTGGCTTGAAGCTGACAAATATGCGAATGGAATTAGTGAAGGCTGAGAGTGGATTAACGTTTATTAATGATGCGTATAATGCAAGTCCAACATCAATGAAAGCAGCGATTAAGTTAATCCATGAGATTCAAGGTTATAACAAGAAAATCTTGGTTTTGGGGGATATGCTCGAACTTGGTGATCAAGAAATACAATTTCATAAAGAGATTGGAAAATTTATTGACCCTGCTGCAGTGGAATATGTATTTACATACGGTCCACTAAGTAAGGAGATTGCCTCAGGAGCACAAGAGAATTTTCAAGAAGGAAAAGTTCTTCATTTTGACGATAAAGATACGTTAGCAGATCACTTACAATCTGTTAGTTCTTCAAATGATATTGTATTGGTGAAAGCATCTCGAGGTATGAAGCTTGAAGAAGTAATCACTAAAGTGATGTCGAAATAAGAAGACGAATAATAGAATAAGCTCTATTGCAAATAAAAACTCATAGTGTTATGATGTAGTTTGAGTGTCTTGAGATGCTTATTCTCTAAACGTTGATTTCATTAAGTAATCGTTTAGAGCATTTTCCGGGTATCGGGGAATGCTTTTTTTTGTAAAATATAGATAGTCTAAATATAGAAGGAGTTTGAAAAATTTGGCATTATTTCAAGAGTTAGGTTTAAGTCCACAGCTAAACAACGCTGTTAGTAAAATGGGTTTTGAGGAAGCTACACCAATCCAGTCTGAAACAATTCCTTTAGCGCTACAAGGTCATGATTTAATTGGACAAGCACAAACAGGAACTGGTAAAACAGCAGCATTCGGTATTCCTCTTATCGAAAAAGTAGATGCAAGCGTTGATGCAATTCAAGGTTTAATTATCGCACCTACACGTGAACTTGCTGTACAGGTATCTGAAGAACTTTATAAGATTGGACAAACAAAACGCGTTCGTGTTTTACCAATCTACGGTGGTCAAGATATCAGCCGTCAAATTCGCGCTCTAAAGAAACGCCCTCACATTATCGTTGGAACACCAGGACGTATGTTAGATCATATTAACCGTCGTACACTTCGCTTACAAGATGTTCACACTGTTGTATTAGATGAAGCGGATGAAATGTTAAATATGGGATTCATTGAAGATATTGAAAAAATCTTATCTAATGTTCCTGAAAATCATCAAACGCTATTATTCTCAGCAACAATGCCTGACCCAATCCGCCGCATTGCTGAAAAATTCATGAGCGAACCTAAAGTTGTAAAAGTAAAAGCAAAAGAAGTAACAGTTCCAAACATTCAACAGTACTACGTTGAAGTACAAGAAAAACGTAAATTTGATGTGTTAACACGTCTTTTAGATATGCAGTCACCAGAATTAGCTATTATTTTTGGTCGTACAAAGCGTCGTGTTGACGAGTTATCAGAAGCTCTAAACGTACGTGGCTATTCAGCTCAAGGAATCCATGGTGATTTAACGCAAGCAAAACGTCTATCTGTTTTGCGTCAATTTAAAGAAGGTTCTATTGACGTGTTAGTTGCTACAGATGTAGCTGCTCGTGGACTAGATATTTCAGGCGTAACTCACGTTTATAACTTTGATATTCCACAAGATCCAGAAAGCTATGTTCACCGTATTGGACGTACAGGTCGTGCGGGTAAAATGGGTGCAGCGATGACGTTTGTAACACCAAGAGAATCTGGTCAATTACACAACATTGAGCGCACAACTAAGCGTAAAATGGATCGGATGACACCTCCAACATTGGATGAAGCATTAGAAGGTCAACAGCGTATTGCTGCAGATAAGTTAGTTGAAACAGTAAAAACAGGTAACTTATCTTACTATAAGCAATTAGCTGAAGAGCTACTAGAAGAAAATGAATCTGTAGCATTAGTAGCAGCAGCACTTAAGTTAGCAACAAAAGAGCCAAACGATGTGCCTGTAAACTTAACAGCTGAACCACCTGTTGTTGGAAAAGGTGATAAGAACAGACGTGGTGGTAACAACGGCAGTGGTCGTTCACGCTCTAATTCTAAAAACTATTCACAACAAAACCGTCGTGGAAACTCTAAGCGATTTGGAGATAAGCGCCGTAGCAATAATAGCGGTGGTCAAGGAAATCGCCAAAACAACCGCAAAGATTCACGTACAAAAGCATAAAAGAAAAGCGAGCCAATTGGCTCGCTTATTTTTTTGCCATCAGGAAATACTAAACGGAAAGTGAGGTGTTTTCTATGTCAACTTTAGTGCGCTTAGGATATGTAGCAATGAGTGTTCAATTACAGAATGCGTCTCCGTCTCAGACGATGACTTTTGCGCAGTTTCAACGAATTCAAAACCGAGAAGCTGCTATTTCTAAATTAGAGCGTATTTCTATTTCTAACTTAGAAAACTGTTTAAGGTTATTGAAGCATAATGTTTGGAGTGAAGTGGAATTTTTTCGGCTTAGTTCAAAACTCATTCCCCTTGCCAATCACCCAGAGATTAGTGATTGGAACTACATGAACGCTTTAAAGCCGGTCATTCTTGAGATTCGTCAGTTCCTAGAGAGGAATCCGATGCGCGTTGATTTTCATCCCGATCATTTTGTTGTGCTAAACTCTACAAATAAAGATATTTTAAAGCATTCCCTTGAAACCCTTCAAATGCATAAAAAGTTGTTAAAAGGAATGGGGATATTACCTAAAAACCGCTGTGTTTTACATGTAGGAGGAGCTTATAACGACAAAGAAAAAGCGCTTGAGCAGTTTATTCATAACTGGGGACTAGTACCTCATTCTATTCAAGAAATGATTATGCTTGAAAATGATGATACAACATTCTCTGTTCAGGATGCATTATACCTCTGCGAAAAATTGAACATTCCTTTAATATTTGATTTGCATCACCATCAAGCTAATCATGAAAACCCTGATTGGACAGAATATTGGTCTAGAATTGTTGCTACGTGGGAACAAGAAAAGCTTCCATTGAAAATGCACATCTCGAGTCCAAAAAGCTCAAAAGACTTTCGTGCCCATGCAGACTACATAAATGCAGAAGAGTTTTATCAATTTTTACAATCAATTTCTGGGACAATACCACAGATTGATTGCATGATTGAAGCAAAACAAAAAGATGCAGCGCTCTTTCAGCTGATGAATGATTTAAAAACATATGAAAGAATCGAAATAGTAAATGGATCTACGTTTATTGTAAAATAACAAGAGAACCGTTCGTTTAAAGAACGGTTCTCCTGTTATTTACGGGCAAACAAAATTGTTAATAGGTAGCCGCTTATAAAGCCACCGATATGAGCAACGTTATTTACTCCGCTATTTAAAAATCCAGATAGTAACCCTATAATTAAGAGCACAATGACAATTTGTTGATCGCTTTTTGTAAAATAAATTGTTTTGTTTCGAATGAAGTAAATATAGGCACCGAAAACGCCGAAGATTGCACCTGATGCGCCTACATGACTATAGTAAGCAGGCTGAATGATAAAAGTAAGTACATTTGCTAATAAGCCACACGCGATATAAAAACCAAGAAATTTATAGCGTGATAGCTCTCTTTCTAAACGTGGTGCAAATAAAAATAGTGAAAAAGAGTTAAACAGTAAATGAGCAAAGCTGTTGTGTAGAAACATGGATGTTGCCAAGCGCCAATATTCTCCTTGGCCAATGGCACCGTTATAACCAACAAAGTTATAAAATAAGGATTGAATAGGTTGGGCAGGAATTAAAAATAAAGCCCACAAGAGTATATGAATACAAAGTAGTAGAAATGTAATTGGATAGTAGGTTCTGAATTCGCGAAAGCTTTCGGTTCGAACAAAAATCGCAACCACTTCCTTTCATAAGGAAATTAGTATAGTTTGTTTTAGGTGCATTTCTTTATTTTATGCAGTATGCAAAAAGATAGAAGGGTGTGAAGAGCAATTGATTAAAGGGATTGGACTGGATATTACCGAGCTAGATCGAATTGAAAAGCTTGCAAAAAGACAATCTTCGTTTGTTACTCGTATTTTAACAAAAAATGAAAAGGCGAGCTACGATAAACTCCAAGGGAAAAGGCAGATTGAGTTTCTGGCAGGTCGTTTTTCAGCGAAAGAGGCCTATTCTAAAGCATTAGGAACAGGAATAGGAAAAGATTTAAGTTTTCAAGATATTGAAGTTCTAAATGAACATAGTGGAAAACCAGTGCTTTATACGCTAAATAAAAGCGATAACAAGTACATTCATGTCTCCATTTCACACAGTCAACATTATGTTGTAACACAGGTAATTATTGAAAGCTCGTCAAGCTAGTCTGCATATTCATATTCCCAACTTCATATATTCATATTGCGGACAAGGGAGACAGGTAGTATCTTGTTTCTCTCGACATGTAGGTATGACATGATATAAAAGGAGTTGGGGAGATGCATAAAAAGTTTATTGGGTTATTCGCGTGCGCCTTTTTACTATTACTATTGGCTGCTTGTGGCGAAAAAAGTCAGCAAGACGTAACGGATGCACTAGATGCTAAGATTGAAGATATGAAAGGGTATAAAGCTGAAGCAGAAATGAAGCTAAATACAGGCAAGGACGCGCAAGTATATGACGTTGAAATTTGGCACAGTAAGCCAACCTATTATCGTGTAAACTTAAAAAATACGAAGAAAGACCAAAGTCAAATGATTTTGCGCAACGATGAAGGTGTCTTTGTCTTAACACCAGCCTTAAACAAAAGCTTCCGTTTCCAAAGTGATTGGCCACAAAACAGTAGCCAAGCTTATTTATATGAATCGTTAGTGCAAGACATTGTGCAGGATGAAAGTGCAGAATTTAAGTCGACGGATAAACATTATGTATTTAAGACAAAAACAAATTACCAAAATAGCACGATGTTGCCAAAACAAGAAATTAAGCTAAATAAAAAGGATTTAACGCCTGTATCTGTAAAAATTATGGATACAGACAACAAGGTACTAATTGAAGTGGATTTTTCAAAAGTACAAGTTGATTCAAAGTTTGATAAGGGTGCATTTGATACGAAACGCAACATGACAGGGGCTAAAATTGATGTTCCAACAATGGCTACAGAGAAATCTGATGAGTTCGGTGTGCTTTATCCAGAAATCTTACCAAAAGGCGTTAAGCTAGCAGAGGAGAAAAAGGTTGAAGGCGAAAACGGTGAGCGAATTGTTTTAAAGTATGAAGGTGAAAAGTCGTTTACGCTTGTTCAAGAGAAAGCAAAAGTAGCGGAAACAGCAGCCTCTACAGCTACTTTAACAGCTGGGGAGCCGTTTGATTTAGGATTTACAGTTGGAGCACTAACGGATAAGACGCTTTCTTGGTCTTATGATGGAATTGACTTTATGATTGCTTCAGAAAACTTAACGTCTGAAGAGATGAGTAAAGTGGCGAATTCAGTTCAAACTCAGCTTGGCAAATAACTACTTTTAATACAGGCTCGCGAATAGCGAGTCTTTTTTGTTTTCTTAATTGGATTTGGTTTCATTTGTGAGAAAATTCAAATCTGTTTAGTTTAATTTTTATTTCCTTCTAATGAACTTTAATTTTGGATGTATTATACTAGCAAAGTAGCATATGTTTATAATGGTTCTGAAAAAGGAAGTGTCACAATGGTTAAAGCATTTTACCGAGAAACATGGGCAGAAATTAATGCAGATGCAATTTTGTATAATGTTCAAGAAGTTAAAAAGTTATTAAAACCGGATCAAAAGCTCATGGCTGTAGTGAAAGCAAATGCATATGGGCACGGAGATGTAGAAGTAGCAGACTTAGCACTACAAGCAGGTGCTAATATGTTAGCAGTTGCATTTTTGGATGAAGCAATCTCACTTCGTCAGAAAGGGGTTAAAGCCCCCATTTTAGTACTAGGAGCTGTGCCGTCTCTTTATGTTAAAGAGGCTATTAAATGGAATGTTACGATAACTGCTTATAGTAAGCAATGGATAGAAGAAGTAATTGCAGACCAAGCTAATAATGGAAGGTTAACTATTCATTTGAAAATAGATACTGGAATGGGAAGACTAGGCTTACGAAGTGATGATGAGATCAAGGCAGTAGCAACACTGTTAAAATCACAATCCTTTATGGAAGTAGAGGGAGTATTTACTCACTTTGCAACGGCAGATGAACTAAATTCAATTTACTTTCAAAATCAATATCACAGGTTTCAAAGCGTAGTGCAGCTTATTCAGTCTTTAGGAATTAATCCTCCTCTGGTTCACTGTGCAAACAGTGCGGCTATTTTTCAGCAACCTGAGAATTTGTTTACCGCTGCTAGACTAGGGATTTCAATGTATGGGTTAAGCCCGTCACCAGAGATGAAGGAAATCATTTCTGTCCCTTTAAAAGAAGCTTTTTCATTGCATAGTACACTTGTACATGTTAAAAAAGTAGAGCCAGGTAGTGGTATTAGCTATGGTATTACGTATGAATCAGAGAAAGCAGAATGGATTGGAACGGTTCCAATTGGCTACGCGGACGGATGGATTCGAAAGCTTCATAACTTTACTATCCTTGTTAAAGGAAAGAAAGTTCCTGTGGTGGGACGTATTTGTATGGATCAACTAATGGTACGCCTTCCAGAGCAGTATCCAGTAGGTACAAAAGTGACGCTTATTGGTAAGCAGGGCAACGAACAAATATCCATTGATCAAGTAGCACAGCACTTGGAAACTATTAACTACGAAGTACCTTGTATGATTTCAGCTCGTGTACCAAGGGTGATTGTGAAGAATCAAGAGCAAGTGAATATTACTAACTACTTGTTGAACGAACACAATTGACGTAGGATTTAATAAATATTCAGCTTAAAAATTAAATTTATGCATAAAACAATGCGTCGATTGACAATAATAGTGTAGAAATTGACAGAATTAACTTTCCATTAATACGTATGAGTGTTATGATAAGGAAAGATGAGACTATTGGTGTGTGTGTATTGATGTTGGAGGTGTATGTTTGTGTCTGAAGCGAGCGCAACTACAGAAATCCTGGTAAGATTGCCGAAAAATTTAGTATCGGAACTTGACCTTATGGTGAAACAAGAAAATGGTAACAGAAGCGAATTTATTTACCAAGCAACGAAATTATACCTTCGTGAGCGAAAAAAACGCCATATTCGCGAGTCTATGCGTCGCGGATATATGGAGATGGCAAAGATAAATTTAAACATTGCTTCTGAAGCTTTTTTAGCTGAGTCTGAAGCAAATCACACAGTGGATCGTTTAGTCAGCGGGGGTTAATGTCTTGGTAGTCAAACGCGGCGACGTTTATTTTGCTGACCTATCTCCTGTTGTTGGCTCAGAACAAGGAGGCGTTCGCCCTGTACTTGTCATCCAAAATGATATTGGAAATCGGTTTAGTCCGACTGTCATTGTTGCTGCAATTACTGCTCAAATTCAAAAGGCAAAGTTGCCTACGCATGTAGAAATTAATGCGAAAAAGTATGGGTTTGAGCGCGATTCAGTTATTTTGCTAGAGCAAATTCGAACAATTGACAAACAGCGACTAACTGATAAAATCACCCATTTAGATGATGAAATGATGGACAGAGTGGATGATGCCTTGCAAATCAGTGTAGGACTTATCGACTTTTAGAATTATACTTCCATTTATACTAAGTTGCTCCTTTAAGGGCAACTTTTTTAATTTGACGAAGAATAACTAGTAAACGTATATTGAAAGAAGAAATCTATTTAATGGGTTTATTAAATATGGTAAAAAATAGCTAAATAGCATAAAGAAATGTGATTTCTTACAAGGAGGAGCTCATGAATCAAGAGAAGTTATTTGAGTATATTCAACAATCTAAAGCGGATATATTTGAACGTTGGCTTGTTACAATGAATGATATTGAAACGGGTCGAATTAAAAGTGTTGTATCGGAACAAGTTTATGTAAACGTTAGTTCAAATTTTGTGAATGTAGTTTTATCGAATGCATTTCGTTCTTTAAATGAGTTTTCAAATGAACTCGAAGATATTGTAGAAAAAGTTGTCAAGCTAGGATGGCCACTTGGATACCTAACGCAAGGCTTGCGTGAGTTAGGACATGTTGTTGTGGAAGGGTATCTAAACGAAGGATCTTCGAACAAAGAAGCACACTCGGAAATCTTTTATCATTTTGATAAATGGCTTAGTCCTGTTTATAACAAGATAGTAGAGCAATATTCAAGTTCATGGGAAAATACGGTTATGCTACAAAAAGTAGCTTTACAAGAATTATCAGCGCCGCTAATTCCGGTATTTGATAAAATAACAGTTATGCCCCTCGTGGGGACAATCGATACAGAGCGTGCAAGAAAAATTATGGAAAACCTTCTACAAGGCGTTGTTAAGCATCGCTCAGAAGTGGTTTTAATCGATATTACAGGAGTGCCGGTAGTTGATACAATGGTAGCTCATCATATTATACAAGCTGCTGAGGCTGTACGATTAGTAGGAGCAAAATGTTTATTAGTAGGGATTCGCCCTGAAATTGCACAAACAATTGTTAATTTGGGAATCAATTTAAATGAGCTAATTACGAAGAACTCGTTGAAGAAAGGAATCGAATTTGCGTTAGAAATGACTAACCGTCAAATTATCGATATGGAATCGGGGGAATGAACGTGAGAATACCGATCTTAAAATTATATGACTACTTACTGGTCTCGATTCAATGGGAGCTTGATGATCACACAGCTATTCAATTTCAAGAAGATTTACTAAGTAAAATACACCAAACTGGAGCAAAAGGCGTAGTAATCGATTTAACATCCATTGATATGATTGACTCATTTATTGCTAAAGTGTTAGGTGATGTAGTTAGCATGTCCAGTTTAATGGGGGCACGTGTTGTTTTAACAGGAATTCAACCCGCTGTTGCTATTACCTTAGTGGAACTAGGTATTGGATTAAATGATGTTTTTACTGCGCTTGACTTGGAAAAAGGTCTTGAGAAACTCCAATCGGAACTGGGGGAATAATAGATGGAATTCCAATCCAGTGTAAAAATTGTAACGGAGTGGGATATTGTGGCGGCGCGTCAGCTAGGTAGAAATGTTTCCAAGGATTTAGGATTTGGAACTGTAGATCAAGCGCGTATTACAACAGCCATCTCTGAATTAGCACGTAATATTTATTTATACGCGGGGAAAGGACAGATTCATATTGAAAAATTGGATCGTTCAACTACACGAGGACTTTTAATTATTGCTACAGATGAAGGGCCAGGTATTCCTGACATTCGCAAAGTGATGGAAGATGGATATTCTACATCTGGAGGATTAGGTGCAGGTTTACCAGGAGTGAAACGTCTCATGGATGAGTTTTCAATTGAATCAAATGTAGGAGACGGTACTGAAATCAAAGCAATTAAGTGGCTCCGCTAGGAGGAGAATAAATGTCTTTTGATAAAGAGATGAAACAGCTATATAGGGATATTTTGGGGAATTATATTCAAACGCAAGATGAGCAAGTTTTATACCAAGGACAAAAGCTAAGTCGCAAATCTTTAGAAAATGAAATATCGCCAGAAGACATCGTTAGTATTCATAAAGAGGTAATTGAAGAGATTTATTCTGATATTCCAGAGAAAGTATTGCATTCATTAGATTTTTTATTAGAGGTTATGATTAGCTATGGATTAGCGTTACGTGAACATCAAACGTTAAAAAGTAAGCAGAGAGAGCTTCGGTCAGAGATTGAAGTTGCTGCAAATGTTCAGCAAAATTTATTGGGAACAAATATTCCGGATAATGTGGATACTTTAGAGATTGGCGCAGTGAGCGTACCAGCCAAGCAGATGAACGGTGATTATTTTCATTTCGTGGATGAAGACAACGGTGGTGTTAGCATTGCGATTGCAGATGTAATTGGTAAAGGAATACCGGCTGCGATGTGCATGTCGATGATTAAGTATGCGATGGATAGCTTACCGGATTCTCGGAAAAATCCAAGCTATGTGCTTGAAAACCTGAATAATATTGTAGAGCGCAACGTGGATCCGAGTATGTTCATTACAATGTTTTATGGTACGTACCATCCTGCTAACAACTTGTTTACCTACGCATCAGCCGGTCATGAACCAGGATTCTATTATGAAGCTTCAACTGATACATTTCATGATTTAGAAGCAAGAGGTCTAGTTCTAGGTGTAGATCGTCATGTGAAGTACTCACAGTATGAAAAAGAGCTTCACAAAGATGATATGATTATCTTATTAACGGATGGAGTAACAGAATGTCGAACTGAAGCAGGATTTTTGGAAAGGTTGGACATTATAAAACTAATTCGTAAATACATGCATTTGACACCTCAAGAAATTGTTGAGGCAGTTTTTAAAGAATTAGAAAAACTACAAGAGTTTCAGCTTCGAGACGATTTTACCCTTATTATTTTAAAAAAAGCAGTTTAACTAGAAAGAATGAAGGGTAAAGAATGTATAGTTTATGAAAACTGAGGGGGTTTATAGATACGATGAATTTAAAGATTGATGTTCAAGATGCTGGTCAGGAATATCGTATTACGTTGGCTGGCGAAATTGATGCATATACAGCTCCGAATTTAAAAGAGAAATTTATGGAGATAGCAGAACAAGACGATGTTAGAATCACAATTGATTTGACAGACGTTTCATATATGGACAGTACAGGTCTTGGTGTTTTTATTGCACTTTTAAAAGCAATTAAAAAGCATAACGGTTCATTAAAGTTTGTTGGTGTGTCTGAGCGTTTAAAGAGATTATTTGATATTACAGGATTGACGGATATTTTAAATGTGAATTCACAGGTAGAAGGTGGCGTGAAATGAAGCAACCGTATGATTTCGTTGAGATGAAAATTCCAGCTAAGCCAGATTATGTCGCAATCATTCGCCTAACTTTGTCAGGAGTGGCAAACCGTATGGGCTTCTCTTATGATGATATTGAAGACATGAAGATTGCAATAAGTGAAGCGTGTACGAATGCTGTTCAGCATGCTTACAAAGAAGATGAAAATGGTGAAGTTAAGGTAGGTTTTGGCCTTTTTTCTGACCGCTTAGAAATTATGGTGGTTGATAAAGGTGAAAGCTTTAACTTTGAAGAATTAAAAGAGAAAATCGGGCCTTACGAGACAGCGAAAGAAGTTGAGATGCTGCCAGAAGGTGGATTAGGCTTATATTTAATTGAGACGCTCATGGATGAAGTGAAAATGATGAATTCTAAAGGTGTTACCCTCATGATGACAAAGTATTTGCAAAGAGAGCAGGTGGAGAGTGATGAAAACACAGTCTCAACCTATGAAATTAACTAAAGAACAAGTTCAGGAACGAATTGAGCGTTTTCAAAAATTCCAAGATGAAGAAGCACAAAGTGAGCTCGTTATTCACTATAAAAATCTTGTTGAATCGATTGCCCGTCGTTATTCAAAAGGCCGAAGTTTGCATGAGGATATTGTGCAAGTTGGTATGTTAGGCCTTTTAGGTGCAATTCGTAGATATGATCCTTCGTTTGGAAGAAGCTTTGAGTCGTTTGCTGTTCCGACAATCATTGGTGAGATAAAACGATTCTTACGTGACAAAACGTGGAGCGTGCATGTTCCTCGTCGAATTAAAGAATTAGGTCCGAAAATTAAAGCAGCTGTTGAAGAGTTGACAACCCAATTACAGCGCTCTCCTCAAGTGCAAGAGATTGCTGATTATATTGGAGTCACGGAAGAAGAAGTTTTAGAGACGATGGAAATGGGGCAAAGCTACCAAGCGCTCTCTGTTGACCACTCCATTGAAGCGGATTCTGATGGCAGTACCGTAACTATTCTAGATTTAGTTGGTGAAAAAGAAGCAGGCTATGAGAAAACCGACCAAAGATTGGTCTTGGAGAAGATTTTACATGTTTTAAGCGAGCGAGAAAGAGAAGTCATTCGCTATACCTTCATTGAGAACCTGAGTCAAAAAGAAGCTGGTGAGAAATTAGGTATTTCTCAAATGCATGTGTCGCGTCTTCAGAGAAGAGCTCTTGATAAGCTTCGAAATGCGGCTCGAACAGACTTAACCGAAGCGGAGTATAAAAAGTGACGAATCGTATATCTGCTAATCAATCTTTCATAAAAACAGCCACTCATCAAACACCTAAAGATGGAAACACCTGTTGTGGTGACGGCTTTTATATCAAAGAAACTAGCGATTATTTCTTATGTGCCATTGCGGATGGGTTAGGAAGCGGTGAACATGCAAAAATAGCGTCCGATGCTGTCATTCAAACTGCGAAGCAAAATCATAATCTTGAGCTTGATGATTTAATGATGCTGTGTAATGATGTGACTAAAGGGACGAGAGGAGCCGCTGTTGCTCTATTGAAGTTTGATAAACGCAGCGGGCATTTTTCGTACACGAACGTAGGTAATATTCGTTTTTATCTATATGCCCCAGACGGAAATCTTACGTATCCTTTACCTGTAAAAGGGTTTTTATCAGGTCGAAAACAAAAAATTCAGGTTCAGACTTTTCCATATGAACCGAACTCTCAGTTTTTAATTCATACGGATGGATTAGATTTAAAAGAAGTTAGAGCCTTTTTTAGTTCTCGGATGAACATAGAGCAATTATCCGCTCAACTGAAAGCGAAACTATCTTCTCACAAAGACGATGTAACATTCATATTGGGAGAGCTACAAACAAATTAATGATGTAAAACTTTAACTCACATGTGCTAATACATGTGAGTTTTGTTACAATTAAAAGAAAACATTGCTAGGAGAGATTGAGTTGACGGCCATAGCAAAAGTGCAAACAACTGATGTAATGAAGCATGTAAGTGATCAAGTAAACCTTCCTTTAAAGCAAGTAAAGAATGTAATAAATTTAATTGAAGCGGGAAATACAGTTCCGTTTATTGCTCGTTACCGTAAGGAACAAACAGGATCTCTTGATGAAGTGCAAATTCGAGCAATCTTAGACGAGTGGACATACTTAACGAACTTAAATACCCGAAAAGAAGAAGTTATCCGCTTGATTGAAGAGCAAGGAAAGCTAACGGATGAGCTGGCTACAAGTATTGCAAAAGCAACAAAGTTACAGCAAGTGGAAGATTTATATAGACCTTATAAACAAAAGCGAAGAACTAAAGCAACTGTTGCAAAAGAAAAAGGATTAGAGCCTTTTGCTCAATGGATTTTAACATTTCCTTTAGAAGCAGTTAAAGAGAAAGCACAGCTATACATATCTACGGAAAAAGGTGTCGATAGCGTGGAGGATGCCGTACAGGGTGCTCAAGATATCATCGCGGAGATTATATCTGACGAGCCTTCCTATCGTCAGTGGATTCGAGACTATACGTTTAAACATGGCGTTATTGAAACCGAAGCTAGAGCTCATGAAAAAGATGAAAAAAATGTATATGAAATGTATTATGAGTATAAGGAATCTGTAAGCAAGATTGTTCCTCATCGCGTGTTAGCTATGAATAGAGGGGAAAAAGACGGGATATTAAAAGTATCCATTAACGTATCTACAGAAGGCATTTTTAGATACATACAAAAAGGATTTGTTAAAAATACGAAATCGTCTGTTGTCTCATTAGTAGAAGAAGCGATTACAGATGCATATAAGCGGCTAATTGCTCCTGCTATCGAACGAGAGATTCGAAAAGAGCTAACAGAGAGAGCTGAAGCACAGGCTATACATATCTTTTCCGAGAATTTGAGAAAGCTACTTCTTCAACCGCCTCTAAAAGGAAAGGTTGTCCTGGCTGTAGATCCTGCGTATCGAACTGGGTGTAAGCTGGCAGTTATTGATGAAACAGGAAAAGTGCTCAAGATTGATGTTATTTACCCGCATCCTCCTGTTAATAAAAAAGTAGAAAGTGTAAAGCAAGTAACTGAAATCATTGAAAAATTTTCAATTGAAATGGTAGCAATCGGAAACGGTACAGCTTCTAGAGAGACAGAACAGTTTATTGCGGAGATTTTGCAACATCAATCTAGAAATATTTTTTATTTAATCGTAAATGAAGCGGGTGCTAGCGTTTATTCTGCTTCTGACATCGCTAGGGACGAGTTCCCAAACTTTCAGGTGGAAGAAAGAAGTGCAGTCTCAATTGGGAGAAGGTTACAAGATCCGCTTGCCGAACTTGTTAAAATCGATCCAAAATCAGTTGGTGTTGGACAATATCAGCATGATGTTTCTCAAAAGCAGCTAAATGATTCATTAACGTTCGTGGTGGAAACAGTAGTAAACCAGGTGGGAGTGAATGTAAATACGGCTTCTTCTTCTTTGCTTCAATATGTGTCAGGTCTTAATAAGACGGTCGCTCAAAATATTATTCGTTATCGAGAAGAAAATGGCAAGCTGAAAAGCCGAAAGGAACTGAAAAAGATTCCGAGATTAGGTGCTAAAACATATGAACAATGTATTGGCTTCCTGCGAATTATTGATGGCCAAGAGCCGCTAGATCAAACGAGTATTCATCCTGAGAGCTATGGTTACGTGAATGAATTGCTAGATAAGGTGAATTTAACTTATGATTATCTTGGAACAGATGAATTAAAAGAAGCATTAAATAGCTTATCTATTTCTGATCTTTCAGAAGAGCTAGGAGTTGGAGAGTTTACTTTAAAAGATATTATTCAAGCGCTAGTACAGCCAGGGAGAGACCCTAGGGACGATTTGCCAAAGCCGCTCTTGAAAAAAGATATTTTGCAACTGGAGGATTTATCGAAAGGTCTTCAACTTGAAGGAACCGTACGCAATGTGGTGGATTTTGGTGCGTTTATAGATATCGGTGTAAAGCAGGACGGGTTGGTTCATATTTCAAAATTAACAACCAAGTATGTAAAACACCCGCTAGATGTTGTTTCTGTCGGAGATGTGGTAACTGTTTGGGTAGAAGGTGTAGATGTTGCTAAAGGGAGAGTTTCATTAACAATGATTTCGCCACAAGCTACTTTCTAAATCCATCAGAAAAATTGCTCTGACATTAATGTCAGGGCGATTTTTCTATTGGATTGTAGGGGTTAGTCCATTGAAGAGTGGTTTTTACGGTAAAAAAACCAGCATTGGTTTAATAGTCGAATCTGTGCACAATCTCTCTGTAAGTAAGCACGCTGCATTTGTCTTTGTAACCACATCGGCATCACAGCATTCGCTCCTTTTATATAAATGTATAAAAAATAATGTAATATTAAATGTATGCAATGCATGCTAGTCAGGTGATAACAAGGAGGAAATAAAATGGAGAACAACGAACTACAACAATTAGTAGAAGAAATATCAATGAAATTTTTTCACAAACCTTTTTTACATAAAGCTTATTTTAATAGACGACTAAGAGCAACAGGTGGAAGGTACCTTGTTCATAACTCTAATATTGAAATCAACTATGGTCACTATGAAGAACATGGTCAAGAAGAGGTTATTAACATTATTAAACATGAGCTATGTCATTACCATTTGCATTTAGAAGGCAAAGGATATGGACATCGAGATCGAGACTTTCGCCAATTAATGAAAGAAGTAGGTGCCCCTAGGTTTTGCAAGCCACTTGCAAAAAACATAGCAAAAAAGCAAAATAGTCCAGTACATCTTTATCAATGCACTGGTTGTAAGATTAAATATACAAGGAAAAGAAAGATTCATCTCCAAAAGTATCTCTGTGGTTATTGCGGTGGAATGTTAAAAAAATTAGAGTAAGCCCTTGACTATGGAAAAGGCATATGATAAATTTATAAAGCACTCAAAAGTGCTTGAATATTTTTTGAAAAAACATTGACAAATAAGTCAAAATATAGTAAATTTTAATGAGTCTGATAACACTATTCCACAGTAGCTCAGTGGTAGAGCAATCGGCTGTTAACCGATCGGTCGTAGGTTCGAGTCCTACCTGTGGAGCCATTATAACGGGGAAGTACTCAAGAGGCTGAAGAGGCGCCCCTGCTAAGGGTGTAGGTCGTGTAAGCGGCGCGAGGGTTCAAATCCCTCCTTCTCCGCCATTTTATAATGGCCCGTTGGTCAAGTGGTTAAGACACCGCCCTTTCACGGCGGTAACACGGGTTCGAATCCCGTACGGGTCATATTATATTTGCTTGAATAATTTATGATTTAATTCCGGAGGATTAGCTCAGCTGGGAGAGCACCTGCCTTACAAGCAGGGGGTCGGCGGTTCGATCCCGTCATCCTCCATATTTTGTTTGTATATCATCTGTATGGATGGTCCCGTGGTGTAGCGGTTAACATGCCTGCCTGTCACGCAGGAGATCGCGGGTTCGATTCCCGTCGGGACCGCCATTTCTTTTTGATTGGGCTATAGCCAAGCGGTAAGGCAACGGACTTTGACTCCGTCATGCGTTGGTTCGAATCCAGCTAGCCCAGCCATCAAGAGCCATTAGCTCAGTTGGTAGAGCATCTGACTTTTAATCAGAGGGTCGAAGGTTCGAGTCCTTCATGGCTCACCATTTTAAATACACACACGCGGGTGTGGCGGAATTGGCAGACGCGCTAGACTTAGGATCTAGTGTCTTTATGACGTGGGGGTTCAAGTCCCTTCACCCGCACTTTTATCTTTAACCTTTTTTATTAAGCGGTCGTGGCGGAATGGCAGACGCGCTAGGTTGAGGGCCTAGTGGGTGAATAACCCGTGGAGGTTCAAGTCCTCTCGGCCGCACCAAAAAAACAAAAAAAGGTATTGACACTAACAAATAGAGATGATAAGATAGTTAAGTCGCTAACGAAGCGATAGAAAATAATGCGCCCGTAGCTCAATTGGATAGAGCGTTTGACTACGGATCAAAAGGTTAGGGGTTCGACTCCTCTCGGGCGCGCCATATGCGGGTGTAGTTTAATGGTAAAACCTCAGCCTTCCAAGCTGATGTCGTGAGTTCGATTCTCATCACCCGCTCCATTACCAAATTGAACTTTGAAAACTGAACAAAGCGACAAACGTCAACGTTAATTTTTTAAACTTTTATGAGCAAGTCAAACATTTCTTCGGAGAGTTTGATCCTGGCTCAGGATGAACGCTGGCGGCGTGCCTAATACATGCAAGTCGAGCGAACTGATTAGAAGCTTGCTTCTATGACGTTAGCGGCGGACGGGTGAGTAACACGTGGGCAACCTGCCTGTAAGACTGGGATAACTCCGGGAAACCGGAGCTAATACCGGATAACATTTTCTCTTGCATAAGAGAAAATTGAAAGATGGTTTCGGCTATCACTTACAGATGGGCCCGCGGTGCATTAGCTAGTTGGTGAGGTAACGGCTCACCAAGGCAACGATGCATAGCCGACCTGAGAGGGTGATCGGCCACACTGGGACTGAGACACGGCCCAGACTCCTACGGGAGGCAGCAGTAGGGAATCTTCCGCAATGGACGAAAGTCTGACGGAGCAACGCCGCGTGAGTGATGAAGGCTTTCGGGTCGTAAAACTCTGTTGTTAGGGAAGAACAAGTACAAGAGTAACTGCTTGTACCTTGACGGTACCTAACCAGAAAGCCACGGCTAACTACGTGCCAGCAGCCGCGGTAATACGTAGGTGGCAAGCGTTATCCGGAATTATTGGGCGTAAAGCGCGCGCAGGCGGTTTCTTAAGTCTGATGTGAAAGCCCACGGCTCAACCGTGGAGGGTCATTGGAAACTGGGGAACTTGAGTGCAGAAGAGAAAAGCGGAATTCCACGTGTAGCGGTGAAATGCGTAGAGATGTGGAGGAACACCAGTGGCGAAGGCGGCTTTTTGGTCTGTAACTGACGCTGAGGCGCGAAAGCGTGGGGAGCAAACAGGATTAGATACCCTGGTAGTCCACGCCGTAAACGATGAGTGCTAAGTGTTAGAGGGTTTCCGCCCTTTAGTGCTGCAGCTAACGCATTAAGCACTCCGCCTGGGGAGTACGGTCGCAAGACTGAAACTCAAAGGAATTGACGGGGGCCCGCACAAGCGGTGGAGCATGTGGTTTAATTCGAAGCAACGCGAAGAACCTTACCAGGTCTTGACATCCTCTGACAACTCTAGAGATAGAGCGTTCCCCTTCGGGGGACAGAGTGACAGGTGGTGCATGGTTGTCGTCAGCTCGTGTCGTGAGATGTTGGGTTAAGTCCCGCAACGAGCGCAACCCTTGATCTTAGTTGCCAGCATTTAGTTGGGCACTCTAAGGTGACTGCCGGTGACAAACCGGAGGAAGGTGGGG
>NZ_JBBPAL010000001.1:220000-245000 GCF_038050335.1 Priestia sp. FSL W8-0001
AGACAACAAATTTTCACAGGGTTATATCGTTTTGATAATGGACAGGAACTACGTAATGAAGAGAAAGATCAGCTTGTTATTAATGAACAATGGGCTGGGAAATTGAAAGAATACAATGAGTCTATTTTATTTATTGGGAATGATATTGAAGCGCATAAAGAAATATTAACTAGCGTATTAGGAGAACAAGCACTCTTTGCATCCGTTTCACAATACAATCCTCGTCCAAGTGAATTAGCTTTTTTAGGTATGCAAAAAGAAGCAACTCCAGTTCATGCTTTTGTGCCTAATTACATTAGGTTAGCTGAGGCAGAAGCAAACTGGTTAAAAGCACAAGAAGCGAAAAATGAGTGAGAAAATGACTATGACATTGAAATTTCGTCTAATGAAAGTTGAAGATATTGATCAAGTTGTTGAAATTGAAAAACAGGCATTTGCAACACCTTGGAGCAAAGAGGCCTTCTATAACGAATTAACGGTCAATCAATTTTCTACCTACCTTGTAATGGAAATAGAGGAGCAAATTATTGGATATTGTGGAACTTGGATTGTAATTGATGAAGCGCATATTACCAATATTGCTATACTTCCTAAGTATAGAGGAAAAGGGTTAGGATATGCTTTGCTTAAAGCTGCGATGAATGTTGTGCAACAGCTAGGGGCACTTTCAATGACGCTTGAAGTAAGAACATCAAATCATATTGCACAGTCATTGTATAAAAAGCTAGGCTTTGAGGCTGGTGGCATACGAAAAAATTATTATTCTGATAACAATGAAGATGCATTAGTTATGTGGGTGAAATTATGACAAAAGAAAATGAAGTAATATTAGCAATAGAAACAAGCTGTGATGAAACGGCTGTTGCGATTATTCGAGGTGGTACAGAAATTGTTGCAAATGTAGTAGCCTCTCAAATTGAAAGCCATAAACGCTTTGGGGGAGTTGTACCTGAGATTGCTTCACGGCATCATGTTGAGCAAATCACAATAGTTGTAGAAGAAGCTCTACATCAATCCAATATGACATTTGATGATATTGATGCAATTGCGGTAACAGAAGGACCAGGATTAGTAGGAGCATTATTAATTGGCGTCAACGCAGCTAAGGCGTTAGCTTTTGCTCATCAGAAGCCTTTAATTCCTGTACATCATATTGCGGGACATATTTATGCGAATCAACTTATTACGCCATTAAAATTTCCGTTACTAGCATTAGTTGTTTCGGGTGGACATACAGAACTTGTCTACATGAAAGAGCACGTTCGTTTTGAAGTCATTGGTGAAACAAGAGATGATGCAGCTGGTGAAGCATACGATAAAGTAGCACGTACGCTACAGTTACCATATCCAGGCGGTCCTCATATCGATCGTCTAGCTCAAGAGGGTGAACCCTTAATTGATCTACCGCGTGCTTGGTTGGAAGATGGCTCATATGATTTTAGTTTTAGTGGTTTAAAATCAGCAGTTATCAACACTGTGCATAACGCGAAACAAAAAGGTGAAGATATTAATCCACAAACATTAGCAGCTAGTTTTCAAGCTAGCGTAGTTGATGTTTTGGTAACAAAAACAGAAAAAGCTGTTCAAGAATATAACGTAAATCAACTGCTGTTAGCCGGTGGGGTAGCCGCAAATAAAGGGTTACGAGAGGCTCTACAGCAACGATTCGAAAAGTACTCTAATGTAGAGTTAGTTATTCCACCACTCTCTTTATGTACGGATAATGCTGCTATGATTGGAGCAGCAGCCAGCGTTTTATATCGTAAAGATAGAAGAGCGACCATGGCATTAAATGCGAATCCTGGGTTAGTGCTAGAATAGAGGATTGTGGATAATATAGTGGTTATCCACAATTTTCAATCAATTTAGAATTAACTGTGGATAATGCATATATTAAAGCCCATCACCAAAAGGTGTATGGGCTTCTTTTGTGTATAAACTGTTAGCTTTCCTCAATACTTAGCTGAAGTTCTTCCCACTCTTCCATTAATGTGGATAACTCTTGTTGAAAAGTTTGGTTCTCATTGTTTAAAAGCTGAGATTTTTCATGATCTTGGTAAATTACTGGGTCGCATAAAAGCTCTTCATTTTGCTCTAATTTTGCTTCCACTTCAGCAATTCGTTCTTCAATCTCTTCAATTCTTCTTTTTCGCTGCCTTAGAAGCTTTTTTTGTTCCTTATCTTGTATATATGACGCTTTGTCACTTTTCCCTACAGATAGTTCCTGAGCCATATTTGCTGCTTCAAGCTCTTTTCTTTCTTCCATTTCTGCTTTTTTCTCAACGTAGTAGTCATAGTCCCCTAAAAACTCTGTTGTTCCCTCTGGAGACAATTCGATAACCTTGTTGGTAACTCTGTTGATAAAGTAACGGTCATGGGAAACAAATAAAAGTGTACCTGGATAAGAGATTAATGCATTCTCCAATACTTGTTTACTATCTAGATCAAGGTGGTTAGTAGGCTCATCTAGAATTAAAAAGTTTGCTTTTTGCATCATCAGTTTTGCTAAAGCGAGTCTTGCTTTTTCTCCACCGCTTAGTGTGGAAACAACCTTTAAGACATCGTCGCCTGAAAATAAAAAATTACCGAGCACAGTTCGAATTTCTTTTTCAGTAGTAGTAGGGTAGTCGTCCCATAATTCATTGAGTACGGCTTTGTTAGACGTCAAGTTTGCCTGTTCTTGATCATAATAGCCTACTGCTACATTAGAACCGAATTGGATTTCTCCTGAAACAAAAGGAAGTTTATTCATTAAGCCTTTTAACAGAGTAGATTTACCAATCCCGTTTGGACCTACTAGGGCAATGCTATCTTGACGAGTAGCACGAAGGTTAATGTTTTTTACAATAAACTGATTTTCTTCATATCCAATGGAAAGGTTGTCAACTTTTAATACTTCATTTCCGCTTTGCCGTTCAATATCAAAGGAAAAGCTTGCACCTTTTTCACCATCGTTTGGCCGATCCATTAGCTCCATGCGTTCTAACTGTTTACGTCTGCTTTGAGCTCGCTTTGTTGTTGAAGCCCTAGCAATATTTTTTTGAATGAAATCATTAAGCTTTGCTACTTCATCCTGCTGTTTTTCAAATTGCTTCATCTCACGCTCATAGCGTTCGGCTTTTTGTGTTAAATAATTTGAGTAGTTACCAGGATATTTATAGGTGGTTTTTTGACTTACTTCATAGACTTGTGTAACCACTTTATCAAGGAAGTAGCGATCATGGGAGACAATTAGGATAGCGCCATCGTAATTTTGTAAAAATTGCTCTAACCAAGCCAATGTTTCAATGTCAAGATGGTTGGTAGGCTCATCTAAAATTAGCAAATCAGGTTTAGTTAATAACAGCTTAGCTAGAGCCAGTCGTGTTTTTTGCCCACCGCTTAGTGTAGAAATAGGGGTGGAGTAATCAAAGTTTGAAAAGCGAAACCCGTGCAGGATTGAACGAATGTCAGCTTCGTATTGGTATCCGCCTAGATCTTTAAAGGAAATTTGAAGCTGATCGTATTCCTTTAAAAGCTTTTCATAGTTGTTGGAATCCTGCTGATAAGAAGGGTCTCCCATTTTTTCTTCAAGCTTTCTTAGTTCTTTCTCCATTTTTTGCAATGGCTTGAAGACGGTTAACATTTCGTCCCAAATAGATAAAGTGGATTCTAACACTGTATCCTGTCCCATGTAGTCAATCGTTGTTTCTTTTGGCTTCATAATCTCTCCACTGTCGTAGGAAAGTTCACCAGAAATAATTTTTAGAAGCGTTGATTTTCCCGCTCCGTTTCGACCAACTAGTGCAATGCGGTCTTTAGATTGAACTTCAAGTTTTATATTTGATAAAATCGGGTCTGCCCCGTAATATTTCGTAATTCCGTTTAACTGTAGAATAATCATCGTTTCACCTCTACTCATTTCGACATAGTGTATTTTAACATATTTTTAAGACAGAAGTATGAATAGGTGCATGTCATAAGCATTTCCACAAAATTATGTGTAGAATTCATTATTACCACATAGACTGTGTTAAAATAAACTATAGACTACTGTTCATGAGTGAATAGAAGGTTCACTTAATGGAAGCGCTATCTAATTTAAAAAGAGAATCTTGCTAAGTTAAGCGGAGATCTGAACGATAGCCATTATATCTATCGTAATTAAGGGGGCACAAGATGAATACAGAAAACTTAAAAATACCACAAGCTACAGCAAAGCGGTTGCCGCTATACTATCGTTTTATTAAAAATCTACATGCTTCTGGTAAGCAACGTGTATCGTCAGCAGAATTAAGCGAAGCGGTGAAAGTAGACTCCGCTACAATTCGTCGCGATTTTTCCTATTTTGGAGCCTTGGGTAAAAAGGGATATGGCTATAACGTCAATTATTTACTAAGTTTTTTTCGCAAAACATTAGATCAAGATGAAGTAACCAGAGTTGCTCTGATTGGTGTTGGTAATCTTGGAACAGCTTTTTTAAACTACAATTTCATTAAGAATAACAATACAAAAATTGAATTTGCTTTTGATGTTATTGAAGAAAAGGTGGGCACTCACGTTGGAGACGTACCCGTTTATCATTTAGATAAGCTTGAAGAACATATGACAGAAGATATTTCTGTTGCGATCCTAACGGTTCCAGCTACAGTGGCACAGCAAATTACGGACCGCTTAGTCAAATGCGGAATCAAAGGTATTTTAAATTTCACCCCTGCCCGTTTAAATGTGCCAAGCTCTATTCGTCTGCATCACATTGATTTAGCCGTAGAGCTTCAGTCGCTGGTTTACTTTTTGAAAAATTACCCTGAAAATAATATATAATAGAATATATATGTAATAAAGGAGGGGAAACCATGGGATTAGGTGCAGGTAGTGTGATTTTAATTGTAATTTTTGCACTTTTAGTTTTTGGACCAAAGAAGCTTCCCGAGCTTGGTCGAGCTGTAGGCCACACGTTAAGGGAGTTTAAAAGTGCCACTAAAGGAATAATGGAAGATAACGAAGACGAGGGCAAGAAGAAAGAACGAAATCAATAGAGGAATGATTGACATATGAACGAACAAGAAATGTCTGTATATGATCACATTGGTGAACTGCGAAAAAGGATTTTAATCGTCGTCTTTTTCTTTTTTATTGCTACAATTGGCGGTTTTTTCTTAGCGGATCGCGTTATTATTTATCTACAATCAGCAGACGAGGCAAGCTCGCTAACAATGAACGCATTTAAATTGACCGATCCGGTTAAGATTTATATGCAGTTTGCGTTTGTAATTGGATGTGTTGTTTCTGCTCCTATTGCTCTCTATCAATTATGGGCATTTATAAGTCCAGGCTTGTATGATAAAGAGCGAAAAGTAACTCTTGGATACATTCCAATTTCAATTATCCTATTTCTTACTGGTATTTCGTTTGCTTACTTTGTTCTCTTTCCTTTTGTAGTAGAGTTTATGATTCGAATAGCGGATAAGCTAGATGTTAACCAAGTTATTGGTATCAATGAATATTTTTCATTTTTATTTCAGCTTACGCTACCATTTGGTCTATTGTTTCAATTACCCGTTGTCATTATGTTTTTAACAAGACTAGGTATTGTGACGCCACAGTTCTTAAGCAGTATCCGGAAGTACGCTTATTTTGTGTTATTAGTCATAGCGGCTTTTATTACACCTCCAGAATTGTTATCACACCTAATGGTTACAATTCCTTTATTCATCCTTTATGAAATTAGCATTATTATTTCTCGCATTTCCTATCGTAAAATGCTGAAACATAGACAACAATATGAAGAAGCCGTTGGAATTTCTTCTGAATAACAAAAAAAAGCCCCTGTAAGGGGCCTTTTTATTTCTGAGAATCGTTGCTATTTGACTTTTTATATTGCTCCTGAAGCTTTTTAATCTTGCGGTGCAATGAAAAGGTTCGAATCGCAAAGCGAAAATCAAAAGCAGCGACTAAGGTAAACAAGATAGTTGGTAAGGTCCATACGGTCGTATCGACGCTTAAAATAGCTAAATACGTAAAGAGGATTCCCATAATTAAGTAGATAAATCCTCTGGTTAGAGGGATATTATTCATAAACCAAGTCCTTTAATAATAAATTGTAGCTGTTCAGCCTGTTTTTGAATTTCAATAATTTCATCCGCAAAAATCGTTTGAACTAACACAACAATCGTGTTCATCAAGACATGAGCTATAATTGGAACAATAATCAGCTTCGTTCTTGCATATAAAAACGCGAATACAAATCCCATAGCCGTGTAAACTAATAAATGTTCGAAATCCCAGTGGACTGCTGCAAATATAAGTGAACTAATAAAGGCTGAAATAAAGAAATTATATTTACGATATAGAGAACCAAAGATGATTTTTCGGAAGATAATTTCTTCTAAAATTGGTCCAATAACGGATGTGACAACAATTAATAAAGGCGTAACTTTCACTAAATTCAAGATCATTTCCGTATTTTCAGAACCAGGTTCAATACCCAATAAGTTCATTTCAATCATGGCAGCCACAGATTGAGAAGCCATTGCTAAAAAGATGCCAAAGATTGACCAGAATATAGCTGTTGGTAAGCCAGCATGTTCATGTCTCATTGACATTTCACGCTTTAACAACAAAAGTACAATTACTAAAGCCAAGCTAAAGCTGATAATTGTCCAATAAGTCATCGCAAGCTGTTTAGCTACTCCAACGGGTTCGTCATTAAACAGTCCGAGGGATAATAATAACGGAATGCCTAAAATGCTAGAAAACTGCATGATGATATAAGTCAGTACGATATAACCATAGCGCTTTTCCAATCTTCCATACTCCTTTAAAAGGTTTTTTATGTATCATTGTCGAAGAACATGTAGGGAAGCTTTTTGATATGTTTCTTCTTGTTCGTATTGTAACATACATATTATATGAGAGATAAAAGAATGCCTTCTTTTTATGTAGGTATGAGTAGTATGAGTTGAAAAAGGATTTTTTAAATTTTTTTGTGTTTAATACTTGCAAAAAAAAGCTACTTTGTTTTAATATAATAAATGTGTTAGCACTCGGTGAGGTTGAGTGCTAATAAAATGTAAAAACATATTATTTGAGGAGGTTGTTTCACTTGTTAAAGCCATTAGGTGATCGCGTAGTGATTGAACTTGTAAAATCTGAGGAAAAAACAGCAAGCGGTATCGTATTACCAGACAGCGCTAAAGAGAAACCACAAGAGGGTAAAGTTGTTGCTGTTGGTACAGGTCGAGTATTAGAAAGCGGTGAGCGTGTAGCATTAGAGGTAGCTGCAGGCGATCGTATTATCTTCTCAAAATATGCTGGTACTGAAGTGAAATACGAAGGTACTGAATACTTACTTTTACGCGAAAGCGACATTTTAGCTGTAATCGGCTAATTATTCATAACGACTTTTAACAATGTAGAATAGATTATTTTTAAACAATTAGGAGGATGAGTCAAATGGCAAAAGACATTAAGTTTAGCGAAGAAGCACGCCGCTCAATGCTACGTGGTGTGGATACATTAGCGAATGCTGTAAAAGTAACGCTTGGACCAAAAGGGCGTAACGTAGTACTAGAGAAAAAATTCGGTTCTCCATTAATTACAAATGACGGTGTAACAATTGCGAAAGAAATCGAATTAGAAGATGCATTCGAAAACATGGGTGCAAAATTAGTAGCAGAAGTTGCTAGCAAAACAAACGACGTTGCTGGTGACGGTACGACAACTGCAACAGTTTTAGCACAAGCAATGATTCGTGAAGGTCTTAAGAACGTAACGGCTGGTGCGAACCCAATGGGTATCCGTAAAGGGATGGAAAAAGCAGTAGCAGTAGCGATTGAAGAGTTAAAAGCAATTTCTAAACCAATCCAAGGTAAAGATTCAATTGCGCAAGTAGCGGCTATCTCAGCGGCTGACGAAGAAGTAGGTCAATTAATCGCTGAAGCAATGGAGCGCGTTGGTAACGACGGCGTTATCACGCTTGAAGAATCTAAAGGCTTCACAACTGAATTAGAAGTTGTAGAAGGTATGCAGTTTGACCGTGGATATGCATCTCCATACATGGTAACTGATTCAGATAAAATGGAAGCTGTATTAGAAGATCCGTATATCTTAATCACAGATAAGAAAATTGGTAACATTCAAGAAATCTTACCGGTGTTAGAGCAAGTTGTTCAACAAGGTAAGCCACTATTAATCATTGCTGAAGATGTAGAAGGTGAAGCACTAGCAACATTAGTTGTGAACAAACTTCGCGGTACATTCACAGCGGTAGCAGTTAAAGCTCCTGGCTTTGGTGACCGTCGTAAAGCAATGCTTCAAGACGTTGCGATTTTAACTGGTGGTGAAGTAATCACTGAAGAGCTTGGTCTTGACTTGAAATCTGCAAGCATTGAGCAATTAGGTCGCGCTTCTAAAGTTGTGGTAACAAAAGAAAACACAACAGTTGTAAACGGCGCAGGTAACGCAGAAGAAATTTTAGCTCGCGTTAACCAAATTAAAGCTCAGCTTGAAGAAACAACTTCAGAGTTCGACCGCGAAAAATTACAAGAGCGCCTAGCGAAGCTTGCTGGTGGTGTTGCTGTAATTAAAGTTGGTGCGGCTACTGAAACAGAATTAAAAGAGCGTAAACTACGTATTGAAGATGCATTAAACTCTACTCGTGCTGCGGTTGAAGAAGGTATCGTAGCTGGTGGTGGTACTGCATTATTGAATATCTACAATAAAGTTGCTGGAATCGAAGCTGAAGGCGACGTTGCAACAGGTATCAACATCGTATTACGTGCGATTGAAGAGCCTGTACGTCAAATCGCTCACAACGCAGGTCTAGAAGGATCAGTAATCGTTGAGCGTCTAAAAGGCGAAGCGGTTGGAACTGGATTCAACGCTGCAACTGGTGAGTGGGTAAACATGCTTGATTCTGGTATCGTTGACCCAACAAAAGTAACGCGTTCAGCGCTTCAAAACGCTTCTTCTGTAGCGGCTATGTTCTTAACAACTGAAGCAGTTGTTGCTGACAAGCCAGAAGAAGGCGGTGCACCTGCAATGCCTGACATGGGCGGCATGGGTGGAATGGGCGGCATGATGTAATTAAGGGTTTAAAACCTTGTTATATCAACGTCTAAAATGATAATATGGTTTTCTTGTCCTCGGTTTTGTTCTTGTTTTATAAAAAACACGGCAACCTATGACAAAAAGCTAACTATAGGAGAAGGTCTTTCATCAGTTTGCTAAACTGTTGGGAGGCCTTTTCTTCCATATTGGCGGTCATATGAGCATAGATATTCATTGTCGTATTAATATCTGTATGTCCAAGCCGCTGTTGTATTTCTTTAATGCCAACTCCAGCTTCAATCAATAATGAAGTGTGGAGTAATGTTCTTTTCTATTTTAGCTTTTTTCAGAAGCCTTTTAAGCTGTGCTTCCTTAACATGTTTATCAACATTTCATCAATCTTTATAGTACGGACAGCACCTTTGTCTTTGGTGTTAAAAGCTGATATTTTTCAAAATGATTGGTAGGGTTATAAAGGGTTTTAGTAACTCGGATAGTACCTTGCTTTTCGTTAAAATCCCCCCATTTTAAAGCTAATAAGGAACCTATTCGCAATCCTGTATAGGCTAATTTTAGAAAATGGGCAAGCTCTTCTTTTTCAAGAAAAACAATATACTCTTCTGCTGTTTAGTTATTTTGAATTCCTCAGTAGGATTATTTTTTATCAGTCCTTGAGTCAATGCTTTCCGAAAAATCATCCTTCCACAAGCATGAATACCATCCATCTGAATACTGATATGAGTTCCGTTAATAAAAAAGAAAAAAGAAGCCTTTAATCTTTGATGCTAAGATATAAATCAAACATTTGAAAAGCCCTCATGTTCTTGAAATTTGAGGAGTAAAGATTTATTTAACATATTATGTGGGAAAACTATCCTATACTGATTTTGAGGAGTGAGAGGATGTTCGTGAAAGGGAACATTATTGCAGGTGAATTTGATTCGACTATCAATGAATTTTCCTTACAGAAAGTTAAGAATTTCGAAACAGAGTCGGTTCTTAATGAAGACCAGTTAAATAATATTTATCATTATTTAAAAAAACATCAGCATGAAGAGGATGGACAAATTATTACTTTATACGATCAAATGCTTGTACGCTTAGCACAGAATGAAGTTAACCAGTTAATTGTTGATTTAGAGAAAGTAATGTCCTTGTATCACTGATATATATAAGAGTATTTTGTACGAACTAAAGAAGCAGACCCCACCGGATCTGCTTCGTTTTATGATGGATTTGTTGACCATAATCCAGCTGTTTTAACGAATACTCTTGGATTAAATTTTAAACTAGCCACGACTAATTCTGCAAGGTCTTCTGGGTGCATCACGTTTTCTTCATTGCCTTTAACAAGATTTGTATCAATGGCTAAATCTGTAACGACCGTACTTGGTGTTAAAGCAGTAACACGGACATTATGTTTTCTTACTTCTAGCATAAGTGATTCTGTTAGCCCTAAAACAGCGAATTTAGAAGCACTGTAAGCACTTGTAACAGGAGCACCTTTTTGGCCAGCAGATGAAGAGATATTGATGATATCTCCTGTTTTTCTTTCGATCATTTCTGGTAATACTGCTCTTGTTACATTATACACACCCATTAAATTAACTTGGATGATTTTTTCCCATTCTTCTGGTGTTAAATCAAGGAATCCACCAAATTTAGCAACACCTGCATTGTTGATTAGGATATCAATTGGACCTAAGTCTGATTTGATATGTTCAACAGCATGAGTAACGGATTCAAGATCGGTAACATCTGCTGTTGCTGCAGAAACTTTCACATCATATTCCGCTAGTTCAGCAGCTACCTTTTCTAGGTTAGACATATTTAAGCCGATTAGGCCTAAATTAACGCCTTCTTTTGCTAAGGCGATAGTAATAGCACGTCCAATGCCTCTTCCTGCGCCAGTAACTATTGCAGTTTTTCCATTTAAAGAAATCATTTTATCACTCCTGAAATTTTTACAAATTAAAGTAGTTCCTTCCAACAGAAAGACCGCAATCTTGCATGGAAATAGCTTGCGGTCTTTCCTATTTAGAACTCGAGGAATAATTATATTTATTCTAAGTTAGCGTGTCTACAGTACATCTTATTGGTATCTAAACCTTTTGTTTCTCCTGAACCTGATTCGATGATCAAAATATCATCTTTTTCAAAGTTAGGGGTTACGGTTTCGCCAATCACATAGGCATCTATCCCCATGTGCATCATTCGCATGGGGATAGATTTGCCCATAAATCCAGATCTACCTGCGCCTGAAACAAAGATTTTTTTTTGATTCAAGTATCCCGTTAACTAATTTTTCAGCTTCACCATTCGAAATTAAATCTACGGAGCAATTTAACTCTTTTATGTTTTCAGCTAAGCTAGGTATTGAGTTGTATTCATGATCTGAATTACCCTTGATTAATCATTTGTTGCATTTTGGCAGCAGCAGCTTTTATATCAGCTTGTCCAGTAATCCCGCCACCTACAATGACAAGGTCTGGTTGTACTTTGATGACTTCTGGAAGTGTATTTAATTTAATACCACCTGCGATTGCAGTTTTAGCATTTTTTACAACGCCTTTGATGGTTTGTAAATCTTCAAAAGAGTTCTTTCCAACTGCTTGAAGATCATAACCAGTATGAACACAAATATAATCAACGCCCATAGCGTCTACTTCTTTTGCACGTCCAGCAAGGTCTTTTACAGCAATCATATCAACAAGGATTTTTTTACCTTGTTTCTTCGCTTCTTCAACAGCACCTTTGATTGACATATCTTCAGCAGCTCCAAGAATAGTGATGATATCTGCACCTGCTTCAGAAGCTTTCATCACTTCATATCCAGCAGCATCCATAATTTTCAAGTCTGCTAATACTTTTAAGTTAGGAAATGCTTCTTTTACTGCCTTTACAGCATGAAGACCTTCATTGATTACAACCGGCGTACCGATTTCAACGATATCAATATGTTCCTCTACTTGTTTTACCAGCTCAATTGCTTCTGGGATGTTGACTAAATCTAATGCTAATTGTAATTCCATCTATATTCACTCCTATAATTATTTTATTTTTGTAAAATGATAATATCTCCAAAGGGTAATAAACTTTTACAGTAATATTATCCTTATAGTGCATTATCTGTACCTGCCAGCAATAAGGGATATCATGTCCTCTCGCTGAATAATTGCAAGTATACAACGTATATAACAACAATGAAAGTACGCACTTTTATTTTACATAGTGTTAAAAAGTATACTATAAGAAAAACCGCTTATATAGTCTTACTATTAATTTTAAAAGAAACTGCACCATTTCGGCACATTCTTATTAGCTGTTAATGTTGTAATTATTAATATTGCCGCTTTTGTCTTTTCACTAGAAAAAGCCATGCTGTCACTTGCCGTGTACTATATTGTTGCAAAAATGATTAATGATGGATGTAATCATGGGAAAACTGTCATTACAGAAAAATCGGACGAAATTGGTGAAAGGATAATCAAAGAATTAAATATGAGTATTACCTATTTATTCGGAATTAAAAAGAGTTATATTGTCAGTTAATCCTAATGCAATTATGGAGGCTTCTTATGATTGTGAGACAACCAGTTTAGATAGCTCGCTTATTACGCCTACGCCAAAAGCTTCAACACATAAAGAATAATGTTCTCAACAAGTTTATTTGTGGCCAGGGAGAGGATGCTCACCCTGGCTTTTTAATTTATTTAACACAAAAATAGATGAGTTTATTTTCTTTAGTATACATTTTGTTATTATGTTATTTCTTTATCACTATTTAAATAAAAAGTGCGTACTTCCATTAAAAAAATATAGGCTTTATACTTACATCTTGTTGCAGCATTGGATTCACAAAATACTGTGGTTATTGATTAGTCATCTCATCTTCCGCATTTAGTTAACTACATTGAAAGGTTGAATAATATGTTCGAGTTACATGCAAAGCATCACAAAGTTTGTTCAAGATGCCTAACCTTCATATCGAATAATGGTTATTGTCCAAAATGTGGTCATTCGAATTTTAGGGACATCATTATTACGGTCCAAGCAGGTTTAAATAAAAATATGGCTAAGCCAGGGATTGGCTATCAAGAGTTATAGTAGTTTTTTAAGAAAGGAATAAGTGGAATTTTTAATTTTGGAGGTATGTAAAATGGAGGCAATGACATTTGTCTTATTTGGGGCGACAGGGGACTTAGCAAAAAGAAAAATCTTCCCAGCTCTATATAATTTATTTTTGGATCAAAAATTACCTTTTCCCATCTCAATTATTGGGGTGGGCAGAGGAGATTTATCAGATACTGATTTCCAAAACCATGTGGAAGATTCCTTAAAAACATTTTCTAGACGATCACTAAATGATGATTCAAACCTTGAATTGTTTATCCGTGCATTTCGGTATAGCCATGTAGATGCTATAAAGGCTGAAGGATATAAAGGATTACTTGAACTCGTTAAACAACGTGAAGAAGAATTGAATATTCCAGAAAATCGAATGTTCTACCTATCTGTTGCTCCAGAGTTTTTTGATGTGATTGCTTTCAACATTAAAGATAGTGGTCTTGGTTCTACTAAAGGTTGGAAACGTCTAATTATCGAAAAGCCGTTTGGACATGACTTAAAATCGGCTCAAGAATTAAACGATAAACTAAGTAAAACATTTGATGAAGAAGAAATTTTCCGCATCGACCACTATCTTGGAAAGCCGATGGTACAAAACCTGGAAGCGTTAGGATTTGCAAATCCAGTGCTTCAAGCATTATGGAACAACCAATACATTGCAAATGTGCAAATTACTGCAAGCGAAACAGTTGGGGTTGAAGAGAGAGCTGCTTATTATGATCAAGCTGGGGCTATTCGCGACATGTTTCAAAATCATATGCTGCAATTGTTGATGATGACAGCAATGCAGCTGCCAAAACAAATTAGTGCAGAAGAGATCCGCAATGAAAAGAGAAAAGTAATAGAATCACTTCGTCCATTAAAGAAAGAGGATGTGGTGAATCATGTGATTCGAGGTCAATATGGTCCTGGTGAAATCCAAGGTAAACCAGTTGTTGGGTATACAAGAGAACCTGAAGTTGCTCCTTCTTCTGTAAATGACACATTTGTGGCTGTCCGTCTATGTGTGGATGATAATTTTTGGAGAGGGGTTCCTTTCTATATCCGTACAGGAAAAAGAATGACAGAGAAATCCACCCGAATTGTGATTGAATTCAAAAATACTTTAAAGGATTTGTATAGGACTCAAGAAGAAGAAACTGCGCCAAATCTTTTAGTGATTGAAATCAATCCAAACGAAAGGGTTTCATTACAATTAAATAGTAAAAACCCATTAAACAATGGAAAAATCGAACCAGTCAATGTTGATTTTTCTGCTAAGCAAGCAGATGTTCCTGAAGCGTATGAGCTTTTAATTTACGATGCAATGCGTGGCGACTCAACATTCTTTGCACATTGGAAAGAAGTGGAGTTGTCTTGGAAATGGGTACAGCCTATCTTAGAGGCTTTTGAGGAAAATACAGTTCCCCTTCAATTATATCCATCAGGGTCAATGGGACCAGATGCTTCCTACCGATTATTGGAAGATGAAGGATATAAATGGTGGTAGTAATAAAAGATGAAGAATGTTTTTAGATTATTAAGGAGGAAATGAACATGAAAGTCGGATTAATTGGTTTAGGAAAAATGGGATTAAACTTAGGTCAAAATTTAATTGATAACAAGCACGAAGTAGTAGCTTTCGATGTAAATGGAAGTGCCGTTGAAGAAATGAATAAATACGGTGCTCAAGGTGCATCTGATTTAAAAGAACTTGTTGAATCATTAGAAAAACCAAGAGTTGTATGGATTATGGTTCCGCATGCTGTGGTAGATTCAGTAATTGATGAAATGACACCATTGTTGAGCACTGGAGATATCGTAATTGAAGCTGGAAATTCTCACTATAAGGAGTCCATTCGCCGATATAACCAGCTAAAGGAAGTAGGAATTCACTTTATGGATGCCGGTACTTCTGGTGGAATGGAAGGTGCTCGTAATGGAGCATGTTATATGATTGGTGGAGACCCTGAAGCCTGGAGCATCGTGGAACCTATTTTCAAGGATACAGCTGTCGAAAACGGATTTATCTATGCTGGTAAAGCAGGGAGCGGTCATTTCTTGAAAATGGTTCACAATGGAATTGAATACGGTATGATGGCAGCAATTGGTGAAGGATTCGAGGTATTAGAAAAAAGCAAGTTCGATTTTGACTACGAAAAAGTGGCTAGAGTGTGGAATAACGGCTCAGTTATTCGTTCATGGCTCATGGAGTTGACTGAACGTGCATTTTCAAAAGATGCAAAGCTAGATGAAATCAAAGGGATTATGCACTCTTCTGGTGAAGGGAAATGGACAGTTGAAACAGCTTTAGATTTACAAGCAGCTACTCCTGTTATCGCAATGTCTCTTTTGATGCGTTACCGTTCATTAGAAAGCGATACTTTTACAGGTAAAGTGGTAGCTGCACTAAGAAACGAATTTGGTGGACATGTTGTTGAAAAAAACTAACAGAATTACATCTGTCACATTTAATGGAAAAAGAGTCAATAAAAATAGGTGAAGAAAAATAGCTCATTATTTGTGAAAGGGTAATGAAAACAAGGAATATGATGATAGAAAAGGATGTGAAGTTCATGAATGTATTGAATGCAAAAATCATAAATACTCAGCATGGTATAGAAACTTATCTAGATCTATTGAAAAATGTTGAAGTGAAAGACATTCAATATGTTACAGAGACAGCTTCTTTTTACGAAATCACTATAGGTGTAGAGTATTTTCGGTTAAGAAATGAAAATTATTATAATAGTGAAAAGAGATATTTTAAGATGCGTATGAATTCTGATTTAAATGCTATTACTATAGTAGAAACAGAAATAGAAAGTTTATTTGCTGTGAAAAATGAGTTTGAAAGATCTGCAACAAAGGAACTGATTGGAGAGTGGCTAATAAAAAGCAATGCTTTCAGAAAAGTTCTTAATGATTTGATAGCTGATAAGAAAATGGAAAACGTTAAAACGGAGGAAAATATAATAGGAAAAATAAGGTTCCTGGAAAAATTACTTGAAATTACAACAGAAGACATTTTAAGGGCTCGTGTTGAGAAATCTCACTAGTTTCCGAAATAACTATTAAAAGGATAGAAAATTTTTTTAGGAATATGTTTTTTAGAAAAGTTAAATAGGGAATCTCAAACGGTATGAATTCCCTATTTAACTTCTGCTTCTATTTTTGTAATGCATCTTCCTATCAAGAAAATATGTTTAACTTTTCCAATCATATAAGATCCCCTAATAAACATGAGTAAGAAAACGATTATATATTTATCTGCCATCAATGCTTTAAATTGTTCCATCATTCTTTAACGCCTTTCTTGAACAGCAGACTAGAATTATATATTCACTGCTAATATATAACGTATGGAAGGATATTACAAGTGTGTACTTTTATTTTATATAGTGAAAAAAGCATACTGTTGGTTATAATAAATATGGAGGTGAAGTGAAATGTCACGAATGCAGGATAAGATGTTTAATTGTGAAAAAGAATTAACTCTTTCCGTTATCGGTGGTAAATGGAAGATGCTTATACTATGGCATCTAGGAAAAGAGGGAACGAAGCGATTTGGCGAACTGAAAGCTCTTATGCCAGGGATCACGCAGAGAATGCTAGTTAATCAATTGCGAGAACTGGAAGAAGATTTGATTGTAAAGCGCAAAGTCTATCCCGTGGTTCCTCCAAAAGTAGAATACTCCCTTACTGAACAAGGAAGAAGCTTGATGCCGATTCTCGATGCTATGTATAACTGGGGAAAAGATTATATGGAAACTGCTGGGTTGAATCCTTTAGTAAGACAAGAGTCGATTAGGTAAATTTTAAATGGTAATCTAAGGTTGACTCCGGCCAAGGGGGTCAACCTCTTTTCATGATAATTTAATAATTATTTTTAGTGTTTTGTAATGCCTCAAAATAAAGCTGATAATTAACTTTTATTTTCATTTTCCCCCAAGCGGCTAACCATACCTTTTCGCTGATGGGTTTGGAAAAGGGGCTAAGGGTGTGTGTCCCGATTTGAAGAGAATCCACCTTCAACTCTTGCATTTTTTTATGAGGTCCGTAATTTTCATTTCTAATTCATTTTCAATTTCCTTATGAAGCTGCATCAGTTCATTTCCGTTAAAGATATTTTTTTACCTTGATATTTCTCAATTCTTCCATTTATATTTGAAAATGAATGGGCGGCATGATGTAATATCAGCTCCCGAAATAAAAAGAGGATGGGACATAAATAATTCAGCCAATGAAAAACCTGAACGATTGAGAGTTCCTCACTTTTAATCGTTCAGGTTTTTTGTTGATTGTGAAAACAATGTTGGAAACAGGGTGGAATGGAGCGTAGGACACTCGACTCCTGCGGGGAAAAGAGGGAAAACGGAGATCCCGCAGCGCAGCGAGGAAGCTCAGGTTCCTCCCCGCGGAAAGCGAGTGGCCGTAGCGCAATGGAACGAAGGTGTTCAGACAAACCAAAAAGATTGGAACAGCTAATGTTCGTCTCTTAGAAGCAATCATTTTGTTATGTCCCAAACTCTTTTTCTATTAACGAATTCTCTGCTTACGCATCCACTGCGTTGCTACCCACTTTTCACCTTTTACAACGGGTGCACCGCCATGAAGAGTTAAGTCGTTAAGCTCTTGATTTGTATAGAAGTATTCAAAGTATACGGCCATACCTTTTTTCGGCGTAACGGAAAATTTTAGCTTTGGAAAATAAGTTTCGCCACCTTCTTCTACATCATTTAAGTACATAACGAGCGTGCTGATTCGATTGTTCTTCGCGGCTTTGCTTGTAGGGACGAAGTAATCGTGGTGTGCTCGATATTCTTGATTTGGTAAATAGTTTAAAATTTGAAGACCCTCAGCATGATCGGTTGGAATGCCCGTGATTTCGGAAGTGCGCATTTCGATTTTCTGTACAAGTGGATTCTCGCTTTCATCGAAAAACATACCGCTACTTGTACGGATATTATTAACTTCACGTGAAGCTCCAATTTTAGAGCGCTGCATTTTATCTTTAGATAGCTGAATTAGTTCATCACACTCTTCATCGCTTAACACATTGTCTAATACGAGAATGAGCGGCTCTTCTAAACGAGCGATAATGTCAATCTCTCTATCGCTTAATATAATTTTATTGCCTATATGATTAAAGATTGTTTGTTCTTTTGTTACTAAAGATTCTTGATCTAAAGCCATTTTTCTTCTTCTCCTCAAAAAAGACTTATTTTTCTGAAATCTAATGCAGTATTCTTGGAATCGCTTACTGATAAAAATTATATCACGCAGGGCAAAGGTTTGCTTCTAATAAGATAAATGTTTATTTTCTAATTATTTGAGGTTGTTTCGAAACTGGTAAAAATATAAAGCATCAGACTCACCTTATTTCTTTTAAGTAAACTGCTTGATTTGCTAGAATAGTACTATATTTGTGACAAATTTGTATGTATACATACATTAAGGGGGGACTTTCATGATACCAGCAGAAAAGGTGCAGACTCAGCTTCAACAGCTTTTAAATACAATTGACGAAGTGGTTATAGGAAAGCGAGATGTAGCTAAGCTCAGTATTGTTGCACTCCTTGCAGAAGGACATGTTCTATTAGAAGATGTACCAGGAGTAGGGAAAACGATGTTTGTCAAAACGTTGGCTAAGGCAATTAATGCTGATTTTAAGCGAATTCAATTCACACCAGACTTGTTGCCGTCAGACGTAACGGGTATGTCGGTATATAGCCCAAAGGATATGGAGTTTCACTTTAAACCAGGCCCAATTTTAACGAATATTGTATTAGCAGATGAAATCAACCGTAGTTCACCAAAAACACAAGCAGCACTATTGGAAGCCATGGCTGAGCAGCACGTTACCATAGACGGGTTAACAAGAGAGTTACCATCTCCATTTTTTGTGATGGCTACGCAAAATCCAATTGATTTTGAAGGAACGTATCAATTACCAGAAGCGCAGCTTGACCGTTTCTTATTTAAATTAAATATGGGATACCCAACGAAACAAGAAGAGTTAGCTATTCTAAATGGAGTTGAGCAAAAGCGAACGATAGATGATGTCCAGCCTGTTATGAATGTGGAAGAACTGCGTACGATGCAGCAAATGGTGAAGGATGTTTACGTAGATGATGTCATTAAAAACTATATCGTCGATTTGGTTATCCAAACGAGAACTCATGAATCCATTAGCCTTGGCGTAAGCCCGCGTGGTTCCGTAGCGTTAATGAAAGCAATTCAAGCGTATGCTTTGCTTGAAGGTAGAGATTATTGTATTCCAGATGATGTTCAACACTTAATGAAACATGCGTTCGCACACCGTGTTATACTGCAACCTGAGACGAGATATGAAGGGGTGACGGAAGGCTCCATTATCGAAGGCATTATAAAGCGTACGCCTGTGCCGGTGAAAGGATAAAAGCTATATGGCTAAACTAAGTGTTAAAAGGCAACCAGTCATAAGCTTTTTGTTATTAGTAGTCTTATTAGTAGCGACTTTTGCTTATGCGATGTTTCAAGGAGGATTTGTAAGCTGGTTTTTATTTTATAGCTTTCTGCCTTTTGGTTTATATGGAATTGTGATCGCGTTCTATCCTATGAAAAGCTGGCAAGTGGAGCGAGTGATGACGCGTACGCATTACGAAGCGAAGAAATCGGTTTATTACAAAGTTCATATTAAACGAAACTCATTTTTTCCTTTGTACAATCTTTCTGTTGAAGATATATGTAAAGAGGCTGATTTATCTTTGCGAAAGATAGTATACCCATTGTGGAAAAAAGACATTGTGATTGAGTTTGAAATTCCCTCCTTAGAGAGAGGTGAGTATAACCTTACTGGAATCTCGATTGAAATGAGTGATTTATTAGGCATTGTTCATCGACAGCAAGTTTTTGTGACAAGAAACCAGCTCATTATGTATCCTCATTTAATACAAGTTAAACCTACCTCTTCCCAATGGAGTGAGGGGGAAAAGCACTTTTATAAGCGTTCCATTGCTGAAAATACGATGCTTGCTACTGGTGTGCGTGAGTATGAACAAGGAGACCGCTTGTCTACTATTGACTGGAAAGCGACTGCCCGAAAAGGAACGCTTATATCAAAAGAGTTTGAGAAGATGAGTGATTTGGAAGAGGTTCTTATTTTTGATGGCGTTGATCCTACGGACTTTGAAGAGCGGACTGGTTTCATGGCTTCAATGATTCTATCGTATCTAAATCAGCATAAGCCAGCTTCATTTATCCATGGGGGAAGCAGTAGTCGTTTAAAGGAGTTGCATGGAGGAGCTCAGCATGAGAGAGGATGGCTTGCTTACTTTGCTAGGGTCCAGCCGATACGAAACGGAAAGCTAACGATTCCAAAAGGTTTATCTCATGCAGTTACTGTTATTTCAAGTTCGATGACAAGTGAATTAATTCAAGAGGTTCAAGCTAAAGTAAGTCCGCAAACAAAAGTAACGCTTTTTATTATACAAAGCAAACAAGACGGACGAGGTTATGTGAATATTCCAAGGTGGGATGTTCACTTTATTCAATTTCCAAATCCCCGTAGTGTCCGGGAGGTGAAGAAGCAATGAAGTCTCTAAGTATTCGCAGCATATTACTTTATGTCGGCGCGTTTTTATTGCTGATTGAATGGCTACATCCACTTAGCGTGGTGACTGATACAGGTGAGATTCAGTATTTTATCTTTTTTGTTAGTATTACCTTTCTCTTACTGATGCTGCAGACCTCGTTTTTTATTGTGACAGTTATAAACGCAGCGTTTGTTTTGTATGCTGTTAATCGCATTTACTATCAAACGCCCTTTTTATCAGCAGAATGGTTTAGTGCGTTCGTTGACCAAACTTCAATAGATATAGGCCGTATTATCGGCTGGCAACTTCCCAATTTGTCAGTTGAGATGAGAACATGTCTGTTTTTTATCTTGTTATGGATTATGGCTTACTTAATTCGCTACTGGATTTTTTATCAGCAAAAGATTTTTTTCTTCTTTTTATTAACAATTGTTTACGTTACAGTGCTTGATACGTTTTCTGAGTATGACGCTACGTTTGCTATTGTTCGAGTTGTAGCCATTGGCTTCTTATTATTAGGCTTTTTGCGATTACACATAGATGGAAGAACCAAACAAAAGCTTTCCCACGTTGAAAATAGAGCAAGGTCTTTCTTTTTGCTACTAGGTGTTCTACTTATAGCAGTTGGTGTTGCTTATATTGCACCAAAATCAGCTCCGAAATGGCCTGACCCTGTTCCGTTCTTAACAGCTTACACACAAAACAGTGGTGAAGGCGCATCAAATAACCAGCGGATTGGTTACGATACTGATGATTCTCAGCTCGGCGGTGCCTTTACCGCAGATGATACGGTTGTATTTACTGCTCAAACAGAGAAAGAGCATTATTGGCGGATTGAAACAAAAGACGTCTATACGGGAAAAGGCTGGGAAACGTCTTATAATGCTGCGAGTCGACCGTTAGAAGGAAATGAGAACGTACTTCCTCAATATGGTGCAAGTGTAGAAAAAGAATCATACACAGCGTCCATTAAGTTTGAACAACCAACTATTCATTTAATGCATGTTCCAGAATTGAAGAGTATTTCTCTTAATGATGTACTGCAACCGCAAATTACGCCAGCGAATGAAAAGTTATTTCCTTACAATCAAGGTCGCGTGACCGAAGCGAAATCATATGAAATGACATATGCATATCCTACTTTTAATATTGAACAGCTACAAAATAGTGATCGAAATGGAGTTTCTATTGAACAGAATTCTTCGTTTCAAAACAGGTACACTCAGCTCCCAGAATCATTACCTAATCGAGTTGGGCAGCTTGCTCAAGAGATTACAGCTGAGGAAGCTACTCGCTATGATAAAGTAAAAGCAGTAGAGAAGTACTTTCAAGCTAATGGTTTTGTATATGATACAAACGATGTAGCTATTCCTGGTGAAGGAGAAGACTACGTAGATCAATTCCTGTTTGAGACGCTTAGAGGATACTGTGATAATTTTTCTTCATCCATGGTTGTCCTACTTAGAACACTTGATATTCCAGCGCGCTGGGTGAAAGGCTATACCGAAGGCGAACAAATTAGCGCTAGTGCAGAAACGCCTGTATATGAAGTGACGCAAAACAATGCACATTCATGGGTCGAGGTTTATTTCCCAGGAACAGGTTGGGTTCCGTTTGAACCAACTAAGACATTCTCAAACCCTTATGAATTTGATGAACCTCAAGTGGAAGGGAATAATCAAGGTACAGAAGAGGAAGAGATAGAAGAAGCTACTGAACCAGAAGTGGAAGAGCCGGTACAAGAAGAGCAGAAACCTGAAGAAAAACAAGTAGCAGATGATGAGAAAGTGGAACCTTCAGATGCTGCAATCTCCTTATGGTGGTTATTGCTTCTCATTCCCTTTTCATTCATATTATTATACATGACACGTTATAAATGGTTGCCACGTGTAATGGTTCCATACTACCGCAAACGTTCGGATGAAAAAGCGTTTGAAAAAGCCTATTTCTTCTTAATAAGTATGTTAGCAAGAAAAGGTTTAAAAAGAGATTCACATGAAACGCTGAAGGATTTTGCTTTACGAGTAGATCATCAGCTTCATACAAATGATATGAGTGAATTAACGAGAAAGTATGAGAGAGTTATTTATAAGCAGGAGTCATCTGTAGAATCTTGGAGTCAATCAGTAGAATTGTGGGAAAATTTAATTAAAACGACAGGTTCTTGACCATTTCCAGCTTGATTGATAGAATATTCACGAACTTACTATAGTGTTACGTATACCTTCATATATCCTCGATAATATGGTTCGAGAGTCTCTACCGGGTCACCTTAAATGGCCTGACTATGAAGGCAGGATATTCTTTTTGATCATAGCTTTGTGTTCAACTAGACTTTCTGCCTTTATATCAAAGGGGAAAGTCTGGTTTTTTTATATTTTGGGGCATAATAGCAAGTGATTATTTACACATTCGGAGAGGTGAACGAGATGGAAGGCATGATTGTTGTATTAGATTTTGGAAGTCAGTATAACCAACTCATTACGCGTCGTATTCGTGAGTTTGGCGTATATAGTGAATTACATCCACACACAATTACAGCAGAAGAAATTAAAGCGTTAAATCCTAAAGGTATTATTTTCTCTGGTGGTCCAAATAGTGTGTATGGTGAAAGTGCATTTCACTGTGACGAAAATATTTTCGAATTAGGAATTCCTGTACTGGGTATTTGTTACGGTATGCAGCTTATGACTCATCATTTTGGTGGTAAAGTAGCGGGTGCAGATCATCGTGAGTATGGTAAAGCATCGATTCACGTACAAAATGATTCATTAATGTATCATGAGCTACCGAAAGAGCAAGTGGTATGGATGAGCCACGGCGACTTAGTTGTAGAAACACCGCCTGGATTTGAAGTGGATGCGACAAGTGCATCTTGCCCAATTGCTGGTATGAGCAATAAAGATAAAAATATGTACGGAGTTCAATTCCATCCAGAAGTTCGCCATTCAGTATACGGAAATGATCTGTTAAAGAACTTTGTATTTGAAGTTTGTCATGCTGAAGCTAACTGGTCTATTGAAAACTTTATTGAAGTTGAATTAGAAAAAATTCGCCGAGTTGTTGGAGATAAAAAAGTATTATGTGCATTAAGTGGCGGCGTAGATTCTTCTGTAGTAGCCGTATTAATTCATAAAGCAATCGGTAACCAATTAACTTGTATGTTCGTAGATCATGGTTTATTACGTAAAGGTGAAGCGGAAAGCGTAATGGAGACGTTCAGCGAAGGGTTTAATATGAACGTTATTAAAATTGATGCAAAAGACCGCTTCTTGAACAAATTAAAAGGTGTATCTGACCCAGAGCAAAAGCGTAAAATTATTGGGAACGAGTTTATCTATGTATTTGACGATGAAGCAACTAAACTACAAGGTTTTGAATTTTTAGCTCAAGGTACACTATACACAGATATTATTGAAAGTGGTACAGCAACTGCTCAAACAATTAAATCTCACCATAACGTAGGTGGATTACCAGAAGATATGGAGTTTGAGTTAATTGAACCTTTAAATACACTATTTAAAGATGAAGTGCGTGCATTAGGTACTGAATTAGGTATTCCTGACAATATTGTATGGCGCCAACCATTCCCAGGTCCAGGGCTAGGAATTCGTGTGCTTGGTGAAGTAACAGAAGAAAAGCTTGAAATCGTTCGAGAATCTGATTACATTTTACGTGATGAAATCGCAAAATCAGGTTTAGAGCGTGATATCTGGCAGTACTTCACAGTTCTTCCTGATATCCGTAGTGTTGGTGTAATGGGGGATGCTCGTACGTATGATTATACAATCGGTATTCGTGCCGTAACTTCAATCGATGGGATGACTTCTGATTGGGCTCGTATTCCTTGGGATGTGCTTGAGAAGATCTCAGTTCGTATCGTAAACGAAGTTAAACACATTAACCGCGTTGTGTATGACATTACAAGTAAGCCACCTGCAACAATCGAATGGGAATAATATGTAAGGAAACCGAACAAACGAACATTCTTTTGTAAGAATGTTCGTTTTTTGTTGACTTAATTCATTATTAAGTGGTAATATACTAGCATAAAAGAACTAAACATATTAAGAAATGTCGTATAATCTTGGGAATATGGCCCGAAAGTTTCTACCGAGCTACCGTAAATGGCTTGACTACGAGCAACTCTGTATATACAAACGATTTATTCTATCTATTAGATAAAAAGAGAAGAGTAGATAGTATCATTCCGTATATATTTACGTAGTTAACGCCTTTACATTATTAATTGTATAAGGCGTTTTTTTATATTACCCATGAGACAG
>NZ_JBBPAL010000001.1:250000-252500 GCF_038050335.1 Priestia sp. FSL W8-0001
AGTAATGGGGGGACGCAGGAGGATAGAGTAAGCGCGCTGCTGGATATGCGCGTTCAAGCAGTTAGGCTGATGAGTAGGCAAATCCGCTCATCATAAGGCTGAGCTGTGATGACGAGGGAAATATAGTACCGAAGTTCTTGATTCCACACTGCCAAGAAAAGCCTCTAGCGAGGCGGGAGGTGCCCGTACCGCAAACCGACACAGGTAGGCGAGGAGAGAATCCTAAGGTGATCGAGAGAACTCTCGTTAAGGAACTCGGCAAAATGACCCCGTAACTTCGGGAGAAGGGGTGCTCTGGTAGGGTGTATAGCCCGAGAGAGCCGCAGTGAATAGGCCCAGGCGACTGTTTAGCAAAAACACAGGTCTCTGCGAAGCCGCAAGGCGAAGTATAGGGGCTGACGCCTGCCCGGTGCTGGAAGGTTAAGAGGAGGGGTTATCCTTTGGGAGAAGCTCTGAATCGAAGCCCCAGTAAACGGCGGCCGTAACTATAACGGTCCTAAGGTAGCGAAATTCCTTGTCGGGTAAGTTCCGACCCGCACGAAAGGCGTAACGATCTGGGCACTGTCTCAACGAGAGACTCGGTGAAATTATAGTACCTGTGAAGATGCAGGTTACCCGCGACAGGACGGAAAGACCCCGTGGAGCTTTACTGTAGCCTGATATTGAATTTTGGTACAGCTTGTACAGGATAGGTAGGAGCCTGAGAAGCCGGAGCGCTAGCTTCGGTGGAGGCGTCGGTGGGATACTACCCTGGTTGTATTGAAATTCTAACCCGCAGCCCTGATCGGGCTGGGAGACAGTGTCAGGTGGGCAGTTTGACTGGGGCGGTCGCCTCCTAAAGAGTAACGGAGGCGCCCAAAGGTTCCCTCAGAATGGTTGGAAATCATTCGTAGAGTGTAAAGGCACAAGGGAGCTTGACTGCGAGACCTACAAGTCGAGCAGGGACGAAAGTCGGGCTTAGTGATCCGGTGGTTCCGCATGGAAGGGCCATCGCTCAACGGATAAAAGCTACCCCGGGGATAACAGGCTTATCTCCCCCAAGAGTCCACATCGACGGGGAGGTTTGGCACCTCGATGTCGGCTCATCGCATCCTGGGGCTGTAGTCGGTCCCAAGGGTTGGGCTGTTCGCCCATTAAAGCGGTACGCGAGCTGGGTTCAGAACGTCGTGAGACAGTTCGGTCCCTATCCGTCGTGGGCGTAGGAAATTTGAGAGGAGCTGTCCTTAGTACGAGAGGACCGGGATGGACACACCGCTGGTGTACCAGTTGTCTTGCCAAAGGCATCGCTGGGTAGCTATGTGTGGACGGGATAAGTGCTGAAAGCATCTAAGCATGAAGCCCCCCTCAAGATGAGATTTCCCATAGCGCAAGCTAGTAAGATCCCTGAAAGATGATCAGGTTGATAGGTCAGAGGTGGAAGCACGGCGACGTGTGTAGCTGACTGATACTAATCGATCGAGGACTTAACCAAAACGATAGTACACGAAGTACTCAGCGAAATGTTATCTAGTTTTGAGAGAATAATCTCAAAACATGTCTGGTGGCGATAGCAGAGAGGTCACACCCGTTCCCATGCCGAACACGGAAGTTAAGTTCTCTAGCGCCGATGGTAGTTGGGACTTTGTCCCTGTGAGAGTAGGACGTTGCCAGGCTGAAAAAGATTTCTCTTTTTCTTTCAAAAAGTATTTGACACCAAGTGAAAAACTTGGTACGATGATAAAGTCGCCTAAGAGCGGCGGTTGAACTTTGAAAACTGAACAAAGCGACAAACGTCAACGTTAATTTTTTTAAACTTTTATGAGCAAGTCAAACATTTCTTCGGAGAGTTTGATCCTGGCTCAGGATGAACGCTGGCGGCGTGCCTAATACATGCAAGTCGAGCGAACTGATTAGAAGCTTGCTTCTATGACGTTAGCGGCGGACGGGTGAGTAACACGTGGGCAACCTGCCTGTAAGACTGGGATAACTCCGGGAAACCGGAGCTAATACCGGATAACATTTTCTCTTGCATAAGAGAAAATTGAAAGATGGTTTCGGCTATCACTTACAGATGGGCCCGCGGTGCATTAGCTAGTTGGTGAGGTAACGGCTCACCAAGGCAACGATGCATAGCCGACCTGAGAGGGTGATCGGCCACACTGGGACTGAGACACGGCCCAGACTCCTACGGGAGGCAGCAGTAGGGAATCTTCCGCAATGGACGAAAGTCTGACGGAGCAACGCCGCGTGAGTGATGAAGGCTTTCGGGTCGTAAAACTCTGTTGTTAGGGAAGAACAAGTACAAGAGTAACTGCTTGTACCTTGACGGTACCTAACCAGAAAGCCACGGCTAACTACGTGCCAGCAGCCGCGGTAATACGTAGGTGGCAAGCGTTATCCGGAATTATTGGGCGTAAAGCGCGCGCAGGCGGTTTCTTAAGTCTGATGTGAAAGCCCACGGCTCAACCGTGGAGGGTCATTGGAAACTGGGGAACTTGAGTGCAGAAGAGAAAAGCGGAAT
>NZ_JBBPAL010000001.1:255000-505000 GCF_038050335.1 Priestia sp. FSL W8-0001
AAAAGCGTAGGCGATGGCCAACAGGTTGATATTCCTGTACCACCTCCCCGCCGTTTGAGTAATGGGGGGACGCAGGAGGATAGAGTAAGCGCGCTGCTGGATATGCGCGTTCAAGCAGTTAGGCTGATGAGTAGGCAAATCCGCTCATCATAAGGCTGAGCTGTGATGACGAGGGAAATATAGTACCGAAGTTCTTGATTCCACACTGCCAAGAAAAGCCTCTAGCGAGGCGGGAGGTGCCCGTACCGCAAACCGACACAGGTAGGCGAGGAGAGAATCCTAAGGTGATCGAGAGAACTCTCGTTAAGGAACTCGGCAAAATGACCCCGTAACTTCGGGAGAAGGGGTGCTCTGGTAGGGTGTATAGCCCGAGAGAGCCGCAGTGAATAGGCCCAGGCGACTGTTTAGCAAAAACACAGGTCTCTGCGAAGCCGCAAGGCGAAGTATAGGGGCTGACGCCTGCCCGGTGCTGGAAGGTTAAGAGGAGGGGTTATCCTTTGGGAGAAGCTCTGAATCGAAGCCCCAGTAAACGGCGGCCGTAACTATAACGGTCCTAAGGTAGCGAAATTCCTTGTCGGGTAAGTTCCGACCCGCACGAAAGGCGTAACGATCTGGGCACTGTCTCAACGAGAGACTCGGTGAAATTATAGTACCTGTGAAGATGCAGGTTACCCGCGACAGGACGGAAAGACCCCGTGGAGCTTTACTGTAGCCTGATATTGAATTTTGGTACAGCTTGTACAGGATAGGTAGGAGCCTGAGAAGCCGGAGCGCTAGCTTCGGTGGAGGCGTCGGTGGGATACTACCCTGGTTGTATTGAAATTCTAACCCGCAGCCCTGATCGGGCTGGGAGACAGTGTCAGGTGGGCAGTTTGACTGGGGCGGTCGCCTCCTAAAGAGTAACGGAGGCGCCCAAAGGTTCCCTCAGAATGGTTGGAAATCATTCGTAGAGTGTAAAGGCACAAGGGAGCTTGACTGCGAGACCTACAAGTCGAGCAGGGACGAAAGTCGGGCTTAGTGATCCGGTGGTTCCGCATGGAAGGGCCATCGCTCAACGGATAAAAGCTACCCCGGGGATAACAGGCTTATCTCCCCCAAGAGTCCACATCGACGGGGAGGTTTGGCACCTCGATGTCGGCTCATCGCATCCTGGGGCTGTAGTCGGTCCCAAGGGTTGGGCTGTTCGCCCATTAAAGCGGTACGCGAGCTGGGTTCAGAACGTCGTGAGACAGTTCGGTCCCTATCCGTCGTGGGCGTAGGAAATTTGAGAGGAGCTGTCCTTAGTACGAGAGGACCGGGATGGACACACCGCTGGTGTACCAGTTGTCTTGCCAAAGGCATCGCTGGGTAGCTATGTGTGGACGGGATAAGTGCTGAAAGCATCTAAGCATGAAGCCCCCCTCAAGATGAGATTTCCCATAGCGCAAGCTAGTAAGATCCCTGAAAGATGATCAGGTTGATAGGTCAGAGGTGGAAGCACGGCGACGTGTGTAGCTGACTGATACTAATCGATCGAGGACTTAACCAAAACGATAGTACACGAAGTACTCAGCGAAATGTTATCTAGTTTTGAGAGAATAATCTCAAAACATGTCTGGTGGCGATAGCAGAGAGGTCACACCCGTTCCCATGCCGAACACGGAAGTTAAGTTCTCTAGCGCCGATGGTAGTTGGGACTTTGTCCCTGTGAGAGTAGGACGTTGCCAGGCAACAGCGAAAAAAGGCTAGTCAAATGACTAGCCTTTTTTCTATATTCTCGAATAAAAAGGAGATTTTACTATGAGTGAGAAGAAAAAGAAAAAAGCTATGTATGAAGTAGGTGAAAATGAAACGATTGCTGATTGTTTAGATCGTATGAAAAAAGATGGCTATATGCCTGTGAGAAGAATAGAAAAGCCTATCTTTGAAGAAACGGTCAAGAATGGGGTTAAAGAGCATGTTCCTGTAAAGCAACAAATCATATTTGAAGGAAAATCACTTTAAACACGAACATTATTAAAAATTAAAAGTTAAATATTCGATTTTTGAGTTGACTTTTTTCATGGTTGGCTGTTATCATTAAGTTGCAAATAAGAGAAACGAAACCTCATATAATATTCAGGAATATGGCCTGAGAGTTTCTACCCAATAACCGTAAATTATTGGACTATGAGGAAAGAACAATCAATTAGGATTAACTATTCGTATCCTGCAACTTATAGTAAAGGTACGAATTAATAAAGCCTAGAGTGATTGTGACTTTCCTTTTGGAAATCACATCATTCTAGGCTTTTTTTATAAATTAAAAAAGGAGCTTTTATCTATGAATGTAAAAGTTGCTGTTGTCATGGGAAGTCAGTCAGATTGGTCTACAATGCAACATGCTTGTGACATCTTAGAAGAATTAGATATTGCTTACGAAAAGAAAGTTGTATCGGCACATAGAACTCCAGATTATATGTTTGAATACGCCGAAACAGCAAAGGAAAGAGGAATTCAAGTTATTATCGCAGGAGCAGGGGGAGCAGCACATTTACCAGGTATGATTGCTGCAAAAACAGTATTGCCTGTGATTGGTGTACCGGTTAAATCAAGTAACTTGAATGGCTTAGATTCATTGCTGTCCATCGTTCAAATGCCCGGAGGTGTTCCGGTCGCAACAGTAGCAATCGGCAAAGCAGGAGCAACAAATGCAGGCTTGCTTGCAGCTCAAATTTTAGGTACATCAGATTCGAGCATTAGTAAACAGCTAGATGAGAGAAGAGAATCAATTCGATTATCCGTATTAGAAAGCAGTGATCAACTTGTCTAATGTTCTTATACGTCCAGGAAAAACAATAGGGATTGTTGGCGGAGGCCAGCTAGGGAGAATGATTGCCCTAGCTGCTAAGGAAATGGGTTACTATATAGCTGTTTTAGAACCTACAGAAGACTCTCCATGTGGTCAAGTAGCTGATATTAAAGTGATTGGTGCCTATGACGATCGAAAGGCAATTGAACGACTTGCAGAAGTTTCAGATGTAATCACATATGAATTTGAGAACGTTGATGTTGAGATGATGAAGTGGTTAGAAACGAAATGTTATGTGCCACAAGGAAGTCGTTTATTAGCAGTTACTCAAAATCGTCGTTTAGAAAAAGAAATGATTACTAATCTAAATCTAAACGTACCTCAGTATGCCATTGTGAAGAATAAAGAAGAGCTGTTAAAGGCTGTCGAGACGATTAGCTATCCTTGCGTAGTAAAAACGTGTAGAGGAGGCTATGACGGCAAAGGGCAAGTTCTTTTAAAAAGCAGTCATGACGTAGTTGAAGCAGAAGGATTATTATCACAGTCTGAATGTATCGTAGAACAATGGATGAACTTAGATAAAGAAGTTTCTGTAATCGTTCACCGAAATATGAGAGGCGACATTGTATGCTTACCAGTTGCTGAGAACATTCATAAAGATCATATTTTACACCAAACCATTGTGCCAGCACGTATTACAGCTAGCCAAGAGCAAACGGCAATTGAATATGCAAAAGAAATTGCAAAAGGCCTAAACTTAGTTGGGACTCTTGCTGTTGAGATGTTCTTAACAAAAGAAGGCAATCTCTATATTAATGAATTAGCACCAAGACCACATAATTCCGGACATTATTCAATCAATGCTTGCAGCTTATCGCAATTTCAGCAGCACGTTCGAGCGATTTGTAACTGGCCGCTAGTTCAATCAACATTGTTAAAACCTGCTGTTATGGTTAACCTATTAGGAGAGCATATTGAAGAAACAATGGCAAAAATCGAATATTTAGACGATATGCACCTTCATTTGTACGGAAAAAAAGTTCCGAAACATAAACGAAAAATGGGACATATTACTGTATTAGCTGATAAGATAGATGAGGCGGTAGAAAAAGCCGAATCATTGGGAATATGGGAAAGAACGGAGGAATTAACAATATGATTGAACGTTATACAAGACCAGAGATGGCAGCAATTTGGACTGAAGAGAATAAATTTAAAGCTTGGCTAGAAGTTGAAATTTTAGCTTGTGAAGCATGGTCTGAATTAGGACACATTCCAAAAGAAGATGTAAAGCTAATTCGTGAAAATGCATCTTTTGATATTAATCGAATCAATGAAATTGAACTTGAAACACGACATGACGTTGTTGCGTTTACTCGTGCGGTATCAGAAACACTTGGCGAAGAGCGTAAGTGGGTACACTATGGTTTAACTTCTACAGATGTTGTGGACACAGCTTTATCTTACCTACTTAAACAAGCAAACGATATTTTAGTAAACGACGTTGAGCGCTTTATTGAGGTATTAAAAGAAAAAGCACAAGAACATAAATATACGGTTATGATGGGTCGTACGCACGGTGTCCACGCAGAGCCAACAACATTTGGCTTAAAGATGGGGTTATGGTACGAAGAAATGAAGCGTAACTTAGAGCGTTTGAAGCGAGCAGCTGCTGAAGTAGAGTTTGGGAAAATGTCTGGAGCAGTTGGAACGTTTGCTAACATCGACCCGTTTGTTGAAAAGTATGTATGTGAAAAACTTGGTATTTCGCCAGCTCCTATCTCTACACAAACTCTACAACGTGATCGTCATGCACACTATATGTCTGTACTAGCGTTAATTGCAACTTCAATTGAGAAGTTTGCAGTAGAAGTTCGTGGCCTTCAGAAGAGTGAAACACGTGAAGTAGAAGAATACTTCGCAAAAGGTCAAAAGGGATCATCAGCTATGCCGCATAAGCGTAACCCAATTGGTTCAGAAAACGTGACGGGGTTAGCACGACTAATTCGAGGATACATGGTAACAGCTTATGATAACGTACCACTTTGGCACGAACGTGATATCTCACATTCTTCTGCAGAGCGCGTTATCTTACCAGATGCAACAATTGCACTGAACTACATGTTAAATCGTTTTGCAAACATCGTGAAAAACTTAACGGTATTCCCAGACAACATGAAGCGCAATATGGATCGTACGCTCGGCTTAATTTATTCACAGCGCGTGTTACTAACGTTAATTAACAAAGGTATGGTTCGTGAAGAAGCATATGATCTAGTTCAGCCTAAAGCGATGGAAGCTTGGGAAACACAAGTCCCGTTCCGCTCTCTAATCGAAGGAGAAGAGCGCATTACAAAACATTTAACAGCAGAAGAAATTGATGACTGCTTCGATCATACGCATCATCTGAAAAGTGTAGATATGATTTTTGAACGTTTAGGTCTTTAATAAAAAAGGCAAGGTAAGTCCTTGCCTTTCTGCAAAAATGGGTATCAGAATATTCTGGATATAGAGGTGTCAGCATGGAAAAGCAAGGGCTACTTTACGAAGGAAAAGCAAAGAAGATTTATGCAACAAATGAACAAGATGTACTGTGGGTTGCTTACAAAAATGAAGCAACAGCATTTAACGGTGAAAAGAAAGCTGAGATTGAAGGAAAAGCAAAGTTAAATAACCAAATTAGTAGTTTGCTATTTTCAATGCTTCATGAAAAAGGAATTCAGACACATTTTGTAAAACAACTATCTGACTATGAGCAAGCAGTAAAGCAGGTTGAAATCGTTCCGCTTGAAGTAGTGGTTCGAAACGCAACAGCCGGTAGTTTAGCTAAGCGCATTGGGGTTGAAGAAGGTATTCGATTTGAAAATCCAATTGTAGAGCTTTATTACAAAGATGATGCGTTAGGAGACCCGTTAATCCTTGACGAACATGCCATTTTCCTACAAGCTGCAACTCAAGAAGAGATTGATAGCTTAAAAGCACAAGCACTTCAAATTAATAAAGTATTATCTTCTTTCTTTAAAGAGAGAGACATTTTCTTAGTTGATTTTAAATTAGAGTTTGGTCGTACGTCTCAAGGAGATATCATCTTGGCTGATGAAATTTCACCTGACACTTGCCGTTTCTGGGATGTTCATACAAACGAAAAATTAGATAAAGATGTTTTCCGCAGAGATTTAGGCGGTTTAACAGAAGCATACGAAAAAATCTTACAGCGAATCGGAGGATAACCCAACCATGTATAAAGTAAAAGTATTTGTCACATTAAGAGAAAGTGTACTAGATCCACAAGGCGTAGCCGTTAAAAATTCATTACACCGTATGTCTTATGAAGAAGTACAAGAAGTTCGTATCGGTAAGTTCTTAGAGCTAACAATTGATAGCACAGATGCATTAGATGAGCGAGTGAAAGAAATGTGTGAAAAGCTTTTAGTGAATACAGTAATTGAAGACTATCGTTACGAGGTTGAGGAGGTTGTCGTACAGTGAAATTTGCTGTAATTGTGTTCCCAGGATCAAACTGTGACGTAGATATGTATCATGCAATTAAAGATGAACTTGGTGAGGAAGTAGAATATGTTTGGCACGATGCTAAGTCTTTAGACGAATATGACGGTATCCTGTTACCAGGTGGCTTCTCATACGGAGATTACTTACGTTCAGGTGCAATTGCACGCTTTTCGAACGTAATGGATGAAGTGAAAAAGGCAGCAGCGGCTGGAAAACCTGTATTAGGCGTTTGCAACGGGTTCCAAATTCTTTTAGAAGCAGGTCTTTTACCAGGAGCTATGCGTCGCAATGAAAATTTAAAATTTATCTGTAAAACCGTTAACTTAAAAGTAGCTAACAATGAAACTATGTTTACAAATGCTTATGGCAAAGACGAAATCATTGCAATTCCAGTAGCACATGGTGAAGGTAATTACTATTGCGATGAACAAATGTTACAACAATTGGTTGAAAACAATCAAATCCTTTTCCAATACGAAGATAACCCAAATGGAAGTCTTCAAAACATCGCAGGAATTTCAAATGAAGCAGGAAATGTATTAGGAATGATGCCCCACCCAGAAAGAGCAGTTAGTGATATTCTAGGTAGCGCAGATGGACTAAAATTATTTCAATCAATCGTAAAGCAGTGGAGGGAACAAAATGTCGTTACTTCTTGAACCAAATGTAGAGCAAATTAAAGAGCAAAAGCTATATCGAGATATGGGATTAACAGATGAAGAGTTTGCAAATGTAGAGCAATTATTAGGTCGTACGCCTAACTACACAGAAACAGGGTTATTCTCTGTTATGTGGTCAGAGCACTGCAGCTACAAAAACTCTAAGCCTGTTTTGAAGAAATTCCCTGTTACTGGTGAAAAAGTACTTCAAGGACCAGGTGAAGGCGCAGGGATTGTTGATATCGGCGATAATCAAGCAGTTGTATTTAAAATTGAAAGTCACAATCATCCATCAGCCATTGAACCTTACCAAGGAGCAGCAACTGGTGTAGGTGGAATTATCCGTGACGTCTTTTCAATGGGAGCAAGACCAATTGCGCTGTTAAACTCTTTACGATTCGGAGAGCTGACGTCTCCAAAAGTTCGTCATTTGTTTGAGGAAGTAGTAGCAGGGATTGCAGGTTACGGTAACTGCGTTGGGATCCCAACAGTGGGTGGAGAGATTCAGTTTGAAGACTCTTATGAAGGAAACCCATTAGTTAATGCAATGTGTGTAGGTTTAATTAACCACGAAGACATCCAAAAAGGCCAAGCAAAAGGTGTTGGCAATACGGTGATGTATGTCGGTGCTAAAACGGGCCGCGATGGTATCCATGGAGCAACATTTGCATCAGAGGAACTTTCAGATCAATCAGATGAAAAACGTCCAGCAGTTCAAGTGGGAGATCCATTTATGGAAAAGCTTCTTCTTGAAGCATGCTTAGAGTTAATTAAATGTGATGCATTAGTTGGTATTCAAGATATGGGAGCGGCTGGTTTAACGAGTTCATCAGCAGAGATGGCGAGTAAAGCAGGTTCTGGTATCGAAATGAATCTTGATCTTGTACCTCAGCGTGAAACAGGTATGACTCCTTACGAGATGATGCTTTCTGAATCACAAGAACGTATGCTAATCGTTGTTGAAAAAGGCCGTGAGCAAGAGATTGTAGATATCGTAGAGCGCTACGGTTTAGAAGCAGTATCAGTTGGTCACGTAACAGATGACAAACGCCTTCGTTTAACTCATAAAGGTGAAGTGGTAGCGGATGTGCCAGTTGATGCGTTAGCAGAAGATGCACCTGTGTATCACAAACCATCAGCAGAGCCAGCTTATTACCGTGAGTTTCAAGCTCAACCTGCTTACGCACCAACAGTAGACAATCATAGTGATATGCTAGTGAAGCTTTTACAACAACCAACGATTGCAAACAAAGAGTGGGTTTATAATCAATATGACTATCAAGTGCGTACAAATACAGTTGTATCACCTGGTTCTGATGCAGCCGTTGTACGCGTGCGAGATACAAATAAAGCATTAGCAATGACAACCGACTGTAACTCTCGCTATCTTTATCTAGATCCTGAAGTAGGTGGACGCATTGCCGTAGCCGAAGCAGCTCGCAATCTTGTATGTTCAGGTGCACAGCCTTTAGCAATTACCGACTGCTTAAACTTTGGAAATCCAGAAAAGCCGGAAATTTTCTGGCAAATTGAAAAAGCAACGGACGGAATGAGCGACGCTTGCCGTCAGCTTTCAACACCAGTAATCGGTGGTAACGTGTCTCTTTATAACGAAACAAAAGGTGAAGCAATTTACCCAACACCTGTTATTGGAATGGTTGGACTAATTGACGATGTGAAGCATATTACAACTCAGTATGCCAAACAAGCAGAAGACTTAATTTATGTAATTGGCGAAGCAAAAGCAGAATTTGCTGGGACTGAGCTTCAAAAAGTAATTGAAAGCGGTAAGGTATTTGGCCAATCGCCTGCTCTAGACTTATCAGTAGAAAAAGCACGTCAAGATCAGCTTCTTCAAGCAATCCGTCAAGGAACTGTACAATCTGCACATGATATTGCAGAAGGTGGTTTTGCGGTAGCCCTAGCAGAGAAAGTAATGAATGGTAGCGGGCTTGGAGTAGAAGTTACGGTGAACGGTGACCTAACAGCAGAGTTATTTAGTGAAACACAATCACGCTTTATTGTGACAGTAGCACCACAAAATCAACAGGCTTTCGAGAGTATTGTTGCGGATGCTAAGCTAGTGGGACGCGTAACTGAAAACGGAGAATTAACAATTAAGCATGAAGGAAATGCAGTTGTACAACAATTTGTTCAAGACTTAACGAAAGCTTGGAAAGGAGCTATTCCATGCTTGCTGAAATAAAAGGTTTAAACGAAGAATGTGGCGTATTCGGCATATGGGGTCATGAAAATGCAAGTCAAATCGCTTACTATGGCCTTCACAGCCTTCAGCACCGCGGTCAAGAAGGAGCTGGAATTGCCGTTACAAATGGAGAAAAAGTCAGCGTGGCAAAAGGCGTTGGCCTTGTAAATGAAGTATTCGGCCACGGTGAACTTAATCAGCTTCAAGGAAAAGCAGCAATCGGTCACGTGCGCTATGCAACAGCAGGAGGTGGAGGGTTTGAAAACGTTCAGCCCCTTCACTTCCGCTCTCATAACGGAAGCATTGCATTAGCTCACAACGGTAACTTAGTAAATGCCAATGCGCTAAAGCACCAACTTGAAAATCAAGGCAGCATTTTTCAATCCACCTCTGATACAGAAGTGTTAGCACATTTAATTAAGCGTAGTGGCTATAGTGATATGAAAGACAAAGTAAAAAATGCACTCTCCATGGTAAAGGGTGCGTATGCGTTTGTTATTTTAACTGAAGATGCCATGATGGTTGCTTTAGATCCAAATGGCTTACGTCCACTATCACTTGGTCGTCTAGGAGATGCTTATGTCGTGGCATCAGAAACATGTGCATTTGATATTGTAGGAGCAGTTCACGAACGTGATGTAGAACCTGGAGAATTGTTAATTATTGATGATGAAGGAATAAAATCTGAGCGCTTTACGTTAAATGTAAATCGTGCAATTTGCAGTATGGAATACATTTATTTCTCACGTCCAGACAGTAACATTGATGGTATTAATGTGCATTCAGCACGTAAAAACCTAGGAAAACAGCTAGCGATGGAATCTCCAATCGAAGCAGATGTTGTAACTGGTGTTCCGGATTCTAGTATTTCAGCGGCCATTGGATTTGCTGAGCAATCAGGTATTCCGTATGAGTTAGGATTAATTAAGAATCGCTATGTTGGCCGTACGTTTATTCAACCATCACAGGAGCTGCGCGAACAAGGCGTGAAAATGAAGCTGTCTCCGGTGCGTAAGATTGTAGAAGGTAAGCGTGTTGTCATGGTTGATGACTCAATCGTTCGAGGAACGACAAGTCGCCGTATCGTTCGCATGCTACGAGAAGCAGGAGCGAAAGAAGTTCACGTTCGTATTAGTGCACCTCCAATCAAAAATCCATGCTTCTATGGAATTGATACATCTTCTTCATCCGAGCTAATTGCAGCAACTCGCTCTGTACAAGAAATTTGTGAATTAATTGAAGCGGACTCTTTGGAGTTCTTAAGCAATGAAGGATTAATTGAAGCAATCGGTCGAGATTATGAAAATGGTGGACAGTGTATGGCTTGTTTCACAGGAAAATATCCAACAGAAATTTATCCTGATACCGTACACCCACATGAGAAAGTAACTTGTTAGTTTCAATGTAAAAAAGGAGTGACAATATGTCATATTCATATAAGCAAGCTGGAGTTGACTTAGAAGCAGGCTACGAGGCCGTTTCACGTATTAAAAAGCACGTTGCACGAACAGAGCGTAAAGGTATTATGGGCACAGTGGGTGGATTTGGAGGAATGTTTGATCTATCTTCCTTAAACTTAAAAGAGCCTGTTTTAGTATCAGGAACAGACGGTGTTGGTACAAAATTAAAATTAGCTTTTCAAATGGATAAGCACGACACTATCGGGATTGATGCTGTAGCGATGTGTGTAAACGATGTGGTTGTACAAGGTGCAGAGCCTCTTTATTTCCTGGATTATATTGCATGTGGGAAAGCAGTCCCTGAAAAAATCGAAGCAATTGTAAAAGGAATTGCGGATGGATGCGAGCAGTCAAATTGTGCATTAATTGGCGGTGAAACAGCGGAAATGCCTGGGTTATATGAGGAAGATGAATATGACTTAGCTGGATTTACAGTTGGAGCGGTTGAGAAATCGGAAATTATTACTGGAGAGAACGTAAAGCCAGGACAGCTACTAGTAGGTATTTCATCAAGCGGTATTCATAGCAATGGCTATTCACTGGTTCGGAAAATCGTTGATGATCAAAAGCTGGATCTTCAAAAGGTATATGAAGGATTTGATCAAGCTCTTGGCCTTGAGCTTTTAACACCAACTAAAATTTATGTAAAGCCTGTGCTTCAAGCGTTAGAAGCAGCAAAAGTAGCAGGCATGGCCCATATTACAGGCGGAGGGTTTATTGAAAACATTCCTCGCATGCTTCCAGATGGTTTAGGAGTAGAAATTGACTACGGTTCTTGGCCAATTCCAAAAATCTTTGATTTCCTTCAAGAGTATGGTGGCTTAGAGCGTAAAGAAATGTTTGAAGTTTTTAATATGGGAATTGGGTTTGTATTAGCGGTAGAGCCAGAAGAAATGAACGCGGTCATCAATGCGATTGAAAGCAAAGGGGAAAAAGCGTTTGTGATTGGACGCGTGACAGAAGGCAATGGGGTAGAGTTTAGTGGAGGCGTGCTTGGATGATGAATATTGCAGTCTTTGCTTCAGGAAACGGCAGCAACTTTCAATCTCTATACGAAGCAACGCAATCGGGTCAATTAAAGGCGACGATTAAGCTTGTGGTTTGTAATAAGCCAGAAGCGTATGTAATCGAGCGAGCAAAAGCATGTGGTATTCCGTGCTTTGTTTGCTCACCTAAAGACTTTCCTGATAAAGCAGCTTATGAACAAGCAATTCTAAACGAATTACAGGCTAATAGCATAGATTTTCTAGTATTAGCAGGTTACATGCGCTTAGTTGGTCCAACATTACTTCAACCATATAAAAATCGAATTGTTAATATTCATCCCTCATTATTACCAGCGTTCCCAGGCATGGATGCCATTGGGCAAGCATTTGATGCTGGTGTAAAGGTTATTGGTATTACCGTACATTTTGTAGACGAAGGAATGGATACGGGGCCGATTATTGACCAGCAAGCAATTCGTGTAAATGAGGAAGACACAAGAGAGACTGTTGAAGCTCGTATCCATGAGATTGAGCATACGTTTTATCCTCAAGTACTCAACAAGCTGTTTCAACAGCTTGTGGTTAAATAATAGACTGGGTTGTCAAAAAAGTTTTAATGCTTTACTATGGTAGAGTGATAGTGTAAGAAAGTTATAAAAAGAGAGATCGAATCAGGAGGAGTTTACAAAATGACAGTAAAACGCGCGCTTATTAGCGTATCTGACAAAGAAGGTATTGTTTCATTTGCTAAAGAACTGAAGGAATTAGGAGTGGAAATTATTTCGACTGGCGGTACAAAGCGTACGCTAGAAGAAAACGGCATTGATGTAATTGGTATCTCTGAAGTAACAGGTTTTCCTGAGATTTTAGATGGCCGTTTAAAAACGCTACATCCCAATGTTCATGGCGCTTTATTAGCGTTACGCGATAACGAAGAGCACCAGGCACAAATGAAAGAGCACAATATCTCACCAATCGACTTTGTAGTTGTAAACTTATACCCGTTTAAAAAGACAATTGAAAAAGACGATGTAACGCTTGCTGAAGCAATTGAAAACATTGATATTGGTGGACCAACAATGCTTCGTTCAGCTGCTAAAAACTATCGTTCGGTATCAGTTGTTGTCGATCCAACTGACTATGCGACCGTAGTAGAAGAATTAAAATCAAATGGAAACGTTTCGTTTGAAACAAACCAGCGCCTAGCAGCGAAAGTATTCCGTCATACGGCAGCTTATGATGCGTTAATTGCTGAATACCTAACAAATATTACGGGTGAAAAGACTCCTGAAAAGCTAACAGTAACGTATGAGCGTGTTCAAGGATTACGCTACGGAGAAAATCCACATCAGGAAGCGGCTTTCTATAAAAAACCATTAACGCAAAAAGGTTCAATTGCAACGGCTACGCAGCTGCATGGAAAAGAGTTATCTTATAACAATATTAATGATGCGAACGCAGCACTTCAGATTGTAAAAGAATTTTCGGAGCCAGCTGTTGTGGCCATCAAACATATGAACCCATGTGGAGTAGGTGTGGGTGAAACGATTGCTCAAGCTTATCAAAAAGCTTACGAAGCAGATCCAACATCAATATTCGGTGGTATTGTAGCAGCAAACCGTCCAATTGATCGCGAAACAGCTATTCAATTAAAAGAAATCTTCTTAGAAATCATTATTGCTCCTTCATTTGATCAGGAAGCAATTGATGTATTAACAGCGAAGAAAAATTTACGTCTACTAACAGTAGAGCTTGATGAAAATGCACAAAAAGAATCCTTCTTAACATCTGTAAAAGGCGGCGTGCTTGTTCAGGACGAAGATGTATTTGGTTTTGACGATGCTACGGTTTCTGTTCCAACAAAGCGTGAGCCAACAGAAAAAGAATGGGCAGATTTGAAATTAGCATGGAAAGTTGTGAAAAATGTAAAGTCAAATGCGATTGTACTTGCAAAAGACGATATGACAGTCGGAGTAGGCGCTGGACAAATGAACCGCGTTGGGGCAGCGAAAATTGCAATTGAGCAAGCGGGTGAAAAAGCACAAGGATCAGCTTTAGGATCAGATGCTTTCTTCCCAATGGGAGATACAGTTGAAGCAGCAGCTAAAGCTGGTGTTACAGCAATTATTCAACCAGGTGGTTCAATTCGTGATGAAGAGTCGATTGCAAAAGCAGATGAGTACGGTATTACAATGGTATTTACAGGCTTAAGACATTTTAAACATTAATGAGGTGAAGAACGTGAATGTTTTAGTTATCGGAAAAGGTGGAAGAGAACATACAATTGCATGGAAAGCGTCCAAAAGCCCACTTGTAAATGAAGTATTTGTAGCTCCCGGTAATCCAGGTATGAGTGACGTGGCAACGCTTGTCTCAATCGATGAAAGCAATCATGATGAGCTAGTGGCTTTTGCAAAACAAAGAGATATCAAACTAACAATTGTAGGCCCTGAAAATCCTCTAATTGAAGGGGTTGTAGATCGCTTCGAGGCTGAGGGTCTGCCGATTTTTGGGCCTCGTAAAAAAGCAGCTATGATTGAAGGAAGCAAAAGCTTTGCGAAAGAATTAATGAAAAAGTATGAGATTCCTACCGCTGCATATGAAACATTTACGTCTTACGAAGAGGCAAAAGCGTATGTAGAAAAACAAGGTGCACCCATTGTTATTAAAGCAGATGGCTTAGCTGCTGGTAAGGGGGTAACTGTCGCTTTAACTGTTGAAGAAGCTGTAGAAACACTTCATGACTTCTTGGTTGATCAAAAGTTCCAGGAAGCTAGCGCCACTGTTGTAGTTGAGGAATTTTTAGACGGTGAAGAATTTTCATTAATGGCATTCGTACGTGGTACAAAGGTATATCCAATGGTCATTGCACAAGATCATAAGCGTGCGTTTGACGGAGATAAAGGCCCGAATACTGGTGGAATGGGTGCTTATTCTCCGGTTCCTCAAATCAGTGAGGCTGAAGTAGAAAAAGCGGTTCAAACAATTTTATTACCAATGGCAGAAGGGTTAGCTGAAGAAGGCTGTGAGTATACGGGTATTTTATATGCTGGACTCATTCAAACAGCGCAAGGTCCAAAGGTTATTGAATTTAATGCTCGATTTGGTGACCCTGAAACACAGGTTGTATTACCGCGAATGAAAAGCGATTTAGTTGATGTTTTACTTCGCATTTTAAACAACGAAGACGTTGAAATTGAGTGGGATAATCAAGCCGTTATGGGGATTGTGTTAGCAGCTGCTGGTTATCCTGAATCTTATGAAAAAGGAAATCCAATTTACGGCTTAGAAAAGATCAACAAAGAAGCGCTTGTTTTCCATGCTGGAACAGCTTTAGATGGCCAAACATACGTATCAAATGGAGGACGTGTTCTTTTAGTAGGAGCTAAAGGAGATACACTTTCACAAGCACAAGAAGAAGTATACAAACAAATGAATCATATTGATGTAGCAAAAGGTTTCTTCTATCGAAAAGATATTGGATATCGTGCCCTTGAAAAAGCATCAAAGAACTAAAAGAAGAGCATTCGCTCTTCTTTTTATTTAGGTCATTTTAACTTGGGTTAATCGGTGGGCGCTCTGTGTAGTCATGTTGGTCTTCTTGGTATTTGTCATAAGCAAATACTAAAGGGCAAAAGCGCGTAATTCCTTCACCAATTTTCATTGCTGCCAAAAAAGCTAACCATAAATAAGAATCCCGGTAAGGGCGTCTTGTTAAACGAGAGGTTGCCAAAGAAAGCAGGGTAAAGCCAACCGTAAGTCGAATTAAAGCATTAATGATTCCAATATTTGGTCTCATGTTTCATCACCTTTTCTCATAAATTAATAAAAGTTATTTTGTAAATGGAATCTATTCAGTATAACCAAAAGGAGGCACAGCGCATGTCGATAGGAATGTATCGTTGGAGAAATAGACAAATTCGAAATCAGCTTTCGGTTGTGAGTGATCAAACATCCCCGACGATTGTATTAAAAGGAACAACCTACTTAAATGCTCGTTTAAATAAATGGATGAAAGCTAACATTTGGATTGTTAACGACCGCATTGTGTACGTTGGTGAAGCAATGCCAGCTGTGCTGGATTCATCTGCGGAAGTGTTTGACTGTCGCGACCAGTACATTGTGCCCGGCTATATTGAACCTCATGTGCATCCGTTTCAATTATATAATCCCCATACTTTTGCACAGTATGCGGCTAAGCACGGCACAACCACATTAATCAACGATAACTTAATGCTTATGCTGCAAGTAGATACAGAAACAGCATTTTCATTAATCGAAGAAATGAAAACGCTACCATATTCAATGTACTGGTGGTGTCGCTTTGATTCTCAAACGAAATTTGAAAACGAAGCAGAGATTTTCTCTCACGCCCATATTAAAAAGTGGTTAAATCATGATGCAGTCCTACAAGGAGGAGAGCTTACGAGCTGGCCTCGTTTGCTAAATGGAGATGATCTTATGCTTCATTGGATCCAGGAAGCAAAGCGGCTAGGAAAGCATATTGAAGGACATTTCCCAGGAGCTTCAGAACGAACGCTTGTTAAGATGAAATTGCTTGGAGCAGATGCGGATCACGAGGCTATGAGTGGAAAAGATGTTCTTTCAAGGCTGTCATTAGGGTACGATGTATCGCTACGCTATTCTTCCATTCGTCCCGACCTTCCGAAAATTTTGGATGAACTACATGAAGAAGACCTCAGTTATTATGAACATTTGACTATGAATACGGATGGTTCCCCACCATCTTTTTATACAGACGGAGTTTCAGATATGCTAGTGAAGGTAGCACTTGAACATCACGTGCCGATTATTGATGCCTATAAAATGGTTTCTACGAATATTGCACGGTATTATAATATTGAACACTTACATGGTCATATTGGCGTTGGATGTATAGCTAATCTTAATCTACTCGCTGGCCCTGAAAGTCCAACACCAGTAAGCGTTCTCGCAAGCGGAAAATGGGTTTTAAAGAATGGAGAAGAACAGAAAGAAAACGAAACATATTTCCCTTGGGCTTCGTATCAATTTCAACCGCTTGATTGTAACTGGAATCTTAAGATGGATGACTTTCAATTTTCAATGCCTATGGGTGTTTATATGAAAAACGCAGTTATTATGGAGCCTTACTCAATTCAACTAAATGTAGGGGATGAGTGCTTAGATACAAACCATGATGAATGTTTCTTCATGCTCATTGATCGCTACGGTAAATGGCGAATTAACACGCTGTTGAAAGGTTTTGCGACGCATGTTAAAGGATTAGCAAGTTCGTTTTCTAGTACGGGAGATTTTATTCTTATTGGAAAATCGAAAAAGGATATGCTATACGCCTATCATAAAATGAAAGAAATGGGTGGAGGCATTGCTCTTGCAGAGGGTGAAAAAATCGTTGCAGAGCTTCCGCTTACTCTAAATGGAAGCATGTCAACTGCAAAAATGGAAGTCTTAATGACGCAAGAGGAGCATTTAAAACAAGAGCTAAGAGTAAGAGGCTATCAGCATGAAGACCCAATCTATTCACTTCTTTTTTTCTCATCTACTCATTTACCTTATATTCGAGTGACACCGGCAGGAATTTATGACGTAATGAATAAAAAGGTACTTTTTCCGTCAATAATGCGTTAAAATATAAAAGTGTAAAAGCATTTTGTAATAGAGCGTTTAAAAGACAGGAATTTTGTTTATGAAACACAACATGAATAAATGATAATGAATAGAAAGTTTAGTGTAAAGGAGTTTTCAGCACATGCAAATTAACAAACTTCGCGGCAAAGAATTAGATCAATTATTCGAAGCAATTTTATCTTTAGAAAATATAGAAGAGTGCTATCAATTCTTTGATGATTTGTGTACGGTTAATGAAATTCAATCATTAGCACAGCGCTTAGAAGTAGCACGTATGCTTCGTGAAGGAAATACGTACCATAAGATTGAAACGGAAACAGGTGCAAGTACGGCAACAATTTCACGCGTGAAACGCTGCTTAAACTATGGTAGCGATGCGTATCAAATGGTATTAGAGCGCCTGCAAGATGATAAAGAAAAAGCGTGAGACATTCGTCTCACGCTTTTTCTTTATTAAAATTTAACAGCTTCTTCTAGAAGGGATTTTAGCTCGCTAATTGGCACACGTTTTTGTTCCATTGTGTCGCGGTCACGAACCGTTACTTGGTTATCTTCTAATGAATCAAAGTCAAATGTGATACAGAATGGTGTACCAATCTCATCATGACGACGGTAACGTTTACCAATTGAACCTGCGTCATCGTAGTCAACCATAAAGTCGTTTGCTAATTCAGCAAATACGGCTTGAGCTTCAGTTGAAAGCTTTTTGGAAAGCGGTAATACCGCAGCTTTTACCGGTGCTAAAGCAGGGTGTAGGCGCATTACTGTACGAGATGAACCGTCTTCTAGTTCCTCTTCTTCATATGCATCAATCATGTACGCTAACGTTACGCGGTCTGCGCCTAAAGAAGGCTCGATGCAGTATGGTACGTAACGCTCGTTTGTTTCTTGATCTACGTATTGGAAGTCTTCACCTGAGTGCTCCATATGTTGTTTTAAATCATAGTCTGTACGAGATGCTACGCCCCATAGTTCGCCCCAGCCAAATGGGAATTTGTATTCAAAGTCAGTCGTTGCGTTACTGTAGTGAGATAGTTCATCTGAATCATGGTCACGAAGTCGAATGTTCTCTTCTTTCATACCTAGAGATAATAGCCACTGTTCACATGTTTTCTTCCAGTAATCGAACCATTCTAGTTCAGTTCCTGGTTTACAGAAGAACTCAAGCTCCATTTGTTCAAACTCACGCGTACGGAACGTAAAGTTACCTGGCGTAATTTCGTTACGGAAACTTTTACCGATTTGTCCAATGCCAAAAGGAAGTTTCTTACGCATAGAGCGCTGAACGTTTTTAAAGTTTACAAAGATACCTTGAGCTGTTTCAGGACGAAGGTAGATTTCGTTTGTAGAGCTTTCTGTTACCCCTTGGTGTGTTTTAAACATTAGGTTAAATTGACGAATTTCTGTGAAGTTTGCGGAACCACACTCTGGGCAAGTGATTTCATGCTCTGCAATTAACTTTTTCATTTCATCAAAAGAAAGACCGTCTACAATCATTTCAATATCTTTTTCTTGAAGCTTTTCTTCAATTAATTTATCAGCACGATGGCGCGCTTTACAATCTTTACAGTCAATCATTGGATCGTTGAAGTTTCCTAAGTGACCAGAAGCTTCCCATGTTTTTGGATTCATTAAAATAGCAGCATCTAACCCTACGTTGTAAGGAGACTGCTGAATGAATTTCTTCCACCAAGCTTTTTTGATATTATTTTTAAGTTCTACGCCAAGTGGACCGTAATCCCAAGTGTTTGCTAAGCCGCCGTAAATCTCAGAGCCTTGAAAAACAAAGCCGCGATGCTTCGCGTGAGATACAATTTGATCCATTGATTTTTTCATAATAATTCCTCCAATAATAAATGATGTAATAAAAAAAATCTCTCGTCTCTGGGCATATGCAAGCATATGCCCAGGGACGAGAGATTTTCCCGCGGTTCCACCCTGGTTGATACGTACTGTATCCACCTTAAACATGTATATACTCCAGATTGCCTTTTCCTTAAATCTTGCTTTAGGCTTTCACTATCCCTAAATCGCTATTCTACTGCAGAGGGTTTAAGTACTATTAATCCTTCAAAGTATGGCTATACAATTTTGTAGCTATATATTAGCATATCCTATGCAGGGATACAATAACCGTTATAACAAAATGCTTTTTTCGCTTTGATTAATGTGGACAAAAAAGATTAGTTTTCGTTTCGTTTCCCAATCTTAGTTTTGTTATAATGAACAAATGGAAAGTAGTCCGTTAAGTTAATGCATAGTGAAGAGCTGCGGGATAAATAGATGGAGGTTCATACAATGTACGACGTAAAAGAATGGAGACACGTATTTAAATTAGATCCAAATAAAGAAATTTCAGATGAAGCATTAGAAAAAGTATGCGAGTCCGGTACAGACGCGGTAATAGTGGGTGGGTCAGACGGCATTACGTTAGATAACGTGCTGCAGCTTTTAATGCGTATTCGTCGCTATACGGTGCCGTGTGCTTTAGAAGTATCGACAATTGAATCAGTTACTCCTGGCTTTGACTCTTACTTTATTCCAACCGTATTGAACAGCAGTGACCCAAAGTGGATCTCTGGTTTACACCATCACGCAATGAAAGAATATGGAGAAATTATGGATTGGGATGAAATCTTTGTAGAAGGGTATTGCGTGCTAAATTCAGAAGCCAAAGTAGCAACTTTAACGAGTGCGAAAACAGACCTAGACGCTGATGATATTGTAGCGTACGCGCAAATGGCAGAAAGAATGTTTAATTTACCAATCTTTTACTTAGAGTATAGCGGTACGTACGGGAATCCTGATATTGTTGAAAAGGTAAAAAAGTCGTTAACTAATACAAAGCTTTTCTACGGTGGCGGTATTAGAACGAAAGAGCAGGCTACTGAAATGGGGAAAATAGCAGATACGGTAGTTGTTGGGAACGTCATCTATGATGATTTATCAACAGCGTTAAAAACAGTAGATGCAGTGAAAAAGAATGTTGCGAACGAAAAATAAAGTAAAGTAAAATAGAACATATGTTTGATTAGGCGGTGAAATGATGAATTTTCTAAGTGAAAAGTTATTAACGGGATTAAACCCAGAGCAAAAAGAAGCGGTAAAAACAACAGATGGTCCGCTGTTAATCATGGCCGGCGCAGGAAGTGGAAAGACGCGTGTGCTCACGCATCGCATCGCGTATCTAATGGCTGAAAAAGAAGTGGCGCCTTGGAATATCCTTGCGATTACGTTTACAAACAAAGCGGCTCGTGAGATGAGAGAGCGTGTTAGTGCAATCGTTGGTGGAGTAGCAGAAGATATTTGGATTTCGACGTTCCACTCCATGTGTGTGCGTATCCTACGCCGAGACATTGACAGAATTGGTTATAATCGAAACTTTACTATTCTCGATTCAACAGACCAGTTATCGGTTATTAAAAACGTCTTAAAAGAAGAAAACCTAGATCCGAAAAAATTCGATCCACGATCATTGCTAGGAAGCATCAGTTCTGCAAAGAATGAGTTAAAAACAGCGGATGACTTTGCAAAAACAGCTGCGGGTCCTTACGAGGAAGTCGTGAGCACGGTGTATACAAAGTATGAAAAGCGCCTTAAGAAAAATCAAGCGCTGGACTTTGATGACTTAATTATGACGACGATTCAGCTCTTTAAGCGTGTTCCAGAAGTACTCACTTACTATCAGCGTAAGTTTCAATATATTCACGTTGATGAGTATCAAGATACAAACCATGCGCAGTATATGCTTGTTCGATTGCTAGCGGCGCGCTTTGAAAATGTGTGCGTAGTCGGTGATTCAGATCAGTCTATCTATCGCTGGCGCGGCGCGGATATTACCAACATTCTTTCTTTTGAAAAGGACTATCCAAAGGCATCGGTTATTTTATTAGAGCAAAACTATCGTTCAACAAAAAATATTTTAGCAGCAGCGAACGAAGTTATTGCCAACAACATGAACCGAAAAGCGAAAAATTTATGGACAGAAAACGTGGATGGCCAAAAGCTTTATCGCTATCAGGCAATGAGCGAGCATGATGAGGCTCAATTTGTAGCGCGTAAAATTAAAGAAGCCGTAGATGCTGGTAAACGCAAATATAGCGATTTTGCCATTCTATATCGCACGAACGCTCAGTCGCGTGTGATGGAGGAAGTATTATTAAAATCGAATATTAACTATACAATCGTCGGTGGGATTAAGTTCTACGACCGTAAAGAGATTAAAGATATTTTGGCGTACTTACGCTTAATTGCAAACCAAGATGATGATATTAGCTTAACGCGCATTGTGAATGTACCAAAGAGAGGCGTAGGAGCAACGTCTGTTGATAAAGTAGCAAACTATGCACTAACCCATGATATTTCAATCTTTAAAGCACTTGATGAAGTAGAGCTAATTGGGGTAACCGGCAAAGCAACGAATACGCTTCGAGATTTCCAAGCAATGATTGATAACTTAGCTCAAATGCAAGACTATATGTCTGTAACAGAGCTTGTGGAAGAAGTACTTGAGCGAACGGGCTATCGAGAGGCACTCAAAACGGAAAAAACAATAGAAGCTCAAAGTCGCTTAGAGAACATTGATGAGTTTTTATCTGTTACGAAAACCTTTGAAGAAGCAAGCGAAGATAAAAGCTTAGTCGCGTTCTTAACGGACTTGGCGCTTGTGGCTGATATCGACCAGCTTGATGAAGAGGAAGATGAGAACGAACAAGTTATCTTAATGACTCTTCACTCTGCAAAAGGACTTGAGTTCCCGGTTGTGTTCTTAATTGGTATGGAAGAAGGCGTATTCCCACACAGCCGCTCACTCTTTGAAGATATGGAAATGGAAGAAGAGCGTCGCTTAGCATACGTTGGAATTACGCGTGCGGAACAAGAACTTTACTTATTAAACGCACAAATGCGCACACTATTCGGTAAGACAAACGTTAACCCGGCATCACGCTTTATTAGCGAAATTCCATCTGAGTTAATCGAGTCGCTGAATGAAGCGAAGAAATCACCGATGCAGCCAAGCGGAAGAAGCGCATCACCATATGCTGCTCGCAGACAAGCGGCCGTTGCAAAAACAACGCTCACGTCTACCGGTGGCGAATCAATTGGCTGGAGGGTTGGCGACAAAGCGGAGCATAAAAAATGGGGTATCGGTACAGTGGTTAGCGTTAAAGGAGAAGGAGACTCAAAAGAATTGGACATTGCGTTTCCAAGTCCAGTGGGAGTAAAGCGTCTGTTGGCTAAATTTGCACCTGTAACAAAAGTATAATGTGTGAAAAAGGAGTAAGGATATGGATCTTGAAACGAGCAAACAAAGAATTCAAGAGTTGCATGAGCTTTTAAATCGCTATAACTATGAGTATCATGTATTAGATCAGCCAACAGTTCCGGATGCGGAATACGACCGCTTAATGAACGAGCTGATTAAATTAGAAGAAGCATTTCCGGAGTTGAAAACGCAAGATTCTCCTACTCAGCGCGTTGGCGGCCAGGTGCTTGATGCCTTTCAAAAGGTTGAGCACCGCACGCCGATGCTCAGCTTAGGCAATGCGTTTGATGAGCAGGATTTGCGTGATTTTGATCGTCGTATTCGCCAAGTCGTAGGAGATGATTTTTCCTATGTATGCGAGTTGAAAATCGATGGCTTAGCAGTCTCTTTACTTTACGAGGATGGCTACCTAGTACGTGGAGCTACGCGTGGAGATGGGACAATTGGTGAAGACATCACCGAGAATCTGAAAACAATTCGTTCAATTCCTCTTCGTGTAAAAGACCCGGTGACAATGGAAGTGCGCGGAGAAGCATTCATGCCGAGAAAGTCATTTGAAAAATTAAATGAAGCTAAGATTCAAAATGAAGAGCTTCCGTTTGCAAACCCTCGTAATGCCGCTGCTGGTTCACTGCGTCAGTTAGATCCTAAAATTGCAGCAAAGCGAAATCTTGATATTTTTGTGTATGCAATGACGGATGCGGGTGAGCAGGAAGTAGAAGCTCATAGTGAAAGCTTAGACCTTTTAGACCATCTTGGTTTTAAAACAAATAAAGAGCGTCAAAAATGTGCTACCATTGAAGAAGTTCTTGCTTACATTGAAAACTGGCAGGAAAAACGCCCATCTCTTGATTATGATATCGATGGGATTGTTATTAAAGTCGATTCGTTTGAGCAACAGAGTAAGCTTGGTACAACGGCAAAAAGTCCGCGTTGGGCAATCGCTTATAAGTTTCCTGCAGAAGAAGTTGTAACAACTCTAAAAGATATCGAGCTCACGGTTGGACGTACAGGTGTTATTACGCCGACGGCCATTTTAGAACCTGTGCAGGTTGCCGGTACGACCGTGCAGCGTGCATCTTTACACAATGAAGACTTGATTCGTGAAAAAGACATTCGCATCGGCGACCAAGTAGTTATTAAGAAAGCGGGCGATATTATTCCGGAAGTTGTGAATGTAATTACCGAAAAACGAACGGGTGAGGAACAAGAGTTTACGATGCCAACTCACTGCCCGGAATGTGAGAGTGAACTTGTTCGCTTGGAAGGAGAAGTAGCGCTTCGCTGTATTAATCCAAGCTGCCCAGCTCAAATTCGTGAAGGGCTCATTCACTTTGTGTCTCGCAATGCAATGAATATTGATGGTCTTGGTGAGAAAGTGATTACTCAACTCTTTAAAGAAGAGTTAATCAAAGACGTAGCGGATCTTTACGAACTAACAAAAGAGCAGCTAATTGAGCTTGAGCGAATGGGTGAGAAATCAGCGGATAATCTGTTAAAAGCCATTGAAGCTTCTAAAGAGAATTCTCTTGAAAGGTTGCTATTTGGTCTAGGCATTCGTCACGTTGGTGCCAAAGCAGCAAAAACCCTAGCACAACAATTTGATACGATGGACAAGTTGCAAAAAGCAACGTATGATGAGTTAGTGACAATTAATGAGATCGGTGATAAGATGGCCGATGCAATCGTTACATACTTTTCACAAGAAGAAGTGCAAGAGCTGTTGAGCGAGCTTCAAGAAGCCGGCGTTAACATGACGTATAAAGGCCCAAAACCAGTCAATGTAGAAGAGTCTGATTCTGTTTTTGCTGGTAAAACGATTGTTTTAACTGGTAAATTAGAAGAGTTAGGTAGAAGTGAAGCAAAGGCGGAGATTGAAGCTTTAGGCGGAAAAGTAACAGGTAGTGTAAGTAAGAAAACAGACCTTGTCATTGCGGGGGAAGACGCAGGTTCTAAACTTGCTAAAGCAAATGAGCTTGGCATTGAAGTGTGGGACGAAGCGAGGTTACTTATTGAATTAAACAAATAAGAGGTGTGTATAGTTGAAAAAGATATTTTTACTGTCTCTTATGGTCATGCTTATAACCTCAGCATGTACACCTAATTTTTCGAAAGAGGAAGAGATTGTTCAACAAACAGATGATAAAAATGAAAAAGCTGTTATCCCAAAATACAGCATTTCAGATGAGTATTACCGGACAATTCTTCCTTATAAACCGGGAGTAGCGAGAGGCCTTGTAGCAGCGAATATGAATAATCGCCTTGATATTCAAGAGTTTGAAACAGGATTAATGCGTCTAGCGCAAGATGATTTTTCACCTGACAAATATGTGTTCCAAGAAGGGCAATATCTAGACAAAGAGACGATTCGTTCATGGTTAAGCCGTAAGAAAACAGACGCGCAGTTTAAAGAACTAAAGGATAAGACAGAGGAAAATGATCGTGATTCATTAAAGAATGAAGGTCTCAATCCAGCCGATACGGGTGATGGAGACTTAAAAGCACGAAATGAAAGAAGCCCCATGTATTTGGCTCACATTACGGAGCAAAACTACTTAGTTCAAGACGGTGACGATAAAGTTGCGCTTGGCGGGGTAGTTATTGGTCTGGCAATGAATTCTGTCCACTACTATACGCAAGAAGATGGATACGCTCGTGAAGTTAAGCTGGATGATAAAGAAATTGAAGAGCGAGGCAAAGAGATAGCAAATACCATCGTGGATCGTATGCGTAAAAAGAAGGGACTAGAACAAGTGCCAATCACAGTGGCAATCTTTAAGCAAAATCCAAAATCTTCTTTAACACCTGGGAACTTCATTAGCGTTGGCCAAGCTGGCAAAGGACGTAACTCAGTGAACGGCTGGGATAAAGTTGATGAAAAGTATTACCTATTCCCGTCATCTGCTGCCGATAAAGACTATCGCGATGATGCAATGAAGTTTAATGAATTCAAAGCACAAATTGAAGATTACTTCCCGAACTTTACAAGTGTAGTAGGGAAAGGTCATTATATCGATGGTCAGATGCAGAGAATGTCCATTGAAATCCCAATTCAATTTTACGGAAAAGGTGAAATTGTTGGGTTTACTCAGTATGTTGCTGGATTAATGCTTGATCATTTCCCAGACTATATGGAAACAAGCATTTCCATTACGTCTGTAAACGGTCCGGAAGCACTGATTATCCGTAAGCCTGATCAAGAAACGCCAACCGTGCATATTTACGAAAACTAAGTTAAAAGCCGCTCACTTGAGCGGCTTTTTCATTGTGAGAAAAAAGGTGTGTCTTGGTGAGATTTCATGAATTTTTGCAGGTGACTCTTAGCATATTGAAATGCATCCTTTTCAGTTTTTCGCTCTTCATATGGCAACTTTTTATCAAATTCAAACTGCTTTTTAAAAAAAGGAATATCTTCTTGCATCACATGACGCAATTCATGAAAGATTATTTCAATCAAAGGTAAGTACTCCTCAAAATTAAATATAAAAATGATGCCAACTTCCCTCCAATAAACGGCGGATGCATAATGAAGGAATTCTGCCTCTTCTTCTCCAAGTTCAGAAACAATCTTATTGGCTTCACAAGAGTCACAAAACACAACTGGGGTTGTGAACTTTCGGTTAAGACATGAGAATACTTCTTTTTGCAGGCTGTGCAAGTCAAATGAAAATTCTTCATCTAGCACAAACCAGTTTTCACACTCTTGGTAGACAGGACGCTTATGAATAGTCGAGTAAATGAGTAATGGATTCATGGTATGTTCACACTCCTTACTAGCAGTCATATTCATTTTCGACCTTTTTATTTACCCCTATACTTCTGATTAAGAAACTTATGAAGAGGTTATTAATATATATGTCAACGAGCTATTCATTTAGAAGAAAAGGAATAAAAACTCTAAATAAGTCCAGGAGAAAAATCCCTTTTCTAGAGGAATATAGAGTGTAACCCCTATCATTTTAAAAGGAAGATTTTATATTTATGGAACTGCTCTCAGAAATGTTGCTTGATGCTAGTGAAGTTTGGTATTATCAGTATATTGTAGTGGGACGAATATTCGGAGGTGAACGAACATGTCAAGAATTTCTGTTGAACAAGTAAAACATGTTGCACATTTAGCTAGATTAGCTGTAACAGATGAAGAAGCAGCTCTATTTACGAAGCAATTAGATGCAATCATTACATACGCTGAGCAGTTAGATGAATTGGATACTACAAACGTAAAACCAACTTCACACGTACTAGACGTGAAAAACGTAATGCGTGAGGACAAGCCAGCAAAAGGATTACCTGTTGAAGATGTAATGAAAAACGCGCCAGACCATAAAGATGGATACGTCCGCGTACCAACTATTTTAGAATAAGAAAGGAGGCTTTACGATGTCATTATTTGATCGTAAACTTTCAGAATTACATAAGCTTCTTCATAGCAAAGAAGTAAGTGTACAAGACCTAGTAGAAGAATCGTATAAGCGTATTAACGCAGTAGATGATAAAGTGGGTGCTTTCCTAGCACTAAACGAGGATAACGCTCGTGCTTACGCAAAACAACTAGACGAAGCGCTACAAACGAAAGATGAGTTTGGTTTGTTATTTGGTATGCCTATCGGTGTGAAAGATAACATCGTAACAAAAGACTTACGCACAACGTGCTCCAGTAAAATTCTAGCAAACTTTGATCCAATCTATGACGCAACAGTTGTTCAAAAGCTACAATCAGCTGAAGCAGTAACGATTGGTAAATTAAATATGGATGAGTTCGCAATGGGTTCTTCAACTGAAAACTCTGGCCTACAATTAACTCGTAACCCGTGGAATTTAGATTATGTACCGGGTGGATCTAGCGGTGGTTCAGCAGCAGCTGTTGCAGCTGGCGAAGTACCATTCTCACTAGGTTCTGATACGGGTGGTTCAATCCGTCAACCAGCGGCTTATTGTGGTGTTGTTGGATTAAAACCTACATACGGACGCGTGTCTCGTTACGGTCTTGTTGCATTTGCATCTTCTTTAGATCAAATCGGACCAATCACAAACTCAGTTGAAGATAATGCATATTTACTTCAAGCGATTTCAGGCGTTGACCCAATGGATTCAACTTCTGCAAATGTAGATGTTCCAGACTATGTATCTGCTTTAACTGGCGATATTAAAGGCCTTAAAATTGCTGTACCAAAAGAATATCTAGGTGAAGGTGTTGGAGAAGAAGCTCGTCAATCTGTACTGGATGCATTAAAAGTATTAGAAAGCCTTGGCGCAACTTGGGAAGAGGTTTCATTACCACACTCTAAGTATGCCTTAGCAACATACTACTTACTGTCTTCTTCAGAAGCTTCTGCAAACTTATCTCGCTTTGACGGTGTACGTTATGGATACCGCACAGATAATGCTGAAAACTTACTTGAAATGTACAAGCAAACGCGTAGCGAAGGCTTTGGTAACGAAGTGAAGCGCCGTATCATGCTTGGTACATTTGCGTTAAGCTCAGGTTATTATGATGCTTATTATAAAAAAGCACAGCAAGTACGTACGCTTATTAAGGAAGATTTCGAATCTGTATTTGAAAACTATGACGTTATCATTGGTCCTACAACGCCAACACCAGCGTTCAAAATTGGTGAAAAGACAGATGATCCGTTAACAATGTATGCAAATGATATTTTAACAATTCCAGTAAACCTTGCAGGCGTACCAGGTATCTCTGTACCTTGTGGCCTTGCGAACGGATTACCATTAGGATTGCAAATTATCGGTAAGCATTTTGATGAAAGCACAATTTATCGCGTCGCTCATGCATTCGAACAAGCAACTGAGCATCACAAAGCGAAACCAGCACTGTAAGGGGTGAGAAGAAGATGAACTTTGAAACGATTATCGGTCTTGAAGTACACGTTGAACTTAAGACAAAATCTAAAATTTTCTCAGCAAGTCCAAACGCGTTCGGAGCAGCGCCAAATGCGAACACAAGCGTTATCGACTTGGGATATCCTGGCGTACTGCCAGTTCTAAATAAAGAAGCGGTTAACTTCGCGATGAAAGCAGCTCTTGCATTAAACTGTGAAATCGCAACAGATACAAAGTTTGACCGTAAAAACTATTTCTATCCGGATAACCCAAAAGCTTATCAAATTTCTCAATTTGATAAACCAATTGGTGAAAACGGTTGGATTGAAGTTGAAGTAAACGGTGAAACAAAGCGTATTCGTATTAACCGACTTCACTTAGAAGAAGATGCGGGTAAATTAACGCATACAGGTGATGGTTACTCTCTAGTAGACTTTAACCGTCAAGGTACGCCTTTAATTGAAATCGTATCAGAAGCAGATATGCGTTCTCCGGAAGAAGCTTACGCATACTTAGAAAAATTAAAATCTATCATCCAATACACGGGCGTATCTGATTGTAAGATGGAGGAAGGTTCACTTCGCTGTGATGCCAATATTTCTCTACGTCCAGTTGGACAAGAGAAGTTCGGTACAAAAACAGAGTTAAAGAACTTAAACTCTTTCAACTTCGTACGTCGAGGTCTTGAGCATGAAGAAAAGCGCCAAGAGAAAGTATTATTAGCTGGTGGAATCATTGAGCAAGAAACACGCCGCTTTGATGAATCAACAGGCGAAACACTCTTAATGCGTGTAAAAGAAGGATCGGATGATTACCGTTACTTCCCAGAGCCAGACCTTGTAGCACTTCATATTGATGATGAGTGGAAAGAGCGCATCCGTGCGTCAATTCCAGAGCTTCCAGATGCTCGTAAGAAACGTTATGTTGAAGAACTTGGGTTACCTGCTTATGATGCAATGGTATTAACGCTAACAAAAGAAATGTCTGATTTCTTTGAAGCAACGATTGAAGCTGGCGGAGACGCGAAGTTATCTTCTAACTGGTTAATGGGTGAAGTATCAGCATACTTAAACTCAAACCAAAAAGAGTTAGCTGATGTAGCATTAACTCCAGAAGGTTTAGCGGGCATGATTAAGTTAATTCAGGAAGGCACAATTTCATCTAAGATTGCGAAAAAAGTCTTCAAAGAGTTAATTGAAAATGGTGGAAGCGCAGAAAAAATCGTAAAAGAAAAAGGCCTTGTGCAAATTTCTGACGATGCAACGCTACGCAAGTTTGTAACGGATGCGTTAGATGCAAATCCTCAATCAATTGAAGATTTCAAAAATGGTAAAGACCGTGCAATTGGATTCTTAGTAGGGCAAATTATGAAAGCGTCAAAAGGTCAAGCCAACCCTCCAATGGTTAACAAAATTTTATTAGAAGAAATTAAAAAGCGCTAATTAGCGACCGTTAATTTCTTTACATCATGTGATGACTGCCCCCTCGTAAAATTGTAGCTGCTATTTTAAGAGGGGGTCTTATTTTGGAATAGAGATTATGCAGATGTATATAATGTAGATATTGAATTGGTTTGGATTTTGATAAATTATCATTATTAGGATGATGAAAATGAAAAGAGCGAGAATCATTTATAACCCGACATCGGGGCGTGAAATTTTTAAAAAGAATTTACCAGAGGTACTTCAAAAGCTAGAGCAAGCTGGTTATGAGACGTCTTGTCATGCAACTACCTGTGCTGGTGATGCGACAGAAGCTGCTAAGGTAGCAGTGGAGCGCAAATTTGATATCGTCATTGCTGCTGGCGGTGATGGAACGATTAATGAAGTTATTAACGGCATTGCTGGACAAGACTATCGACCTCAGCTAGGGATTATTCCAGTAGGAACAACCAATGACTTTGCTCGTGCAATTAACGTTCCTCGTATGATCGAAGGAGCGGTTGATGTTATCATTAACGGTGTCCCAAAAGCGATTGATCTAGGTGCAGTTACCAACGAAGGACAGACGCATCACTTTGTAAATATTGCAGGCGGTGGCCGCTTAACAGAGCTTACGTATGAAGTTCCGAGTAAGTTAAAAACAATGCTGGGTCAGCTTGCTTACTACTTAAAAGGAATGGAAATGCTGCCTTCAATTAAGCCAACCACGGTTGAAATTGAGTATGATGGCAAGTTTTTTAGCGGAGATATTATGATGTTTCTAGTATCTTTAACAAATTCGGTTGGAGGCTTTGAGAAGCTAGCGCCAGATTCCTCTTTAGATGATGGAATGTTTGATTTAATTATTTTGAAAAAAGCTAACTTAGCTGAGTTTATTCGTATTGCTACATTAGCGCTACGCGGAGAGCACATCAATGACCCCCATATTATTTATACAAAAGCAAATCGCGTTAAGATTCATACAAACGATAAGATGCAGCTGAACCTTGATGGGGAATACGGCGGATTATTGCCTGGGGAATTTGTCAATTTATATCGACATGTAGAAGTTTTTGTCCCAAAAGAGACAGCGAAATTAATGGAGAAAAATGAGATCGCCTAACTGCGATCTTTTTTTATGGAAACGACTTTTGTGTAAAGGGAATCGATGTGGTACAATCAGTTCAGCATTTTTAAATACAAAGGATGTACGATAAATGGAAAAGTTAACACCACCAGTTGAAAAAAATGATTATATAGATGTTACGTTTGAAGATTTAACACATGACGGTTCAGGCGTAGCCAAAGTAAACGGCTTTCCAATCTTTGTTCAGAACGCACTGCCTGGCGAAAGCGGCCAAGTGAAAGTAATAAAAGTAAAAAAAGGCTATGCGTTTGGAAAACTTATGAATCACAGTACGGTGAGCGAAGCTCGCGTAGAACCTCCCTGTCCTGTGTATAAGCAGTGCGGAGGCTGTCAGCTTCAGCACGTAAGTTACGAAGGTCAGCTTTCGTTTAAGCAAAAGCAGGTCCAAGGGGTAATGGAAAGAATTGGCCACCTGCCAAACGTGCCGGTGCTACCAACAATGGGTATGACAGATCCTTGGCGCTACCGTAACAAAGCGCAGGTTCCTGTTGCAAATCGAGACGGTGGCTTAGTGGCTGGCTTCTATCAGCAGCGCAGCCATGACATCATTGATATGGACATGTGCCTAATTCAACAGCAAGAAAACGATGATGTTGTTCAAGTTGTTAAAAGCATTCTTGAAAAGTACAATGTTCCCGCTTATCATGAGCAAAAACACAAAGGAACCATTCGCCACATCATGGCTCGCTACGGCTTAACGACGGGAGAAATTATGGTTGTGCTTGTTACTCGCACAAGCGAGCTTCCAAACAAAAAACACATCATTGAAGAAATCGTTAAAGCCGTGCCGAATGTGAAATCAATCGTTCAAAACGTCAATACAAAGCGCACAAACGTTATTCTGGGTGATCAAACAAACGTACTTTGGGGCGAAGAATATATTTATGACTATATCGGTGACGTTAAGTTCGCTATTTCAGCCAAGTCATTTTATCAGGTAAACCCAGAGCAAACGAAAGTACTTTATGACAAAGCGCTTGAGTATGCAGATTTAACAGGAGAAGAAACGGTGATTGATGCATATTGCGGAATTGGGACAATCTCTCTGTTTTTAGCGCAAAAAGCCAAGAAGGTATACGGAGTAGAAATCGTTCCCGAAGCGATTGAAGACGCTAAGCGCAACGCTAAGCTAAACAACATTGATAACGCTGAGTTTGAAGTAGGAGAGGCTGAAGTTGTCATTCCTAACTGGTACAAGCAAGGCATCAAAGCGGATGTCATCGTCGTTGATCCGCCGAGAAAAGGCTGTGACGAAGCATTATTAAAAACAATTCTTAAAATGAAGCCAAAGAAAGTCGTCTACGTATCATGCGGCCCGGCAACGCTGGCGCGTGATCTCAAGATCCTTGAAGAAGGCGGCTATCAAACGGTGGAAGTGCAGCCTGTTGATATGTTTCCGCATACGACGCATGTGGAGTGTGTATCGTTGCTACAACGCCAAACTTTATAGAAATCCTTAGTTTTAAGCACTTTCACAAGCATTTCGTTTTTGTATCAGATGGTGAAAAAACTAGAAATAAGATACTCAAAAATCACATTACTGTTTCGGTGGTAATTAATCTGGGGTGTGGGAACACAAGAAAATAATAATTTTAAATTAAATAGATTCTATTGTCTATAGACGTTCAATTAAAATGAGCGTCTTTTTTTTATGCCTAAAAATTAAGAATAGAGGTGACATATGAAATACAACATTATTTATGCTGATCCACCGTGGCAATATCGACAAAATAAAGGAAGTGGAGTGGCAGAAAATCATTATCGCACAATGAGCTTGAAAGACATTTGTAATCTACCTATTAATACTATCTCTCACAAAGATAGTGTTTTATTTTTGTGGGCAACCTTCCCTATGTTACAAGAGGCGTTAAAAGTTATCGCTGCATGGGGGTTTACGTTCAAAACAGTTGCTTTTGTTTGGGTGAAACAAAATAAATCAGGGAATGGCTTTTTCTTTGGCTTGGGTCACTGGACACGCTCGAATGCTGAAATTTGCTTATTAGCTGTAAAAGGTCGTCCCAAAAGAGTATCGAAGAGGGTTCATCAGTTAATTGTTAGCCCAGTCGAAGGACACAGTAAGAAACCAGACATCGCTAGAGAACAAATTGTAGAACTGATGGGAGATTTACCACGCATTGAATTGTTCGCCAGACAAATTTCTCCAAATTGGGATGTGTGGGGAAATGAAGTGGAAAGTAGTCTTTCTTTAGAAAAGGGTAGCTTATGACAAATTTTAGCGTGTGGTAATTAGCATCCGTCACGCTCTTTTATTGGCAAAACAATGAGGGGAGTGGTTTCTTTGGAAGGAAATGAAGAAAAGGTGATGGAATGGATAGACGATCATTTTGTTTTAAATGAGATTGAGATTGAAGACTTTCCGTTTTTTCCTTACGGGAAATTGATACGTGACAAACAAGGAGAGACGATGGTTGTTTTTTGGTGTGTGATTTATGGACGTGTAGATTATCGTTTTCAAGAAGCGTAAGGAGTGATTACAATAAACATTTCTCGTTCTCCTCCCTTCTTACTTTGATTCCCACATTGATGCATAAGTGAAAATAAAAATAAGAAAAGAGGTAATAGATAATGGAATTGAAACATGTTATTCCAAACATGGAAAAGACTTTTGGAAATTTAGAATACGCAGGAGAAGGGAAAGTCGAACAGCGACGGATCAATGGACGTATGACTACACTGTCTCGCAGATATAACCTATATTCCGATATTCAACGTGCAGATGATATTGAGGTGATTCTCCCACAAGAGGCTGGGGAAAAATTCTTTGAAGCCGAGGAAAATGTCAAGTTGATAAACCCACGTATTACCGCAGAAGGTTATAAAATTGGGGATCGTGGTTTCACAAATTATATCTTACATGCAGATGACATGGTAAAAGCATAAGGAGGAAAAAGAAATGAGATTAGCACAAGGAATTGTAATCGATAAAGAAAAGACATTTGGCTTATTAAAATTTTCTGCATTACGACGCGAAGTGTTTCTTCAAAACGAAGATGGTACAGTATCATCAGAAGTAAAGGAACGCACCTATGATTTAAAGTCTCGTGAACAAGGGCGCATGATTCAAGTGAGTATTCCTGTTTCTGTTCCATTGAAAGAATTTGATTATAATGCGGAAGTAGAGCTTATTAATCCTGTCGCAGATACTGTTGCAAATGCAACATTCCGTGGTGCGGATGTCGATTGGTACATTAAGGCGGATGATTTGGTTTTAAAGGGAAAAGCAGTAACGGAAGGCGGTAATGATTCAAAACCTGCGCCAACTAAGGATAAGTAATGAGGAATTTCCGAAGACGAGGGAAACGCATTAAGGAAAAAGATGCTTCTCTCGTATTTCAATTTGTATTCTTTGGATTGTCTAGCGTATGGCTCGTTTCCTTTATCCCTTTTCATCTGTCATTTTTACTCTCTACCACGTGGAAATTGGATGTGTTTCAAGCACACTTTATCAGCACGTATGGATTGGTGACCTTGTTAATAAGCCTAGCTGTAACCGCTGGATGCGCGTATCTCTATTATCGCTATCGATATGACAAAATAAAACAAGTTATTCACCGTCAAAAGCTTGCAAAAATGATTCTGGAAAATGGCTGGTACGAAACGAAACAAGTTACACAAGAGAGCTTCTTTAAGGACATTCCATCCAATAAAACAAAGGAAAAAATCAGTCATTTTCCAAAGATGTATTATCGGTTTGAAAAAGGGTTGCTTTATATTCAAGTAGAAATTACACTCGGAAAATATCAAGAACCACTTTTAAATTTAGAAAAGAAATTAGAAAGTGGCCTGTATTGTGAATTGGTATCAAAAGAGTTACATGATTCCTATGTGGAGTATGTTCTTTTTTATGATATGATTGCGAACCGTATTTCGATTGATGAAGTTGTTGCACAAAATGGACGCTTAAAGCTCATGAAGTCAATGGATTGGGAGTATGATAAGCTTCCCCATATGTTAATTGCTGGTGGAACAGGCGGAGGAAAAAGCTATTTTATTCTTACATTGATTGAAGCGCTACTCAAAACAGATGCAAAATTGTATATTTTAGATCCGAAAAATGCCGATTTAGCCGACTTAGCTACCGTTATGCCTGATGTGTACTACAAAAAGGAAGATATGATAACCTGTATCGATGAGTTTTATGAATCTATGATGGCTCGTAGTGAAGAAATGAAACAGATGCCTAACTATAAGACAGGAGAAAACTATGCTTATTTAGGCTTATCTCCTCACTTTTTAATTTTTGACGAGTACGTGGCATTTATGGAAATGCTTGCTTCTAAGGAAAATACAGCGGTGTTAACCAAGCTAAAACAAATTGTTATGTTAGGACGACAAGCTGGATTTTTCCTTATTCTTGCCTGTCAACGGCCAGATGCAAAATATCTTGGAGATGGGATTCGAGATCAGTTTAATTTTCGGGTTGCTTTAGGTCGTATGAGTGAGCTCGGATATGGAATGATGTTTAGCAGCGACGTGCAAAAACAGTTTTTCTTAAAACAGATTAAAGGTCGTGGCTATGTCGATAAAGGGGATAACGTTATTTCTGAATTTTATACACCGCTTGTCCCAAAAGGACATGATTTTCTAAAAGAAATTGGTAAATTAGAGTCATAAAGGCTGCCCAGCGCTGCGGTGTGCGAAGCGAAAACCGCTGTGCTGGGCGAAGCCTGCGTGGCGATAGCCACGCTTTACCCCCCGTTTCTAACAGGGGGGTAGAAAAACAATAGGAAACTGTTCCAAAAGCCGAACAAAGCTTGATGGCACAACGGTTTGAAGCATATGAAGAAGATGTCAGCTTTTAGACTTTAGTTGACATCTTTTTTTAGTTTGGAGGGATGCGCATGAATCAAGAAACTTGGTATCAACAATTAAGAGAAAAACGAATGGAATACGGTGTATCACAAAATAAATTGGCTGTTCATGTAGGTATTTCAAGACAATATATTAGTGAAATTGAAACAGGAAAAGTGACTCCTACTCAGACATTACAAAATACTTTGTTCAATGTTTTAGAACAGTTTAATCCAGACGCTCCTTTAGAAATCTTGTTTGATTATGTGAGAATTCGCTTTTTAACAACCAATCCAAAGCCTGTCATTGAAGAGATTTTGAAATTGAAAATGGAATACATGTTACATGAAGATTATGCGTTTTATTCTTACCTTGAACAATATGTCTTTGGCGATATTGTGGTGATGGTTTCGCCTGATGAGGACAAAGGTTGTTTACTCGAACTCAAAGGAAAAGGATGTAGGCAATTTGAAAATTTTCTACTAGCCCAACAGCGAACGTGGTTTGATTTTTTTATGGATGTGTTTCGCGTTGGTGGCGTATTTAAACGAATTGACCTTGCGATAAACGATAAGACAGGTATATTGGATATTCCGTTTCTAACTCAAAAATGCCGAAATGAAGAATGTATCTCTGTGTTTCGTAGTTTTAAAAGCTATCGTTCTGGTGAATTGGTACAAAGCGAAGAAAAGCCTGATATGGGCAATACGTTATATATCGGTTCGTTAAAAAGTGATGTATACTTCTGCGCCTATGAGAAGGATTACGAACAATATGTAAAGCACGGCACATCACTGGAAGATACAGACACCAAGAACCGTTTTGAAATTCGTTTAAAGAATGATCGTGCCTATCATGCGGTTGTAGATTTAATGGTGTATGAAGATGCTGGACGAACTGCCTTTTCGATTATTAATCGGTATATTCGTTTTGTCGATAAGGACGAGAAAAAACGTCGTAGTAGTTGGAAAATCAATAAAGAATGGCAACGATTTTTAGATTTAGGTGTAAACAGAAAAATCTCATTAACCACAAAACCTGAACCTTATACGTTCGATAAAACGCTCAGATGGTTAGCTCGACAAGTTGCCCCTATTTGGAAATTAGCGACTAAACTTGATGAAATCAATCAAACGACTGTGATAAAAGATATGTTAGATCGGGCAAAGTTAACCAAGCGTCATCAACAATTGTTGATACAACAGGCGCTTGCGACAGAAGAAGTAATTAAATGATAGATTAGAGAGATTCCATGAAACTATTGAAATTGATTTTGTTTACCGTTATTGGTGGAGTGTTTCTATGGTTTTTCGAATGTATGCGTCAAGTGACAAAGTATTAGAAGATGGAAGGAGAAAGAAAAATGAATTTTGGTCAAAATTTATACAACTGGTTTTTAAGTAATGCACAGTCTTTAGTATTGATGGCAATTGTTGTGATTGGAATTTATTTAGGATTTAAGCGTGAGTTCTCCAAATTGATTGGCTTTTTGATTGTTGCGTTAATTGCGGTGGGATTAGTTTTTAATGCAAGTGGAGTGAAAGATGTATTGTTAAGCCTATTCAATCGAATCATAGGGTCTTAAATTGTACCGTTTTTTTTGTAAAAGATAAGTGGTGTTCTTATGTTTTACAAAAAAATGGTGGACCAAACGGTAGTGCGGTAGGGATAAACAATTCAATTTAGTGTATCAACAGATAAAATGTTGATGCTTTTTTTATGTCTATTTTTAAGAAAAGGAAGTGCATAATATGGAAATGCAAGTTTACATTGCCAACCTCGGAAAATACAATGAGGGAGAATTGGTTGGCGCTTGGTTTACGCCACCTATTGATATAGAAGATATGAAAGAAAAAATCGGTTTAAATGGGGAATATGAAGAATATGCCGTGCACGATTACGAGTTGCCGTTTGAGATTGATGAATATACACCAATCTCTGAAATCAATCGTTTATGTGCCATGGTACAAGAATTAGAAGGCTCTCCGATTTATCATGAACTTTCTGAAATTCAAAGCTACTGGTTTGATAGTTTGGAAGAACTAATGGAACATCAAGACGATATTATTTGTTATGCCGATTGTGAGGATATGGAAGATGTGGCTCGTTATTATGTAGAAGAAACAGGAATGCTTGGTGAAGTACCCGCTAATTTGCAAAATTATATTGATTATCGCGCACTAGGTCGAGATTTAGAGATTAATGGAGAGTTCCTCGTCACTCCACATGGCGTATTTGAGTATATAAAATAACAAGTCCTTGCTATAATTAATCTATTAAATATAGCTAGGAGAATACACTATGTCGAAGAAATCGAAAGAGAAGTTCGGGAAAATTGTATATTTTGATGAGCAAGCAGCTGTAGATTTATTGGAGTTAGAAAAAGAAGGTATGGAATCTGTAGTAATCAAAAAACTAAATGAGACAGCAGCTCAAGTGGAAGCAGGAGCATCTGTAAATAAGGGTATATTTAATTTTGCTAGATTAAAACTATCTGGAAATGCTTCCCATCAGAAAAACAATATTATTGAAACTCAAATTACTAGTACTTTAATTAGTAGCTTTATGGATATAATCAAAACTAATCAAAAAATTACTAAATTAGAGAATCATCAACTTATTATACCTAAGGATTCTTCTGCATATTTTAGGAATTTAGTCCCTATACTGCATATGATTGATGATATTAATAAATTAAATACTTTAAGCGCTGAAGATAAAGAAAACTTCAGCGGTATCAATATTAAAGGAATTGAGGATACCCTAGATTCACTTTCAGGATATTACGATCTTCTTTGTATATGTAAAAATGGCAAGAAAAAAATCGTAAGGTTTAATATTGCAGGATTACGAAATAATTATAATTTAAATGACTTAACCAAAATGGACTTAACATTATTTGGAGTTAAGGTAGGCGAATCATTAGATACCAACCTAGAATTTGAACACCAAATTGATAATATGACGACCCCACATAATACCACAAAAACAGGATTAGACTTTGATGAAGAACAAACTACGCAAATTACTTACGAAATAATAGATGTTATTTTAGCAGGAGTATAAAAATGAATATTGAAATTTATTATGAACCAAGAACAAAATTCAACAAGAGAATACAACCAATCGAACATAAAATATTTTTCAGTCGAATTATTCGTAATTGGACTAAGGATATAACGCTAGAATCTGTGATATCAAATTTAGATGAAGATTTTGAAACGTGTGTTATTACCCTAGAAGATTGCTCAGGAATCAACTCACATGTATTTGAAAACATCGATAATATAGTATCGATATTTGAAAGTTATTCCAGTATAAACACCTTAATAATCAATAATCCACCAAAGTTTTTTTATGACAAATTGAAGCAAATGGAAGGAACTGTCAAGGAAAAGAATTATAGTTATCCTAAAATTAATGCAACCCAAATAGGAAAAGTACAACAAGGATTTGATTCAAATATAATTGGCCAAACTATTGCAAAAAAGGCAATATGCCGGAAATTGATAGCACAAATGATTAGACCAACAAAAAAGCCGTTGGTACTAATGTTCTATGGAAATCCTGGAATTGGTAAAACAGAAACTGCAAAATATTTATCTACCACCTTATATACAAAAGGAACACTTTTACGTGAACAAATGACGATGGTAGGCGGAGATTCAAGTGTTAGGTTTTTCAAATCTACTTCCCATAGTGAAGATTCTTTTTCAAAGCATCTGCTCAATAGAACTTCTAACGTTATATTATTAGATGAGTTTGCACTAGCACCTCCCTTTTTTCAAACTACATTTTTTCAAATGTTTGACGAAGGAATTTATTCTGATCAAAATTTTACTGTAGATGTTAGTAACTCTATAATAATCTGTACTTCAAATTTACAGTCTATACAAGATATGGAGAAAAATATAGATAATGCATTATTAAGTAGATTTGATGGGTTTATTCACTTTACTGATTTTACAGATGAAGATAAAAAGAAAATTGCAGAGAGAATGATTAACGAGTTTATCAATCCCAAAAACATGAAAAAACAATTTATTGAAAAATTAGATCAAACATTGATAATGCAAAAAATAGAGAAGGCGTTACCTCAATTAACTAATGTAAGAAATATTAGAAAGTATACGGAAGATGTAATTGCAGACACACTAATGAATGACTTATTGGACAATTAAAAAATTTAGCAGTGAACTTTAAAATAGTTTACTGCTATTTTTTATCTCAAATATAGAAAGGAACGAAATAAATGAAAAAATTAAAAAGTTATACACGTATTTGGTCAGTTGAAAAAGTGATTTACGCAATTAATGATTTTCGATTACCTTTCCCAGTGACCTTTAACCAAATGTCATGGTTTGTGCTTTCTCTTTTAGCTGTCATGCTACTTGGAAACCTCCCTCCCCTCTCCTTGATTGATGGGGCGTTATTAAAATATGTTGGAATTCCAATTGGTTTGACTTGGTTTATGAGTCAAAAAACATTCGATGGTAAAAAACCGTATAGCTTTCTCAAGTCTGCATTGACATATTGGTTTAGACCAAAAGTCACCTATGCAGGAAAACCTATCAAACTACAACGTGTGAAAGTAAATGAAAATATCACCGCTGTTAGGAGTGAAGTCCATGCGTTATCCGATTAAATACCTTGAAAATAATCTCGTTTTCAACCATGATGGTGAATGTTTTGCGTATTATGAGCTGTTGCCATATAATTATTCCTTTTTATCGGAGGATGAAAAAGTACAGGTGCATGATAACTTTCGCCAATTAATCGCACAAAATCAAGACGGCAAAATTCATGCTTTACAGATCAGTACCGCTAGTAGTATTCGCTCGGTACAAGAACGAAGCAAAGAATTAGTCATAGGACGATTACAAGAGGTTGCTTATGAACGGATTGACGACCAAACAGAGGCACTTGTTTCGATGATTGGTGAACACCAAGTCGATTATCGTTTCTTTATCGGTTTTAAACTGTTACTCAATGAAGAAGAAGTCAATATGAAATCAATAGGGAAAAACATCAAAAATTCACTTTCTTCATTTGTCCGTGATGTAAACCATCACCTGATGGGAGATTTTGTTTCCATACCGCATGAAGAAATGAGACGTTTCTCTAAAATGGAATCTTTATTACAAAACAAAATATCGAGACGTTTTAAGATCCGCCCTTTAAATAAAAATGACTTTGGTTATTTGATTGAACATCTTCATGGACAAACTGGAATGGCTTATGACGAGTATGATTATGCTCTCCCTCTAAAGAAATTTAAAAGGGAAACTTTAGTGAAACGATATGATCTGATTAAACCGTCCCGTTGTTTAATTGAGGAAAACCAACGCTATTTAAAAATCGAACAGGAAGAACAAACAACATATGTGGCCTACTTTACGATTAATTCCATTGTCGGTGATTTGGAATTTCCATCGGATGAAATCTTTTATTATCAACAACAACAATTTGATTTTCCAATAGATACCTCCATGAACGTGGAAATTGTAACAAACAAAAAAGCATTGTCTACCGTTCGGAACAAGAAAAAGGAACTTAAAGACTTGGATAATCATGCCTGGGAATCCGATAACGAAACAGGCAGCAATGTCATCGACGCATTGGAACAGGTCAATGAATTAGAAGATGTGCTCGATCAAAGTAAAGAAGCAATGTATAAGTTAAGCTATGTCATTCGAGTATCTGCCCCTAACTTGGATGAACTCAAACAGCGTTGTAATGAGGTAAAAGATTTTTATGATGATTTGAACGTAAAACTTGTTCGTCCGTTTGGAGATATGATTGGTTTACACAGTGAATTTATCCCAGCCAGTAAGCGGTATATGAATGATTATATTCAGTATGTTACATCTGATTTTTTGGCAGGTCTTGGGTTTGGCGCAACGCAAATGCTCGGAGAAACGGAAGGGATTTATTTTGGCTACAACTTGGACACAGGAAGAAATGTCTATCTCAATCCAAGCCTAGCTAGTCAAGGCGTGAAAGGTTCTGTCACCAATGCGTTAGCTTCTGCATTCTTAGGTTCACTTGGTGGTGGGAAATCTTTTTCTAATAACCTGCTTGTTTATTATGCCGTTCTCTTTGGTGGTCAAGCACTCATTGTTGATCCAAAGGCGGAACGAGGAAGATGGAAAGAAATGTTGCCTGAAATTGCTCATGAAATAAATATTGTTAATTTAACGAGTGAGGAAAGCAATAAAGGACTACTTGACCCTTTTGTCATCATGAAAAAGAAAAAGGATTCGGAAAGTCTTGCGATTGATATTCTTACCTTTCTCACAGGTATATCGAGTCGGGATGGAGATAAATTCCCTGTATTACGACGAGCGATTCGAGCTGTTGGTCAACAGGAGGAACGTGGTTTGCTTCTCGTGATTCATGAATTAAGAAGTGACCCCAATCCATTAGCTGGTCCCATCGCTGACCATATCGAAAGTTTTACGGATTATGACTTTGCCCACCTACTCTTTTCGGATGGTACAGTGGAAAATTCGATTAGTTTAGAAAAACAGTTGAATATCATTCAAGTTGCGGATTTGGTGTTACCAGACGCAGAAACAAGTTTTGAAGAATATACAACCATGGAACTTTTGAGTGTCGCCATGTTGATTGTCATTTCCACTTTTGCACTAGACTTTATTCATTCAGATCGTAGCGTATTTAAAATCGTGGACTTAGATGAAGCTTGGTCATTTCTACAAGTCGCACAAGGAAAAACACTTTCAAATAAATTAGTACGTGCAGGGCGTGCGATGAATGCTGGTGTCTACTTTGTTACACAGAATGCGGACGATTTAACCGATGAAAAATTGAAGAATAACATCGGTGTAAAGTTCGCCTTTCGTTCTAGAGATATGACAGAAATAAAGAAAACTCTTCAATTCTTTGGTGTGGATGCGGAAGATGAATCGAATCAAAGGCGATTACGGGAACTGGAAAACGGACAATGTTTAATTCAAGACTTATATGGGCGTGTGGGGATTATTCAAGTCCATCCTGTCTTTGAAGATTTGTTTTATGCTTTTGACACGCGTCCACCGACACAGGAGAAGAAAGGTGGCGATTAATTTGAAAAAACAAAAATGGAAAAAGATTGTCTTAACGGTGGTACTTATTGGTACTGCCGTTTTTCTATGTCTTCTTTTACTTGGAACATTAGCTCAAGCAGCTGGCTTAGTTGATGATACGGTGTCAGAAGATAATCTCTATTCCTTGTACCCACTTGACCATTATCAATTAGATTTCTACGTGGATTCGGGTTGGGATTGGTTGCCGTGGAACTGGGATGATGGCATAGGTAAACAGGTCATGTATGGCTTATATACAATCACTAATTTCATTTGGATTATTAGCTTATATTTATCAAATGCGACAGGCTACTTAATCCAACAAGCTTATTCTCTCGATTTTATTTCACAAACGGCAGATGCCATCGGCAAAAAACATGCAAACATTAGCTGGAATTACGGCAAGTGGTTTCAGCAGTTCAGGATTTTATGTAGGCTTCTTGCTTCTTTTCATTTTAGTCATTGGAATTTACGTGGCTTATACAGGTTTAATGAAACGAGAAACGACGAAAGCGATTCGAGCGATCCTAAACTTTTTAGTCGTTTTTATTTTGTCGGCCTCCTTTATTGCCTATGCCCCAACGTATATCGCTAAAATTAATGACTTTTCAGCAGATATTAGTCAAGCAAGTTTAGATTTAGGTACTAAAATCTTGATGCCGAATTCGAGTAGCCAAGGAAAAGATAGTGTCGATATGATACGGAATAACCTCTTTTCTATTCAAGTGGAACAGCCTTGGATGTTATTACAATTTGATGATTCGGATAAAGAAACGATTGGCGAAGAACGTGTTGAAAACTTAGTTTCTATCAATCCTGATACGAATAACGGGAAAGATCGTGAAGATGCTGTCAAAGCAGAAATTGAAGATCACGACAATAAAAACTTAACCATTACGAAGACCACCACACGTTTAGGAATGGTCTTCTTTTTATTTCTGTTTAATATCGGTATCTCTATTTTCGTGTTTCTACTATCGGGAATTATGATTTTCTCGCAAATATTGTTTATTATCTATGCGATGTTTCTACCAATTAGTTTTCTACTTTCCATGATACCCACCTTTGAAAACATGGGAAAGCAGGCGATTATGAAGTTGTTTAATGTAATTATGCTTCGGGCTGGTATCACGCTCATTATTACAGTTGCTTTTAGTATTTCATCCATGCTTTACAGTTTAACAACAAGTTTTCCATTTTTCTTGATTGCCTTTTTGCAGATCGTGACGTTTGCAGGGATTTACATGAAACTCGGTGACATTATGAGCATGTTTAAACTGCAAAGTAATGATTCGCAACAAGTTGGACGTCAAGTCATGCGTCGTCCTTACCGAATGTTCAATCGTGGCAGTCGTCGATTGCAGCGAACAATCGGACGCACCCTTGCAGGGGCAACAGCTGGAGCAACGGTCGGGGCAATGGTTGGAAAATCAAAGCAAACAAAAGGCTCGTTCTCTCCCCTACGCCCATCGCAACGGTTAACATCGACTACAAAAAATAACAAAGAACGGCCAACTGATCGCACGAAATCAACATCTTTAAGTCAGAAAGTAGGTCAAGTCACAGGAAAAGTGCTTGGTGCGAAAAGTCAGTTCCGTGCAAATATAGATCATCGTAAAGAACAACTACATGATTTACCTACTACTGCTCAATATGCGGCGATGCAAGGAAAAGAACAGCTTACAAAACCTGCCCGTGATTTTAAAGAAGGTATGAAGCAAGCAAAGGAAAAGAGACAAAAAACACATGCAGACCGTCAAGCAAAACATCGTCAAACCATTGCAGATAGGCGGCAAGCATTGGATAAAAAACGTACCCTTTCTCGAAAGACTGCTAGTTATGAACGACCAGTCACGCATGATGCCAATGAATCTGCACATCAAGATAGATTAAAGAACCCAACTGTTCAACAAAAAGAAAAGACAAGACCTGTCACAAAAAGCGAGCATATGAAGCAATTCAAATTACAACGACAGTTATCGAGTCCAGACAGAAAAGAGCATTTTACTGATAATCCCAAACAACCTGTTAAAAAAGGAACCCGACCTATCAATGAAGAACGTTCTCGACCAAAAAATAGTAGGAAAATCATTAGGCGTCCCTCTAAACCGTTGAAACGTACAAATCAGAAACAAATCAGTAAGCGTCCAATCCATGCAACTAGGAGGAAACGCTAATGAAAGTCATGAGATTAAAGGTTATGTTCATTGCTGGGGGATTAGGATTTCTTGCGTTGCTTGGGCTATTAGCATTTGTAGCTGTTTTTATATCGAATGAAGAATATTCATCAGATGGTGGTGACTTCATTGGTGAGATAGGTGGTATATCGGTTTCTGCGAATGTGTTAAAACATCAGCCAATGGTAGAGAAATATGCACAAGAATATGGAATTAGTGAGTATGTCTCTATTCTACTTGCCATTATCCAAGTAGAGAGTGGTGGCAAACTTACAGACGTAATGCAATCAAGTGAATCGTTGGGATTACCGCCTAACACATTGGATACCGAAGCTTCGATTCAACAAGGAACAAAATACTTTTCAGATTTATTACGTTCCGCAAAAGCAAACGGTATCGATGAGAATACAGTCATTCAGGCTTACAACTATGGCGGTGCTTTTATTGATTATGTCGCAAAACAAGGAAGCTCTTACTCTTTTAAATTAGCTGAAAGCTTTGCGAAGGAACGGTCAGGGGGCAGTAAAGTCACTTACTCTAATCCAATAGCCGTAAAGAAAAATGGTGGTTGGCGGTACCGTTATGGCAATATGTTTTATGTCGATTTAGTGAGTCAGTATTTTATTTCGCCTCAATTTGATGATGAAATGGTTCAGATTGTCATGAATGAAGCATTAAAATACGAAGGGTTTCCTTATGTCTTTGGTGGAGATAATCCAAATACTTCATTTGATTGTAGTGGACTCACGCAGTGGAGCTATCGGAAAGCTGGGATTAATTTGCCCCGAACAGCACAACAGCAATATAACGTAACTGAGCATATTCCTCTTTCAGTAGCAAAACCTGGGGATTTAGTATTTTTTCATTCTACGTATAACGCGGGAACGTATGTCACGCACGTTGGGATCTATGTTGGAAACAACCAAATGTATAACGCAGGTGATCCGATTGGTTATGCGGATTTGACGTCTTCTTACTGGCAAAAACACCTAATAGGAGCTGGACGGATTAAACAATAGAAAGGGTTAGATAAAATGAAGGGATTATTTAAAAAGCAAGACAAGCAAACGAAAGAACCAAAACCTAAAAAAATAAAAGTAAAGACAGTTGGACCACGTAAAAAGTCAGTGGTGTTTTTATGGATAGTCCTCATTGGAAGTCTTGCCTTTGGAATCTATAAAAACTTTACAGCAATTGATCAACATACCGTTCATGATAGAGAAATCATTGAAACCAAGATCATGGATACGAATGCGATTGAGAGCTTTACGAAAAACTTTGTGAAAGATTACTACACATGGGAAAATGAAAAAGATTCCATTGAACAACGGGCGGAAAAGATCAGTCACTATTTGACAGAGGAATTACAAGCTTTAAATATCGATACCGTAAGAGATGATATTCCTACTAGTTCCAGCGTAGGTAATATTGATATCTGGTCAGTATCACCAGAAAATGATAATACCTATACGGTTGTTTATTCGGTAGATCAAAAAATTACGGAAGATAAAAATAGCGAAAGGGTTCGATCCACATATCGAATACTTCTTCATCAAGATAATGCAGGAAACTTAGTCATTACACAAAATCCTACCTTATGGAGCTTACCGAATAAATCAGATTATGAGCCACAACAACCTGAAAGTAACGGAACGGCTGATTCTGATACTGTGCAAGAAGTGACAGAGTTTTTGGAGACATTCTTTACATTTTATCCTACTGCCACTGATAAAGAACTTGCTTATTATGTGAAAAATAATGCCTTACCACCGATTGGCAAAGACTATATATTTTCAGAGCTAGTTAATCCTATATTCCAACAGTCTGGAAATCAGGTGTATGTTTGGATATCGGTGAAGTACTTAGATGGGACAACGAAGGCAACGCAGCTTTCTCAATATGTACTAACTTTAGAGAAAGATATAAATTGGATGATTGTTAAGTAACTGTGCTAACAGTTTGTTTGCTGAAAATTAATATTAATAAATTATTATTTAAACCTGTTTCACTTTTATCATTCTTGACAATTGATGATTATTAAACTTTATTAATAAAATCCACACTTTAAGTACTTAGTATATAAACAATAATTAGCTTTATTATTGAAAGTAGGAATATATAGGGTAATAAACTCCATTTGCAATAAAAATATATTGAATTATTATATACTTAGTATATAATAATATTGAAAATAGGAGGGATTGATAAAGTGATTCAGGTTAAAAATCTTAAAAAGGAATTTTCACAAGGACAAGAAAGAATAAAAGTATTAAAAAATGTTAGTTTACAAATCCAAGAAGGTGAATTTGTAGCTATTATGGGTCCTAGCGGCTCTGGAAAAAGCACATTACTCCAATTGTTAGGTGGTCTTGATATACCTACTGAAGGAGATATTATAATTAATCAGCATTATTTAAATAAGATGACGGAAAAGAAAAGAACAATATTTCGTAGACAGAATATAGGATTCATTTTCCAAAATTATCAATTACTTACTAATTTAAATGTAGAAGAAAATATAGCTTTTCCGCTTCATGCAGATGGAACTTTAACAAAAGAAAAAAAGCAATTAGTTTTAGAATTACTTGATTCTGTTGGATTAAAAGGACTTGGTCAGAAAAGAGCTAATTTGCTTAGCGGTGGTCAACAACAACGTGTGGCTATAGCCAGAGCACTGGTTAGCAAACCTGCCGTATTATTGGCAGATGAGCCAACAGGTAATTTAGATAGAAATACAGCCGAAGAAATTCTTGGTTTAATAACAAAATTTAATCGAGATTACAATCAAACAATAGTTATGGTTACACATGATATTTTCGCAGCTGGATTTGCAGATCGAATTATTCTTTTTAAAGGTGGAGTTGTCGATCAGGTGATTTCTAGAAAGGATGAAGATTATGCTAAATATGTGGCGAATTTCATGGCGTAACATAACACAAAACAAAAAAAGATTTTTCTTTTCATTACTTGGGATTATCATTGGTGTTTCCTTTATAACATCTATGTTAATCGCAGATAAAACAACAAACGATGTTTTTAATTATTATAAACAAATGTATGTAGCAAATGCTGATTATTGGCTTTTAAGTGATGAACATACCTTTTCGGAAGAGACTGTTTCACCCCATTTAAACAGTCCAATCGTTACTGAAACATTGTTTGTACTTGATAAACAAGCATTCATAGATCTAAGTGATAAATCGCTAAATCAACGATCTGTACGAATTACAGGTGTGGATGATCAAAACAGTTCCTTATTAAAACTTCCTGTTATTGAAGGGAGTTTAGACAATGAGGGATTGGTAATACCCGATGTTCTTGCAAATTTACTAAATAAAAGAGTAGGAGATACCATTCAGTTTACTAATCTGGGAGAGGCTAAAATATCTGCTGTAGTTGAGTATACACAGTTACTTGCAAGCCCGAGCAATTGGGAGAGTGCTGAATCAACCAGTTTTAGAGTCATGGCTCCACTTGATTTGTTAAGAGAATGGACAAGTATGGATAATGAGCTTTCATATGTAAGGCTTCAAACAAATGAAGAAGGTGAAAAACTTTTTCAATCTTTACAAAAAGAATTTAGTAATTCAAGTGTATATATACAGCCAGTTGTCGCAGATGATCGACAAAGTAACGATATTGGGGGACTCTATACATTTTTTTACTTAATTGCTGGCTTATCTATGCTTATTAGTGGATTCATTGTCTTTAATATGATTTATACAAGCGTTATGGAGAGAAAAAAGGAATTTGCAATAATGAAAAGTTTTGGTTATTTACAAAGTTCTATTTCTAGGCTTGTTTTAATTGAAGTAATAATTTTATCATTAATTGGTACGGCTGTAGGGGTACCAATTGGAATTTGGCTTGGCGATATGTTTATGCAAATTTTGCTTAGTGTGTTTGAATTTGACATGGTTTACACTTTGAATTGGAAAATACCTACAATAACAGCCATAGTAATAGGAATTGTATTTCCCATTATTTTCTCCTTATTTCCTATTTACAATGCGGGAAAAACTTCGGTGCTCTTAACATTAAAAATGGCAAATCAAACTGAATCATCGAAAAGACAATACGTGTTTAGAGGTATTGTAGGAGTTGGCTTATTTACTTTTATATTTATTGATCATTTCGTTTCCTATCTAGCTATTTTAGCAAGTATCATTTTGCTGTTCCCATTCTTGCTAAAAGGAATAAGTAAGATCTTTAAACCAATTTTCAAAGTACTTTTTGGCTATTCAGGAATTTTAGCTACGCATAGCCTTACGCAGCAATTAAATCGAAATGCCAATACTTCCGCTATCCTTGCCATAGGGATAGGAGTAATCTTATTGTTAAGCTCTGTTATAGAATCTGCTCCTGAAGGTTATGAACGTGACATTAGAAATACATTTGGAGGTGATCTAAGAGCTACATCGGAAGCTCCTTGGTCTAGTGAGGATATAACAACTCTACTTTCTTATGATTCTGTAGCAAATGTTGTCCCATTAACGGAAGCCACACCCATTACATGGGAAACAATGAATGAAGAGAATAGACAATTCTCTATTTTTGCCGTAAGTAAAAAAGGGCCTATTTTATTTGAAGATATTGAAAAAGAATCGTTATATCAAGAGTTACAAAAGAAACCATCTATCCTGCTCGGTAAACGGGCTTTTGATGAATGGGGTGGAAAAGTTGGAGAATACATTCACGTAAATACTCCTTCTGGTAAACAAAAATTTGAAGTCATTGACGTTGTGGATACTTCTCATTATTCAGGATATGTTGGCTTTATGGATGAGGAGCATTTAAATAATGAATTTGGTTGGAGAAATAGTTTTGATATGCTACTAACATTAAATGATAAATATAGCAGCGAGGAATTACGAGATCAGTTATGGATAGATTTCAATGAACACCTTTCAAAAGTTAAAACTGTCGAAGATGAAATTAAATCAACTACTTCTGCGTTATCTGGTATGAACGAATTAATATTAATTATGCTATTCCTAATTATTGGTCTAGCTAGTATTGGTACAGCTAATACTCTTTTGATGAATACCTTGGAACGTACATCTGAGATTGGAACGATGCGGGCGCTTGGATTTACTAGACAGCAAGTAAGAAAGATGGTAATTGGTGAGGGGTTACTTATAGGTTTGGTAGGAGTCATTGGAGGCGTAGCATCAGGTGTGATTTTACTTTACGTTACTAGTAAATCCAAGCTTTTGGGAGATTTCATATCTTTCCAGATACCTCTTGGTAATATTGGAGTAGCATTGATTGCTGGTCTTTTACTAAGTTTATTTGCCTCTTGGATTTCTAGTACGACAGCTAGTAAAATAAATATTTTGTCATCACTCAAAGAAGGTTAAAATTATGTCGGTAAAGTACGGGATATTAACATTGTTATTCCTACAAGAAAATCATGGATACGAATTGAAAGTAGAATTAGAGTCTCTTCTAAGTATCAAGGGAAAGATTAACCCTGGTCAGATTTATACTACCCTTGACCGTCTCATTCGTGATCAACTCGTGTCATCGGCAGGAATAGATGACCAAGAAAGAAAGTTATATAAATTAGAAGCGGAAGGTGAAAATGAATTAAAAAAATGGTTATTAGAACCTGTACCTTATTACTCTACTAGGGACGACTTTCATTTTAAATGGAGTTGCGCTCGAAAAATCCACTTTGATCGAGAAAATATTATGCTTGAGCAACAAAAAGCAATGATAATGAAAGATGTAATGGAGTTGACTAAATTAAAAACGGAGTTACTTATTCAGGGTGAAGACGATAAATATTTATTAATCAGTGGTACACTCTTACATTTGGAGGCAGATTTAAATTGGATAAGTCAGATTGAAAATAGAAATCGTTCATAAATCTAAGTAGAGGTTTCCTTTTCGATATACCGTTGTAATTATCTTATACTAATCATTCCCAAAAAGGAGGAGTTTAGTTGGGTCTTATTCTTGAATACAATTGGGAATTGTTTATCCTCATCGAATTATTGTCTATAGGGGCACTAATCCTATTTGGTATATTTCGTTATTTCTTTAACAAACCTAGACTTAGCATTATGTTCATTTTCCTCTTTTTGTTTATGGTAATACTTGAAGGGCTGCTCGGGTTGTATGTCTATCATCAAACAGGAGAGATTTCAACGTTTCAAATTGTTATTACTGTATTTATTATCTATGCGTTTACATTTGGAATATTTGATTTTATAAGATTAGATCGTTGGATGCGTAGAAAAATTGGAACGTTACGTGGTGTTGAATTATTGTCTGACAAAGACTATAAAATTATTGAAAGGAATAATAACCCTAAATATATTGCAAAAAAGTATCGTAAATCTTCCTATATACATTTATTTATTTTTGTTACAGTTCAAGCGATTCTTTGGATCATAGGTACGGAAAGCATCGCAGAGATAAAAATGTATTTAAGTGATTTTTCATGGATAGAGAAAGGAGTAGCAAAAGAATCACCTTATCCTAATGATGTTACCTTTGGAATCGGAATAATTTGGGGAATTGTTTTTATCGCCGATTTTATTTATTCGTGGTCTTATACATTGTTTCCAAAATAACTAAAAAACCGTTGGGTTCTGGTGCAAAGATTGCATTTATTTGAAAGAGGTATATAGACTCCTAATGGAATCTGTTCTTATGCAGCCATTCCAAATAGTTGATGAATGAACTTCACTTGATTGTGGACAGACTTGTCCCGTAAAGCAAGTTGTCCTTTTTTAATGATATGCATTGCTTCTATTCCCGAAAGAATAGATTTAGCTGTCCGAAAAGATTTCAACCCTAACATCGAACGAACTCTCTTTTTAATAAAACGATGATCTTGTTCCACAATGTTATTAAGATATTTAACTTGCCTTAGTTGGATGCCTACGGGCATCTTTTTCTCCTTCTTCAACTCTTCAATCGCCATAGGATAGGATGGGTTCTTGTCTACTGTGATAACACGAGGCTTTGAAACATGAAAAGGCCGCAAAGCTTTCTTGAAAAAGCGCTTTGCAGCCTTATGATCTCTTGTTTTGCTTAAATAAAAATCAATCGTATTTCCTTCTGAATCAACGGCACGATATAGGTACATCCATTGACCTTTGACTTTTACATACGTCTCATCGACTCGCCAAGAATCATTGGTTGGCTTAAGATGACGCCGTACTCGCTCATCTAATTCAGGACCATACTGATGAACCCAGCGCATGATGGTTGTATGAGCAATAGATAATCCGCGTTCTTCCATCATTTCGACTAAATCACGAAAACTGAGGCTGTACCGTAGGTACCATCTCACGGTTAATAAAATAATATCAGGTTGATAATGTTTCCACTTGAATAGATTTTGTTTTTCCATACTGATCACGTCCTTTTTTTAGAGTAATAGTATCAGTATGTCCAAGTTTGAGAGAATACTTGCAGATATTTTGAAGTTTTTGCACCAGAACCAAAATTTATACGTTTTTCTACCTCCTTACATCCATGATATTTGTAAAGAACGGTTAAAAAGAGTACTGGAAAAACAAGAAATATTAGAACTTATAGAAGCAAAATTGATTAGAAGCGATGGGGAGACTATTGATGTTGAAGTAATGATCGCACCTTTTTATTTGAAAGATAAGGTCTTTGCTCAAGTCATTATTCAAGACATTACACATCGCAAGATAGCAGAGAAACTTTTGAATGATAGGGAAAAATTAGCTTCGCTGGGTCAAATAGCAGCTGGTATTGCTCATGAAGTTAAAAATCCTCTCACATCAGTAAAAGGATTTTTACAGTTATTAAAAGAATCCCAGCCACACGCTTATTTGGATACGATGGAAACCGAATTAGAAAAAGCACTAGCGACTCTGCAAAATTTATTACAGGTATCCAAACCTGATTTACATGAGGAACCTTTTGTTCCCATTGATTTTTGTAAGGAATTAGCTTCTCTATTGTTTTTATTTCAAGAAAAACTTTATAACGTGAAAACAGAATTGAATTTAAGGAATTCAGAGAAAAAAGTAATTGGGAAGAGAAATTTATTACTAAAAGTTTTTTTTAACCTGATAAAGAATGCACTTGAGGCTATTCCTGGTAAGGGGAAAATTGGAATTGAACATTATTATAAAAATGGATGGATTCATATAAAAGTGAGTGATACAGGAATAGGAGTATCTGAAGATAAGTTAAAAATGTTGGGAACACCGTTCTTTTCTACGAAAAGCGAAGGAACAGGCCTGGGCTTAACTCAAGTATTTACAACAATACATGAACACGGAGGAAATATCTCAGTTCAAAGTGTAGTTGGAGAAGGAACTACCTTTCATGTTCAACTTCCTGTTAACTAAAAAAGTGATTTCCAACATATTCAAAAGATATTCCTATAATTGTTTAAAGAGAGAAGATTTAAAAGGGGTAGTATCTGCTTGTTAGAGAAATTAAAAAATGGATTTGTCATGTTATAGAGTGAATAGTATAGAATTACGAAATAATGAGGTATCTAATGTTTAAAAATAAATTATCTTTTTTTCTACTAATTACTCAACTTTCGCATCGATAAATGTGCTATAAATTCATCTAGCTGTAGTTGCCGATGTCATTCAAGTACTATCATTGACACATAAAAATGCATGAAAAAACACCTATCCGTTTGGTATAGTTGATTTGTCGAGAATCAAACATTCCATACAGAAGAGGTGTCCTCTATATGATAGCGAATCATGACCAATCTAAGCAACTACCAAATGAAATAAAATCTACTTTTAAAGAACTAAAAGTATTGAAACATCTTAGAAAAGCTGGGATTACCAAGTCTTTTGGCTTTACCTGTGCTTATTTATTTCAGCTCATTTTCTGTTTGATCTTTGAAAACAAAAACTGGTTTCGAACACTTGAAAGTAAGAAATCTACCGATATTCCAGCTAAAGATGCGGTCTATCGTTTTTTGAACCGTTCCACTTATTCATGGAGAAGGTTTCTGCTTTTATTAAGCGCACACTCGATTGAAAAAGTAAGTAAGCTTACAAATCATGAGCGTATCAAAGTGTTGATTGTTGATGATTCATCTTATGATAAAAATCGAAGTAAATCGGTTGAACTTCTTGCGCGTTGTTTTGACCACGCTTCTCAAAAAATGCGCTTCTACAAAGGCTTTCGTATGCTTACATTGGGATGGTCTGACGGTACAACGTTTATGCCTGTAGACTTTTCTTTATTGAGCTCTAAAAACAGTGTCATCAATGGAGTGTCACAGAACATTGACAAGCGCAGTTCTGGATATAAGCGCCGTTTAGAAGCTTTACAAACGGCACCTGAACAAATTCCAACGATGATTCAACGGGCAATGAACTCAGGTATCGAAGCCACTTATGTGCTGATGGATACGTGGTTTACACATCAACCCCTTATTAAGGAGATCACAGATCAAGGTCTTGATGTCATTGGCATGGTGAAAAATTTAAAGCAACGTTACCTGATGAAAGGTAAAAAGGTTAGTTTGAAGGAACTCTATTCATTAGCTTCACCCGTTCAAGGAAAGAAAGGAATTCTACGGTCTATTCAAACGACACAAGCCAATGGAGTACCAGTTAAAATTGTATTTGTCCGTAACCGTAATAAAAAAAGTGAATGGTTAGCGATTTTAAGTACCGATTGCAGCTTAAGTGAACAAGAAATCATTCGTATCTACGGAATTCGTTGGGACATTGAAGTCTTTTTCAAAACAACAAAATCCTTATTAAAGCTACAAAAGGAGTTTCAAGGTCGTTCGTATGACTCTTTAATTTGTCATACAACAATCGTCTTTACTAGATACATTGTCCTCTCTTGGCAGAACCGTTGTAGCACAGACCAACGGACATTAGGTGGTCTATTTTATGATCTTTGCGATGAAATTAGTGATCTCGATTGGGCTGTCGCACTAGGACAGCTACTAGAGCTTCTTCAAGATGTCCTAAAAGAAAGTAACAAAAGGATTCAAAAGTTAATTCAATGTCAACTACAACACTGGATTGCAGGCTTACCTAATTACATCAAGGTCTACCTTCCTATTTCAGTGTGCGAAAGTTGAGTTAAAAATAAATAGAATTTTGAAGAAATGTACTTTATTTAACAGATAGGTTAATATCTGTACTTTTTTCAATATCTCCATTTTAAATGTTTGTACCCTAGTAATTCTTCTTTTCCTTTCCTAATGCCATTCTCTTACTTACTCTAAAAATATTGTTTTTCTAAGGGGATGATATTCGATTTTTCAAAAAAATAACCCACTAGTAATGAAAGAGTGCAGTTGAATCATTCCATTTTATTGGAAAATCTCATACGAAGCTACTTTTGATTTAGGTGAAATAAATGGTGTATAACCTTAATTTTCATTGTGGTAGGATTAGGCAACCATTTGAGAGAAATAGGATATCGGTCGTTTTTTTATTTATTGCATAATAATAAAGCCTCTACTTTTTCTATAACTATTCTATTGTAAATACACAAGGTTCTAAACAAGTACAACTGATGGAAAAAAATAATTTGCTTTCCCTATTAATAGTCATTACCTATGGGGAATCATTATTTACCAAAACATAGCATCTCAACACAGAATCTTATACAAATATGAATGTAAGAATTGTTACAAATACTCAAAATTGTAGGGGGAAAACAATGTGAAAAAGCTACTATTTCCATCTCTTGCATTGGTGATGTCCCTCACTCTTACAGCCTGCAACAACAGTAATGACACAAATGGGGTTTCCGAACAGATACCATCGGGTAACACGTCCTAACAGGAAAAATCTGGTTGAATTCTTTTTCTTCCATAATTTCTCCTTCTTCTCGATGGATTGGGTATATTGCTGAGGAGTATTATAGAAATTTGTAAATATAGATAGTTTTACTATCAATATTTCGGCAAAAAGATTCATTTCTTTAGTTTTTATCCTACATTGTTTTAAAATTCCTACAGTATAATACTAAAATTAAAGTGAATACTATCCTCAGCAAATAATAGTTTAAATGGCGGTCTTATTCATGGAATTTTCTCTTCTTCAAATTTCTCTTTTATTGATTATGTACATAACCATTTCGAATCATGTCATTATCTTGCCCCATTTAAAGGCTGAACGTACATGACCATACAAAACAACGTCTAAATGCTTAGACGTTGTTTTGTATGGTCATTATTTCATATAGATTAGCTTATAAATTCGTTAATAGTTTACACTATAATCTAATTTCATCAAGGTAGTTATAGATGGTTTGTTTTGATACCTTTAGCTTCTCACTTATCCGATCAATTGCTCCGTTGATTAAAAACACCCCTTTGTCATTCAATAGTTTAACAAAAGTTAATTTATCTTCTCTTCGCATATGCTCGATAGGTGTACCAATTTCTTCAAGTGTACTCTCAATAATGTGCTGAAAAACTTCTCCGATATCTTTTGCGTACATTTCAGGTACTGGATCCATTTCATATATATCAGGTGTCATAGTTAAATTATGCAGCATTTGATTTGCTGATAGGAGGGCAGTAATATCAAAATTTATACCAATACAGCCGATCACGTTTCCTTTATTATTTCGGATAAAGGAGATTGAAGCTTTGAGGATTTTTCCATCAATTGTTCTAGTAATAAAACCAAGCATATCCTTTATATTATCCCCATGTTTATGCAATTCTTTTAACATAACATCTGTAACAGGAGCTCCGGTCTTTCTTCCAGTAACATTACCGTTTACATAGATTAAGGAGGATTGAAAGTTCTCTAAGTCATGAATGGTTACCTCACAGTAATTTCCGAAGCTTGCTACGATCATATCAGCAATTGGTCTGTACATTTTTAATATAAGATTTTCTTCTCTGTTTAAACTATTCATTATATATCCTTCTTTCTGAAATCTATGATAAAAATTATAACATAACATATTGAGTTATAGAATGTTACATAACTATATTCATATACAGTGATTGTGAATTTAATTTTTTATTTTTTAAAAAGAACAATTTTTTGTTTTTTATAAAAATAAGAGGATTTTTTTATAAAAATTAAAAATATTTTTTAAAATAAACAAAAAACAATGTCATATTTTCTGACATAAACATAGCGGAGATCATAATGTTAACTTATAGTAATGCATATAAAGAAATTAAGATTTAGTGGAGGGAAGTAATAATGGTTCAACCAATTAAATGGCCAAACGGAAAGAAAATCGCAGTATTACTCACTTTTGATGTAGATGCAGAAACAGCACATGTTGCAGATATGCATAACATAAATCGTCCATCGGTATTGTCAATGGGTACTTATGGCAGGAGAGTTGGTTTAAATAGAGTTTTGGAAGTTTTAAAAAAACATGAAGTACCAGGTACATTCTTTGTCCCGGGAGCAACAGCAGAACTTGATCCTACTGTAATTGAAAGAATTATTGAACAACATCACGCTGTGGGACATCATGGATATCTACATAAAAGATCGGATTTATTAACTTTTGATGAAGAAGAGTCTGAGTTGCTGAAAGGAATTGAAATTTTAAGTAAATACACAGGTAAGAAACCTATTGGCTACAGAGCTCCTTTATGGGAAATGCACTCAAGAACGCCAGCCCTATTAAAAAAACATGGATTTGTATATGATTCAAGTCTGCAAGCAGATGATGTACCTTATTTAATCGATAGTGAAAACAATAGTCGTTTACTTGAAATACCTGGTACTTGGCTGCTGGATGATTGGGAACAATTTGCCTTCTCCGGTGATTGGACGATGCCGTTTCTAATTGAAGAACCTGAGAAAGTATTAAGATTGTGGCAAGCAGAATTCGACGGGTTATATGATGAAGGACGCTGTTTTAACTTAACGATGCACCCTCAACTAATTGGACGTGCATCAAGAATTGCCTTATTAGATAAATTAATAGCTTATATGAAATCAAAACCCGATGTTTGGTTTACTACTGGAGATGAGTTAGCAACATGTTGGCAAAAGAACAAACTGGAATTAGAGTATATTCCGGGCCCGAATACAAGCATTCTATTTCCAAAAGAAAATAAACATTTAGTTGAATTTTAAGGAGCTGACAAGTCGATGCTATTAAAAAATGCAAAATTATATGGACAAGAAGGTAATTTTAATATTGAAATAATGGAGGGACGGATAAATAAATTAGTACCAGCTGATACCAGTATACGGAGTAATGAAAGAGTCATAGATTTAGCGGGTAAGATCGTTTTACCTCCATTTGTAGAGCCGCATATTCATTTAGACTATGTTTTAACAGCAGGAACGCCAAGATGGAATCAATCAGGCACATTATTTGAAGGAATTCAGTGTTGGTCTGAAAGAAAGTTGCTTGTAGAAGAAACAAAGGAAGATATAAAAAATCGTGCGTTAAAGGCATTGGAAATGCAGATGAAACATGGTGTTCAGTATGTACGAACTCATGTTGATATTACTGACCCGAGCTTAATGGGATTAGAAGCATTACTAGAAATAAAAGAAGAAGTAAAATCCTGGATGGATATTCAAATAGTAGCTTTTCCACAAGAAGGTATTTATGCCTATCCAAAAGGAGATGAACTGCTAGAAGAAGCATTAATCATGGGTGCAGATGTCGTTGGTGGTATTCCACACTATGAGCATACTAGAGAAGATGGTGTTCAATCTGTAAAAAAATCATTAGAACTAGCATATAAATATGGAAAAATGGTAGATATACATTGTGATGAGATCGATGATGAGCAATCAAGATATGTTGAAGTTGTTGCAGCGGAAGCATTTAAATTAGGAATGGGGGAATTAGTAACAGCTAGCCATACAACCGCTATGGGATCTTACAATGATGCTTATACATATAAGCTTTTCAAATTATTAAAACAGTCAAAAATTAATTTTGTTTCCCTTCCTAAAGCTAATTTACATTTACAAGGCAGATTTGATAGCTTTCCTAAACGAAGGGGATTAACAAGAGTGAAAGAGCTCCTGCAATCGGAGATAAATGTATGCTTCGGTTTAGATTCAATTATGGATCCGTGGTATCCGTTAGGTGATGGAAATTTAATCAGAGTCGTTGAAATGGGATTACATGCTTGCCATATGACTGGTTACAATGATATCGTTTCAGCCTTGAATTTAATTACAGTTAATGGGGCAAAAACGTTAAATATTGAAGAAGGTTATGGCTTAAAAGTTGGTAACAAGGCTAATGTAATAGTTCTTGATACAGATTCTGAATACGAAGCAATTAGATGTCAATCACCAGTTCTTTATTCAATCCGCAATGGTGAAGTCTTAATCGAAAGAAAACCAGCAGAAATTAAAGTGAATATACCAACTTTTTCGAAATAAATTTCGGAAAATTCTGAAATAGGAGGTTGTTAAAATGTCTGTTTCATCAATAAATACAAATAAAAAGAAAGAAATGAAGAAAATACTTAGCGGATCGGCATTTGGGAATATGATTGAGTGGTTTGATTATGCCTCATATGGGTATTTGGCCATAATTATTGCTTCTGTGTTTTTTGCACCTGGTGACACTACTGCAGCGTTATTAAGTACATTTGCCATATTTGCTTTGTCATTTATAGTTAGACCGATTGGCGGAATCGTTTGGGGATATTATGGAGATAGAATTGGACGAAAAAAAATACTCGTTTTAACTATGTTTATGATGTCGATCTCAACATTTTGCATCGGATTAATCCCAAGCTATTCTAGTATTGGTATACTAGCTCCAATATTATTGTTAGCGTGTCGTATCGTACAAGGGTTCTCTGCATCAGGTGAATATGCTGGTGCATCATTGATGATTGCAGAGCATGCACCTAAGAATAAACGAGGATTATTAGTTAGTATGGTTCCTGCGAGTACTGCAGCAGGTATGTTGTTAGGAGCAGTATTTGCTTCAACCTTAGAATTTACATTAACCGAAGAAGCGTTACATAGTTGGGGATGGAGAATTCCCTTTCTATTATCATTGCCATTAGGAATAATTGGATTATTTATCCGTTTGAAAATGGAAGATTCTCCGGAATTCAATCAATTATTGGAAGAAAAATCATCATCTAAACAATTGGGGATTATAGAAGGAATTCGGCAAAATGGTAAAAAGATTATCATCGCTCTAGGTGTCATTTGCTTAAATGCTGTTGGCTTCTACATTATATTAAGCTATATGCCCACTTATTTAACAACTGTTTTGGAATTTGATAGTTTACAGAGTACCTTGACAACAATTTTCACTTTGTTGGCTTATGTTATTATGTTACCGATAGTTGGTGCTTTAACCGATAAAGTTGGTCGAAAGCCTGTATTAATAACTGCATGCATTTTGTTTATCATATTCACATATCCGATTTTTACTTTAATGTCCTTAGGGGGAGCATTTACGATTACATCGATGATATTATTAGGCGCAATTTTAGCTTGTAATGATGGAGTGCTTGCAACGTTTTTATCTGAAATGTTTCCGACTGAGGTTCGATATAGTGGTTTTGCCCTTTCATTTAATGCGGGAAATGCTATTTTCGGAGGTACATCACCATATGTAGCCACTTTTTTAATAGCTGCGACCGGTAATGATTTTGCTCCAGCATTTTACTTAGTTGTTGCTGCAATAATTGCATTAATTGCACTGATAAAAACAACAGAAACATCAAGTGTCTCGTTAATCAAAATGAATAATAGGGAAGAAAAATTTAGTACAGTTTCTAAAAAGGCATGATAGTTAGAAGGATAAGAAAGCATTAATATGAAAAATAATACCTATGGGGGTTTTGGTGTGGAGCGTGAAGATAAAGATTTTGCATTAGGGCCAATTCCAAAAGATCATCGTAAAGGTTTTCTTTCAATGTTCTTTGTTATGTTAGGGTTTACTTTTTTCTCCTCTAGTATGGTAGCAGGTGGAACATTAGGTCAAGGGATCGGAATGAAGGAATTTATTGTGGTTGTGTTAATAGGTAACTTGATTCTAGGTATTTATGCAGCTTTACTAGGACTAATCGGTGCTAAAACAGGACTTACTACACATTTATTAACAAGTTTTTCATTTGGTATAAAGGGTTCGTTTCTTACATCGTTTTTGTTAAGTGCTATACAAGTTGGATGGTTTGGCGTTGGTGTTGCAACATTTTCATTAATGGTAAATAAAGCTACGGGAATTAGCTTGCCAATCCTCATCATCTTGTCAGGTATACTAATGACTTCTACAGCTTATTGGGGTATGAAGGCATTAACAGTACTGAGTATTGTTGCGGTTCCAGCTATTGCATTATTAGGAAGCTTCTCAGTGTCCAAAGCGACAGCGGATGTTGGAGGGTTTGCTGCATTAATGCAACTTGAACCTACAGAGAGTATTTCATACACTTTAGCTTTATCAATATGTATTGGTTCATTTATCGGAGGTGCAACATTAACAGCTGATTTTACGAGATTTTCTAAAAATAAAAAAGACGGCTTCCTAACAACCTTTATAGCTTATTTTATTGGTAATTCATTAATGTTTACTTTCGGAATGATTGGAACATTAGCTATAGGATATGCAGATATATCGGATGTAATGGTTGCTCAAGGATTAATTATTCCGGCCATCATTGTGTTAGGTTTAAATATTTGGTCTACAAATGATAACTCTCTCTATACGTCTGGATTGGGATTTTCTCATATTACAAAATTACCGAAGGACAAGATTGTTTTGTTTAATGGAATGTTAGGTACTTTGCTTTCAATGGTTGTTTATAACAATTTCATTAGCTGGTTAACCATTTTGGGATCTACAATTCCTTCAATTGGTGCTATTATTTTAGCTGATTACTTCTTACTAAGGAGAAAAAATGGCTATAATCAAAAAGAAGTAAAGAATATTAACGTAAATGCAATTGTTTCATGGGCAGTGGGAATCGTTGCAGCGAACTTATTACCGGGTATCCCTCCAGTTAATGCTATAGTAGCGGCAGTAATGGTCTATATTGCGGCAACAATGCTTGAACAGGCAGCTACCAGAGGTAATATAGGAAAAGATGAAGTAACAGAATCGATTAAAAATATTTAGATTTGGACGGAGTGTGTACTTCGTCTCTTTTTTGTATAGTGAAGCATAAATAAATTACACCTTTCACAGCAGTAAGCTATAAATTATAGCTTACTGCTGATTTTTCATGCAATAAGTCCTACTTTGTGTATCTATTCGCATTTTATGATAAAGGTTTAACATATGATAATAAAATATCCTTCAAAATCCTTAACTGTACCTCAGGTTTAATGTCTTCTTCTGTATAAGTTATTGGGGTTTTAAGTAATACATTATTACCGAATGTTCCGTATGTATTAATGATCGTTATAATCGTTTCTTTTATTGGTATGTCGTTACGCAGTGAACCATCAGATTTCCCATCCTCAATTATTGGGATTAGGACCTGAGTAATTTCTTTCTGAACATCTATATATAACTCAATATCTGCTAATGGCTCTTTAGCAAATGAGGCATAACTTTCGAACGCTTCACGGAATTTTGCAGCGTTTTTTTCATTTTTTTGGTTTATTAATAAGTAATGTAATACATCTTCTAAACGTTCATAGGCAGTTTTAGAAGATTGTACGATGTTGTTTAATTGTATAATCATCCGTTTCAAACTTTGAATAGCGACTGCTACAATCAGTTTTTCTTTTTTTGGAAAATATCTAAACAAAGTAGCAATCCCTATCCCCTCTGCCACGGCTATATCCTGCATCTGAACAGCATCTATACCACTCTCTAGAAATAAATGTTCAGCTGTGTGAACAATACTTTTATAACGCGACAATTTCTTGTGTTCTCGAACTCCTTTTTGCATATTCCAACCTCCTCTATAAGTGAATTATACCCTAGTTTCAAATTGAAGTTGCAAGGAATGGAAAATGGAGTTACAATCAATAAGTGATAGTTAGACTATCATATTTTACAAAAAGAGGTGTAGAAATGTGAAAGTACATGGTAGGATAGCTGCTATTTATAAAGGGTGGAAGTTTTATGCATAAGATCCCAAATGAAAATGAGGGTATTGTAGATAGAAAAGCTTACCTTAATATATACGATGTATCGATACCCGTAATCGAGGATTTAACTATATAAGTTTGATTTTAATTTCCGACGTGCTTATTTTAAAAAAAATGCGTCCATACTGTTCCTAAGATAATCATAAGGGAGTAGATGGATGATGAAAGTTCTACGTATTCCAAATGACCATGGATGGACACCTGCTGACTTACGTCAATACGAAAAAACCATTCAAAACGTGAAAATGAGACAACGCGTCATGACGATTCGGCTCATCATGGAACGCTATACAGGAAAAGAAGTATCTCAGCTTTTGAATCTTCACCGTGAAACCGTGTCTATCTATGTCAAAACCTTTAATCAATATGGGATGGATGGTTTAGTCACCCGTCAGTATTCTACCGGTAAACCTGCTTATTTAACCCAAGAAGAAAAAGAAGAACTTCGACGCATGATCTTAGAAAGTACACCGGAAAAAGAAGGATTTGGGATTGACGCTAACTGGGATACACGTGTGATTCAACATGTCATCTACGAAAAATTTTCAGTCACCATGAGTCGAAGTGGCATTTATCGAATGTTGACGGGCATGGGATTGAGTTACACTAGACCTACTTATACCTTAGCAAAGGCGGATCAAAACGAACAAAAGCAATTCCTGCAAGACATGGAGATGGTAAAAAAAACCTCTCGGGCGATATGATTTTACTTTATGAAGATGAAAGTCGAATCCACGCCTATCAAGCTTTACGATCCACATGGTTTCAAAAAGGGAAACAAAAACAAGTCCCTACTTTTGGGCACCATGCAGCTGTTAGTCTATTTGGAGCTGTCAATGTCTTAAATGGCGACTTTCTCTGCCAAGTAGCTGACAATTGTAAAGCCCCAGCTTTTCATTCCTTTATGAAGTATGTGCTCGACTATTACCCAAATAAAGTCATCATTATGGTGTTGGATCGTGCTCGTATTCATGATGCAAAAGAGTTACAGCCCTTTTTTGAACAGCATGAGGATCGACTCATTCGTTTCTTTCTGCCGAAGTACTCGCCCAATTTGAACCCCGTTGAACGGATTTGGAAATGGCTGAAAGAAACCGTCATCCAAAATCGATTCCATCCTAACAAAGCAGCTATTCAAGAGTCTGTTTCTTCTTTTCTAGCTTTTTTGGAGGGGGCATCTGAGCAAATTTTAAAAAGAATAGCCGGTGTTCATATGCCGGATTATTAAGTAAAACTTATATAGCTCTAAAAACAAAACATCAGTCTATATCTATCCATTATTATAATTCTCCTTTTGGAATCCATTTTAGTTTCACACCATAAGTAGTTCTGACATTAATATAGCGAGGGTAAACACTACTACATCAAAGTGTCTGCGACCTACTGACAGTACATGTGGAATCAGTGGCAAAGCTTATTTTAAAAGAAGAGCTGGGACAAAACCCTCCTCTGAACCGAAAAAGCCGGTGAAATTTTACGACGAGTAAAATTTCACCGGCTTTGTTTATTTTTACATTAAAATAAGGACCACTTCTGATAAAATAAAGTTACCACACAAAATCTTATCGGAAAGAAGGGTCCTTATGTTTAAAGATTATAACATGAATCAAGTGGTTTTGCCTTTAGATTTAGAAATAAAATTGCAAGAAAATGATATTGCCTTCGCCGTTCACCATCTCGTTGAACATATTCCAGATGAAGCCTTTGCCGGCTTCTTACAGAAAACGGGGTGTCCTGCTTACCATCCACGCATGATGATGAAAATCATTTTATGTGCCTACACACAGTCAGTTTTTTCAGGAAGAAAAATTGAAGCGCTTCTCAAAGATAGTATACGTATGATGTGGCTAGCTCAAGGTTACGAACCGAGCTATCGGACAATCAATCGATTTCGTGTTCACCCAGAAGTTCAAGTGCTTCTTCGTGAGTGCTTTGTCCAGTTTCGATGTCAGCTTATTCAAGAGAACGAGATTGATAATGAAGCAATCTTCATTGATGGAACGAAGATTGAAGCAAATGCCAATAAGTTCACATTTGTCTGGCGCAAATCAATCGAAAAGTATAGTGCGAGCCTCTTGGAGAAATCAACCCAGCTGTATGACGAACTAGTAGAAAGAGAAATTATTCCACAGATCGAACGAGAAAGTTCGGACGAACTTTCTGTTGAAGAATTATCTCTAATCACTAAAAAATTAGAAGAAAAGGTTGAAGAGTTGACAAAAGAAATTGAAGCAAGTGAAGATGCCGATGAACGAAAACAACTGCGATCAAGCAGAAAAGAACCGAAGAAAGCGTATAAGCAATTTCAAGACTTTGTGAAACGTAAGTTAAAGTATGAAAAAGACATGGAGATTTTTAACGAACGGAATAGTTATTCAAAAACAGATCATGATGCCACGTTTATGCGTATGAAGGATGACTACATGAAGAATGGCCAACTGAAGGCGGGGTATAATGTGCAAATTGCGACAGAAGGTCAATATACACTTGCTTACGATGTCTTTTCAAATCCAACGGACACACGAACACTTTGTCCGTTTCTTGACGCAATTGAACATCACTACTTCGAACTCCCAGACTATATTGTCGCAGATGCGGGATATGGAAGTGAAGAGAATTACCTCGATGTGCAGAACAGAAAGCGTACGCCTCTTATCACATATAGTATGTATCGAAAAGAGAAGAAAAAACGCGTTAAGAATGACCCATTTCAGACAGCGAATTGGGATTATCATGAAGAAGATGATTCCTTTACTTGTCCCAACGGGAATAAGTTGACGTTTCGTTACAAATCGCATCGCACAGACCGTTACGGATTTACAAGGTTATTCAATGTGTACGAATGTGAAGACTGTTCAGGTTGTCCTTTTCGTTCACAATGTACGAAGGCGAAGGAAGGAAAGAACCGAAGAATCCATTATAACGAAAAGTGGGAACAACAAAAGAAAAGCATTCAACAGCTGCTTTCAGAAGAAAAAACGGGTAAAATCTACGGAAAACGTAAGATTGACGTAGAACCAGTTTTTGGATATCTGAAGGCTAATTTGCGTTTCACTCGAATGTCCGTAAGAGGCAAAGAGAACGTGAAAAACGAATTAGGGTTTGCGTTCATGGCGGTGAATGTACGAAAGTACATCGCCTCCAGCGTAAAATGTGCATAGACCAATCAAACAGATCAACAAAAAAGGGTTCTCATCATCAAAATGCGATGATGAGAACCCTTTTTCATTATTTTTGGCTAGTTATGTCCCAGCCTCTTTTTTATTAAAAAGGATAGTGCCTTCACTTTGGACTAATCCCTTCCCAAAAAAGATCAACTAAAGACTGAGCGGTTTTTTCGGGTCCTCCTAGTTCATTGATTAATTCTTTTTTATTTCGAATCATAGTGACTGTTGAAAATGCATGGGTAAGGAGAAGAGGGTTCCTCTGAACGATATCACCGTCTTCCATTGCTTGTTTGAAAATATTTTCCAGTGCTTGATGCACGGCTTTTTCTGACCCGCGAATTTTCTTTATATGATCTTCTGTAAGTGAAGAAGTAGCTTCGGTTAATAGTGTTTCAAAGTCGATGTGTGGTCTTTGAAGATGGTCTAACGTGACTTCATATAATCGCGTTTTTAATCCTTTGGAACTTTGTAACAGCCGCTCTGTTTGTATGGTAATACGCTCAAACATACTTGATACAGATACCGTGAACAAGTTTGCTTTATTTTTAAAGTAATAATAAACACTAGCTTTTGTTACGTCGCTTGCTTCTGCGACTTGTTCCATTGAGACACTTTCATATCCATATGTCATAAACAGATGAGCTGAAGTTTTCAAGATTTGCTCCCTCGTTACATTCTTTTCAATTGTTATTTTGGGTCTTCCAGGCTTTTTCTTCGGTATGTTATCACTCATAGGGAGCCTCCTAGTTCAAAAAATAGACATATTAATTCAGTTGATTAATTAACCTTTCAGTATATATAATTATTTAAAGGGTCTATCATCATTTTAATGGATTTGACCAAATCAAACAAATGTAATTCAGAAGAAAAGAGGACTTGTGGATGAAGAAAAAAATAAGTTACCTTTTGGCTAGTATTGTCACTCTACTAGTATTGGGTTTTCTAGGCTTTTTTATATGGTCACAACAAACCTATGAACCATCTGAAAAGCTTTATACGCTGGTAGATAAAAAAGATATTAAGCATAAGGAAGATTGGATTATTTTTAATCCTAAACAAAACAACCAAGTAGGAATTGTCCTGTATCCTGGTGCGAAAGTAGAGCCTGAAGCTTACAGCTACTACGGTAAGCAATTGGCAGAAGAAGGCTATTTAGTTGCGATTCCTAATGTGAATTTCAATTTTGCCTTGTTTGACTCAAATAAAGCGCAAGAGGTAATGGATAGTTATTCATCAGTAAACAAGTGGATCGTAGGTGGACATTCTTTAGGTGGCGTTGCGGCATCTAAATTTGCTCATTCTCATCCAAAAGAAGTAGTTGGTTTGTTTTTCTTAGGTTCTTATCCGGATGAAGCATCTGATTTTTCAAACACTAACCTTCCTATTTTGTCTATATATGGTGAAAGAGACGGCCTATCTACAAAAGATAAGATTCAAGACACGCAGCAGCTTCTTTCCAAGAATGCAACAATGCATGAAATAAAAGGTGGAAATCATGCTCAATTTGGAGTTTATGGACCGCAAAAAGGAGATATGAAAGCATCTATCCCCGTTAAAAAGCAGCAGGATGAAATGGCACAGACTACACTAACATGGATAAAAGAAAACAAATACTAAGCATTTCTTTGGAGAGTGAGTCGAATGAATTCAATTGATATGATCATTAAAGCATTAAAAAAGCAAAACATCCGGGTTGAAAAAGTACGAGTAAACAAGGATGACCGTGCCGAGTGGTCACTTTCACAAGCATTAGAAAAGCCAAACATCGTAATCAAGCAAAATTAAAAGAAATGATTAGAAATTCGAACAAACCGTGATAGCCACTATGTTTAAAAGAATTGTTTTTATAAAAAGGAGCAAAAATGATTGATACCATTCTCTATCTACTATTTACTATTTTCTACGTAGCATTGTTTCTATTCAGTATTAAATTAATTAAGAAAAAAGCATTATCGTTTTATATGCTTTCCTTTCCTTTAGTAATCATAGGCTTAATCTATGATAATTTAATTATCTTTATAGGTTCATTTATTGGCGAGGGGAATACACTCTTTGCTCTTAGCTTGCTCCGCTTTTGGCTCCATGCTTTGTTTACGCCAACACTTATTCTGTTTGGATATGGGGTCGCAAAACATGCCAATATTAGCTGGGCTAATAAGCCAATTGTTAAGGTGTTGTTTCTGATAAGCACAGCAATCCTTATTAGTTATGAAGTAGTAAAGACAATTAGTCATGATGTGGCAGCTATAAGTGAGTATGGCATTATTCGCTATGGAATTGTAGGAACATCTGGTCCACCCATTATGGTAATAGTTGTAGCGCTTATCTTACTTTTTATGGGTATCTCAATCTTCAAGCACATGAATTGGAGCATCATGATGATTGGCGTAGCAGTGATGATTGTAGGAAGCGCAATTCCTTTTTCTCTTCCAAGTACAGCTGTGATAAACCTGTTTGAAGTTATATTTATGTTATCCTTAGCTTTGACTCATCGTCACTTAGTAAAGGTGTATCAGTATAGATATGTTTCTCAGACTGGCTAAACTAGCGTTCAAAGTACATAAAAAGCTCAAATCCAAACGGAATTGAGCTTTTTTTATCTTCTCAAAACTGCTTTCTACGTAAAAAGATGGTAAATTGTTTAATCATTTAAATATAATAAAACTATACGAGCTGTTCGCTGGCGGTCTATTAACTAAGTGTGGGGTGATGTATGGGTAACTACAGAGGATACATAAAAAAATACTATAAGCCTTTTAGCATTGCACTTTTGTTCCTAATGCTAGAAGCCATTTGTGACTTGATGCAACCAACGATTATGGCAAAAATTATTGATGTTGGAATAGCCAATCGGGATTTAGACTATGTGCTTCGGATGGGAGCGGTGATGCTTGGCGTGACGCTGCTTGGAGGAGTAGCAGCTTCGACACGTAGCATTTTGGCAAGCATCACGTCTCAAAATTTTGGGGCTGAGCTGCGCCTTGATTTGTTTAGACGGATTCAAACTCTTTCTTTTAAACGAATCAATAACTATGACCGAGCGTCGTTAATTACGAGACTAACAAATGACGTGACGCAGGTGCAGCTGTTTGTGAACGGCTTGATGAGAATTTATATTAAAGCGCCTTTACTAGCAATTGGTGGCCTCATTATGGCAACCACGTTAAATATTCATTTATCTGTGGTACTTATGGTCGTGGTACCGATGATTGTGGTTCTGCTTATTACAAATATTAAACTCAGCATTCCGCGCTTTGCAAAGCTCCAGAATGCGCTCGATCGAGTCAATGGATCAATGCGAGACTATTTATCAGGTGTTCGCGTAGTAAAAGCATTCAATCGTTTTAATTATGAAACAACGAAATTTAGCGGGTTTAACGATGAGCTTCAGGATAAATCGGTTGCGGCCACGAGAGTCATTGCTATTTTTAGTCCAATTATTATGCTTGTGATGAACGTAGGAATTGTGGCCGTTCTTTGGATTGGTGGTCATGGAGTAGAAGGCGGCACAATTCAAGTGGGGCACGTTGTGGCATTTACGAACTATATGACGCAAATTCTCTTTTCACTCATGATGATTTCCATGGTGTTTAATATGTTTGTCCGAGCGAGAACGTCAGCTGGCCGCATTGGTGAAGTGCTGGGCGAAGTAAATGATATGGTGTGGACAGAGGAACAGTTTGTTTCTAATCAAGGCGGAAAAATCGAGTTTGAAAATGTATCTTTTTCATATAATGAAACATCGCAAGAGCCGGTCTTAAAAAACGTGACGTTTACGTGTATGCCTGGAGAAACTATTGGTATTATCGGAAAAACGGGTGCTGGAAAAAGCAGTCTTGTGAGTTTAATTCCACGCTTATATGACGCAACGAGCGGGACAATCAAACTAAACGATAGCGACATTCGCGAGATTGAGCCAAAAGCCATACGTGAAAGAATTGCGATTGTTGCTCAAAAAGCGATGTTATTCACGGGGACGATTGGTGATAATATCCGCTGGGGACGAGAAGATGCGTCCAAAGAAGAAGTACAGCTAGCAGCTGAAATTGCTGATGCAAATGGGTTTATTCAAAGGTCAACAGAAGGCTATGAAACGGAAATTGGACAGGGTGGCGTGAACTTATCGGGCGGCCAAAAGCAGCGAGTTTCAATCGCTCGAGCGCTAATTAAAAAGCCTGAAATCTTAATCTTAGATGATAGCACTAGCGCAGTCGATATGGTGACTGAAGGGAAGATTAAACAATCGTTGCAGAGATATGCCGATAATATTACTTGTATTCTTGTTTCACAGCGAATTTCAACGGTAGCGGATGCAGACCGAATTCTTGTAGTGGATAACGGTGAGATCGTTGGTAGCGGCAAGCATGATGAGCTATTAAAAACGTGTCAAGCTTATCAAGAAATCTACGAATCACAGTTTGAAAAGGAGGTGCGTTAACTTGGCGGAAAGAACCAATCAAGAAGTGAAAAAGGATAGCGCACCTCTTATGCCTGGCCGTCCGGGTGGCGGAGGTGCGGCTCGCTTTCAAAGGCAAGTCGTAAAGCCGAAAGATTTTAAAAGAACGATGAAGAGGCTCTGGTCGTATTTTGGAGGAGATAAAGCGCTTTTGTCTACTGTTTTTCTGTTGACGATGGTTGATTCAGTCATCTTGCTTTTCGTTCCATTTTTAATTGGGAAAGCGGTAGATACGATGGCGCTGACCGAAACTGTTTCGTTTAGCGTGCTCAATACCGTGATAGTGACGCTTTTGGTTGCGTATATCACAAGCTCTCTATTAAATTTTTCACAAGGCTGGATCATGGCCGGAATTATTGGAAGAATGGTTAAAAGGTTAAGGCGACATTTGTTTGGTAAGCTGCAAAAGCTACCTCTAGCTTTTTTTGATTCACGCACACATGGAGAAATGATGAGTCGATTAACAAACGATATTGATAACGTTAGCACGTCAATTTCGCAGTCTATTACGCAGCTCATGTCTGGTGTGATTATCTTAATTGGATCATTAGTTATGATGTTAGTCTTAAGTCCGTTACTCACGCTAGCGAGCCTTATTACCATTCCCTTAATGTTTCTTTTAACAAAGTCGATTGCTAGAAAAACGAAAGTGCTATTTAAGGAGCAACAAAAAGAGCTAGGGATGCTCAATGGGCATGTTGAAGAGATGATCTCTGGGTTAGAGGTTGTTAAAGCCTATAATTATGAAGAGAAGTCCATTCATCGATTTGAAGAAGTGAATACGAGACTGCGAGAAGTTGGCATCAAAGCACAAATATGGTCAGGATTTTTAATGCCGATGATGAACGTAATTAATAACTTTGGTTTTATGGTCATAGCCGTTGTAGGAGGATATTTAGCTATTAATGAGCTCATTACAGTAGGCTTAATTGCAAGCTTTATCACCTATTCGCGCCAATTCGTACGTCCGTTAAATGACCTTGCGAATATCTTTAATACTCTTCAGTCGGGCGTGGCTGGTGCTGAACGAGTATTTGACGTGTTAGATAGCGAAGAAGAAGATGCAGACCCTGAGAATGCAATTGATTTAACAAATCCAAAAGGGATTGTGGAATTTAAAAATGTAAGCTTTGGTTACAGCGATGATGCGTTGATTTTAAAAAATATCAGCTTTAAGGCAGAAGCAGGCAGTAGTACAGCTTTAGTTGGAACAACTGGGGCAGGAAAAACAACCATTGTTAATTTGCTCACAAGGTTTTATGAGGTCTCTGAAGGACAAATTTTAATTGATGGAATTGATATTCGGAACTATACGAGAGAAAGTTTAAGGAAATGCTTCGGTATCGTGCTTCAAGATACGTATTTATTTTCAGGAACAATTATGGAAAACATTCGATACGGAAACCCAGAAGCAAGTGACGAAGAAGTAAAAGAAGCGGCTAAAGTAGCGAATGCAGATTACTTCATTAATCAATTGCCAAAAGGATATGAAACCAAGCTATCGGAAAATGGTGATGATCTGAGCCAGGGTCAGAAGCAGCTGCTTGCGATATCCAGAGTGCTGCTTTCAAATCCATCACTGCTTATTCTGGACGAAGCAACCAGCAATATTGATACGCGAACCGAACTGTATCTTCAGGAGGCACTAAGCACCATCTTACAAGGGAAAACGAGCTTTATTATTGCTCATAGATTAAACACTATTCGCCATGCAGATACGATTATGTTTATTGAAAATGGTAACATTAAAGAAAATGGTAATCATAATGAGTTAATGAAAAAAGAAGGAGTATATTATCGTATGATCCAGCATCAATTCAAGGCTCCAAAAGCTCTCAGTCAATAATAAATGAATCGAAAAGAAAAAGCTCAACATCTGATGTCATAAAGACAGATGTTGAGCTTTTTTATAAGGAGCTTTACATGAATACTTAACCCGTGACAAATAATAATGTGAAAAATCGATTGCGTAAAAATGAACAGACATAAGAAAATCTTTTCGTCTTTAAAATAAAAATCAAATATTTGGATATTTCGTGTCTGAATTGTTAATTTGACAGTATAAAATTAACATTTTTTTAGACTTTTTACACATAATTAAAGGATTTACAAAACGTTTACAAAAATCAAAATAAAAATTTACAAGCAGAGTTTACTCTATAAGAAATACGAATAGAGTGTCTTGGAGGTTTAGAGATGAAGCTTATAAGAAAGACAGCGATAGGATTACTTGTTCTATCTTTCGTTACTACTTTGGCAGCGTGTGGTTCTTCTGATACTAGCTCAGAAAATTCATCTGGCGGTAGCAATTACACACTAGCAATTTCAGGCTCAACGTCCGTTGGTCCTTTAGCTGAGAAGCTAGCAGCTAAATATGAAGAGAAAAATAACATTAATATAGAGATCAATCAAATTGGTTCTTCTGCTGGAATTACCAACGCAACAAGCGGTGTTTCAGAAATTGGCATGTCTTCACGTGACTTAAAAGAAGAAGAAAAAGCAACTGGCTTAAAAGAGCATATCATTGCTTACGATGGAATTGTGGTAATTACGCATCCTACAAATAAGGTCAAGAATCTTTCAATGGAAGAAGTAAAGAAAATCTTTACTGGTGAAATTACAAATTGGAAAGAGCTTGGTGGAGAAGACATGGAAATTGTCGTCGTTTCCCGAGAAGATGGATCAGGTTCAAGAGATGCATTTCAAGAAATTGTTGGCTACTCTTCTGGAGAGCTAATCAAAAACGCCATTGTTGCGAGTGGAAATGGAAACATTAAAACCACAGTTGCTACAAATAAGCACGCTGTAGGCTTTGTTTCATTTGAGTATATTGATGAATCTGTTGCTACTTTAAATATTAATGGAGTACAGCCTACAGCAGATAATGTATTGCAGCAAAAATATAGCTTATCAAGACCGTTTCTGTTTGTGAACAAACAAGAGACTTTAAGTGAAGAAGGTCAGAAATTCATTGATTATATCTTAAGTCCAGAAGGTCAAAAAATTGCATCGGATGCGGGCGTAATACCATTAAAATAAAACGGTACGTTTAAGCAATTTTGGAGGAATGAAGTATGTCAACGCCACCTATTAAAAATCAAAATCAAGAAGTTGAAAAATCGAATCGAATGAAGTACATGCTAGAGAAACTGTCGGGAAGATTATTTATGTTATGTGCTCTCCTTTCAGTAGTCAGCTTAGTATTAATTATCGGATTTGTATTTTATAAAGGATTTCATCCTTTTGTTACGCAAGGGTATAGCTTTATTGACTTTCTCTTTGGAGTAGATTGGGTACCTAGTGAAGATAAGTTCGGAATCTTTCCTATGATTGTAGCATCTGTCTTTGCTACGATTGGAGCACTCATTATCGGTGTACCAATTGCCTTGTTTACCGCTATCTTTTTAGCTGAAATTGCGCCTAAAAGCTTAGCGAAAATTGTTTCACCTGCTGTACAGCTTTTAGCGGGTATTCCGTCTGTACTATATGGAGTATTTGGATTAGCTGTTATTGTTCCTTTTCTACAAAATAATTTAGGGCTAGCTCGAGGTCAAAGTTTATTAGCGGTCATTTTAGTTTTAGCTATTATGATGTTACCAACGGTTGTTACAGTATCGGAAACGGCCATTCGTGCAGTGCCAAAAGCGTATCGTGAAGGGTCGTTAGCTCTTGGAGTTTCTAAGATTGGTACAATCTTCAAGGTAGTAGTCCCAGCGGCTAAGTCAGGTATTATGACAGCTGTTGTTTTAGGAATGGGTAGAGCAATTGGGGAAACGATGGCTGTTATATTAGTTGCAGGAAACAGCTTAATTATTCCATCTAGCTTAACTGATAGTGTACGTCCGTTAACGACTAACATTGCGCTAGAGATGGGGTATGCAGCAGGTACGCACCAAGAGATGCTTTTTGCTACAGGGATTGTGTTGTTCTCGTTTATTTTACTTTTAAATTTTGTATTGGCAAAGATCAGTTCAAAAGGAGGTAACTAAGTTGAGGAAGTTTAAAGATAATGTACTAAATGGACTGCTTTGGTTTTCAGCTTTTTTAACAGTTGCCGTCCTAGTTACTATCGTCGGATATATTTTTTATAAAGGCTATCGTTTAATTAACATTGATTTTATCTTTGGAGATTATTCACCTTCAGGACATGACGGTGGAATTTGGCCAATGATTGTCACAACTATCTATACAATTGTTATTTCATTGCTTATTGCCACACCAATTGGAATCTTGGCTGCTGTATACCTACAGGAATACGCAAAACAAGGAAAGCTAGTTAGAGTCATTCGCTTTGCCACGGAAAGTTTAACTGGGATTCCGTCCATTATTTACGGTTTGTTTGGTGCAGTATTTTTTGTTACGACGTTAAAGCTAGGTATGTCAATTATTTCGGCTTCTTTAACACTTACGATTATTGTTTTACCAGTTATTATTCGAACAACAGAAGAAGCATTAAAAGTTGTGCCACGCTCATATCGCGAAGGATCATTAGCTCTAGGTACAACAAAGTTACAAACTTTATATAAAGTCATTTTACCGAGCGCTATGCCGGGTATACTATCTGGTATCATCCTTTCAATCGGTCGTATCGTTGGTGAGTCAGCAGCAATTTTCTTAACAGCGGGAACGGTAGCTGCACTGCCAGAGAGTATTTTTTCTTCAGCTAGAACATTAACGGTTCATTCGTACTTAGTTACGCAAGAATCTGGAGATATTGAGCTTGCCGCGGCAATTGGAATTGTATTGATTGTGGTTATTTTGGTGTTAAACTTTGCAACGACTTTTATATCTAAAAAGCTAAACAAAGCGGATTATTAAGAGAGGAGTCGAATGATGAATATAACTATTGATCGTCAGAAGGGTAGCAAAACAAACGTGTTAGGAAATGAGAGGCATTCTGATAAGAAGACAAAAATCAGCGTGAGTGATTTGAATTTGTTTTATGGAGAAAAACAAGCACTGTATTCAGTTTCCCTTGATATAAAAGAAAAAGAAGTCACTGCATTTATAGGTCCATCTGGTTGTGGTAAGTCAACATTTTTACGCACATTAAACCGAATGAACGATTTAATCGACAGTGTCAAAATCAGTGGAAAAGTAATTATTGATAATGAAAACATTTATGAGTCAAGCGATGTAATTAAGCTACGAACAAAAGTAGGAATGGTGTTTCAAAAAGCAAACCTATTTCCCATGAGCATCTATGATAATGTAGCGTATGGACCAAGAATGCATGGTATAAAAAATAAAAAAGAGCTAAACAAGATTGTTGAAGAGAGTTTACGTGGCGCTGCGATTTGGGATGAAGTAAAAGACCGCTTAAAGACATCCGCGCTTGGTTTATCAGGTGGACAACAACAGCGTGTTTGTATTGCTCGTGCAATTGCTATGAAACCAGATGTAATCTTAATGGATGAACCGACTTCAGCTTTAGATCCAATTTCTACTTTAAAAGTAGAAGAATTAATTACGCAGATGAAAAAAGATTATACAATTATTATTGTAACTCATAACATGCAGCAAGCCGCTCGTATCTCAGATAAAACTGCCTTTTTCTTAAATGGTGAGGTCGTTGAATACAGTTCTACAGATAAACTTTTCTCAGTTCCGCAAGATAAGCGAACAGAAGACTATATTACTGGTCGATTCGGCTAATTATGTACATGAAAAAATCCTAGGGAATTTATTTCCCGGGATTTTTTTATTGAAAGAGTGATGCTTTCCATTGAGAAATTCACTAAAATAAAGAAAAAGGTAGAGAAAGCGAGTATGAGATGAGAATTCAAAAGTATATTAGCGAAACAGGCTTCTGTTCAAGGAGGCATACAAATCGCTTGATTATAGAAGGCAGAGTGACTGTAAACGGAGTCGTTAGTGATAAGAACACCATGATAGCAGAACATGATGAAGTTCTGATTGATGGAAGGCCTATCCCTCGTAAGGAACAGTCTGTTTATTTAGCGCTTCATAAGCCGGTAGGTATTACGTGTACCGCAGCTAAAGAAGTGGAGGGAAATATCATTGATTTTGTAAATTATCCAACGCGAATCTTTCCTGTTGGCCGCTTGGATAAAGCTTCCGAAGGGCTTATTTTAATGACAAATGACGGCGACATTTTCAACAAGATTCTTCGATCAGAGCATGGTCATGAAAAAGAGTATGTTGTTACAGTGGATAAGGTAATTACAGAGCAGTTCGTGCTGAAAATGGAAAGCGGTGTTGAGATTTTAAATACCATCACCAAGCCGTGTAAGGTCGAAAAAATAAGTGACAATGTGTTTAAGATTATTTTAACTCAAGGACTTAATCGGCAGATTAGAAGAATGTGTAAAGCATTAGGTTATCGAGTTGAGCGCCTGCAGCGGATTCGCATTATGAATATTCACCTAGGAAATTTAGAAGCGGGGGCTTGGAGAGAGCTATCACAGCAAGAATTAAATGAACTGTTGAAAGAGCTTCAATGACTTATTGAAGCTCTTTCCTTTTAAACGTGGTATTCTAGAAGTAAGTTATGAATTGAAAGAAGGAATAAAAATGTACTTAACACTAAAAGAAGCAGCCGAGTATTTATCCTTACCTGAACAATATATTGAAAGTCTTATTCAGCAAGGAAAGATTCGTACTGTTTTTGACGGTGAACAATACGTAGTAAACAAAGAACAATTTAATACGCATTTTGAGCAGCTTGAAAAATATAAAAAGCAGATGGAAGAGTATTTAAGTGAGCCTATTCCAGAAGACATGGATGTAAAAGACGAAGATTAATTCTCACCCTTTTCAGAGGTGATTAAGCACGTTTCAGCCACTAAAAAGGAGTATTTAAGTGCTGATATGCGCAAAAAATGTCGAAAAAAGAAAAAAAATGACTGAAAATGTAGTTTTTAAGGGTTTGTTTTTTGTATAATAAAGGAAGAAGTTGAAAAAGGAGAATTATATTGGAACAAGCAAAACAATCAAAAATAATTATCTTTATTGCGGTGCTGTTCTTTTTCATTCTTTTTGCTGTTATTATGCTAAAAGCACAAGGGATTTTACATAATCAAGGGGCAGAACCAGATGAAAAAAACATGTCGCTATTTTAACTAGTGATGTTATTGTAGATCAAAGTTGGGGAAGTTTAGCCTATAAAGGGAAAGTGGAAATTGAGAATGAATTCCCCGTCATTGCAAAGGTTTACAGCCAGCTTGATAGTAAACAAAAAATTCAAAATGCTGTTCAGGCTGCAGTTGAAGAAAAAGCTGAAGTCATTATTGGTCACGGAAGGGAGTTCTCTCCTTTTTTTAATAAATTAGCAACCTCCTATTCAGATGTTCACTTCGTTACGATACACGGTACCGCTGAGCATTCAAATCAAACAGTCTATACGTTTGATCAATATCAAACTGAATATGAAGCAGGAGTTGCAGCTAGTTTTAAAACAAGTAGTAACAAAGTAGGTCTTATTGATGCATTTGAAGCTCGTGAAAAGAATAAAGGCTTTGAAAATGGGCTAATGGCGGCGGATCAGAATATTGAATTCTTTTACCGAGTGGTAAATAGTCGAGATGATAGTAAAAAAGCTGTTGAGTTGATGAATGAGTTAGTAGACCAAGGAGTCGACGTCATTTATACTAAAGGAAATTCATACAATCGAGATATTATTAGTGTAGCTAAAGAAAAAGGAATTTATGTCATAGGTTATCTTGATGATCAATCGTATATGGGAGAGAGTCAAGTACTGACAAGCGTTATCAATGATGTACCACAGTCTTATCGCTCCATTATGGAGGACTATTTTAGCGAAAGCGGTTTACCATCAGGAACGGTGGTTTTAGATGAGAATGATGGTGTTTATCGACTTGCTCCTTTTGGTCCTATGTACACAGAAAAAGAGAAGAGCGCAATCGAGGATAGCATAGAAGAATAGAAGAATAGTAGCAGGGAGCTAGCAATATAGAAAGTATACAAAGAAAGAGATGATTATGAAGAATGTGATAAGTAAGCTTTCGTTTCGGAGTAAAATCCTAAGTTCACTCTTGGTTATTGCCTTGTTGTTGAGCAGCCTGTCGTTTATTTTTGTATATTCAATCGATGATTTGAGTGTTGTTAGCCAAAAGTTAAAAGACGAAGAGATCCCAGAATTAGTTTGGCTTTCTTACTGGGAAGAAGAGCTGCATGTTAAGCAATACATTGTTTCAAATAATTTAGACAGAAATGATTGCTGTACGAGCGTAGTAACGGAATATAAACAATACGGAAACCATGCAATAAGCAGAGTGGAGAATGATCAGGTAGCTTTTCCAGCATCGCTCCAGCAATTGAAAGAACAAATCCAACTACTTGACTTCCAAATAAATAATAATGTCGCAGGATTAATCGCTTACGAAGATCAAGAAGCAGCTGCTACTTATCTTGACGAGGTTTACTTGCCTCAGCTATACAAGGTACAAGCAGAAATTCAGGATCAAAAGAAAGACGTATCAAATTCCTTAGGTCAATTGTCTGGTGATTTACCGCTTATTATTCGAAACGCACTAATTGGGTTATTAATTTCAATGGTTGTCATTGTATTCTTATCGATTCTTATCTCTTACCGGATGAGCAGAATGCTTACCAAACCTGTGGAAAGCATGACTGCACGAGTCGATCGGATTGCCGATGGTGAGTACGGTTTACGATTAGAAGAAGAGAAGCAAATCGAGTTTCTTAGACTGAGCAAATCAATAAATAAGATGTCTCAAAATCTTTCTGAGTCTTTCCATAAGATAACGGCAGAGAAGACATACCGCGAGCAAATATTGAACTCATTGCCTGTTGGTATTATTACAGTTGATCATTGCAATAATCATCTTTTCTTAAATGCAGCAGTAAAAAAGATGTTAATGATTAGCTTAAGCGATGTTCAACATGCTTTGCATCATGAAGGGAACGACAATGAAGCATTTTGGCGTATTTTGCGTGAGAAAAAAGTAAAAAAGCATCAAAAAGTAACGTACCAGCTCAATCAAGAAGAACGCTGCCTGCTGGTTTCTCAATCACAGCTAGTAGACGATGAAAACAATGTGGTCGGCCGTATCTTCCATTTCATCGACATTACTGATACCGAACAGTTAGAATGTCGCATGCATCAAACAGAGAAACTAGCGCTAGTAGGAGAACTAGCTGCAGGAGCAGCTCATGAAATTCGTAATCCATTAGCAGTTATTCATGGTTTTTTATCACTTATGAACCATGGGCTTTCTGTAGATGAGCGTAAATCGTTTCAGGTTGAGCTACTGCTTAAAGAGCTTGAACGAATTAATTCCATCGTAGAAGAAATGCTGATGCTTGCAAAGCCTAGAGCACCCGTTATGAAAGCAAAAAGAATTGATTATGTACTAGAAGAAATCATTTCGTTTATTACTGCTAATAATCAAGCCTTTACGATTCAAGTAGAGATGGAAAAAGCAATGGTTTGGATTGATGATAAACAAATAAAGCAAGTGGTTCATAACCTGTTGCGCAATAGCATAGAAGCTATGGGTGGGGCTGGCAGGATGGAAATCACCGGAATGGTGAAGAGAAATCAATACTGCATTTATCTAAAAGATAGTGGTACTGGCATCCCAAAAGAGGTTCAAAAAAGTATTTTTTATCCGTTTACTACATCGAAGGAAAACGGCACGGGATTAGGTTTAACCATCGTGAAGACGATTCTTCAAAATCACGGTGGAGATATTGAGTTAGTGGAAACATCTGAAAAAGGAACAACGTTTATGATGACGTTGCCAATAAATTAAAAGACTGCCTGAGCACCAGGCAGTCTTTTAATTTATTGTTCGGTTAAAATAACCGGTCCCTCTTTCGTAATTGCAATGGTATGCTCGTACTGAGCAGATAGTTTTCCATCTGTTGTACGCGCTGTCCATCCGTTTTTGTCCATTTTGGAATGCCAAGTTCCTACGTTTACCATCGGTTCAATTGTAATAACCATACCTTCTTTTAAACGAGGTCCTTTCCCAGGCTTGCCATAGTGGAAAATGGTTGGCTCTTCGTGCATTGTGTTACCAATGCCGTGTCCTGTAAAGTCACGAACGACAGAAAAGCCTTCTCCTTCTACGTAAGATTGGATAGCATAGCCAATATCACCTGTTCGATTTCCAACCTGTGCTTGCTCTATGCCTTTGTATAATGCGTTGTACGTTACATCCATTAAGCGCTCTGCTTCCTCAGAGATTTCCCCAACTTTATGAGTCCATGCTGAATCAGCCAAAGCTCCGTTTAAGTTAACCACCATATCAATAGTAACAATATCTCCGCTTTTTAAAGGTGTCTTCGTTGGGAAGCCGTGGCAGATTTCGTCGTTCAACGATGCACATGTTGCGAACTGGTACCCTTTATAACCCTTTTGCTCTGGCGTAGCACCGTGTTTCTCTAAAAATTTTTCAACAAATTGGTCAATTTGATGCGTCGTAATACCTGGCTTGATCATTTGTTCAATCTCTTTATGACATTGAGCCAATAACTTACCTGCTTCATGCATTAAGTTAATTTCGCGTTCACTTTTTAATGAAATCAAGTAAACTCCTCCTTTTGAATGTATATTCTCTATATCTAAAATCGATTTTTAAAAAATCCAAACTAAGTTTAATCCAAATTTTATGATAACGCTCCCTAAACTAAAAAAGCAAGAAACCCGCTTGATTTCATGTTTGTAAAAAGGGCATTCAGGGGAGAGTAAAAATGAGACTTCAGCTATAGTTATGATATAGTTAAAAGATAGAATGAATAATTTAGGAGGGTATGCAGCGATGACTCGAGGAAAAACGTTTACTGGTTATGTTGGAACGTATACAAAAGGTTCAAGTGAAGGAATATACACATTTACATTTGATGCAGAGAAAAAGGAATTAAGAGATGTACGAGCAGTAGCTAAAATCGATAATCCTACATATGTGAACATTAGTAAGAGCAATGAATACTTATATGCTGTTGTAAAAGAAGGAGATAAGGGAGGCGTAGCTTCTTATAAAATCAATTCTGAAAACGGCGATTTAACGTTTGTGAATAAACAAATGCTTGAAGGGCCTTCACCATGTTATGTGACGGTTAACGATAGCAATAACCAAGTATTAACTGCCAATTATCATCGAGGAAGTATTGAGTCATACGTAACTTCTCCTCAAAGTGGCGAAGTGTGGCCAGCCACTTCAGTTATGCAACATGAAGGTAAAGGCCCAAATAAAGATCGTCAAGAAAAGCCGCACGCTCACTATTCAGACTTTACGCCAGACGGTAAGTACGCTGTAGCAGTGGATCTTGGCACAGATGAAATTATCACGTATGCTGTTGGAGAAGAAGGGAAGTTAACAAAAGCTCAAACGTTTAACACGGCACCTGGCGCTGGACCAAGACACTTAACTTTCCATCCAAACGGCAAGTACGCGTATGTGATGACAGAGTTAAGCAACGAAGTGTTAGTGTTAGAGTATAACGCGCAAGACGGGAGCTTTACACAACTACAAGCAATCGCAACGCTACCAGCGGATTTTACTGAAAATAGCCAAGGAAGTGCGATTCATATCTCATCAGATGGCCGCTTCGTCTATGCTGGAAACCGTGGGCATAATACGATTGCAACGTTTGCGGTCAATGAAGACGGTCGTAAACTTATATTTGTTGAGTGGACGGATACAAAAGGAGACTGGCCACGCGATTTCGTATTAGATCCAACAGAGCAATTTATTATTGCATCTAATCAAGAGACTGGAAACTTAGTGCTGTTTGAACGAAATGAAGAAACAGGGAAGTTAACGTTTTTAGATTCAATCGTTGATGTGCCGTACGCGGTTTGCGTAAAGTTTTTAAATATATAAATTAACTTGTTGTTTGAAAAACCTATCCGCCTAAGTGGATAGGTTTTTTCGGTTTATCAACAGGAAATTTAGATGATAGTAAAGAACATGGAGAATGTAAGGTTAGAGAAAGGGTGAAATGATTAATGTTTAACAGCAAATATCCATTAGTTCAAGCACCGATGGCAGGAGGAGTATCTACACCTAAGCTAGCGGCTGCTGTTTGCAAAGCTGGCGGAGTGGGCTTTCTGGCAGGAGGGTATAAAACAACATATGCTCTAAAAGAAGAAATAGAAGAGCTGAAAAAGCAAAAACCCGATGTGTTTGGCGTGAATTTGTTTGTACCAGAAGAAGAAAGAAACTATGACTTCAAAAAATATGAACAGCATATAAAGCGTATTGCTGTTACGTTGCAGGCAGAAGTAGGCGTTCCAAGGTACCATGACGATGAATGGCAGAATAAGCTCGTTCTCTTAACAAATCACCCTGTTCCACTGGTTAGTTTTACGTTTGGCTGTCCATCAAAAGATGTCATTCTAGCGTTGCAGGAGAAGGGGACGTTCGTCATCGTAACGGTAACAACACCAAAAGAAGCTAAACTGGCAGCTGAAGCAGGGGCGGATGCACTCTGCTTGCAGGGAATTGAAGCGGGTGGCCATCGAGGAAGCTTTGACAACCAAGAGGAGAAAGAGGAAGACTATGGGGTTTTAGAGCTGATTGATCTTGTGAAAAAGCAGTCTAGCTTGCCGCTTATTGCTGCCGGTGGAATTATGGATAAAGATGATGTAGAGATAGTATTGACTGCTGGGGCTAGTGCCGTTCAAGTAGGAACAGCATTTCTTTGCTGTAAGGAAAGTGGAGCAAACCCTACATATAAAAAAGCATTATTAAATAAAACATATAAGGAGACGGCCGTCACGCGAGCTTTTACAGGCAGACGTGCTAGAGGTTTGGCTAATGCGTTTCTGATTTCACTTACTGACTCAGCCCCAGCAGCCTATCCGCACGTTCACTATATGACGCAGCCACTTCGGAAAAAAGCTGCTGAGCAAGGGGCGGTAGATTACCTTTCACTTTGGGCTGGAGTTGGTCATAATAAAGTGAAAAGCTGCTCAGCGCAAGAGATTGTAGTGTCCTTAATGACGTAAAAAAATCAGAGGCCTACTCAGCCTCTGGTTTTTTTACGATTGGACAAAATGCTTATGCTTTTCATGATGGAAGTTTCCACCTAAATCTTCTACTTTCTCTTTTGTTTCTTGTAAAATTGCTCTTGCTTCCACTTTTTGTTCATCTGTTAATCCTTGTAATAGACGACTTTTACGTTCTGGTAAGGTGATTCCCATTTCTTTAAGCTTTGCGATACCTTCTTCTTTTGTAATGGAACCTTCTTTAATTTGATTCATAATCTTTTTCGCTTGTTCTTTTTGCTCTTCCGTTAAATTGGAAAACGGGTGTTTATGCATTTTTTCAGGCAGGTTAATACCTTGTTCTTTTAACTTAGTATAGGCTTCTTCTTTTGTTAAAGAGCCATCTTTTACTTGTTCCATAATGCTGTGGAACTGCTCTTTTTGCTCCTGTGTTAAGTTGTGGAAAGGATGATCTTTCTTCTCGGGAAATTCCACACCGAGCTTTTCTAATTTTGTTTTTGCCTCGTTCATAACTGCATCCACTTTTTCTTGTGTTTCTGCATCTAGCTGAACGTCATCTTTATAGTGATTTGTTCGCTGAACGATTGTATTTTCACCTACGTTGTCTTTTGTTGCCGCAAACACAGGTGTGTTTACCGCTGCTACTGCGCAGAGAGTTAAACTGCTGGCCAACACATAGCCAAGCCACTTCTTGTTCATTTTTCTCACTCCTTTTTATGTTAAGTTCCCCGATAAAGGAACAACATATGAGAAGTATGTTGTTCACATTTGATAATGTAACCAGCAATAGTGAAAAAATGGTGAAAGTGGCAAAAAGATTTAAAAAAGATGAGAGGAGCATATTTCCAAGAGTGAATTTCTTTTCATTCACCTCCGAGTATACTATGCTTATTCTTAATTCGTTACATGTATAGGCAAGGAGCATGAATAAAAACATGAATGCTGTAGGAACAATTCTAAAGTTGCTATTAGTTGGCATCATTGTATATGGATTAATCTTTTTCGTTCAAAAAAATTGGCCAATTTCACCTTTTGGCCCCAGCTTAAATGAGTTTAAAGACGCAACGGATCTTCATCCCGCTGTAGTTGAAAAAAGAGATCAGCTTATCGAACAAACAAAAGCACAAGGAATAGATGTTGTCATTACGGATGGCTTTCGATCATTTGAAGAACAAGACGAGCTTTATGCCCGTGGCCGAACGACTGAAGGACAGATTGTCACGTATTCAAAAGGTGGCGAGTCTTATCATAATTATGGTCTAGCTATCGATTTCGCTTTGCGAATAGATAATGGTGATATTATCTGGGATATGGAGTATGACGGCAATGGTAACGGCAAGTCGGATTGGATGGAAGTAGCTGAAATTGGTAAAGAGCTTGGTTTTGAATGGGGAGGAGACTGGGAAGGATTTAAAGATTATCCGCATTTTCAGTTAAGGCCTGAAGATATAAAATAGAGACTGAGACATAAGTAATTCAGTCAATGATAAACCTAAACGATTGAGAGTTCCTCACTTTTAATCGTTCAGGTTTTTTGTTGATTGTGAAAACAATCAATGTTGGAAACAGAGTGGAATAGAGCGAAGGACACTCGACTCCTGCGGGAAATAGAGGGAAAACGGAGATTCCAAAGCGCAGCGAGGAAGCTCAGGTTCCTCCCCCGCGGAAAACGAGTGGTCGTATCGCAATGGAACGAACGTGTTCAGATAACCTAAAGAGATGGGAACAGCTAGTGTTCGTCTTTTAGAAGCAATCATTTTGTTATGTCCCAAACTCTTCTATATAAAAGGGGATTAGTCATCCCACTCAACATTCAATACATTTCCGTTCATCGCATCAATATCAACGTTGACTTCATGATTATCGTCAGTGTGAATTTCAATCTCATAGCGCAGCTGATTATCGTCGCGGTCTAACTCTGTTTCAACAATCGTTCCAGCTTGCTCTTTTAATGCTAATTTTTTTGCTTCCTCTAATGAAAGTTTAGCTTCTTCAATACTTATCCCATCATCACGGTCATCGTCATCGTCACTATCTAAGCGTTCTTGATCAAACTCCACTACTTTTCCAGAGTTGAAATCAATGTCCACATCGTATTCAAATTCACCGTTTACAATATCAAATTCATACTTTTTCGTTCTATCATCTGTATCCACGCTCATCTTTGTGATGTTTCCACCATTTGTTTGTTCTAACGCAATTTCTTTTGCTTGCTCTTCTGAAATGGTTGTTGAGTTCGCTGATACAGATTGTAAAGGCTGTTTATCTGTCATAGCGTAAGCACCAGCACCTAATCCACCTAAAATTAAAGTTCCCGTTAATAACGTCGTCGCAAGTTTCATAATCAATAACCTCCTTGTTTTGTTTACATCCTTATCATATCCAGCGAAGATTAAAAGAAAAGGAGAGAAAGATTAGAATTTGATGAGAAATTGGATAGTTTTTGAGGGAATGCTCTCATAATTCATAGAAATAAGCTTATCCACGCTACAAAAGTAGCAGGATAAGCTTTAATCATCATCAGTCTCAAACTGGATTGATATGATTTCACCTGAATACGCATCGATGAGTACAGTTGCTTCTTCATCTGGGCTTTGATCAATCTCCACTTCGTATAAAAGCTGGTCGTCATCATCTTCTATTTCAACAGATGAAATGGTGCCCTTTACTTTTTCTAACGCAATTTTTTTTGCTCCTTCTTTGCTGATAAGAGTAGTTAACTGTTCATTTTTTGGGGGATTAGAGATATTTTCGATTGAACCATCTGGGCGACTGACTTTCACAATATGAGTGCCATCATCACTTTTAATTGTTATATCGTAGTGTTCATTGCTTTCTTTTACGTTTTCAACAGTACCTTGTACACGTTCAAGAGCTTTCTTTTTTGCTTGCTCCTCAGTGAGCTGGGGAGGAGATTTCTCTTGGTTTGTTGATTCACTCACTTTTGAAAAATCGACAATGTCACCTGAAACTCCATCAACCATGATTTCGTACGTATTGTTTTGATTGGTAAGCTGTACGTGAAACTGATTGTCTACTTTTTTAATTCGCTCAATCTGACCTTCATATTTTTGCTTAACGAGGCTTTGTATGTCGCTTTCTGATAAAGAAGAAGCATTTGTATTGTTTAAAGCTGTTACCCAATACCAAATTCCGATGGCTACAGCCAGCGCGCTTAAAACCATAATAAATGTTCGTTTCATAGTATCACCTCCAACTGATTATCTCATTGGTTTATGATAATGAAGTTAAAAGAAGATTAAAATTTCATGAGAAATAGATTGGCAAGTGAACTTGTACGATGGTTCCTTTACCTTCTTCACTATCGATATAAATAGTACCTTGATGTGCTTTAATAATTTTTGCTGCAATGGCCAGACCTAATCCAGAGCCACCAGTCTCGCGGTTTCTTGCTTTATCTACGCGGAAAAAGCGCTCATAAACGTGAGCCAAATCCTCTTTTGGAATACCGATTCCCTGGTCTGTAATTGTAATAAGACACATGTTCTCTGCTGAGGTGGATACGGTTAACTCTATTGATTCCTCGCTATATTTAATCGCATTATCTAGTAAAATATAAAGAAGCTGCTTAAGCTTTTGCTCATCGCTACTAACTTGAATTGGATGCGGTGAAGGCTTTACATGAATTGTTCGCTGGAATGCTTGCTGCAGACTGCGACCCGTTTCAATACATAGGGTGTTAATATCAGTTGGCTGTATATGTAAGTCCAACTGGGAGTCATCTTTTGCTAAGACAAGCATTTGCTCTGTTAAAGTCTTCATCCGAATTGACTCTGAGTGAATGGATTCAACCGCTTCTTCCAGTATGTCAGGTCGCTTCATTCCCCAACGCTTTAGCATATTCGCATAGCTTTCAATGACTGTAAGCGGTGTTTTTAGCTCATGGGAAGCATCAGATACGAACTGTTCCTGTTTTTTATAGTTTTCTTCAAGTAAATCCATCATGTTGTTAAACGTATTAGCCATTTGGTCAAGCTCATCTTTAGAGGATGACTTCGTTGTAATTCGTTTAAAGGTACGTGAGGTTTGAATATCTTCCATTGTATAAATGAGTGATTGAATTGGCTGTAAAACCACCTTGCTTAAAAAGCGACCACCAATAACGGTTGGAACTAAAATAATAAAAGAAGCCACAATTAGAATAATGCGTAAAATCCCTAAAGACTGCTCAACATCCACTAATCGTTCGGTAAGTTCCAGGCTCACAACATTATCGTTTGTCCAAATAATAGGCATTGATGCACTTGCATAAATGGCGCCTGATTCCTGTGTAACATCGGTGTGTTCATTTGTTCGGTAGGTTGCATTTAAACTGCGAAGCGATAGCTCATCCTTTAAGGTTGTTAGCAACGATTTGTTATTTTCATCAATAATGCGAATCATCCCGTTTAAAGGGACGTAAGCATTGAATAAGTTTCGTGGTTCAACAGCGGTTGAGCCACTTCTGTTAAAGCCCTCTGCAATATCATCAACTTGACTATCCAAGCGTTCTATGGCATTGTCTGTCATGGTTTTTTTAAAGATAAAGTAGATTGAGCTATTGGTTACGAGAAGCAGCAAGATAAGAAGGAGCGTTGTAAATAACGTAATTTTCGTTTTTAGCTTCATCTCATTTATTCCTTTAACATGTAGCCAACGCCACGTACAGTATGAAGGTAAGGAGTTGAATAAGGTGCATCAAGCTTTTTGCGAAGATAGCGAATGTATACATCTACTACGTTTGTATCTCCGTAGTAATCAAATCCCCACACATTTGTCAGAAGTTGTTCCCGACTAAGAACTTGATTTTGATTCTTTAATAAGTAAATAAGCAAATCAAATTCTCTTGGTGTCAGTTCAATTGTATTTTTTTCTCTTGTGACCATCCGCGTTTTTTCATCAACGGTTAAGTCGCCAATTTGAAGGAGTGGGTTTTCTTCAATAGCAGTAGACTGGTTGCGAAGCCAAACGCGAATGCGGGCAAGTAGCTCTTCAATTTCAAATGGCTTCGTCATATAATCGTTTGCCCCTAAATCAAGTCCGCTAATTTTATCAGGAAGTGAATCGCGAGCTGTTAACAAAATCACTGGTGTAAGCTGATTGGTAGATCGAATTCTTCTCAATACTTCAAGACCACTTAACCCTGGAAGCATGACGTCAAGAATGAGTAAATCAAATTGTTGACTCTGAAATAGCGATAGCCCTTCTGTGCCAGTATGAGCAGTAGCAGTTTCGTATCCCTCGTATTCCAGCTCAAGTTGAATAAGCCTTGCAATTTTCTTTTCGTCTTCAATTATTAAAATCTTTCCTTTGCTCACGGTAAACCTCCTCAAAAACAGTTTGTAATTGCGTACATTATAGCATGAAAAGAAGCCGCAAGCTGTTTTTAATGAAATAGTAATAGATTTTCAAATAAAGGTTGATTTATATATAATATTAATGAATGATAATTAATTTAATTATATATTTATTCATTTTGTGCAGGAGGGTTTTTTATGGAACATATGGGTTGGATTTCATTAATACCAGCTGTTATAGCTGTTGTTCTCGCACTTATTAGTAAAAATGTTATTTTATCTTTATTCATTTGATTCTACGTCGGGTACACTTTCACACTAAAAGCTTACATTTTCAAGGGGGAATCGGAACATGCTATACTGAAAAGTGGAGGTGTCGAGATGCGTTTAGAAAATAAAAAAGTAATTGCGCTTGTAAGCGAAGACTTTGAAGATTTAGAGTTATGGTATCCTGTCATGCGACTTCGTGAAGAAGGAGCTGAGGTGCATTTAGTTGGTGAAAAGGCTAAGGAAACGTATAAAGGAAAATACGGAGTGCCAGCGTTGTCTGACTATGCATTTTCTGATGTGAAAGCAAGCGACTATGATGCTATTTTAGTTCCAGGAGGATGGGCGCCTGATAAATTACGCCGCTATCCGGAAGTCTTGGAAATGGTCAAATACATGGACGAGCATCAAAAGCCAATTGGCCAAATTTGCCACGCCGGCTGGGTACTGATCTCAGCGAAGATTTTAAATGGCCGTAACGTCACAAGTACACCTGGTATTAAAGATGACATGGAGAATGCTGGCGCTATCTGGCATGACGAAGCCGTTGTGGTTGATGACCACATTATCTCAAGCCGTCGTCCACCAGATTTACCGCCTTATGCAAAAGCATTCGCAGACGTTTTGGCAGAGCAATAAGAAGTAAGTGAAAACACATATCTCGTTGGGGTATGTGTTTTCTATTACAGACTGGAAACTATTTAGTAAAATGAAAAAAGCGAGCAAGGAAATCCCTGCTCGCTTTTTTAGCTTTCATATTAAGTAACTTGCCTCTCTGCAAGTGTAAAAACAAATTCATATTATGATTAAACCCATACTAATAAGGATTTAAATTTTCACTGCTGTTTTGGACACAATTAGCATTGATTGTGTCTGCTCATATGGATTTATCCATTGCCGCGGTTCATCAATTCCACACGATCGTTTAACCTAAACGACGCAAGCCCTACCTCTCTTGCATCCTTACGGCTCCGAAGCCGATCCAGTGTGAGTAAGTTGTTTTTAAAAACATGTGTAGAATGCCAGTATTTTTACCTTGCATTTTACAATACATCCTCTCAAGTTACTTCTTTTTGAAGTTAGAATTATAATTTTACGCAATATCATCGTGGAAGTCAATAGTGTTTTGGTGTTTTTTTAAATCTTTTTATGGGAAAGGATACTATTTTTCGAACAAAATAATATTTGGTACGATAAAAAAGAACACAAAGGAGTGATGTTATGAATACAAATCAAGCTTTTCGTGAAGATGTATTAGAAGCCGTTTCAGATTTGTCGTATGAAGAGTTGAATCAAAAGATATCAGATGACAAATGGACTATTATGCAAGTGTTGGAACATCTCTACCTAATGGAAGAAATGATTGTGGCTCGCGTTTGGCACCAGTTGCAAAATGGAGAGGACAAGCCAGCAGAAAAGAAGCCGTTTCATTTAACGACGGATCGCTCTCGTAAAGTACCTGCACCTCCACAGGTTACTCCTTCAGAAGAAAAGCGAACGTTAGAGGAAATGAAGATGAAGCTCGCAGCATCGCGCACGAAGTTAGAAGATGTGACTAAACGTGTAGAGACAGAAGAACTACAGAAAAAATCGTTTCCTCATCCAATCTTTGGTGATATGGACTTGGCTCAGTGGATTGAGTTTATAGGCTATCATGAAAAAAGACATCTTTTACAAATTGAAGAATTAAAAGCAGAAATGAACTAAAGAGGCTGGAACATAAGTATTTCAGTCAATAATCTATCCGAGCTATTAAGAGTTAACTACTCTTTTATAGTTCGGATTTTTTGTTGATTGGGAAATCAATTCTAGAGAACTAGTGGAATGGAGCGTAAGGCACGGGACTCCTGCGGGAAATAGAGGAAAGACTGAGACCCCGCGAGTGAAGCAAGGAGGCTCAGATTCCTCCCCGCGGAAAGCGAGTGTCTGTAGCGCAATGGAACGAACTGGTTATTATAACCTAAACACTTTAGATAAGGAATATTTCTTCAAATTAAAAAGAAACAGTTTTTTTTTAATTTGGAGAAAGAATGGGATAGTCAGACATCGTCCAGATACCCACGCTATAGGTTTTAGGACTATGGTTTTCTACCGTGCTTCCACCTTGAATCGTAAACAACAGTTTTAAAGGGTCATCTGCATAGTACATTGTTTCTTTTGTATACGGGTTATAAAATACCTTAGGAGGAAGTTTTGGTACGACATCTGTTGTATTAATAAACGATCGGCTCTGCGGTACTAAGCTTGTATACGTACGAACAAAGTTTGAATCTCCCACCCGTGGTGATGCGTAGTTATACATGGTGACGCTTGGGAAATTTGTGTTGGTTGCAACATCAAGAGCATGTAGCGTAGCGAGGGCAGCTCCAAGGCTATGTCCCGTAATATAAAGAGGCTTGGCAGGTAAGGTAGCGTACGTGGCCAGCAGCTCATCGCGACATGATTCATAAATGTTTAAAAATCCTTCATGAACAAGTCCAGCATTTTGTGTATAAGGGTAAGGACGCTGGTGAATTTGAGCATCCGCAATCCAATTCGCTTCCGATTGAGTTCCTCGAAATGCAATTACTATGGCATTATCGGATTCTAGAATAAACCCAAACCACTCTTTTTTCCCCAGGACAGATGCTTGAAATGCTTTAATGAATTGATACCCTTTTGGAACCTCGAACGTGCCTGCTTGCTGATACTGTTGATAGCTCAGTACGCACATATAAAGAAGGTCCAAAGCAAGCGGTCGATAAAACAAAGGTTCAATCTTCATATTTAAGCCCACTTTCTCTAACAAACGTTTTTATCTCAAACTATGAAAAAATGAGATTTTGGTGCTTGTTTCCTTTAGAGAATTGGCAAGAAAATAAAAATATGCGTAAGGTTACAAAAAAATGATATCGCTTTCTTTTTTGTGAAAGATAGTTATAAAATCTATAAAAACTAGTTATTTTTGTGCGAAATAACTAAATTTAAAATAAATAATCAAAGTTATATTGTTAAAATAAACAATATAACTTATAATTTTAAAAAAACAGAAAATTAGTAAGTTATAAGGGGGATTTTTATTGGAGCAGTTTGTTGCAAGCTTAAATAACGTACTATGGAGTACACCGGTTATCTATAGTTGTCTTGCGATTGGGCTTTTGTTTTCCATTCTCACTCGCTTTTTACAGGTTAGGCATCTAAAAGAAATGGTTAAGCTCATGTTTCAAGGAAAGAGTTCAAAAGCAGGGGTATCATCTTTCCAAGCGCTTGCATTAGCATTATCTGGGCGCGTAGGTACAGGTAACATTGCAGGGGTAGCAACGGCCATTACGTTCGGTGGACCGGGCGCGGTGTTCTGGATGTGGGCAGTAGCTTTCATTGGTGCTTCAAGTGCGTTTGTCGAATCAACACTGGCACAAATCTATAAGGTAAAGCAAGATGGCCAATATCGAGGAGGCCCGGCTTACTATATTGAAAAAGGAACTGGAATGAAATGGTATGGTGTTATTTTTGCGATTGCAGCACTGGTAGCTATGAGCATTTTGATGCCAGGAGTGCAATCTAACTCTATCGCAGCAGGTTTAGACAATGCATTTAACGTTAGCCCAACAGTAACAGCTATCGGCTTAATTATTTTATTAGCTGGAATCATCTTTGGTGGGGTTAAGCGTATCGCAGGAGTAGCTCAAATTATCGTGCCATTTATGGCTTTGGCTTATATCGCACTTTCTTTAGTTATTATTGCAATTAATATTACTGAATTACCCGCGGTTTTTGCCTTAATTTTTAAGAGTGCTTTTGCGTTAGAATCAGCTTTTGGTGGGATTGTTGGTTTGGCTGTTTCATGGGGAGTTAAGCGTGGGATTTATTCCAATGAAGCAGGGCAAGGAACAGGCCCTCACGCGGCAGCTGCAGCAGAGGTATCTCACCCAGTGAAACAAGGTCTTGTTCAAGCATTTTCTGTTTATATCGATACATTACTAGTTTGTTCAGCAACAGCGTTTATGATTTTATTTACGGGGATGTATAACACACAATCACCGGATGGCGCATTTATCGTTTCAAATTTAGAAGGTGTAGAAGCAGGTCCTGGATATACGCAGGCAGCAATTGATTCCTTTATTCCTGGATTTGGAGCTGGGTTTGTAGCGATTGCGCTCTTCTTCTTCGCATTTACAACGATTATGGCGTATTACTATATCGCTGAAACAAACATTGCATATTTAACAAGAGGCAAAAACGGTAAGTGGGCTATGTTTGTATTAAAGCTTGTGTTGTTAGGTGCAACATTCTACGGAGCAGTTAAAACAGCCGATATTGCTTGGGCTCTTGGCGACGCAGGTCTAGGAATCATGGTATGGCTGAACTTAATAGCTATTTTGATTTTGGCAAAACCAGCGCTTGTGGCGTTAAAAGACTATGAAGCTCAGAAAAAGCAAGGGTTAGATCCGGTATTTGATCCAGTGAAGCTAGGTATTAAAAACGCAGACTACTGGGAAACAGAATATAAAAAAGATGAAAATCAAGTTTCATAATTTCAAGCTCACTTTTTCAATCTTTGAAAAAGTGAGCTTTTTTCATTAGAATGACATGTATAATAGTGTGTATTAATGAAGCTAAAGGAAAGAGGAATACGTTATGAAAGAAACAATTATTTCAACCATCGATGAGCTGCAGCAAACGTTTTATGATATTAGTCAATATATTGGAAACAACCCAGAGCTTGGCCATGAAGAAGTAAAAGCTTGTACAGCGCTTACAAATGAGTTAGCTAAGCATAATTTTGAGGTGGAAATAGGGACGTGTGATTTAGCTACTGCTTTTACGGCTGTGTATGATAGTCATAAGCCAGGTCCTTCGATTGGCTTTATGGCAGAGTACGATGCGCTACCGGGGCTAGGGCATGCTTGTGGCCATAACTTAATTGGCACAATGGCCATTGCAGCAGCGATTGGATTGAGCAAAGTTTTGAGTGAGACAGGCGGTAAAGTATACGTATACGGGACGCCTGCAGAAGAAACAACGGGTGGTAAAGTAACGATGGCAGAAGCGGGTGTTTTTAACCATCTAGACGCAGCCATGATGGTTCATCCATATTATTGCCACCAAAAAAGCGGTAGATCACTGGCGATGGACGCTATTCAATTCGAATTTTTTGGGAAATCAGCACACGCAGCAGCAGCACCTCATGAAGGAATTAATGCGTTAGATGCAGTTATTCAAACATTTAACGGGATCAATGCTCTTCGTCAACATGTGAAACCAGATGTCAGAATCCATGGTGTTATCCCTGAAGGAGGCAAAGCTGCTAATATTGTACCTGACTATGCGACAGCGCAGTTCTATGTGCGAGCATCTAACCGAAAGTATGTTAATGCGGTAACAGAGCAAGTAAAAGCTTGTGCACAAGGTGCAGCTTTATCCACAGGAGCACGACTTGAAATTTCAAACTATGAATTTTCATATGATGATATGGTGACAAATGAAGTTTTATCAACAGCTTATACACAAAATCTACAGCTGCTAGGCGTGCCAGCTGAAGAAATTTTTGAGGACCAAGGTGATCACGGTTCATTAGATATGGGAAATGTTAGCCAAGTGGTGCCATCAATTCATCCATATATTAAAATATGTAACGAGTATTTTGTCTGTCATACGCATGAATTTAGAGAAGCGGCTCTCAGTCCACAGGGACAAGAAGCGCTTATTCTTGGGGCAAAGACAATGGCATTAACAGGATATGATTTGCTAACAAAAGAAGAGCTCTTGCAAAAAGTAAAAGATGAATTCTCTAAATGATGTCATGTAATAAAGAGGCTGGGACATAAGTAATTCAGCCAATGATAAACCTGAACGATTGAGAGTTTCTCACTTTTAATCGTTCAGGTTTTTTGGTTGATTGTGAAAACAATGTTGGAAACAGGGTGGAATGGAGCGTAGGACACTCGACTCCTGCGGGAAAGAGAGGGAAAACGGAGATCCCGCAGCGCAGCGAGGAAGCTCAGGTTCCTCCCCGCGGAAAGCGAGTGGCCGTAGCGCAATGGAACGAACGTGTTCAGACAAACCAAAAAGATTGGAACAGCTATTGTTCGTCTCTTAGAAGCAATCATTTTGTTATGTCCCAAACTCTTTTTTGATTTCAGTATCTGGAAGGTGTTAGCATGTTTGAATGCAATAAAAACAGGGTAATATCAGTATTGAAGATAAAAGACAGTAATGTTCACAAAGAACTAATAGAGGTTTTCGTATGATTAAAATTTTAGCAAAAACAAAAGAAGAGCTTTTGACCAACTTAACAATTGACGAGCTACAGGCTCATCCGTCAATTGATTGGTACTGGATTGACTTTTATAACCCAACAGAACAAGAGCAGAAAGCCCTTGAAGAGAAATTTGATTTTCATCCACTTGCCGTCGAGGATTGTTTAACCCAAGGTCAAAGGGCGAAATTCGAAATTTATGATGAACACTATTTTTTAGTATATTATGCGCTGCATAAAGAAGAGTTAGAAAACTTAGAAGTGTCGGCGTTTATTGGAGATAACTTTGTTGTTACGTATCATGTCGATAAGTTAAAAAGCGTAGCTAGAGTGGCAAATCTTGTCGAGAAAGACCCAAACATCGTAGAGAATGATCCGTGGGAAATTATTTATGAGCTGCTTGATCATACAGTTGATGAATACTTTTCAACACTTTACCAATTAGAAGATCAAATTGATGATATTGAAGACAATGCAAAAAATGAAACAATGGATGAACTAATGAGAAATCTATATGATATTCGAAGCGATTTATCGCGAATGCGTAGAATTTTAAATCCAATGCGTGATTTAATTTACCGTATTATGTCCACAAATGCATTAAAAGAAAAGGAACAGGTGCGTTATTTTAATGATATCTATGATCACCTGTTAAATATGATTGAAATCATGAATGCTAGTCGAGATTTATCAAATGATATTCGAGAAAGCTTTATGTCGATTAACTCGGACAGAATGAATTCCATTATGTTTACACTGACGCTGATGTCAGCTATCTTCCTTCCTCTTACATTTATCGCAGGTTTATATGGAATGAATTTCTCCTATATGCCAGAACTAGCTGGTAAATATAATTACTTTATTGTACTCGGGATTATGATTGGACTTGTAGGCGTTATGGTTTTTGCCTTTTACAAAATGGGATGGTTTAAATATCGAAAAGGTCCTAAGTTATAAATATCAATTTGATGGCAAAAGTCTTATCCACATGTGGATAAGGCTTTTTTGGTGTACTATAAAAAGAGAAAGGATTGATGCGAATGGTCAAAGGGCTAAGAATGACGCTGCGATCAATCATCATTTTACTTGTATGTATCGTTGTTTTAATGTCATTATTATTAACCGATTTATTAGTCAGTAACTCAACTGAGGAAAATGTTCGTAATCAAAAAGCTGAGAAAGCAACAGATGTGGCTAAAATTGTCGCAAACTCTAGTGAAGTAAGAAGAGGCTTAGCAGAAGAAAATTCAGAAGATATTCAAGCATATACTAATTCCATTCAAAAAGAGCTAGGTGTATTATTTATTGTGGTCATGAACATGGACGGAATTCGTCAATCTCATCCCAACGAAGCTAAAATTGGAAAACACTTTGAAGGTGGGGATGAAAGAAGAGTCCTAAAAGGTGAACGGTATACGTCGGTTGCAAAAGGGACGTTAGATGAATCACTAAGAGCATTTGTACCTGTTTATAATGAGCGTAATGAACAAATTGGTGCGGTAGCTGTAGGGATTTCACTGGTTCAGGTCGAGCAAGCTGTTCAGGAAGGTCATCGACGCATTTTAATTGGGTCTCTTTTCGGATTATTAGTTGGGATTATCGGTGCTGTCCTATTGGCAACCTACATTAAGCGAACGTTATTTGGTTTAGAGCCATCAAACATTGCCAAAATTCTTGAAGAAAGAAGCATGATGTTGCAGTCAGTGCGAGAAGGTGTTCGTGGAGAACGAATGACGTATGGAACGATTGGTCGCCCTGTTTATGCGTACATTTATAATGAGAAGCAAAAGCATGTATTAAGTAATTACCTATCATAGGAGTCAACGAGCCGCTGCCTGACATTTTCACTTTGCGAGTATATTTTTATAAAAAAACAGGTGTTTTTTTAGTTGCAAACGTTTAACATAAAGGGTAAAGAAATGGATTTAATTGAAGATAAATTACTTTTTTACCCTGATATCATAAACTATAAAAATAATAGGTGGATAAACATTGATAAAAGATACTCGTAAAGCAGCACTGAAAATCGCAGTGATGTACATTATAACGGGAGCCGTATGGATTCTTATTTCTGATAAGTTATCTCGTATTCTTGCTCAAGATAAGTTTGAATTATATATCTTTTTTCAACAGTATAAAGGCTGGTTCTTCATGTTGGCGACAGGTATTATTCTATACGGGTTAGTCTATCGTCGTGCATATTATTTGCTTCAATCACAGGATGAATTATCAAAAAAGGATTATGAACTTCTAACTAGCCATGAACATTATCAATCGTTATTTCAGCATAACCCGGATGCAGTATTTGAGATTAGTAAAGAAGGTCAAGTTCTCTCTACTAACCCTGAAGGTGAAAAAATAACGGGTTATTCAAGATTACAGCTAAAAGGAATGAAGACCTCAGAATTAATCGCTGATGATGATCAAGGCCTTTGTCATGAACATTTTCGTAATGTTTTAAAAGGCAAAAGCGCTAAATATGAATTAAAGATTGTGAACCAACAAGGTCAAGTTCGACTATTAAGAAGCTCATTATTACCAATTATCGTCAACGGCCAAGTAGTCGGCGTATTTATGATTGCTAGAGATATTACGAACTATCGTCGAGATGAAGAGCTTATGATTGCTTCTGAGAAAATGTCTGTAATTGGCCAGCTAGCAGCTGCCGTTGCCCATGAGGTAAGAAATCCGCTGACTTCATTAAAGGGATTTGTACAAGTGATGCAGGCCACAAAGCAAGTGGATGATCGTTACTTAGACATCATGATGGCTGAAATTGACCGAATTAATTTAATTTCTAGTGAAATGCTGATTTTAGGTAAAAAACAGCATGTAGCTTTTGAAGTAACTAACTTAAATGAAGTATTGAAGCAAGTGTTAATCTTAATGGAAGCGCAAGCAAATTTCAATAATATTTCTCTCGTTGCTCATTATGATTCAAAGCGGGACCTGTACGTTATGTCAGATCCTAATCAGTTGAAGCAGGTATTCATTAATATTATTAAAAATAGTATCGAAGCAATAATTAATCAAGGTGAGATTATTGTAACGTTAGCTGAAGAAGAAGGTAGTGCCGTTATTCAGTTTCGGGATACGGGAATTGGCATGAGTAAAGAGAGAATTGAACAAGTTGGCACACCTTTTTATTCAACAAAAGAAGCAGGTACAGGATTGGGACTAGCCGTTTGTTTTAAAATTATCGAGTGTCATCAAGGTCAGATTGAGTTTGAAAGTGAAAAGGGAAAAGGAACATTGGTAACGGTGTCAATGCCTTTAGCTAGTGAGTAGAACATGTAAGGAACCCACCTTTATGAAGGAGGGTTCTTTTTCATTAGTTAATCGATTAAATCACAGACTGTTTACTATCATCTATGAATGTTTTCTTCTTCATTTTTGCTTTGCCACTCCATGATAAATTCGTCCACATACGAAGCAGCTGTTCTACAGGACCGACTTTAAACTTACGTAAATAAAGCAAGCTGGAAACGAGCTGAATGAAATAGATTGTCGTACATAGTGCAATACCTTTAATCATGCCAAATGTTCCGAATTGTCCTAGGCCATATCCATAAAAAATAGTGGTGCAGATAACCGTTTGGAACAAGTAGATAAGCGTTGGTTTGAGAGAATGCTTGATAATATCATTTTTAATGGAATCAAGCATAACCCACCTCACATAACTATTAAGCTATCGATTTCTGTAGAAACAGAATTTATTTCTATAGAAGTGAAGGATGATGGAGTGGGTATGGATGAATCCGTACTAGAAAATCTTTTTGAGCGCTATTACCGAGGCACGAATACAAGTGAAAAAAAGAAGGGTCAGGTCTTGGAATGAACATTGCCAAAGCGATTTGCGAGCTCCATGGTGGCCATATTGTTGTAAGGTCGCCCCTGGTGTAGGGACCGCCATTACAATGAAGCTTCCAATCTTAAGATAGTTCCAAGAAAAGAGCATTGAAAATGCGTTGTTTTGACGCATTTTCAATGCTTTTCTTATGAATACTTACGTGAAGCATTGTATTTCAACGAATCAATAGTGTATCATAGGTGGGACTTCTATTGAAGATGAAACGGATGCTTTAGGCATTTATAATAGATGAACGACAAAGGAGAAAAGATATGAATCAATTTATCGAACAGCTACAGCCGTTCTTGCAAGAAGCGTGGAAGAAGGCAGGCTTTGAACAAGCAATGGCTATTCAAACAAAAGCTATACCAGAAATTTTAAATAAAAGAGATGTAATGGGTGAGTCGCCAACAGGTACTGGGAAGACTCTTGCTTATTTACTTCCAATTTTACATGACCTTAAGCCAGGACCTTCTCATATTCAAGCGGTTATCTTAGCTTCTTCCCATGAACTTGTTATGCAGATTCATGGTGAGATTCAAACATGGGGCCAGGGAAGCGGAATTTCTAGCGCAGCGCTTATCGGTGGAGCAAACATTAAGCGTCAAGTTGAAAAGTTGAAAAAACGTCCTAACCTAATTGTTGGAACGCCTGGGCGCATTCAAGAGCTGATTAAAATGAAAAAAGTGAAGATGCACGAAGTAAAAACGATTGTCATTGATGAAGCTGACCAGCTGTTTGTACCTGAACATATTCAAACAGTACAAGGTATTGTTAAAATGGCCCCAAGTGATCGTCAGCTTCTCGTGTTTTCAGCAACGCTATCACAGCATACGCAAACATTAGCTCAGGAATTAATGAATGATCCTCTTTTCGTTCAAGTAACCCGAGATGAACTTCCTGCTCCAAAAGTTGAGCATATGTATATCGTAAGTGAAGGTCGAGATAAAGTAGAAGTACTTCGTAAGCTTGCGCATCAGGGACCAATGAAAGCTCTAGCTTTTTTCAAAGGGATTGAAACGTTATCTATTTTTGAAGAAAAGCTAAAATTTAAAAAGCTGAACGTAGGATCGCTTCATAGTGAAACGCGAAAGCTTGATCGCTCAAAGGTGTTAACGTCATTTCGTAAAGGTGAGTTTCCAATCTTATTAGCAACGGACGTAGCTGCACGTGGTCTTGATATTAAAGAGCTTTCACATGTTATTCATGTGGATATTCCTCAAAGTGTTGAACAATATGTACACAGATCAGGGCGTACAGGAAGATCAGGAGCTGAAGGAACGGTCATTTCACTTGTAACGGAGCGTGAAGAGAGAGAACTAAAACAAATTGCCCGTGAGCTAAAGATTAAGCTGGTAAAGAAAGAACTATATATGGGTGAAATTGTAGCCGAAGGAACGAAGCAAGAGAAACGAGAGAGCTACAAACCAAGAAAGAAGACAAACAAAAAAACATATCAGCATAAACAGACTAAAAAGAAGTAATCCTTTTATTTCCTTCTTGAAAAGAATTTTTGTTGTGATAAAGTAATAAGAGTTTAAAAAGCAACGCCTACAAGCTAACGGGCGTTGTTTTATTTTGGGTAAAAAATCATATAGATACATTATCCTATTATTGAAAATAGTTTAAATGATGCATTTCGTTTTGGATAACCTTATTTTAACATTACTTTAAGAGACTTCTAATAATAAAGGAATAAGGACGTGGGATATTTTGATTGATGCAATGGATGACTTCTTTGGCGATATGGATCGTAATAGGAAGCGAATGGAATATAATCGAGATGTTGAAAAGCTTGAGCTGTATTTGGAGACGGTACAACAAATTATTAATCAATTTGAAGAAACGCTATATGCCCTTCAGAGTGCTCATCAACAGTATACTTCTGAATGGTCTGGCCGTTCGAAAGATTCTTACGAGAATGTTAATAATGAAATCCTACAGGCAGCTTATCGTTTATATGACGTTCGAGATGAGTTATATCGTTCATTGCATCACGAAATGTCAAGACTAAGAGAAGAAGCAGAGGCTATTTAGTAAACTTTTAATATAGGAAAATGGAAAATATCCATGGGAAAGAGGGTGTACAAATGGAAATTAAAGTGAACTTCGAAGACTTGGAGCGATTTTCAGAGCGCATTAAGCACTCGAGAGGAGAAGCGGATGATGCTTTGCAGCGTTTAAGTTGGGAATCTACGAATCTGCACTTTTTATCGGTAGCTAACGTTGAGTCTATTCTAAATTTGCAAGAGGAAATCCAGCAGATTATTGGGAAAATTGAATCATTAACTGAAAGTGCGTATACGCTCGTTAGCGAAACAGCTGAAAAACTAAAAGAAGCAGATGAGCTATCTGGCGGATGGACAGAATTTTGGAGCAACGTGTGGGATGGGGCTACAACAGGGGTTAAGGATACATGGGAAGGCGTTAAGTCTATTTCAGAGTGGGAAACCTTTGAAACAATGCGAGCTGAAATTACTCACCCTTTAGAGACGCTCGACATGATGTGGTCATCCCTTTCAAATTCATGGGACGAAAAAGTAGCGCACGGTGATTTGCATACCCGTACAGAGTTTTTTACATACGGTGTTATTCAAATGGGTTTAAGCATATTAGGTGGTAAAGGCATTCAAAAAACAGAAGAAGGAACAAACGTAGCTCAGCATAGCGATTTTGCAGGGAATGAATGAAGTGATAAATATTGCGCTCTTTATGAAAAACCTTAACGTAGACTGATCGCTACGGTGTTACAAATAGAGAAACATGCGATTTAATTTATGAAAAATTTGTACAGCTTGAGGTGTGATAAGGTCAAATGAATAAACGAGGAACATACGGTTTGTACGAAAGGCAGTTAACTAGTCAACAGGCTTCTCGGATAAAACCATTTAACGACTTAGAAAATATACAGCATGGAACTGAAAAATATGGGTAGTTCTTTTAATGCCTTAGAAAAAGCTTTAATTGAAGCAATGAAAGATAATCGAGAAATTGGCCATTTTTATGAAGAGCTAATGAAAAGTGAACTGTTATGTATCGAAGTATCAGGAAATGAACAGTCTGTTGATTTTTACAAGCGTGTCCGAGTAATGGAAAAAAATCAAAAACTATATTTACCTGCCTTTTCATCTTATTATCCATTCCAAAAGATGCTATCAAAAGAGAAGGCTGCGGTCATTAAATTTTCTGATTTATTGCAAGAGATAAACGATAATACGGCGATTTTACTAAATCCAGATACTCCACTTTCGAAACTACTTATTCCAGAAGAGTTAAAAATGCTAAAAGAAAATAAGAATCTTTTTAACTATTTTTCATCGTAGTAGAAGCTAACAAATTTCATATTAATTGTTAGCTTTTTCTGTATGATAAATGAATATATTTCCAATATATAGGTATAATTGTCTCTGTTTATGTCATATTTACTGTGATAAAATTCATTGTTTTATGAGGTTTATTGTCATTTTTTAGAGGTATACGTAGATATATATTCTTATTTTTTCTAGTTTTTACAAGTTCTCTTTGACCTTCAACCCTATTTTTTCTTACAATTAAAGTAAATCTATAACGATACATAAGGAGAGAAATCGATGTCAGGAATCATTCGTGTTACTCCAGCAGAACTTCGTGAAATGGCTGCTCGCTATAATAATGAAAGTGGGCAAGTTCAAGACCTAGTTGGTCGCCTTGATATGATGAGAAATCAGTTACAAGATATGTGGGAAGGTTCTTCTAGCCAAGCATTTATCGCTCAATATGAAGAGCTAAAGCCATCTTTCGTAGAAATGTCGAATCTGTTAAACAAAATTGCTAAACAGCTTGATGATTCTGCAAACGTTCTTGAAGATACAGACAACCAAATCGCTAGCCAAATTCGCGGTTAACTTGCTCATATAGAGAGTGATAAGATAAAAAGAGCGCCCCATTTTTTTAGATGACGGCGCTTTTTCTATGTTTTGAGGTGAGATCATATGTATATTGAAGTGACCATCGATCTAAAACACTATACGGGTGAGCGGTTTGATTTAAGACTATCAGACTATCATTCTGTAAAAAAAGTGATTGAAATTGCATGGCAAGCTAAAAAAATTTCAAGCACACCAAAAGAAGGATATTGGGTTCGCGTTCCAAATAAAAACCTAGTATTTGCAGGCCATCAAAAACTAAATGAATGTGGCATTTCGAGCGGTGATTGCATTGAAATTCTTTGAAGGAGCTTACTAAAATGGCAGAAAAGAAACCAACTTACTTAGAAAGCTTATTGGAAGCGTCTATTATTCGTGACAAAGAAGAAGGCTATACATTTATCTTCCAAAAAGAAAAGATAAAGCTAAATGATGGCATAGAAGTTGATATGTTAAAAGAGATGCACTCGGACTTCACTCGTGAAATCATCGTAAGTGAAGACGAGCTTCACGTGAAAATTCAGCCATCAGAAGCGTTTGTTCCATTTTCTTTTTTTAAGAAAAAGACGGAAGAACAAAAGTGGCAGTTTGCTTATCAACTTGTAAAATCTATACAAAATCATAGTTTTACAAGGTTTCATCTTGTGGTTTGTCCAGAAAACTTAATGTTTGACGCAAGTTTAACACCTGCTTTCTTACACTATGGAATTAAAGAAAGCATTCCACCATATGAATATGATCCGGCTCGTGAGCTAGTGGAAGTAAAAGCGACAATTGCTTCACTTGTTGATTCCAAATATAGCTTTATTCAGTATTTAAAATTGCATGAAACGATTCAGCTATCAGAGGTTGCTTCTAAATTAATAAATGCTGACGACTTAAATGAGCTTTTAACTATTATTAGACAACAGCTAACGACAGTAGAAGAAGTGCGAAAAACAGTTGTAAGCGTCCCGAAGAAAAAGTGGACCATCTTTCGCTTTACATCAATTGGCGTAACGGTGCTCTTAGTTCCTGCTTTAATTTATACGTTTTATTCCACGTTTTTTTTACAGCCAAAGCAAGAGGCATTCGTGAGTAGTAATGAAGCTTTTTTACAGCAAGAGTATAGTGGGGTTATTGAGCAGCTGGAAGATTATAAAGTAAAAGAAATGCCCAAAGTTGTTCAGTATGAGCTAGCTCTAGCTTATTTAACGAATGAGTCATTAAGTGAAGAACAAAAAGAAGTCATTCAAAATACGGTTACGCTTCAATCAGACGATAAATATTTAAGCTATTGGATTCATATCGGTCGAGGTGAAAATGAGCAGGCTTTAGAAGAAGCACGCTTATTAGAAGATCGAAGCTTGATTTTATACGGTCTTTATAAATATGAACATCAGTTAAAAGCAGATGAAAGTCTTGCAAGCGATGAAAGAAAAGAGAAATTAGATCCAGTTCAAAGTGAAATTGAAGAGCTTGAATCACAGATTGAAGAAGAGGAAAAGCAAGCTGAAGAGTCAGCTGAAAATGAGCAGCAGGAGAACCAAAAGCAGTCTGAGCCTGCAGATAATAAGCAGTCTGAAAAAGAAGTTGAGCAAAATAAAGATGACAAAGCAGATGAAAAGCCTGCTCCTAACTCAGATTCGCCGGATAAACCAGCATCCTAGGAGGTGGACAGATGAGCATTTTATGGGTTTTTAGCGGAACGACTTATCAGCAACTGCCGATTAACTTTGATAACTTTCGCCAAGCAACTGTAGGTAATAGTTCGAAAGAGACGGTGACTTTTTCTTCCTATCCATTTGAAAAAGGAGTCGTTACTATATCGACAACAGAAGATCAAAGAGTAGTTATTTCTCAAGGTGATAACGAACTGAGTCAACTGAGTTATTACGACTCTATCACCCTACAAGAAAGTAATCAAGAACTTCGATTTGTGCTGAGTCCTGCAAAGCTGCAGGAAGATACGTACTATATAGATTATTATCATGAGGTCAACTTCTCAACCGTTGACGAGACAGCAGATGTATATCAGCCCAACAAGAAGCTAGTTGTACATAATAGCAAGGAATTTTCTTTGCTGAAAGTTAAAGCAACATGGCGAATCCTTCCAAAAGATGGTGCCGTATTTGTAAACGGCCAGCGTATTTCAAGTGTGACCAAGCTGAAGCTTGGCGATGTGATTACATGGGGTGCGGTTACAATTGAATTACTTGAACATGATTTATTAAAGGTTCATCGTTTTGATGAGTTTTTTACGAAGCTTCCTAAGTCGAAACAGCCTATTTCTGAAATGAAAAAAAAATATCCTGTTTATCGCCGTACGCCGCGGATGATTTATGAGCTGCCCGATGAAAAAGTGCATTTATCGTTCCCAGCTCAGGATGGCGATGATAACAACCGAAGCTTGTGGCTAACAATCTTGCCACCGCTTGTTATGCTTCTTGTTATGGGGACCGTAGCACTTATTCAACCGCGTGGAATCTTTATTATTATTTCTGTGATGATGTTTACGACGACGCTTGTTGTCTCAACAGTGCAATATTTCCGAGATAAAAAGCAGCGTAAAAAGCGCCAAGAACGTCGTCGCCGTATTTACACGCAGTATTTAGAAAATAAGCGAACGGAGCTTCAGGAACTAGCTGAATCGCAAGGAAAAGTGCTTCATTACCATTTTCCAACGTTTGAGCGAATGAAGTATTTAACCAATCATATCTCTGACCGTATTTGGGAACGAACGCTAGATAGTAGCGATTTTCTTCAAATACGTCTTGGTACCGGGACAGTACCCTCTAGCTATGAAATTTCCTTAAATACAGGAGATATGGCTAATAGAGAAATTGACGATCTGCTTGAACAGTCCCAGCACATGGAAAAGGTATATCGTGAAGTTTCTCAGGCGCCAATCACTGCGAAGTTAGAAAACGGAGCCATTGGTTTAATTGGTAAATCGAAAACAGTTAAGCGTGAGCTTCATCAGTTAATTGGTCAGCTTGCTTTTGCTCATAGCTATCATGATGTTCGCTTTATCTTTATCTTTGATGAAAACGAATATAAGGATTGGGAATGGATGAAGTGGCTTCCGCATTTTCAACTGCCTCATTCGTTCGCCAAAGGCTTTATTTATAATGAAAAAACAAGAGACCAGCTTTTATCCTCTATTTATGAACTGTTGCGCGAAAGAGACTTGGATGAAGAGAAAGGCAACGGTGTGTTTTTACCTCACTTGGTATTCATTGTTACGAACCAACAGCTTATTACAGATCACGTAATCTTAGAATATCTAGAAGGGGAGCATCCGTATCTTGGCTTCTCTACAATCTTTGGAGCTGAAACAAAGGAAAGTTTATCGGATAATGTTCACACTCTTATTCGTTATATTAATGAACAAGAGGGAGACATTTTAATTCAAAAGAAAAAGGCAGTTAATATTTCATTTCAGCTTGATGAACACCGTAATGAGGATAATGAAGCGTTCGCTCGCATGCTGCGAACGCTAGATCATCAAATGGGAATGACTAACTCTATTCCAGACAGCGTGTCCTTTCTGGAGTTATTCCAAGCAAAGGAAGTGGCTGATCTGCCAATTGAGAGAAACTGGCATACGAATGAGTCGGCCAAGTCATTGGCTGTACCAATCGGTTTAAAAGGAAAAGAGGATCTGGTTGAGCTGAATCTACATGAAAAAGCGCACGGTCCACACGGGTTACTAGCTGGAACAACAGGTTCAGGTAAAAGTGAATTTTTACAAACGTATATCCTATCATTAGCTGTCAATTTCCATCCTCATGAAGTCGCATTTTTATTGATTGACTACAAGGGTGGAGGAATGGCACAGCCGTTTAAGAATATGCCACATTTGCTTGGAACCATCACGAATATAGAAGGTAGTAAAAATTTCAGTACGCGTGCCTTGGCCTCCATTAAAAGTGAGTTGAAAAGACGCCAGCGCTTATTTGATCAGTACGAAGTTAATCACATAAATGACTATACAGACTTGTATAAGCAGAGAGCTGCTGAAGAGCCGCTGCCACACTTATTCTTAATATCAGACGAGTTTGCTGAATTAAAAAGTGAAGAGCCAGAATTTATTCGAGAGCTTGTCAGCGCCGCTCGTATTGGACGTAGCTTAGGCGTTCACTTGATCTTGGCCACACAAAAGCCAGGTGGAGTTATCGATGAGCAAATTTGGAGTAACGCAAGGTTTAAAGTAGCTCTAAAAGTACAAGACGCAACAGATAGTAAAGAGATTCTAAAAAATGCTGATGCGGCTTCGATTACGGTGACAGGTCGAGGTTATTTACAAGTTGGTAATAACGAAGTATACGAACTGTTCCAATCTGCTTGGAGCGGAGCACCATATCAACAAGATGATGTGTATGGAACGGAAGATGAAGTGGCCATCGTAACAGACTTAGGGCTAATTCCACTCTCTGACGTATCATCACAGCAAACGAAAAGGAAAAGTGCTCAGCCGGAAATCGCCGTGATTGTAGAAAGAATTGAAGAAGTTCAACATAGTTTAGGAATTAATCGATTAAGAAGCCCATGGCTCCCTCCGCTAGAAAATCGTTTATATCGCTCTGCTTTCCAAACAGGAGAGAGGGAGAAATTCTATATTGGCCTTGTAGATGAGCCTGAAAAACAAAGCCAAACGCCATATGCATACGAAATGATGGAAGATGGCAATATCGGCGTATTTGGTTCATCGGGCTATGGAAAATCATTCACTGCGATGACGCTTATGCTTAGCTTCGCTGAGCGCTATCAGCCAGATGAGCTACACTACTATATCTTTGATTTTGGAAATGGTACGCTGCTTCCATTACGCCAGCTTCCGCACACTGCTGATTATTTCTTAATGGATGAAGGACGTAAGATTGAAAAGTTCATGAAGATTATTAAGCACGAGCTATCCGAGCGCAAGCAGCTATTCCAAGACACAGAGGTTAGCAACATAAAGATGTATAACCGAATTGCTCAAGAGAAGCTTCCGCTTATCTTTATCACGATTGATAATTTTGATCTTGTAAAAGAAGAAATGCAAGATTTAGAGATGCAATTTACGCAGCTTGTCCGTGACGGCCAGTCGCTTGGCGTATATATGATTTTTACGGCAACGCGAATTAACTCTGTGCGCCAGTCGCTTATGAATAACTTAAAAACCAAGGTTGTTCACTATTTAATAGATAGCTCAGAATCATACACAATCTTAGGACGCATTCCTTATGCTCTAGAAGCAATACCTGGTCGTGCGGTTATTAAAACGGATACGTCTTATTTTTCACAGATGTTCCTGCCCGCTGAAGGTGAGGATGACTTCGCGATTCTTGATAACATCAAAAATCAAGTTCAGGTTCTGAAAGAGAAATATGCAGGTATTGAATTACCAGAACAAGTGCCAATGTTACAACCTAAACTTGTACTGCATGAGTTTATGACGGATCACCGTATCGTACGAGAAAGTGGTGTTATTCCGCTCGGATTAGATGAAGAGTTTGTTCGTCCAGTGCACTTAAACTTAATGAAGAACAAACATTGTCTCGTGCTGGGGCCGACACAAAAAGGAAAAACAAACGTCCTTAAAGTGATGCTACAAACATCTCTTGCGCAGGGGATTCGTCAAATTGGTTTATTTGATGCAATCGATCGTGGCCTTTCATCTTATGCCACGGAAGATGAAATTGTATACATTGAGACGAAAGAGCAAATTATGCAGTGGATAGAAGGAGCGGAAGCAAAGCTGCAAAAACGAGAAGAGCGCTATTTAGAAGCCATTCATGATGGAACCGTTGGTGACTTAACATTTACACCAATACTTCTTATGATTGATGGGTTTGGACGATTTCAGCAAACCATTGATACCTTGATGCAAGATCGCATTACAAAGCTTATTAAAAACTATAGTCATGTTGGCTTTAATATTGTTGCATCAGGAAGTCAAAATGACTTCTCTAAAGGCTTTGATGTGTTAACCACTGAAATGAAGCAAATACGCCAAGCCGTTTTATTAATGAAAAAATCAGAGCAAAACCTGATTAACCTAAACTATGATCGCAAAGAAGCAGATGTAAACCCAGGGTTTGGATATTACGTAAAAGACAATAAAGCGACGCGTATTCAAATTCCCTTATGTATGAGTGAAAGGAAGGTTCTAATATGACGGAACAGCGAAAATATACGCTTAAAGTAATCGTAGCTGTCATTTTCATCTTAGGGTTTCCTTCCCTTTTCTTTCAATATATTGGCGATAACCCACTGAAAGTAACTGAAAATGCAACAAGAACCATCGCTGTTGTAAATGAAGATATTGGTGTGGAGGAAGAAAAAGGTGAAGAGCCTATTCGTTTTGGACAACGAGTGGCAGCCATATTAGATAAGGATTCAGATTACGATTGGACGGTCCTAAGTCGAAGCGCAGCTACAAATGGATTACAAAGTGGTAAATACGATGCGGTAATTTATATTCCATCGAACTTCTCAGAGAATATTTTGACGTATGACCAAGAGAAACCTCAGAAAGCCACTTTCCAATATAAAGTTCAAAATCAATTGAATGCAGTTAACAAAGAAAAAGTCGTTCGTGAGCTAGAGGATGCGACGGCCAAAGTAAACAATGATATGTCTTCTCTTTATTGGAGCTATGTATCGCAAGAAGTTGAAAAGGTTAGAGGTCAGTTTGATAAAATTTTAGAAAAAGAGATTGCTTTCCAAAACACAATGGTAGCTTTCTATAAACCTAATTCTAAAAATCTAGCTGGTGAAATTGATGACCAAAAGAAAATTCTTGAGCAAATTCAAACAAATGTAAAAAGTGCGGAAGAAGGCTCAAGTGAACGTAAAAATGATGTGCAGCAGGTTGAAGAAAACCTGACAAATTTTATTAAATACGTTGAAGAATACAAAATGTACCAAGAAAAGCAAAAAGAAATGCTGTTAAAAGCTCAAACGGAAAGTGTGGGCGATATTCAAGAAGGAATCGCGATGATTTCTGAAGGACAAAACGGCGATCGCGAGCAGTTTGAAAGTGAAGCAGGGAAAGTGTTTGGGAAGCTTTCAAACGTTCAGCAGCAAATCGATGAAAACAAGCAAATTGCTGATAATCTGCAGGAAGCGACAAAAGATAAAACGTCTGGACAGCAGGACGAACTCAATCGTTTAAATCAGGATTTACTCAGCCAGTACAGCCAAGTAACTGAGCAAACAACGCTAAACGAAGTACAAAGCAAGCTGTCCACGCTTCGAAAAGAGCTAGAGATAGCACCTTCAAAAGAAGAAGAGGGTGAGACCTTACCACCAATAGAAGATAATCCGGTAATTCCAGAAGATGAAGAAGGGGAGACGCCGTCAGAAACTGGCGAAGAGTCTCCTACAACAGTTCCTGTTGACTTAGAGAGTCAACGCCAACAGCTTCAAGGGATGAAGAACGACCTTCAAGCGTGGAGTGAGAATCTTGCTGCTTTACCAGAAGAAGAGCAAAATGAAGGTGTGGCCGATACGCAACAAAAGATTGCAGACTTTTCTACACGCTTACAAGGTGTAAGTGACCAGTTGGAAAACGTAACGGTTGAAGTTCCCCCATCAAACAACAATGACAATGACGGAAAAGAAGAACTTCAAAAGCAAATTCAAGAGCTGTTAGCTGTCAACGAAGCGCTAAGAGAACGCGTAGCGCAGTTAGAAGAAATCAATAATCAGCCTAATGGTGACGTGCAAACCGTTGTTAGCATGATTACTGATAAAGAAGATAAAATTTTATCCTCAAGTCAGCTATCTGAAAGCAGAAAACAAAAGTTGGCTGAACTATTTGCTTCAGGTATTCAAACAGAGAATATGTCAAAGCTTCTCCAATATTATGGAGATCTTTCACAGTATGAGTTAGTCTTAAGTCGAGGAAGTAATGAAGATCTTCAAGACGCTGTGCTGCAAAATGAAGGCACGCGTCAGCGCATTCAAGCAATTCTTTACGGAGATGAGCAGCCAAGCGTTATTCGCAAGCAGCTGCAAAATAACTTATTATCAACAGCAGAAGGAATAGATTCATTCTCTTCATCTATTCAACAGTTTACTGATTCTTATGGCCAGCTAATTGAAGGGGAGCAAGCATCTATTGTTGAAAGCTTATCAGCTCTTCAAGAAAAGGCAGGATCAATGAATGAAACGCTTCAAAGCGTAGCTTCTGAAAGTGCAGTTGAAGCTCCAACACAAGAGAATGCAGACGTTTCAAGTCTTATTACTCTTCAAAAGAGTATGGGTCAAGAGCTAAAAGGAATGAATGATTTGATTTCAAATCTTGGTGAACGTCAATCAAGCGTTGTAGAGTATACGGGTGAACTGCAGGAGAAAGTTAACGAAGTACAGGATCAAGCGGATACGCTTAATAACAAATGGTCACAAAACGTAGATTCAACGAAGCTTGTGCGTGGCCAAGTATATCGTCTATTAAACAACACGTTAGTAGATGGCCAAAACAATGATTATGTCTATGACTACCTTGCAAATCCGCTACAGGTAAGCGGTGAGGTACCAGCAGAAAAGACAAAGACTGTTCCACCTGTTGTACTTCTTGTTATTATCCTTATCAGCAGTTTATTAATAGGATACTTTAGTCACTACTACAAAAACGCGCCTCTTCTTGTAAGAGGATCACTATTCGGACTACTGGTGATGATTGTTGGTTTAATGATTAGTACATTCAGCTTAAATATTTACTCACTGTCAGGAGAAAGAGCAATGGAATGGTCTATCTTCACGATTGTACTATTACTATTAGCTTCAACTCTTGTAAGAGGAGCCTTCTTAATCGGTAATTTCGTAGGTTGGATTGCAACAGTGCTGATGATTTTATTCTTTATCACGCCGCTATTAAATCTAGCAATGCCAAACTTCAATTACGAAGATCCGGTTTCAAAAGTATATATGTCAATTCAGTACGAAACGACTTCTCTATTTGCAGAAGCGACTACTATTCTGCTTGGACTAACTGCTGTGTTAACGGTTATTCCGTTTATCATTCGTATGCTGACATCTAAGGATAAACAAGCAGAGAGTGATGAAACGTATGAAGCATAATATGATAGGAAGAATCGCACTTTTAGCGGTTCTTCTCTTTCTATCTACTTCAAACGTATACGCAGCGAATGACACGCAAACACAGGTGCAAGATCTAGCACCCAATATTTTTCAAGATGAGCAAATAAAGCTCAATCCCGATTCTCTTGGTCAAACGAAAAGAGAAGTAGAAAACATTCCTGAGGAAATAAGAGGAATCCCATTTACTGATGAAGAGAAAAAGCCTTCGTTAAAAAGCTCTTTATTTTTAAATGATTCAACAACAAACCACTCCATTCAATCTCAAGTTAATAAATATGGTTTGTTCACTTCAACTGAGTCACCTGTTCAGTCTTCCTCAGTACAAGATGTACCGGAGGAAACAGGATTAAAACTACAGTGGGTGTATATATTGTTGATTGGAATTGGATTAGTTTTATTATTTACGGTGCTTATTCCAAAGCTAAAACCAGCTCAGATAAATGGGCAGAATGAATAAAAGACGCCGCGTTCTTTTATTAAGAACGCGGCGTCTTTTCATTTATAAATTAATCTCGCAAGCGGCTAAATCCTTCGTCCATTAGATAGTCTTCTGCTTCTTCATATGATTCAAACGCAGCTTCTAAATTCAATCCAGCATAAATGTTCCATAGTGAATCTTCATGTACCAGTAATAACGTAGCTCCTTCGGGACCGTGCCAGCGCTGCTCGCGGCCGTCTCCGATTACAGCTTCTTCAATCATTTCGTGCTCAGGGCGGTGAGAAAGACTATTGATTGACTGCTCGATAATTGTACGCAGCTCTTCCTGTGAAAACTCACGGATATTCACAAGGCCTTTATCATTTGTGTCATAGCCAGAAAGGTGACCAGCGTATACAAATCCGTTTCCATTTGGGTGCAAGTGATACACCACATTCTTTTTATCATAAACACTTTCATTGTATTGAAAATTTACGCGTCCAAGCGAAACGTCTTTACGCTCTAGTTCAGAGAAAGACGTAATAACGGATAGTTTTTCGTCAAAAGTAAGCATTCAGTAACCTCATTTCAAATTAGACTGTCTAGTCTATGATTTCTATATTCGGTTGATTATATCACACTTCATTTGGAAGAAGCAGACCTTTTCTATGAGAAGAAAGACTTGTAAAGAAGATTGATTCCTTTTCCCTAGAAAATTTAACAAATTCCTACAAAAATTTTAACGTTTGAAAACTATAATAAAAAGAGTCAAATAATAATTCCATAGGGGGAAATGATGTTGAAGAAAAGTTCTGCTCCTTTGTACAAGGTGTTGTTTCTAGTTACTTTATTAGTAGCGCTAGTTATTAGCGGCTTGCCACTGCAGCACCCGAAAGCTGCAACTGCAATCAGCGTCTCACAAGCCATTTCGTCGCAAAATAATTCCATTCAAACGGTAGAAGGATACGTTGTGGGGCAACCAACTGGCACCACTACAGTTGTAACGAGTAATTATCCAAATGACTATGCACTAGCAATTGCGGATACGCCAACTGAAACTAATCCATCTAAAATGCTTTATGTTCAAATCTCGTCTACGTTTCGTTCAGGATTTGGACTACAAACAAATCCAACGCTAAAAGGAAAACAAATTGCAGCGACTGGAAACTTAACAGCTTATTTTTCACACCCAGGCTTAAAAAATGTAACGATGATGTCAAAGGAAACAAGCGGCACGACGGATCCAACTGAACCAACAAATCCACCCGCTTCATCTGTTGAAGAGTATTATTCACCTGCTGAAGGAAAAACGGGGACTGAATTAAAATCAGCATTACATAACATCATTGATGATCATACAGAAATTTCATACTCAGCAGTATGGGATGCACTTCGTAAAACAGATGAAGATCCTACTAATTCTAATAATATTATCTTACTTTATACAGGGCGTTCTCAAGGGAAGTTTACAAACGGATCAGGTTCAAATGATTGGAACCGAGAACACGTTTGGGCAAAGTCGCATGGAGATTTTGGAACATCAATGGGAGCAGGAACTGATATTCACCATTTACGTCCAACGGATATGTCAGTTAACAGTACGCGTAATAATTTAGATTTTGATAACGGTGGCAAAGAGCATACTGAAGCGCTTGGCAACTACTATGATAGTGACTCTTGGGAGCCTCGCGATGAGGTAAAAGGTGACGTGGCCCGTATGCTATTTTATATGGCTGTTCGTTATGAAGGTGATGTAAGCGATGAGCCGGATTTAGAGTTGAATAATGTGGTAAACAACGGAAGTGCTCCGTACCATGGTAAGCTGTCAGTGTTGTTACAGTGGCATCAACAGGACCCTGTAGACGCTTCTGAGCGACGTCGTAATGAGATTATTTACTCAGATTATCAGCATAACCGAAATCCATTTATTGACCACCCTGAATGGGTAAGCGCTATTTGGAATTAATAAGATAAGAAAGAGACTGAGACATAAGTCGTTCAGTCCTTACTATACCTGAACGACTGAGAGTTCATAACTTTTAATCGTTCAGGTTTTTTGGTTGATTGTGAAAACAATGTTGGAAACAGGGTGGAATGGAGCGTAGGACACTCGACTCCTGCGGGAAAGAGAGGGAAAACTGAGATCCCGTAGCGCAATGGAACGAACGTGTTCAGACAAATCAAAGAGATGGGAACAGCTAGTGTTCGTCTTTTAGAAGCAATCATTTTGTTATGTCCCAAACTCTTTTATTTTTTTCGCAACAGGATTTTGAAGAAAGAAGCCGAATATAACCTATTGGATTTTAAAAAATAGGGGGAATTATATGTACAACCCAATTAAAAAGTTTGCATCACTTATTGTTTTGTTAAGTTTTGTTACCGCTTTCATATTAGGGCCAACCAATAGCCAAGCAGCGGTAAATGGACAGTCGTTTAACTCGAATTACAAGACCTATTTAATGGCACCACTAAAGAAAGTAACGGAGTTTACTACGTGGGAAGCTTTTGAAAATGACCTTCGGAAGGCAAAGCAAAATGGGTTTTACGCTGTGACAGTAGATTTTTGGTGGGGAGATATGGAGAAAAACGGTGACCAGCAGTTCGACTTTTCTTATGCACAGCGATTTGCACAGGCAGCTCGAAATGCGGGAATAAAAATGGTGCCGATTATCTCGACCCATCAATGTGGTGGAAATGTAGGAGATGACTGTAACACGCCTCTTCCTTCATGGATTTGGAATACTAAAACAGATGATAGCCTATATTTTAAATCAGAAACAGGTACAGTAAACAAAGAAACAGTAAACCCATTAGCGACAGACGTAATTACAAAACAGTACGGGGAGCTATACACAGCATTTGCGCAAGCGTTAGCACCGTATAAAGACGTTATTCCAAAGGTTTATTTATCAGGGGGACCAGCTGGGGAGCTTCGCTATCCTTCATATACAGCTGCTGATGGGACAGGCTACCCTTCTAGAGGGAAATTTCAAGCATACACAGACTTTGCAAAATCTAAATTCCAAATGTGGGCCGTTAACAAGTATGGCTCGTTAGCGGGTGTAAACCAAGCATGGGGACTAAGTTTAACATCAACATCACAAATTTTACCACCTTCAGATGGGAATCAGTTTTTAAAGGATGGATATAACACAAACTATGGAAAAGACTTTCTAGAATGGTATCAAGGAGTTCTGCAAGACCATGCAAAGCGTATTGGAGCATTAGCTCATCAAGCCTTTGATCCGGTGTTTAATGTGCCTGTAGGAGCTAAAATAGCAGGGATACACTGGCAATATAATAATCCAACAATGCCTCATGCTGCTGAAAAGCCAGCGGGTTATAATAACTACAGTACGTTATTAGACTCATTTAAAACAGCCAAGCTAGATTTGACGTTTACGTGCTTAGAAATGGTTGATAGCGGGACATATCCTGAGTATTCAATGCCAAAAACGTTAGTAAAAGAAGTTGCAAGCCTAGCAAACGCAAAAGGGATTGTATTAAATGGTGAAAATGCTTTAAGTATCGGAAGTGAAGAGCAGTATAAACGCGCAGCTGAAATGACATTTAACTATAACTTTGCGGGCTTTACGCTTTTAAGATTCTATGATGTTATTAATAACTCAACGCGTATGAGCCAGTTTAATCAGCACTTAAATATAAAACCGGTTGCACAGACAATAGTTGTTAAAAATGCACCTACATCGTCTGGAGAGAGTGTTTACATCGTCGGAGATCGTCCTGAACTTGGACAGTGGGACACAATCGCTTATCCAATTAAACTCTCTTACAACTCAACGTACGGAGATTGGAGAGGAACCGTTAATTTCCCAGCCGATCGAAGCGTTCAGTTCAAAGCGATTATCAAGCGCTCGGATGGCTCATTAAAATCATGGCAACCAACCCAGCAGTATTGGAATGTTCCAGGAACGCCTACAACGTATACGAATAATTGGTAAGAAGAAAGCACCCATGCCAGCATGGGTGCTTATTTTTATTTCCAGTTCTCCTCAATAAACTCATCGCGGCCAGATTTAGCACGATCTTCTTTGTAGTGCTTAGGGTTTTTCTTATGAAAATCCTGATGATAATCTTCCGCTGCATAGAATTCAGAGGCAGGAAGAACCGCTGTTACGATAGGATTTTTAAAGCGGCCGCTATCGGCAACGGCTTGTTTTGATTCCTCTGCTTCCGTACGCTGTTGTTCATTATGGTAAAAAATTGCTGTTCTGTATTGAGGGCCACGATCTTGGAACTGACCGTCTGGATCAGTTGGATCGATTTGTGGCCAATAAAGGTCTAATAAGCGCTTGTAAGGGAATACTTCCGGGTCAAACGTGATTTGTACAGCCTCATAATGACCTGAAGTACCTGATTTTACCTGCTCATAAGTTGGGTTTTCTACGGTACCACCTGTGTATCCTGATACAATACCATGAATGCCTTCTAGTTCATCGAAGGGTGTAACCATACACCAAAAGCATCCACCTGCAAACGTTGCTTTTTCCATATAAATCCCTCATTCTCTTTATAATTATGTTCTGTATTATAACAAAACAGAGCGGATAGAGCGAATAATTGATTTACCTAGTAGATTGGTTGAGAAGAAGGAATTATGTAGCAAAACAAAGCTAGCTATGAATAGTTGAGAATGCAGAAGAGGAAAGAAGAAAAAAGTGATAAAATAAAAAGGATATATGTCTAGCTTACATATAGCCACGAGTAGTTAGTTATGTATGCTCAAAAGCGTATTGAATACGTTTTTGCAAGTCATATAAGAAGAATAAACTGAGAAATTTACTAGTTATCCACAGAAAAGATGGATAAGTACGAATAAATATACAATAGGAGAGTAAAAAATGATACAAGATAACCTCATCCTAGAGCATTATGGATTAAATGAGCTGAACTTTGAAACAATTAAAAGTTATCGAGATAAGTTTGCTGCAGTAAAGCCAGATCATCCTTGGAACGTCCTTGAAACCAAAGAGTTTCTTTATAAGATAGGAGCATGGGGAAAAGCGAGAGACACTCATAAAGAAGGTGTAACGCTTGCGGGCTTGCTTATGTTTAGTGAAGAGAGAATGATTACAGAAATTTTACCACAATACTTTTTAGAGTATCGAGAAAGCGATGCACAAGGTGGATGGAATGAACGATTCACATCCCAGGACGGTACATGGTCTGGAAATTTATATGACTTTTACTTTTATGTTACAGAGCAAGTCTATAAACATCAGCCAAATGGTGAGATCGCTTCCTCATTAGTTGAGGTAGTTACGAACATGTTGCTACATGCAGACTATAATGGAGAAGGTGGATTAACATTCGAATACAATCAGCAGAGCTGCGTATTTTCTAATCCAGGATTATTTCGAATTCCTGTGGATAAGGTGTTCATAACAAAGATGAGTAATTTAAGAAATCCACATTTATTTAAGCTATTTCGACTACTAAATTTATGTGAACGTTCTGGAAGAGGCTTAACCGCTCTCCACGATAAATGGAAATCATACGGCTACGAGCTTCCAACTATTGATCAAGATGTCTATCTAAAGAGGACAACTCTCAGTCTACCTATGTCTTTTCCAGAAGGACAGAAAGAGTCTGAAAATCAAACGACTTCGACTTTATCGTTTAATAACAATACGGGAAATAAAACAGGAGATGTCGAATCGACCGAAGAATTTGTTGAAAAAAGTAGCTCCTATAATAAAATTGAAAACTCCTTTAATAAAGATGATTCGCATTTAATAGAGGAGTTCAAGGGTAAAAATATAGGAGTTAGTCCTGTTGATATAGGAGATAACCCCTATAATAAAGAAGAGCGGTCCTATAATAAAAATAATTACTCCTATAATAAAAAAGATGTTTTAATTTCAGATTTAGAAGATGAAAATAGCGTTCTATGGAATCTAGCTGAAATAGCAAGGCGCAAAAAGCGATTAAGTCCAGCAAAAATGGAAGAAGTTATTGTTTCGCTATGCGCACAGCAGCCTCTTAGGCTAAAAGATTTAGCTCATTTACTAGATCGTACGCCTGATGGAGTAAGAAACAATTACTTATCTAAAATGTTGCGCAAAGGTAAGCTTCAGCTTAAATATCCTGAACAGCCTAACCATCCAAAGCAAGCTTACTTAATCGAAGGTTATAGAAGGGAGGAATAAGTGTGAAGTGAAAAGTTGTTGGTTTATTTGTAGGGATGCTCGCTTTATTGAGTTCAACAAGTTGTGCTGCTAGTAGTGGTGAAGAAGTAGATGATACGTTTTTTTCAACATGGTTGTGGGATACGACTCGTATTGAACAGAATCCAGCCCAGTTGGTAAAAGATATTCAAAAAAAGAAGGTAAACCGTGTATATTTGCAAATTAACCATGAGGTACCTATCTTGGCATATCAACGTTTTATAAAATCTGCAAATATTATCGGAATAACTGTCTATGCTTTAGATGGCAGTCGTACATGGGCAACGTCAGGTCAATCAGATTATGCAGCCTTTTGGGACTGGATTGGATACTACCAAGAAGAAGTAGCAGTTGATGAGCGCTTTAAAGGCGTTCATCTAGATGTTAAGCCGTATTTATTGCCGAATTGGGAAAAGAATCAGCTGCAAATCGTTAGTGCGTATGAAGAAATGATACGAGACGCTGCTAATCGGGCTAAAGCGCTTCAGGTGCCAGTAGGAGCTGACATTCCATTTTGGTTTGATGAAATAGATTCAACCACTGAATCAGATAGCCTTGCTTACTCCGTCATTAAGATGGTTGATGAAGTAACAATAATGGCTTATCGCAATAAAGCGAAGGGGGAAAATGGATTTATTGAGCTTACAAAGAATGAACGTAGGTGGGGATCGGTGTTTTCGACTCCTATTGAAATTGGATTGGAAACCGTGCCTTCAACGGAAGGGAAGTTTATTTCGTTTGCTTCTAAAGGTGAGGCAGCTATGATGCAAGAAATTCAAGAAATGATTGTTATAGTAGATGATAAATCCACCCGTTTCAGCATTCATCATTTTGATAGTTGGGTGAACATGAAAAAATAAGCCGGCTAGCTGTTAAAGCTAACCGGCTTGTCCAATTAGGGGAGAATATGATTCTAGTATGGTCGGGTGTAAACAAATTTATACACAGCTTATTTATAAAAATAAAAAAAGCAACCATCCGAAAATGGTTACTAATACAAAGGGGGGGGAACTTACTAATAGCATTCCCGCTTTTTTCCTTTATATGCACATAGTGATGAAAAAATTAAAATAATTTTGTTGTCCACGTTTCGCAGTTCCATACGTCCGTTACAACGTCTTCATAAAACTCAGGTTCGTGACAAATAAGCAAAATGCTTCCTTTGTATTCTTTTAAAGCACGCTTTAATTCTTCCTTGGCATCTACGTCTAAGTGGTTGGTAGGCTCATCGAGAACAAGGATGTTGGTTTCATTGTTAATGAGCTTACATAGGCGAACCTTTGCTTTTTCTCCACCGCTTAATACTTCAACTTTACTTTCAATATGCTTCGTTGTTAAACCGCATTTCGCAAGCGCAGCGCGAATTTCGTACTGCGTAAAGTGAGGGAATTCATTCCAGACTTCTTCAATACATGTGTTATAATTGGTTTTTTTGATTTCTTGTTCAAAGTAGCCGATGTGCTGATAGTCTCCTTTTTCAACAGAACCAGATAGCGGTTTGATTTCACCTAAAATACTTTTTAATAGCGTTGTTTTACCAATTCCGTTCGCACCGGATAATGCGATTTTCTGACCACGCTCCATACGGAGATTCAGTGGTTTTGATAACGGCTCGTCATACCCAATGACTAAATCTGTTGTTTCGAAAATCAGCTTGCTGGATGTACGTGCAGGTTTGAAGTTGAATTCTGGTTTCGGACGCTCTTGAGCAAGCTCAATAACCTCCATTTTATCAAGCTTCTTTTGTCGAGACATTGCCATGTTTCGTGTCGACACACGAGCTTTGTTTCGAGCCACAAAATCCTTTAAATCAGCCATTTCTTGCTGTTGCTTTTTGTAAGCTGCTTCTAGCTGCTGTTTTTTCATTTCATAGATTTTCATAAAATCATCGTAGTCGCCTACATAGCGATTCAACTCTTGATTTTCCATATGATAAATAAGGTTAATAACGCTATTTAAAAATGGAATATCATGCGAGATTAAAATAAATGCATTTTCGTATTCCTGTAGGTAACGTTTCAACCATTCAATATGCTGCTCATCTAAATAGTTAGTGGGCTCATCAAGTAAAAGAATCTCTGGTTTTTCTAACAAGAGTTTCGCAAGAAGGACTTTTGTACGCTGCCCACCGCTTAAGTCTTGCACATCACGCTCTAATCCGATATCTTCTAGCCCTAGCCCTCTAGCGATTTCTTCAACCTTAGCATCAATGACATAGAAATCATTATTCGTTAATAAATCCTGGATTGTACCCACTTCTTCCAGAAGCTTTTCTAGTTCTTCAGGAGAGACGTCAGCCATTTTTTCATATAGTCCGTTCATCTGCGCTTCTAAGTCAAATAAGTATTGAAACGCACCTTTTAAAACGTCGCGGATTGTTAATCCCTTTTCAAGAGAAGTGTGCTGGTCAAGGTAACCGACACGAACTTTTCTAGACCACTCAACTTTTCCAGCATCCGGCTCGAGCTTTCCTGTAATAATGTTCATAAACGTTGATTTACCTTCTCCGTTTGCTCCGATTAAACCTACGTGCTCACCTTTTAACAGGCGAAATGAAACATCATTAAAAATTGCGCGATCACCAAAGCCATGACTTAAATTTTTAACCGTTAGTACGCTCATGTTTACACACCTTTTCTATTTAAAATCAATCGATGATTGTTTATCTATCAGTAATCCACCCCCGATTATAGCGAAATTAGAGAGATAAATCCATGCTAATATTATGTCATTCCGTAACAGGTGATGTTTAGGCGGTTGTTTCAGAAAAAAAGAATGAATAAATGTTTCAGACTCGATTGTTTCTATTTCATGCTTCATAATAAGAAACAAGGATATAGGTTGAAGCAAGGGGGAGCAGATAGTGGAGATTCAAAACATTTTGGTCACAAGCCGCATGTATAAAGAATTAGAGGGTATCATTGAAAGAGAAGATAAGCGAGGCAAGACTTTTCGCTACGTTGATGAAAAAAATATAAACGATGAGGACTTGAAGTGGGCAGATGCTTATATGAGCTTTTATCCTGTTGAAAACTTTGCCTTTCATCAAATGAAGTGGGTTCATTCTTTAGGAGCAGGTGTAGATCGCTACGTCAAATTAGATAGTTGGAAAGACGATGTTATTTTGACAAGAACCGTTTGCTCATTTGGAGCGAGAATGAGCGAGTATTGTTTAAGCTATATGCTGAGTGAGCTTCAGTACCATGTTGCTTTTCAAAAAGCACAGCGTGAAAAGAAATGGGAGCCATTGGAACCTGTTTTGTTATCAAGTCAAAAAGTTGTTATTTATGGAACTGGTGAAATTGGACAGTCTATTGCAGAAATGTTAAAAAGGTTTGGTGTCCAAGTAATAGGAGTTTCTCGAAGTGGCAAAAGCAACCAACATTTTCATCAGGTTGTAGCAACAGGTGATGAAGCATCGCATGTAAAACAAGCAGATTGGATCATTAATACACTGCCGCTAACGCCTGAAACGAATCGTATGTTTAATGCGGAGTGGATGAATATTTTACAAGGTGCATACTTTATTAATGTAGGAAGAGGCGCAACGGTTGATACGGTATCACTTATAGAAGCTATCAATACGAGAAGAATTAAAAAGGCATTTTTAGATGTGTTTGAAGTGGAACCGCTACCTCAATCTGATATGCTATGGGAGCATGAGAACATCGTAATTACACCTCATATTTCGGCTGTTACGACGCCTGAAGAAGCGGTTGCTTGTTTTTTTGATACGCTAGATCGAATTGAAGCGGACAAACCGTTAGAAAATAAAGTAGATCTTAATCGAGGATACTGACGTATAAAATAAACATTGTAAAAAGCTTTTGATTCAAGGTAATGGTATACTGAAGAATGCTTGCGGTTAAAAGCAAGAAGTTGTTCTTCTAGGAGTGAACAAAATTGAACAAACAAGACTTGATGATAAAAGCGAGTGAATTTATTCACCTTTGTTATATAGAGCTTGATAGAGCCGAAGAAACTGCTGAGCGTTTAGTGCAGGTTCAAAAAGAAATTGAAGAAACAGGAACGTACACTCACACGTTTGATGAGCTTGAACATGGTGCTCGAATGGCTTGGAGAAACAGCAACAAATGTATCGGTCGCTTATTTTGGCAGTCTCTTCACGTGTTTGATGAGCGTGAAGCATCAACTGTTGAAGAAGTACGCGATGCTCTTTATAAGCATATTGAGTATGCGACTAACGATGGGAAAATTCGCTCAACGATTACGGTTTTTAAACCAAAAGCAGGTGAGAAAGAGCCGGTACGAATCTGGAATCATCAGCTGCTGAGGTACGCAGGCTATGAAATGGAATATGGACAGCTTGGTGATGCCGCATCCAATGAATTTACGAAAGTGTGCCAAGAGTTAGGTTGGGAAGGAGCCGGTACGCACTTTGATTTGCTTCCTTTAGTTATTCAAGTGAATGGGGAGAAGCCGCAGTGGTTCTCGATTCCTAAGGAACTTGTCAAGGAAGTCACTATTACTCACCCAGAGATAGCAGGATTTGTTGATCTACAGCTTAAATGGTATGGAGTGCCGATGATTTCTGATATGAATCTGGAAATTGGTGGGATTGAATATATAGCTGCACCGTTTAACGGCTGGTATATGGGCACAGAAATTGGCGCGCGTAATTTAGCGGATACAGATCGTTATAATATGCTTCCTAAAGTTGCCTCTATTATGGGGTTAGATACTCGCTATAACGCAACGCTATGGAAGGATAAAGCGCTTGTTGAACTAAATGTGGCCGTCCTGTCTTCTTTTAAAGAGCAAGGTGTCAGTATCGTTGATCATCATACAGCTGCCCAGCAGTTTCGCTTATTTGAAGAGCGTGAAGAGAAAAATGGACGAGAAGTAACGGGGAACTGGACGTGGCTCACCCCACCAGTTTCACCAGCGACGACGCATATTTTTCACAAGCCTTATAAAAACAAGGTGCTGTCACCGAATTATTTTTATCAGAAAAAACCATATTAAAAAGAGACTGAGACATAAGTAATTCAGCCTCTACTATACCTGAACGATTGAGAGTTCATAACTTTTAATCGTTCAGGTTTTTTGTTGACCGGATAACAATAAGAAATTTAGCTCATCTTTGTTCATAACTAAGTCTTGAAGCGTATAACCATCAAGTACTTTGATAAAAGCTTGCATGGCTTCGTAGAGCACATGCTTGAGCTTGCATGAAGGAGAAATTGTACATTTATTAAGCTCGCTGTTAAAACATTCAACAATATGAAAATCTTCTTCTGTTTGGCGCACGACAGCACCAATATTAATTTCTTTAGGGTTTTTTGCTAATCGAATGCCGCCTTTACGCCCGCGGATCGTCTCTATTAATCCAAGCTTTCCTAGTTCATGGGTTACCTTCATCAAGTGATTCTTTGATATTTGATAAGCGTCCGCAATTTCTTTAATATTGCTTAAGCTTTGACGATCTCGAACAGCTAAGTAAAGCAGCACACGTAAGGAATAATCCGTATACTGTGTTAGCCTCATAGTTTCACGCTTCTTTCTGTACTAACTTTATTAATCATATCATGACTGTTTCCGACAGGAATAGCAAGTTGCTCTTTGTTTCGCACATTGCTAATTTGTGAATTATTTATTGCGGTTTTCAGAAGTAGCTATTTTTTTCAAGAAGTTTAGGGTATTATAAAGATGTATTTTTGATATATCTTTTTTGTTTTAAAACATATATATTAAATATATCTTTTTAGGAGGACAACAAAATGAATCAGCATGAAATTGATATTGTAAAAAGCACGGCTCCTGTTTTAGCACAGTATGGTGAACAAATTACGACCTGTTTTTATCGAAATTTATTTGAAGCTCATCCGGAGTTATTAAACGTATTTAATCGTACAAATCAACGAACAGGGCGCCAACAAACCGCTCTTGCTAACACGGTATATGCAGCCGCACAGCATATCGATCAGCTCCATGTATTGGTTCCTGTTGTGAAACAAATTGCTCATAAACACCGAAGCATTGGTGTGAAAGCTGAGCATTATCCGATTGTAGGTGAATTTTTACTTGGGGCTATTAAAGAGGTCCTTGGAGATAGCGCAACCGATGATATTTTAGCAGCATGGAAGAAAGCATACGGAGACATTGCTGACATTTTTATTTCTGTCGAAAAAGAAATGTATGAGCAAGCGGAAGGTGCTAAAGGTGGATGGAGTGATTATAAACCGTTTGTGGTGGCTAAGAAAGTTAAAGAGTCGAGTGATGTGTACTCTTTCTATTTAAAACCGGTCGATCAAAATCCATTACCTACTTTTTTACCAGGGCAGTATGTAAGTGTGCGTGTTCAGGTACCTTCAGAGGAATTTATGTCTATTCGTCAATATAGCTTATCTGATTTTGGGGACCAGTCATACTATCGCATTACGGTAAAACGAGAAGTGAATGTAGCAGAAGGGGAAGTATCAGCTTATTTACATGATCATGTAGAAGTAGGAAATGAAATTGAAATGAGCGCGCCTGCTGGTGACTTTGTTTTAGAGCAGAGCGAAGAGCATCCAGTGGTCTTGATTAGCGGAGGAGTTGGCATAACGCCAACAATGCCAATGTTGAAAAAATCCATTGAAGAGCATCGGGATATTACGTTTATTCATGCAGTGAGAACGAAAGAACAGCATATTTTTAAAGATGAGCTACAGGAGCTTTTCGCTAAGTATCCGTTTAGCTACCACGTAGCATATAGTGACGGAGATGTAGATGCCGACAGAACGTATGACCAAAAAGCTGGACGTATTATTCGCGACGACTTACAGAAGTGGTGTAAAAACACAGAAGCTTCTTTTTATATTTGTGGTTCACCATTATTTATGGAAGAAATGATTAAAAGCTTAAAGGCAATAGGAGTGAAAAGCGAAAGTATTCATTTTGAGGCTTTTACCCCTAAAATGAGCGTAGCGGTAACTGAATAAATTTGCGTAGAACGGGTAAAAAGCTAACAGGACTATAAACTGTTAGCTTTTTTTGATGAAAGGGAGTTTTTTAATGAACGAACAAGTATATGATGTGATTGGAATCGGTATTGGCCCATTTAATTTAGGACTTGCTGCTTTAATTGAGCCTGTTGAAGAAATAAGTGCGGTGTTCTTTGATAAAGAAGAGAAATTTGAGTGGCATCCCGGTATGTTAATTGACGGAACAGACTTGCAAGTACCATTTTTAGCAGACTTAGTTACGTTTGCTGATCCGACTAGTCCCTATACATTTTTAAACTATATCCATAAGCAAAAGCGCATGTATCCATTTTTTTATTTTAATCGATTCGATATTCCAAGGCAGGAGTATAACGAATATGCCAAATGGGTAGAAGCCCAGCTTAAATCGTGCCATTTTCAACATGAAGTTGTGGATGTAAAGAATCATGAATATGGATATGAAGTAACTGTGAAGCAGACGAAGAGCAATAAAGAGGAGCTATTTTATGCGAAGCATGTGGTGCTCGGAACAGGTGCAGTTCCATTCGTACCAAAAGGTCTAAAACATTCCCTGGGAAATGATGTCGTACACAGCAGTTCATATTTACAGCACAAAGAGCATTTACAACAAGGACATCATATTACCGTAGTTGGTTCTGGTCAAAGCGCGGCAGAGATTTTTTATGACCTTTTAAAAAATCAGCCTACATATGGCTATCATCTGAGTTGGTTTACTCGCTCTTCAAACTTTCAGCAGTTAGATCAGTCAAAGCTTGCTCAAGAGCTATTCTCACCAGATTATGTTCAGCATTTTCATGATCTTCCTTTTAAAGAACGAATCCAAGCGTTAGAAGATTTAAATCCTTTACGAAATGGGATTGAAGCTTCCACTCTTCAGCATATTTATGATTTAATGTATCATCGCTCGATTCAAGGTGAGGTTCCGGTTACGATTCGAGCTTCAATCGAAGTAGAAGGAATAACAAATGAAGGTGGCTATCACTTACACTGCCGTCAAAAGCAAACAAATAAAGAATTCGCTTACGAAACTGATCGAGTGGTTCTCGCAACGGGTTATAAACCACACTTGCCAAAATGGATGGGTAAATTTCACAATGAAATTGAATGGGAAGATGATAAGCGTTTTAAAGTAATGAAAGACTATCGCTTGCAGTTCAAAACCCCTCGTGACCATTACATGTTTACGCTAACAAATATTGAGCATTCCCATGGTTCAAGCGCAACAAACTTAGGGCTATCTGTTCAACGAAATCAATGTATCGTTAATACAATTGCGGGTAAAGAAATTTATCCTGGTTCCTTTAACACGACCTTTCAACAATTTGATTTACCTGAATAAGGGTGTGACATAACTACATGATTCCTTCTCAAAGAAGAATCGTGACTGTTCTAAACGAGTTAAGTTGTCAGAAAGCGTTCGTTCCATTGCACTACAGACACTCGCTTTCGGCGGGGAGGAACCTGATCCTCCTCGCTTCGCTGAACGGTCTCAGTTTTTCCTCCAGTTCCCGCAGGAGTCGCGTGTCCTACGCTCTATTCCACTCTTTTTTTAAACTTGTTTTCCAAGTCAATAAACAACTGAAGTATAAAAAAGAGATAACTCTCCATAGTTCGGATATATCATTGAATGAAATACTTATGTACCATCCTCATTTTTATGAGAAATGTAAGTGTTTACAGTTAAAAACTTACTTTGTCTTTTTATTTTTTTTCGGTATAATGACATAATTGTGTTCAATAAATCAGGAGTTTTGTCTCAGTATTGTCAAAGGATATGGTTCGGTGTCTATCGCATCGATACTTCTACCTCCTATTTTGTTATGTCAAAGTAGAAGGTAGAAGTGTGGATAAAACATACATGTTGATTTAACCATTATAGTATTTGAGGTGAGTAGAAAAAGTGAACATATCAGAATTTATAAATAGCATAAATGGTTTTTTATGGGGGCCGTTTATGATTACATTTTTATTGGGAATTGGTATCCTTTATACATTTCGCTTAGGCTTTATCCAAGTAACAATGCTCAAACAAGCATTTGTTCAAACTTTTGGCGGAATGTTTAAAAAGAACCCTGACAATAAAGATGGAATTTCTCCCTTTCAAGCGTTGGCAACATCAGTTGCTGCTCAGGTTGGGACAGGAAATCTAGCGGGTGTTGCAACAGCTATTGCTTTGGGAGGACCTGGGGCTATTTTTTGGATGTGGGTTAGCTCGTTTTTCGGCATGGCCACGATTTTTGCAGAGGCAGTTCTTGCGCAGAAATATAAAGAAGAGAAAGATGGCCAGATTGTTGGAGGACCTGCTTATTATATCCGAAAAGGAGTAGGGAGCAAATGGTTAGCGGGCTTTTTTGCCGTGGCCATTATTATCGCACTTGGGTTTATCGGAAATATGGTGCAGTCAAACTCCATCGCAGCATCCTTTGATACGTTCAATATTCCACGCGTTGCAGTAGGAATTATTGTTGCGGTATTAATTGGCTTTATTATCTTTGGCGGAATTCAGCGAATCGCAAAAATTGCTGAATTTGTTGTACCGTTTATGGCACTTTTCTATATTGGAGGAAGCTTAGTTATCGTATTCGCAAATTTCTCTGGAATCGTGGATGCGTTTATATTAATCGTAGAATCAGCGTTTAATCCAGCTGCTGCCACTGGTGGAGTTATCGGCGCAACAATTAAAGAAGCTATTCGTTATGGGGTTTCACGTGGGTTATTTTCCAACGAAGCAGGAATGGGCTCAACGCCTCATGCTCACGCTGCGGCAAACGTAAAACATCCTGCTCAGCAGGGATTAGTTGCTATCATAGCGGTTGTAATTGACACCGTCATTATTTGTACCCTAACAGCGCTCGTCATTATCATGACGAAATCCTATGAAACGGGCTTAAATGGTATCCAGTTAACTCAAGAAAGTTTTACAAGGGGTCTCGGCGAGTTTGGCCATCCGTTTATTGCAATTTGTTTATTCTTCTTTGCTTTCACAACCATTTTAGGATGGTACTATTTTGGAGAAAACAATATCAATTATCTGTTTGGAAAAAAAGGAATCAGCGTTTATCGTGCGCTTGTCCTACTTTTTATTGTGTTAGGATCTACTTTAAACGTCACGCTTGTATGGGACTTAGCCGATACATTCAATGCATTAATGGTTCTGCCAAACGTAATCGCGCTCTTTATTTTGAGCCCTGTTGTAGTCAAAATTTATAAAGAATATAAGACAAAATGGTAAAGCTTTGCGGTCAGCAAAGCTTTTTTTTTGTACATATCATTTGTAAATTCCATGTTTAAGGTGAAAAGACAAGGGTACATTATTTATAGAACAAAAGCTATTACACAGAAATAAAGGAGTTGCTTGTTGAGATGAGTAAAAAAATCGCAGTATTAGTAACAGATTTATTTGAAGATGTGGAATATACAGACCCTGCCAAAGCATTGAAAGAAGCAGGTCATGAGCTAACAACGATTGACGTTGAAGGCGGCAAAACAGTAAAAGGTAAGCAAGGAGAAACAACGATCAGCATTGATAAAGGTATTAAAGAGGTAAAGCCAGAAGAGTTTGATGCTTTATTCTTACCAGGAGGTTTTTCACCTGACATTCTGCGCGCTAACGATGATGTCGTTGCATTTACAAAAGCATTTATGGATGAGAAAAAGCCGGTTATGGCCATCTGTCACGGCCCGCAGCTTTTAATTAATGCAGATACGTTAAAAGGTCGCGATATTACAGGCTATAAGTCAATTGCGGTTGACTTGAAAAACGCAGGCGCAAACTTCCATGATAAAGAAGTTGTTGTGTGCCAAAACCAACTAGTTACAAGCCGTACACCTGATGATTTACCTGCATTCATTCGTGAATCAGTAAATGTACTATCATAAGAATAAAAAGCGCTCAGCTGAGCGCTTTTTTCTTGTTTAAAGTGACTCGTTGACGAGTTTGGCGATACCAAATGTAAAAGAGGATGGTAAGACCAACAGAGACCATTCCAAAAGCAACCGTCATTAATTGAAAACCAATGCTATCTAGCAAGAAGCCCGTTGTTAGAAGCACAACTTGAAAGACGATACGTTCAAGCATATTACGGAACGAAAAGAAGCGACCGTGAAAGTCTTTTGGTACGGTTGTTTGAAAAATCGTTGCTGCAACAGGGAAAAAACAGCCGATAGCAAAGCCGAAAATTGTGAATGCGATGATAGTAATAAGAGAATTTGTAGCCATGTAGAGCATGAGTTGTGAAACCCCTACAAATAATGAAAAAACAAATAAGATTTGCACTTGGCTTATATATTTCGTGAGTTGTTTAACAGTAAACGCACCGAGCATAAATGCAATTCCTTCAGCTGTATAGATCCAGCCTTTAATAGCTGCGCTGTCTTGAAGCTCACTAATGTTAATGACAATTAAGTTAAAGCCACCAATAAATAATAAAGGAATCAACAGCATGATAAGCGTAATTGAAACAATAGGCTCCTGCTTAATCATTGGGAATAACGTGCTAAAATCCCGCTTTTCTTTTACATGTTCCCCAACCTTCGACACGCTGTCATCGTCAACTTTTAATAGCATCGTTAATAAAAATAAAGCGAGATAAGCAGCGAATGAAAAGAGGTAAAGCGTATGTAAAGGCATGATCATTAAAAGAGCACCGCCCAATGCTGTACCTAAAATTCTAGACAGCGTAGAAACATTCATGTATACGCCGTTTAGCTGAAGTAATTCTTTTTCATCTACAACAAGGGGAAGGGTAGCCTGCAGAGCAGGAAAATAGAATGCAGCAGAAATTTGAATTAAAATAAGGAAAACAATCATCCAGCCAATTGAATCAGTTGCTAATGCAAGCAGCATAAATAAGACGCTGATTGTTCGAAGCAATCCGGCTGCTAGCATTACTTTCTTTTTATGTAATTGGTCAGTAAGCTTTCCAGCAAGAGGACCGAGGGCAACCCCAATGACAATTCCAATGGCTAAGATAATTGATTTCATAAAATCAGAAGGGATTTTAGCCTGCATAAACTCTAGATTGCCGATAATCCCCATCCATAGACCTAATCCAGCGATTAGCTCACCCAACAGCAAAATCCATACATTGCGATTTTTCCACATAATATCGTTCCCCGATCATTTTAGTAAGTATGTCGACAAAGTACTTCGTGTTTCTAAATGAATCTACACACTGAATCATATCACAAAACATCTTCTTGAATGGTAAAAAAGGATATAAAATGGTCTCATTCCTATTATTCTCATTCTTTTCTTGTAACGTTTATAACGCTATATTTACAGTTATATTACTAGTGATTTTAATAGAATGGAAAAAGAGAGGGGAAAAGTGAGGAATACCAAGGGCTAGCGATATATTAAAAAAAAATTACAAAAAACTCTAGTTAATTTTGGTAACGGAAAAGCGGTTGATTGAATCTATGAATCCATGTAACAATGAATATGCAACGCGAGATTAGCAGATTCATTCTGTAGCGTAGCTGTCTACAAATACAGATATCTTTCAAGGAGGAATTTACAACATGAATAAGAAGTTCCGTATTGCTACAATCGCAGGTGCCGTTTCAATCGGCTTATTAACAGCAGGACAAGCTAACGCAGCTGCACCTGACTGCAACACACCAAAGCAAATTACTATTAAAGATGCTCAAGCAGCACAAAATATAAATGTCGATGAGTTAGTAAAGAAATACAACGCTCAACCACAAAAAGCTGAGGCGGCAGCACCAGCTAAGAAAGAAGCACAGCCAAAAGCTGAAGCAGCACCAGCAGCTGAAGCAAAACCAAAAGAAGAAGCAGCACAGCCAGCTCAGCAAGCTGAAGCACAGCCAGCTCAGCAAGCTGAAGCAAAGCCAGCAGAATCTAAAGATTCAAAAGCTGAAGCAAAAAACGTAAGCGAGTTTGAACAACAAGTAGTTACATTAGTAAACGAAGAGCGAGCGAAAGAAGGTTTAAAACCACTTGAGCTTGACACAGAACTAAGTGACGTAGCTCGTGAAAAATCAAAAGACATGATGGATAAAGGTTACTTTGACCACACTTCACCAACGTACGGTTCACCATTTGATATGATGAAGCAATTTGGCATTGAATATTCATCTGCAGGTGAAAACATTGCAAAAGGTCAAAAAACACCTGAAGAAGTAATGGAAGGCTGGATGAACAGTGATGGCCACCGTAAAAACATCATGAACCCTGATTTCACTCACATCGGTGTAGGCTTTGTTGAAGGAGATTCAACTTACTGGACACAAATGTTTATTTCAAAATAATTCATGACACAAGAAAGCAAGCAGAAGAAAACCTGCTTGCTTTTTTATGTTTTTTATTAAAGAAAGTCGGGTAAATTAATGTCATAAGACAAGGAAAGGGTGCGATGCGCATGAGAAGAATTTTAAAAAAAATCATAGTAGCTGTATTCCCTATTTTAATGAAAGAAGGCTACCAGTACTATAAAAACCGAAAGAATCGTTCAACAACGTCTACGCGTACGTATAAATAAAAAACTCACTCTCATTACGAGAGTGAGCTTTTTTGTGAATTAATTCGCTTCTATATCAATATGTTTAAAGCTCATAAAGTCAAAAAGTCCTTTATCCGTTAATTTTAAGCATGGGATAACGGGTAAGCTTAAAAAAGATAAAGTAAGCAATGGATTGAAGGCATCGCTAATATCTAATCCTTTTAACGCTTCATGTAGAACGTGAAGCTCTTTGTTTACTTGTTCGTAAGATAGAGGGGACATGAGGCCTCCAATTGAAAGTGGAAGAGAAGCAAGCACTTGTTCATCCTTTACGAGTACAATTCCACCTTGGGTTTTTTCCATTTTTTTAATGGCCATCAATAAATCCCGGTCATTTGTACCAACAGCTACAACATTGTGAGAGTCGTGAGCAATCGTTGTTGCGATGGCTCCGTCTTTTAATTGAAACCCTTTGACAATCCCAAGGCCGATATTGCCCGTTTGGTGGTGGCGCTCGGCCACGACTAATTTTAAATGATCTCTTTCTGTATCAATCGTGAACGTTCCGTTTTCAACTACTACTTCTTCCACTACGTGGTTGGTAATAAGCTGGTTTGGAATGATTTCAATAATATTTGCTTTATTGTTCTTCATGTTAATTTGCAGCTGTTCAATGGAAATAGATTTCAAATTTACCGAGTGCATCAAGTCTTTAGGCTCGTTTGTTTCATTAGCCGGTTCAACGACAAGCTGGCCGCTTTTGGCCACTACTTCTCCATTTGTAATAACCGTTGACGCATAAATATTTTCTAGTTCATCAAATAGCATGATGTTTGCTTTGTATCCAGGAGCAACAGCACCTTGTTGCGCTAAACCGTAGCACTCAGCTGCGTTTAATGATGCCATTTGGATTGCCATAAGTGGGTCCAAACCTTCGTTCACTGCAAGGCGAACGTTGTGGTCAACAGATCCTTCGGCTAGCAAATCATCTAGATGCTTATCGTCTGTACAGAATAAGAATCGTCGAACGTTGCGCTCATTAACAGCCGGCAGCAACTGCTTCAAATCTTTGGCAACAGAGCCTTCACGGATAAGGACGTGCATGCCACGCTGAACGCGCTCGAGTGCTTCATCAGCTGTTACGCATTCGTGATCCGTTGAAATGTGAGCTGTTCGATAAATATTAATCCCTGTTGCATCCAATCCGGCTCCATGGCCATCGATTACGCCTTGATGATCTTTGGCTGCCTGAAGTTTAGCAAGCATATCATCGTTCGCATCACGGACAGCAGGAAAGTCCATAACTTCCGCTAAACCAATCACGCGTTCATGATTGAAAAAAGGTCGTAAGTCCTCTGCTTTTAAGACAGCTCCAGAGCTTTCAAACGGAGTAGCTGGAATGCTTGATGGCAAGTTAATAAGTACTTCAAGCGGAAGGTTTTCAGAGTTTTGGAGCATAAATTCAATGCCTTTTTCGCCTGAAACGTTGGCAATTTCATGAGGGTCAGTTACGACAGTGGTAACGCCTCTCGGTACGAGAAGCTTTGCAAACTCTTTCGGTGTGACCATTGATGACTCAATATGAACATGGCCATCAATGAAAGTAGGTGAGACATATTTGCCAGTCGCATCGATTATTTGTTTGCCTTCATATTCACCAAGGCCAACAATCATTCCGTCCGCGATGGCAATGTCTGCTTCAAGAACGCTTAATGTAAACACATCGATAATACGTCCGTTTTTTATGACTAAGTCAGCTGGAATTTGTTTATTTGCAACAGCAATTTGCTTTTTAAGTGAATGGTTTGACATAATGGTTTATCTCCTCTCATTGTGAAACAATGAAGGACTAAAAAGAGTAGAACACCGCTCGGAAGTAATATAGAGGTATAAAAATGTTCAACTCTCGTAGTCCAACTATTTACGGTAGTTTGGTAGAAACTCTTGGACCCTATTTCCAAGATTATACGAGTGTATGCTTATAGGCATTGCGATACATTGTATCTGTATTTTGAGAAGTCGTCAATTACTATTGGAAAAGAAAGACTTTTGCGAATATTCTACTCGTATAATGTTTTAAAGAAAAATAAACGAATGTCGTGAAGTTGGAAGAAGTGATGTGGGTAAGAAAAAGCCGCCAATGTACAGAGCAGGCATTGACGGCGTTTGTGAAGCTTAAGCTTACTTGCGTAACGCCCCTAATTCTTCTGCAATTGCTTGCATTTCACTTGGACTGAATGAGTCTTTACGCATAACCATTTCATATAAATATTTTAAATCCTCGTACATTTCTTCATCAAAAGCATCGCCTTTAATTGCACCGATGTTTAACATGCGAAGCTTTTCGCTAATTTGATCAATCATAAACGTAATGTTTTCTGGAGACTTTACTGATAAATCCACTATGTTCATCCTTCCGAGCTTTTTTCTCATTGTAACATGTTTTGATAAGAAGAACACTGTGTTGTCAAACTCTTTGACCAAAAACAGGGTTTTCTTAAATGAAAAGGCTTGTATATAATGTTTGTAATAAGAGAAAGGAGTCGAAACTATGGTTAAAGTACTATTTGTATGTCTTGGCAACATCTGTCGCTCTCCAATGGCAGAAGCAATCTTTCGAAAGTTCGTAAAAGACAAAGGGCTCGAACAGCAAATTGAGGTTGATTCAGCCGGAACAGGAAACTGGCATGAGGGCAAGCCACCTCATGAAGGAACGCTTCGTATTTTAACGGACAATCAAATTGACGTTACAGGTTTAACAGCGCGCCAAGTTATTGAAGAAGATCTTAATCAATTTGATTATATTATTGGCATGGACGCTGAAAATGTGGGGAACTTAAGACGTATGGCTGGACATCATCGTGATGTACGCATTGAGCGTCTGTTAGATTATGTTCCACATTTGTCCGTTGAAAATGTTCCTGACCCTTATTATACGGGGGATTTTGATGAGGTATACGGCCTGGTTACAGCAGGATGTAAGCAGTTAGTAGAAGAAATCATAAAAGAGCAGAAATTAAGCTAACTAAACAAGAGGAGAGTGGGAATATGAGTCAAGGAAAAAGTAAACTTCTTGAAGGGATTATTATTGGAGCAATAGCTGGTGCTGCAATTTCAATGCTTGATAAAAATACGCGTAGAACGGTTATTGAAAACAGTAAAGCTGTTAAAAATAAGACGGTACATATGATTAAACATCCAGATGAGGTAAAGCAAAATCTTCAAGAAAAATATGCTGCTGTGCGTGAAACAATTGAACAAGTATCCGATGATGTTTCGTTTTTAACGACACAGGTGGAACAGCTTAAGAAAACAACTCCCCAGGTATTAGACGTAGTAAAAACAACAAAGGAGACTTTCTCACATAAGTATGGCCAAGATGAACAGAAATAATTGAGAGGTGAGCATATGGCCGACACAACAAAGATTGTAGCTTTTATAAAAGAATTAGCAGCTCGCATTCATAACGATGAACTGCCAAGCCTGTCAGCGGAGCTAGCATACTATTTGCTTTTGTCGCTTTTTCCGTTTCTAATCTTTCTCATTACGCTCATTGGTTTTTTGCCCGTTCAAGCACCTGATTTATTGGAGCTTGTTGAAAGCTTTGCGCCAGATCAAGCAATGAGTATGATTGAAAATAATCTAGATAATATTATTGGCTCTCATAACGGAAAGTTGTTATCGTTTGGGATCATCGCGACAATGTGGTCAGCATCTAACGGAATTAATGCCATTGTGCGAGCATTTAACCGTGCTTACCATGTGCAAGAGAATCGTCCTTTTCTAGTGGCAAGAGGTATGGCTGTATTACTAACGTTTGCGATGATTTTCGTGATTATTGTGGCGCTGTTATTACCTGTGTTTGGTCATATGGTCGGCTTTTATCTGTTCTCAACCTTCGGATTATCTGAAACCTTTTTATCATTATGGGCTGCTTCTAGGTGGATTATTAGCGGTATTATCCTGTTTATTGTCTTTATGGGTTTATACTATTTTGCTCCTAACAAGCGCTTGACTTTAAAAAACGTTGTACAAGGAGCTGCTTTTGCAACAATTGGTTGGACGGTTGTGTCGTTTATTTTCTCATATTACGTTAATAATTTTGGAAACTATACGGCAACGTACGGGAGCTTAGGCGGCATTATTGTATTGTTGATCTGGCTGTATTTGTCAGGAATGATTATTGTCATTGGTGGAGAAATTAACGCCATTTTTTATGAGCGAAAAAAAGCAATCAAAGCATAAGGCGACCACCCTATTTGCATATATTGGTATGAAACGAAGAGTAGGAAGCGGGCATACTAATGGTGAAATGAAAGGGGGATTTACCATGACAAAACATACGAAAAAAGACGGAAGCAACACGAAACAAAACAAAAAAAGCCATCCAAAGCATAAGACAAGTAATAGCCAAAATGGGCAAAACGGCTACCATTAAGGAATATGCTTTTATAAAAAAAGAGGCCTGGTGAAGGGCCTCTTTTTGTGTTAAGACTTTAATAAGCGCAGTCCGTTTAGGATAACAAGAATTGTGCTTCCTTCATGCCCAATAACGCCAAAAGGCATATCAAGAACTTGAAGGAAGTTTGACGAAATTAATAAGAAAATAACGCTGATTGAGAAGATGACGTTTTGCTTAACAATGCTGTTCATTCTCTTAGATAATTTAACAGCATCGGCAATTCTTGATAAATTGTTTTTCATTAGTACAACGTCAGCTGTTTCTAACGCGACGTCTGTCCCTTCTCCCATCGCAATTCCAACATTAGAAGTAGCAAGAGCTGGTGCGTCGTTAATTCCGTCTCCAACCATCGCTACAGTCGAATATCTCTCTTTTAATTCTTTTACTTTGTCAACTTTTGCTTCAGGCAAGCATTCGGAAATATATTCATCTACCATGCATTCTTTTGCGATTGCTTCCGCTGTTTTTTTACTATCTCCTGTAATCATGACGGTGTGAATGCCAAGTGATTTCAGTACTTTAATGGCTTCTACTGCTTCTGTTCGTACAACGTCTTTTAATGCTAAGATTCCAATAACGCCGTGTTCATCTCTTGCATAAACAACGGTTTTCCCCTCAGAAGCAAGATTTACCGCAGCTCCGTTTTTAAACGAAGTGGCATCATCTTTGCCAATGAAATCTGCTTTTCCAATCTTCCATTGTTTACCTTGGACCGTTCCAATAACACCAAAGCCTGGAACATCTTCAAGAGATTCAGGTTGAAGTAGCTGAAGATTCCTTTTGTCTTTTGCGAACTGCACAATTGACTGAGCAAGCGGATGGTTTGACTGACGCTCAATGGAAGCAATTTTAATTAAAAACTCATCTTCAGAAACGCCGTCACGAACGAGTACATCTGTTACCTCAGGCTTTCCTTTCGTAAGCGTCCCCGTTTTATCAAACGCCACTGCGTTTAAATGGTTTAATCGCTCTAAATGGACGCCTCCTTTAAATAGGATTCCTTTACGAGCTCCGTTCGAAATAGCTGAAAGCGAAGCTGGCGTAATGGACGCTACAAGTGCGCAAGGAGAGGCAACAACAAGTAAAATCATTGCTCTGTAAAACGTTTCAGTCCAGCTCCACCCAAGAACATAGTGAGGAAGAAACAGCATGATGGCAACAACAGAGAGAACCACTTTTACATAGGTTCCTTCAAAGCGTTCAATGAATAGCTGAGAAGGTGATTTTTCGCTTTGAGCACTTTGTACAAGCTGAATAATCTTTTGAAACAGTGTTTCCGTACTTGGCTTTGTCATTTTAATGACGATAGCCCCTTTTAAATTTACTGTACCAGCAAACACTTCTTCATCAGCCGCTTTTAAAACAGGAACGGATTCACCCGTGATGGCTGCTTGATCAATCGTTGTTTCACCTGATAAGACAATGCCATCTACCGGTACACGTTCACCAGGCTTCACGAGCAACGTATCGTTCACTTGTAGTTCAGAGATGGCTACGACTTCTTCATGATCTCCGTTTAAGCGCGTTGCTTCTTGAGGCTGTAAATCCATTAAAGCACTAATTTCACGGCTACTTTTATTCATGGTGTATGTTTCAAGCGCTCCGCTTAGTGCAAAGATAAAGATAAGCATGGCACCTTCTGTCCAGTAGCCAATAACAGCTGCACCAATGGCTGCAATAATCATCAGCATTTCCACGTTTAGTTCTTTATTTTCAATCGTTTCCTCAATACCTTCTTTAGCTTTGGCAAATCCTCCAATAACATAAGCCAGAATGAATAACGTAATAGATAAGGTCGAAGCATCTTGTTTTGATAAAAACCAAGCAACTAAAATAAGCACGCCGCTTGCAAGAGCAGCAATCAATTCACCGTGTGTCTGCATGCCAGCAAGAAACGAAGAAGTCGATTGGTTCTCTTGTTTTTTTGCTAATGTTTGTTCCATAAAAAGCCTCCTATAATGTAGTAGTTGAGAAGAATAATCACAATCATTACCCCTAAAAAAGCACAAAAGCTGCCATCTCAGCGATAGCAGCACGTCTTACAATTGTTATAAAGTTTTTTTGAATATATTAGTAACAAAAGTATAACATGGAATAGCTACAGAAGGAATAGTGAAAATGGCGCTTATAACCTAAAAAGAGTATATGCGCTCACATGTCTAAGTGTTCTTCATATAGTCGGTATGCGGATGAATAAACATGCTCAATATCAGCATCCGTCATGTACATTAACGTCTCACGATCAAACCCCTTAATTGTTTCAATAAACATAATCATATTCTTGCGCTCTTGTCTGCTCATTGTTATTTCTCCTCTCAATCTGTTTTAATACAGCTTATTATTATTAATTGTATTATATAACAGTTCTCTGGATTTTGTGTAGCTTTTTTTTGAAATTAGGCTTATTTTTTTAAAATTGTTGATTTAGCCTAGAAATTGCAGACGCTGTATCTAGTTTTAAACGATTAAATACAAAAATAATGAAGCGAAGGAGCGTGCGACTCCTTAGTAATGAAAACAGTATTTCTGGAAATAGTAACAGTTGACAAATATTTTTATTGAATTTACAATCATGTATATGAGCATATGCTCATATAATGTCATATGTTGTGGAAGGGGAATCTTTAATGAAGAGAGAAGACCATCACTTTTTATCAGACAGAACAGTCGACGAAGCATCTCGCATGCTAAAAGCTATTTCTGATCCGACACGAATGAAAATTTTATATTTACTATTTCAAGAAGAATGTTCCGTTGGCCATATGACAGAAGTATTAAATATTTCACAATCTGCTGTATCCCACCAGCTAAGCTATTTGCGAAATTTACGATTAGTGAAATACAGAAGAGAAGGAAATACATACTTTTACACATATGCAGACGAACATGTTGTAGGTATTTTAAATCAAGTGATTCAGCATATTGAATGCGTGCATGAAGAATAGGGAGGAGATTGAATGAGTCACCACCATCATCACCATCACGGCCATGATCACCATGGTCATCAACACTTTGATATGCAGCGTGAAGGCAACCAAAAAGGGTTGCTTATTGCTTTATGTATTACAGCGGGTATCATGATTTTAGAATTCATTGGAGGACTTGTCACAAATAGCTTGGCTCTTCTATCAGACAGTGGTCATATGCTTTCGGATACAAGTTCATTAGCACTGAGTCTTGTAGCCATTTGGTTTGCAAACCGTGCAGCTTCATCTGAAAAAACGTACGGGTATTATCGCTTCGAAGTATTAGCTGCCTTGTTTAACGGAGTAACTCTCTTTGTTATCGCAGGTTTTATTATTTATGAAGCATATGAACGAGTATTAAATCCACAAACGGTTGCGAGTGGTACAATGATGATTATTGCAGCCATTGGTTTAGGTGCTAACCTGCTTAGTGCGTGGTCGCTGCTACGACAAGGGGACGTAAAGGATAACGTTAATTTGCGAAGTGCATACCTACACGTGTTAGGGGATGCTTTAGGCTCTGTTGGCGCTTTAGTTGCCGGGCTGCTCATGCTTTTGTTTAATTGGTATATTGCCGATCCTATTATTTCCGTTGTGGTTGCACTCCTAATTCTAAAAAGTGCGTGGGGAGTATTAACTCATAGCTTTCATATCCTAATGGAAGGTTCTCCTGCACACGTAGATATAAATAAAATCAAGGAACTACTTAAAGAAATTGATGGCGTAAAAGGTGTTCACGATATTCATGTATGGACGATTACATCGGGACTTCATTCTTTTAGCTGTCATTTACAAGTAAGTGACGACCAGGACTGCCAGGCTATTTTACAAAAAGCGCTGAACTTAGTGAACGAGCAGTGTGGCATTGAGCATTCGACGATTCAAGTTGAGAAGTCGGGACTGGAGCATGGTGAGCTGAAGGTATAGAGGAGAATAGAAAAGGAGGCTGTAATAAAGCAGCCTCCTTTTCTATTCACTTTGACAAAGTAGTCTCTTTATACGTCTGCACCGATGTACTAAATAAAAAGATACATAGGAAAATTAAAAACAATACAGAACTAATAATGACAAAAAAGCTTAATCCTTCAAACAATCCGATAAAGGTTCCACCTAGGTACGGTCCCGCTAAGCTTCCAACGCTAAAGGCAATTCCACATAGCAAGTTACCTGTTGGTAGCAGCGAGCTTGGCATGAGATCCGTCATATAGCTAATTCCTAAGCTAAACGTAGAGCCAAGAAGCATACCTCCGATAAACAAACAAGCTAACAGTGGAATCGTTGTTGCTTCTAGTAGCGTTGCCAGTAAAAACGCTCCAGAGCCTAAAAACAAAACCCAGTGAAGAACAAACTTTCGTCCATGTTTATCACTCAGCATACCAAGGGGAAGCTGAAATATAATGCCACCGACTGCAAAAGAAGTCAGCAGGAGTGAAATAAATTCTACGTTTAGGCCAATTCGTAATCCATAAATAGGAAAGATACCATTTAGCGAAGACTCTAGAAACCCATAGCCGAGTGGTGGTAAAAAAGCAATCCAGCCGTATTTGATGGCATTGGAAAAGCGCTTCATTGTTGCAGTAAAAGACATTGTGCTTACTTCTTCGTCACCCGTTGGAATCTCATTTTTTAATAAAAATAAAAATACCCATGTGACTAAGCAAATGAAAGCTGAAAAAATAAATGGTAACGTTTCACTCACGTTAACTAAATTGGCCATTAAAGGACCGACTGCAAAGCCAATACCAAAAGAAAGGCCGTACAGTGAGATGTTGCGTCCGCGCTTATCTACAGGTGAAAAGGCTGTAATCCACGTTTGCGTTGCAAAGTGAAGAGCGTGATCCCCAATTCCAATCGCGAGACGAAGCAAGAACCAAAACGTAACGGATTTCCAAAGCGGAAACAAAAAGAGGGATAAAATGACTAAAGCTCCTCCCCACATAATGATAGGTTTGTAGCCATGCTTTCGTAAGAGTGGCTCCATAAATGGAGAGGCTAATAAAATACCAATGTACAGTCCAGCGGCGTTTAATCCGTTTAAAGTCGATGATACCCCATCTTTTTCAAAGATAATGGCAATGAGGGGTAGAAGCATACCTTGACTAAAGCCAGAAATTGCTACTAGACTAACCAAAATCCAAAATCGTGTTCGCAACGTTTTGTTCATATAAGTGACCTCGTTTTAAGATGTTTTTTCTCCACGTATAATCCTATAGAACCTATCTGAAAATGACAATAAGCGAACTTAATTATTTGAGTGTTATTCCATTTCGTGATATAACGAAGTAAAACCCTAGGAGGTATTTTAAAATGGAATTTAAAATGCAGGAAGTTGGTTTCTCAACAGATTTACCGTTTGGAAATTTGCAGGTGGCAGGAGATGATGAATACGGCTTTCGTCCTTTTCAATTAATGGTTTCATCCATTGCGGTTTGTAGCGGTGGCGTTCTTCGCAAAATATTAGAAAAGAAGCGCATTGCGGTTAAAGATATTCACATCTCAGCAGACGTGACGCGCAACGAAAAAGAAGCAAATCGCATTGAAAGCATTCATTTACACTATAAAATTAGCGGGGAAAACCTTCCGCACGATAAAATCGAAAAGTCAATTGAGCTTGCTAGAAAGAATTGCTCAATGCTTCAATCTGTTATTAACAGCATTGAGGTAACGGAATCATTTGAATTAGTCGCATAAGCTTGCCCCTCTCAGATTGAATTTGAGAGGGGTTTTTTTTGTTTCCGTAATTATTCTTGTGCTGTTTCATGTAAAATAAAGGTTCAATTTTGACTAAAATCCATCTATAATAAAAAAGATGTTTGGAATATATTTCTATATATTGTGAGGTAACACGTTTGGAAACCTAGGACTGGGACCTAAAAAGAAGAGGAGTTTGATATCATTTGGTTAAATTAAAAGATTTTACGATTGATTTTGACTGTACGAAAGGGATACCTTTTTTCCAAGTTCATCAGAACAATAAAATTCGGTTTGATCTTTATGAAATATCGCTGGCTGATTTTAAAAGCATCATTAACGAAGTCTTTCAGGAGAGAAAAGACATCAATGCTATTTTTATTTCGCAATATATTTTCAATGGAAAGCGCCAATCAGCTAAGTCCAAAGTTGGTCGAATTCTGCAGCTGAATAATTGGCAAGAACACGTAGTAGCGGAAGATGAAAATAATGCAGTTGTCTATGCTTCTATCAAAAAACTAAGTTCTATCGATGTTTATAATTATTGTTTAAGTATCAGAAAAGGAAGAAGACCAGCGTATATCTCATTTTATTCGAATGACTATTTGTTATATGTAAGTACCGATGTTATTGATGTTATTTCCAATGATACTACTAACGTCGCTAAGTTAAAAGATGACTATAAAGGCTTGTATGATACGTATCATGAACATCAATAAGATACGCACCAACTTATATATAATAGGTATATAGAACTAATAAAAGATTGAAAGAAAAGGAAAAGACAAGTAAGATAGATTTGATTGCTAAAGGTTTCTTGAGATACTGATAGGACTATCGGTTGGTTTTAGGGCTTTGATTCGAAATACCAACTTTATCAATGTATAATTCAGTATGAATGAGATAATCGATGTATAGATAAGGGAGGATTTACCATGGGATTACTTATAATTATTTTATTAGGCATAGCTATTTTATTGCTTATTTTATCTTTCAGAAAGACAAAACAATCACAAACTCATACAGACCAGCAGTTAGAACAGCTGACGTTAACAATTGGACAAGAAATGAATGAATTGAATGATCGCATCCGCACTCTTGAAATCGATGCAGCCATTACAGCAGAAAAATCAGGTGTATTAGGTCTAGAATCACCTGAGCGTAAAGATCTTCGCAATATGATTGACATGCATAAGCGCGGTTATTCGTTTGAAAGCATTGCAGGACGAATGAAAGGCTATACGCAACAAGAAGTGGAACAATTGCTGGCTCCTTACACGAAGAAGAAAGATGAAGGGAGCATGATGGCATAATGACACCGAATACGCTACGCAGCTTTGCTATGGGTTTACTCGTTGCAGCAACCGCAACGGGCATTGTGTACTTGCTTGAGCCATCTTCAACCTCAACTTCTAAAGAGTTATCAGAAGAAGAGATGCAAACCCAGTTAGAAGACAAAGGTTTTATAGTTCAAACCCAAGAAGAACTGGACAAGCAGTTAGCTGATGCGAAAGCAGAAGCAGTGCAAGCAGTTGGAAAAGAACCGAAAGAAGAAAAAGAAGAGCAACCAAAAGAAGAAGAGGCGGTTTATCGTACGATCATCAACGTGTCATCTGGTATGACGGCAGTTGATGTTGGTGAGATTCTTGAAAAAGCTAAAATCGTAAAAAGCGGCTTTGAGTTCTACAAGAAGGTAGAAGGTCAAGGCGTTGAAAATAACCTCCGTCCAGGAACGTTTGAAGTTGATAGCGGCATGACGGAAGATGAAATGATTGCTGTGATTTTTAAAGGGTGAAAATTATAATAGATACGAGAAAAGGTGATTACCAATTGGTAAATCACCTTTTCTCGTATCTGAAATAATAATACATAACTAACTCTACTATACTATACTTACTTTAATAACACCCCACAAGCTGTTATAGCGCCGCCTATTCCCAGTACTTCTAACAAAGCATCTTTTAAATCTTTTGGAAAGTTATTTGCTACAATGTTTACAGCTCTTTTCGCAGCATTTGTTTTTGAGTAGCCTAAGTTGCGCTGATGTTTGTAAGAATTAATAAGTTTCGTAAAAAGCTTTTCTAAGCCCCCAGCCACTTTTGCAGCTTTTTTTAACTTTAAAAGTTTAGCCCAAGGTAAAGCTTGAACAGCAGCTGTACCTAAAGCAACAGCACATGCCCCTGCTTCAGCCCACCCCGCAGCTTTAACTACATTATTAGAGGTGTTATCTTGTGGACTGTCGGTTTGTGTTATATACATATTTTCTGAATCAGAAGAAAATTTGATATTGGATAGTTCCTTACCTTTATTTTTATTTAACCAGTTAGCTGAAGCTTCAATACCCCGATCTGATACTGATTCAGGTAATCTATCAATCAAGTCTAGTATAGTTCCATCTATAGATGTGAGGCTCTCTAACTGTTCTGGACTAATCTCTTCCTGATTTTCTGCATAGGAAAACGAAGGTCCTAAAAAAGAAAATAGGAAAACTAGTGAAATAGTAATTAAAAATAGTTTTTTAGACTTTTCCATTTTACTTCCTCCTATTTTATGAGAATATAATGTTGTAGATAATAACCTAAAATATACCTCAACATAAATTAGGAGGTTTTTGGTAGAAATGAACATATTTTATAAGATTTTTTATTTAATTCCCCCTTTAGTAATATTATGGATTAATAATTTTTATGAGAGAATCAGCTTAGCACAACTTGTTATTTTGTTTTTTATTATTCTTTTACAGTTAGTTATACATTTAAAATTAGCAGTCAGTAGTAAAAAAAATCATTATATCAATACCACAAGAGCAATGGTAACTATATCAATTGTAGCTTTAATTATTCGCGATGAGTATCTGTCTGTTCTTGTTCTCAATCTAATCATTATTACTACAATTCTTTTAGCTCTTTTAACAATTTTTACGCTAAAAGAGGAGTAGATTGATTTACGCATTTAGTTGATTAATCCATTAACTACTATTAGCAATAGAGAAAAGAGTGGAAGAATACATGTTTTTCTGCTCTTTTTTATGTTTGCTAAAGACTACTTTTAGCAATAAATTATCTAGTAATGATATACTTTCAATTATACTTACGCATTACATATACTAATGAAACAGAGGGGAAACAGATGAACATTACACAACGCTTGTTTGGAGAACTACACGGTCAAGAAGTGATGGCATACACGATGACTAACGATAACAATATGTCCGTAACGTGTATTAGCTTGGGAGGCATCATTACTAAAATTCAGGTGCCAGATCAAGCTGGAAAGGTTGAAAACGTGGTACTAGGTTATGATTCAGTAGAAGGCTACCTTCATAACACGGCTTACTTTGGGGCAGTTGTCGGACGGGTAGCAGGAAGAATCCATCCAGCTAAAGTGGAAATTGCGAATAAGACGTATGAGCTTTCAAAAAATGAAGGGGAGAAGCATCTTCATGGTGGAGACAAAGCGTTTAGCCATGTCATTTGGAATGCTGAAGTGAAAGAAAATCAGGATGAGGTAAGCGTTACGTTTACATATGATAGCCCAGACGGTGAAAATGGGTATCCAGGTAATTTAAAAGTCAGCGTAATGTATACGCTTACGAACGAGAATGAGCTCAAATTATCATATCAGGGGATTTCAGATCAAGATACGCTGCTGAATATGACGAACCATACGTACTTTAACTTAAGTGGAAACGTCAAAAGAGACGTTTTAGAGCATGAATTAACAATGAAGAGTGATGCTTTTTTAGAGCTTAACGATATCATGCTTCCTACGGGTGAAAAAGTAAACGTAACGGATACTGCGTTTGATCTTAGAGAAGGTAAGAAGGTTCGAGCGGGTGTAGAATCTCAGCATCCTCAAAATGTGAAGGTTGGCAATGGCTACGATCATCCGTTTTTACTGAGCGAGAATCAAAACGAAGAAATAACGGTGGTTGATTATGATAGCGGGCGCAAGCTTATCGTAGAAACAGACCAGCCGTGCGTCGTGTTATATACGGCGAATATGCTTGAAAATACAGGCATGATTCGCGATGTGAAAAGTCGTGAATACCTCGGTTTATGCTTAGAGACGCAGAATTTACCAAACGCTATTCATCATGCAGAATTTCCGTCTATTGTATTAGAAAAAAACAAAGTTTACTCTGCAAATACGATGTATCGATTTGCGACGGTTGAGAGTTAACTATTAAAAAGCTCTGCGGGATAATGCTTCACCGCAGAGCTTTTTTTTGTTGTTTTTATTGCTGAACGTAAACAGATACGGATCCACCGTTTACTTGGAAATTCCCCCATCCATCTGTATTAATCGTAATCTTATCTGTTCGATTACCTGTAATGTCGTACCAAACCTCACCAGCGTTTTGTTTTCCAACATACATCCATTTTGATCCGCCAGCTCCATCTGTAACAAGCGTTGCGAGACCAGATTTTTCTTTTGTGCTGTCTCCTTCTCGCGTCCAGCCAATTACGTCCCAGTGGTCCATATAATTGTGCTGCGTACCGTATGCGTAATCTTTACGAGCTTTTAATAGAGGCTCTATCTTTGTTTTTAAAGCTGGGATCTCATATGAACTGTTTCCTTTTGTACCGTACATGTCACCGTAAAATATGCTTGGGTAACCTTCTGCTCTTGTTAGGATAAACGCATAGGCTAGCGGTTTAAACCAAGGCTGTACAACGGATTCTAGGGACTGACCTGGCTGTGAATCGTGATTTTCAACTAACGTTACGGCCTTTGTTGGGTGTGCAGCAACAACCGTTCCGTTTAATAAATTTCTCATATCGTAATTTCCACCAGACTGAGAAGCATAATGGAAATTGTAGTGAAGAGGTGCATCAAAGACAGAATGGTTATAGTTTACCTTTGCTAGGTAGTTATTAATGGCATTCACATCGTTTTGCCAGTACTCTGCCACTGTAAACATTTCTTTTCCGGTTTTCGTACGAACATGGTTGACCCAATCCCCTAAGTAGGAATGCTTAATATGTTTCACTGCGTCTAAGCGAAAGCCGTCTAAGCCGACTTCGTTTGCGTACCATACGCCCCAGTTCTTCATTTCGTTCCCAACATCGGGGTGATCAAAATCAAGGTCAGCATACATTAAATAATCATAGTTGCCGTTTTCACTTGATACTTCCCAGTCCCACGCTTTTTCTGTTCCACGGAATTTAAAAATGCGGCTGGCGTTTCGTGATTGATCCCAGTCCGTTCCATCAAAATGATACCACTGCCATTTAAATGGACTGTGCGTAGTCCCGCGACCTGGAAAGTTAAAGCCAGTCCACGCTTGGATGGTATATTCATCTGAAGTTTCTTGATTTCGGTTAGAAGGGTTTACTTCAACTGCTGTTACGTTTTCAGTATAGTCAGCGCCACCTTTATGATTCATAACGACATCTCCATATACTTGAATGCCGTTTGATTTGAGAGTACTAACCGCTGATTTTAATTCTGCTTTTGTTCCGTACTTTGTTCGAATCGTTCCTTTTTGATTGAATTCCCCTAAATCATAGAGATCATAAGCGCCATATCCAACATCATTTTGGCTTGTACCTTTATAAGCAGGAGGTGTCCAAACAGCCGAAACACCTATGCTTTTTAAGTATGCCGCATCATTGCGCAATCGGTTCCAGTGTTGGCCATCATTGGGCACGTACCATTCAAAGTATTGCATCATCGTTCCGTTTTGCGCTGCTGCTTCCGCTTTATGATTCGGTGCAACCGTTGGCACAAAAATCAATAAAGCAAGAAGTAAACTAAACCATGTTCTTGAACTTTTTGTTCTCACATTTCCATCCCCTTCACTTTTTGTAAACGTTACCAAAAGAGGGTTTAGAGATGAACAATAAAAAATCCTTCTTTTTTTCAAAAAAAAGAAAGAAAGTTATCTAGTTTTTTAAAAAAATAAAAATTCATCAGCTTTATTGACTATATAAAGCTAAAAGCATAAAAAAGAGGCTGGGACATAAGTAATTCAGCCAATGATAAACCTGAACGATTGAGAGTTTCTCACTTTTAATCGTTCAGTTTTTTTGTTGATTGTGAAAACAATGTTGGAAACAGGGTGGAATGGAGCGTAGGACACTCGACTCCTGCGGGAAAGAGAGGGAAAACTGAGATCCCGCAGCGCAGCGAGGAAGCTCAGGTTCCTCCCCGCGGAAAGCGAGTGGCCGTAGCGCAATGGAACGAACGTGTTCAGACAAACCAAAAAGATTGGAACAGCTATTGTTCGTCTCTTAGAAGCAATCATTTTGTTATGTCCCAAACTCTTTTTAAAGGATTATAACTCTTCAGGTTCGCTACCTGCTTTTTCGAAGTAGCGAATATTTTCAGGTGTTAGCTGAAGGAGCACGTAGTTTGGGTCGTCTGGGCTGTTAATCCATTCTTTTAAATGGTCGTTCCAAAACGTTTCTTTTAGTTCTTTGTTGTCTTCAATTAGAGCTTTTGCTTCGATTTCAACATACGGATCATTCCAGCCTTGGCCGTCATAGCCGAGGAGAATATGAACGTATGGATTAGATTGAATGTCGTCAACCTTGTGCGTGTTTTTGTTTGTTGCTGTGTAAAGTACAAGGTCGTCGTGAGAAAACATCATAAAGCGAGAATAGGGTTTGTTATTTTGGATTGTGGCAAGCGTGCCAACCTTATAGTTATCTAAAATAGATAGTACTTTTTGTTTTACATCTGACATATGCTCAATTCCTTTCTTCATCTTTCTTACTTTTGCTAGTTTGGCCTTTTTTTAAACATTTTCTTAAAGAAGAATTTATTTTGTTCATAAAAAAGTTTAACTTTAAAAAATAAAGAGGTAACAGTGATAATGAATAAACAAGCGTTAGAAAGACGAAGCTTGTAGAGTGAATGGATTTAACTTAGAGAAGTAGGTGCATATGAATGAATCGAGTGTTTTTTATAATGGTGCTCATTGGTGTTCCGCTATCGGTGATTGGTAATCTTCTGCACTGGTCGCAGGTTCTCATGTTTGCAGTGTTTTGCTTGACCATTATAGCTTTGGCAGCATATATGGGGCGCGCTACGGAAAGTCTGGCTGTGGTCGCAGGACCGCGAATCGGAGGATTGTTAAACGCAACGTTTGGTAATGCCGTTGAACTTATCATTTCTATTTTCGCATTAAAAGCTGGATTGATCGGTGTTGTATTAGCTTCATTAACGGGTTCTGTTTTGGGAAATCTGCTTCTTGTTGGTGGCTTATCTTTCTTTATTGGAGGATTAAAGTTTAAGCGTCAGGAATTTAACGTATATGATGCGCGCCATAACTCTGGATTGTTAATTTTTGCAGTGATTGTAGCTTTTGTTATTCCAGAAGTATTCTCTCAAGGAATGAATAATCAAAAGACGATGGTACTAAGCGTTGGCGTATCAATCACGTTAATTCTTCTTTACTTAGCCGCACTATTATTTAAACTAGTAACGCACCGCGGTGTATATCAGCATAAAAGCGAGCAAACGGAAGAACACGAAGAGCCAGAATGGTCAAAAGGTAGAGCAATCCTTGTCCTGCTGCTTGCGACCGTCGCTGTTGCTTACGTGGCAGAGAGCTTAGTACATACAATTGAAACCGTTGCGCTTCGCTTCGGCTGGAGTGAGCTGTTTATCGGGGTTATTATCGTGGCCATCGTTGGAAACGCAGCCGAGCACGCATCTGCAATTATTATGGCTGTGAAAAATAAGATGGGTGTGGCCGTTGAGATTGCGATTGGCTCTACGCTTCAGGTAGCTATGTTTGTAGCCCCTGTATTGGTGTTAATCTCTTTGCTTTTTGAGGAGCAAATGCCACTTGTCTTTACGTGGCCAGAGCTTATTGCCATGGTAACAGCAGTCTTTGTCACTGTGGCTATCTCAAATGACGGAGATACAAACTGGTTTGAAGGTGCCGTTTTATTAGGTGCATACATCATTATGGGAATTGGATTTTATTTAATCTAAGAAAAAGTCGAGCTGGAGGAGTGTTCGGCTTTTTTTGGTTATAATTCCCTTTGGCTAAAACAGGATAAAGAGCTATTCCTTTGAAAAAACTATGCATACATCTATTTATGAGGTTGAAAGGAGCTCTTATATGCTACGTCAATTAACTATCGTAACGTTCGCTATTTTCTTGTCATTTTCAGGTTTGCATACAACAGAAGCGAAAAACAAGGAGACGAAAACGCCAAGCACAACTGTGCAAATTCCTAGTTCTACGCTTCATATTGCAAAGGAGAATACAAATCCAAATACGAGTCAAGATACGCCTTATTTACAGCCAAGTGAACTGTCTCAAGAATTGCTTGAAACGTCCAATGTGCCAATTCAAAATCCGGACTTAATTCGTATTTTAAATGAAACATCCATTTCAAAGACACCGTGGGCAATTGGTTTTCGAGCAACGATTTATCTCGGTCAATGGCCGCTTAACTATGAATCCGAAGCAACAAGCGTGAACTGGCAGTATCAAAAGGTAAACACAAATCATTATGATAATCGTTCAGGGAAGTCCCAGCAGCAAATGCACTATAACCAAGAATCCCAAAGCATTGTAAAAGGTGGCTTAACGTCTCGTATTAACGAAGCGGACCACGTAAAGCAAATGATGCTTTTAACAGCTTCAAAGAAAACAAATCTAACGTTATCGTTCCAAACGATGATTGGAGCAGGAACGAAAAAAGATCAGGTGTATAACATCGCACCGAAGAAAGTCGGCTACTTATACGCATACACGCCGGCTGTACATGAAAAAGGAAAAGTAACGTACGGTGAAGTATATCTAACCATGAAAGGTAGCAAGCGCATGATTGTTGTGAAAAACGTGACGTCACAAGGTATCGGCGCATGGATTCCGGTACAGGATTATGTATCATTGAGTTTTGGTGCGTATGATCAGCCGCGTTAATAAACAAAACCTCTCCCGTTAACAGGAGAGGTTTTACTTATTTTGTAAGAAACGCTTTGCGTGTTGAAAAGTCCGTGTCTTTATAGTAGCTGTTTTTCACCAGAATATTTGGTCCAAGACAGGAAACAGCTGAGCAGTGACAGCTAAGTTCTTTTGAAATCGATGACTGCTGCCATGTGTCAAACGCATCCTGCAGCTTTGTATCTTGAATGTTGCCAAGTGGAGGCGTATCGCCAAAGTCCGTAACGATAATATCGCCATCAAAAATGTTCACGTTTAAGCGAGAACGGCCGTCTGGATCGTTGCGAACCGTTACGTTTTTGCTGCTGTATAAACGCTTTAACAACGCTTGATCTTCTTCGTTATCGTTACACGCATAGAACGGCAGCGTACCAAAAAGCATCCAAACGTTTTCGTCGCGGATATCAAGCAGGTGATGAATAGCGTTTCTCATATCTTGTAAAGACAACGTTTCAAGTGCACTCGATTCACTACGTTTACTTTTATCATTTAAGTAATCAAAATCGGCTACTTTAACATATCCACTATTATACATAGGATGAATTTCGTGTCGTTGGCAGCCCATCTCTTCCACAACTTGCTTATGGATTTTTTCGAGGTGAGGAGCCGTTCTATTATTTATCATTGTTTCAGCAGATACCAAAACTCCCATATCTGTTAGGGCTCTGGAGTTTGTGATTATTTTATCAAATAGTGCTTTTCTCTGTTCTCTAGTTGGTTTTCTTTTCATCATAGCAAAGCCTGTATCTATAAACTCATCTTCTGTTACCCAGTTATGAGAAATATGTAACACATCTAAATAAGGTGCTATGATCTTGTATCTCTCAAGATCTAATGTAAGATTAGAGTTTATTTGAGTGTATATTCCTTTATCATGAGCATACTTCAATAGAGGTAACACGTAATTCTCTACGGATTTTAGAGACATCATTGGTTCTCCGCCTGTAATGCTTATCGTTCTAAGGGTAGGGAGTTCGTCTAATCTTTGCAGTAATAAGTCTATTGGAAGGCCATTAGGATCTTTATGTGTAAGAGTGTGTCCAACAGCACAATGTCTACATCTCATATTACATAGATAAGTGGTAGTAAATTCTATACTAGAAAGAGTGGGCTTTTGGTATTTTTTTATGTCTAAGTAAGCTTCCCAAGGGTCATTTGCAGGGGTGCTTGTATATTTTGTTGTAACTGGCTCATTCATTTAAATTACTCCTATCTTATTAGTCCATATATATTATGAGTACTAAATATCATGTATGTCAATGTAAAATACCTTGAGATATGGAATGTAATAAATCTTGCATCTTTTATAAAACTTGATATAATTAAATTTACAAATATAACCAATTTAACTGTAATCCCTTGAGGAAAGGAGATATAGCATAATGGCTATAAAGAAAAGAACGTTAGTAGCTATTTATGTCAGAAAATCACGATTAAAAAATGATGACTCTCTTGAGATTGCAAGACAAGTTGAACTGCTTACGGATTACGCAAAAATTAATAATATGGATTATGAAATATTCTCCGAGGAGTGGAGTGGAGAGGATTGGGATAGACCTGAATTAAAGCGAATGTTTGTAAATTTAAAGAAAAATGTCTATGATGGTGTACTTGTTACAGATCAGGATAGGCTGACAAGAAATAAGAAAGACTTTGAAACTTTTGTGGAGTTTGCTAAATCTGAAGGATTATTGCTCTACACACTAGATAAAATTTATAATTTTATTAACGCTGATGATGTTAATGAGTCAAATACACAGACAGAAATAGATAATCATTTTATAGAAATTACTAAAAGAAAACTGCTTAGAGGAAGAATCCATGCTATAAAAAAAGGAGTTTATTTTGGTATAGCTCCGTATGGTTATATGAAAGATGAATATAAACATCTATTGCCTCATCCAAAAGAATCTCAAACCGTTAAAGATATTTTTGATATGTATGTAAATAGAAAATTAAATCAAGCGGAAATTTGTCAGATATTAACGATTAAAGGTAAGAAAACAAGAGCAGGAAAAGTTTTTACACCGCGATCTACTTCGCTCATTCTTTCTAATGTGGCATATATAGGAGTGGTAAGTTATAAATTACAAGAGGAAAGTGCAATCACTGTAGAAGGTGCTCATCCTGCTTTAGTAAGTATGGAAGTATTTCAACAAGCTCAAAGTATTAGGCTAGAAAAAAGAAAAGTACCTCAAAAATCCCAAAGAGGTATATATACATTATCAAAGTTGTTAGAGTGCTCTTGCTGTCAGCAAACACTGTCTTTTTGTATGAAGTATAGTAAAAGGGAGTATAAAAATACATTAGACAAATCAGGGCGAGAACTTTATATTCTTAATTGTTATGCTTCAAAAGGTCAAAAAGCCAAGTTGGAACATAAACTATCCGGTTTGCCAAGGTGTAAAAATAATGGGGTTAGAGCTTTACGAGTACAGAAAAAAGTGTTTAAAGAGCTCAAAAGATATTTAATAGAACTTAATAAGTACACTGAGAGCATAATAAATAGAGATGAGGCGTTTTTTGAAAAGATAGCATTTAAGCAAAGTAAGCTAACTCTTCAGTATGATGAGTTAAATAAACAAAAGAAAAATGTGCAGGAAGGGTTTAGGATAGGTGTTTATGAAGCAGAAGAAGCTACTGAAGAGATAAAAAATATAAAAAAAATCCAACTTGAAATAATGGATGAATTAAAACAAATAGAGGCCATAGAGAGTAAGTTAGAGGTAGAGAGATGCAACAAAGTTAAAACTAACATAGAAACTTTACTTTCTATGGATACTATCTCTAACCCTGGTAAATCTAATAAAATTTTACACGAAATCATTAAAAAAATTTATTATTGGAAAGAAACAACAGATAATGGCGGAGAGCAACCATTTGACATTAAAATCGTTTATAAAAGTTAGCAACTATTATCAAAATGCTTTTAGTTGTCAAATGCAAAAGCATTCGTTACGATAAAAGAAATTATTTCTTTTATTAAAGTAGAAAAGCGCATTTAAATTTATCATGAGAAGGTGTAGACAAGGATGGGAAATGCAGTACATGATTCAGAATCACAAGTTCGCTATCTAAAAGAACGTTTAAATATGTTTATGCAGGTGCTTGACTCAATTGAACCTGAAACAACGGAGCTTGAAGATATCGATCGGTTAATCACAATGATTGATGACCTTGAATTAAAGTGTGAGCAGTTTAAAAAGAGCGACGATAATAAATAAGATAAGCGAAAGGGCTAAAGAGTCCTTTCGTTTTTTTTATGGATTGAAAATCTTTATGTTTCGTTATCAATTCGATATGCTAAAAAGTGGGGGGGATGAATCATGGAAATAAAGTGGTTAGACTGGGCAAAAGAGCTTCAAGCGATTGCACAGGCAGGATTAACTTATTCAAAAGACATGTACGATATTGAGCGTTTTGAAATGATTCGAGATCTCAGTATAGAAATGATGGCTAAACAAACGGGGACACCTCAGAAAGTAGTAAAAGAATTATTTGCGAATGAAACGGGGTACGCCACGCCCAAAGTGGATGTACGAGCAGTCATTTTTAAAGGCAATAAGATTCTTATGGTAAAAGAGAAGCTAGATGGCCACTGGGCACTTCCTGGCGGCTGGGCTGATATTGGTCTAACGGCTAAAGAAGTGGCTGTAAAAGAAGTGAGAGAAGAAGCAGGATATAACGTTCAGCCCATCAAGTTACTTGCTGTTTTAGATAAAAAATGTCATCCTCATCCACCGTCACCTTATCACGTTTATAAGCTATTTATTCAATGTGAAATTACTGGGGGAAGTGGCGAGTCAGGAATGGAAACGAGTGATGTTGGCTTTTTTGCTGAGGACGAGCTGCCCCCATTATCCGTAGAACGTAATACAGAAAGCCAAATTAAGCAGATGTTTGACTGTGTTAAAGAAGCGAATGTACCTACATATTTTGATTAATGGTCAGGGGGGAGAAACGTATGTTTAACCAATATCCAATTGGAGTATTAACGATTCAACATCCTGATAACGGTACAATGACCATTGCAGAAGTAATTAGAACCTATGCATGGCATGGAAAACATCATATTGCACACATTACAACGCTAAGAAAACAGAAGAACTGGTAGCCAGCTAATTCCAAGGAAAACCTTTCAGATTATAAGACAAGAGAGTATAATAAAAGTGAAATGAAGAACGGAAACGGCCGGCTCTTCTGAAAATAAAAAACGCTTACATTTATTTAGGGGACACGGGAGGAGATCTACAATGATTGAAGCTTTAAAAAAGAGTATGTACAATCTAATTGTTGAAACATCCACGAAACTACCGAAGGATGTGCGACGTGCTATTGCAGCGGCAAAAGCAAAAGAAAATGCGGGCACGCGTGCAGCGATGTCACTTGCAACAATCACAAACAACATTAAAATGGCGGATGAAAACATCTCACCAATCTGTCAGGATACGGGGATGCCGACATTTAAAATTAAAACTCCAGTTGGTGTGAACCAAATTGAAATCAAAAAAGCGATTTATTGGGCAATTGAAGAAGCAACAAAAGATGGAAAGCTTCGTCCAAACTCCGTTGACTCGTTAACAGGAGCGAACAGCGGTGATAACCTAGGTGCAGGAACGCCGGTTATTAAGTTTGAACAGTGGGAAAATGATTATATTGACGCGCGTCTCATTTTAAAAGGCGGCGGCTGTGAGAACAAAAACATTCAGTACAGTTTACCATGTGAGCTTGAAGGACTGGGCCGTGCGGGTCGTGATTTAGACGGCATTCGTAAATGCGTGATGCATTCTGTGTATCAGGCGCAAGGCCAAGGCTGTAGCGCCGGCGTCATCGGAGTGGGAATCGGTGGCGACCGTACAACAGGCTATGAGCTAGCAAAAGAGCAGCTTTTCAGAAGCTTAGACGATGAAAACTCAAACGAGCAGCTAAAAGAGCTTGAGGAGTATGTGATGGAAAATGCCAATAAGCTTGGCATTGGTACAATGGGATTTGGCGGTGAAACAACGCTTCTTGGCTGTAAAGTTGGCGTTATTAACCGTATCCCAGCAAGCTTCTTCGTATCGGTTGCGTACAACTGTTGGGCATACCGTCGTCTTGGCATTAAGATTAATGCAGCGACAGGTGACGTAACAGAATGGCTATACCAAGAAGGTGAAGAAATTGACTTCTCTGAACAAGCGGAGCAAGCAGAAGATAAAGTAGCGAATAAAACGCGCGAAGTTGTTCTGCAAGCACCAATTACAGAAGAGCAAATTCGTGAGTTAAAAGTAGGTGATGTGGTAACGATTAACGGCATGATGTATACGGGCCGTGACGCAATCCACAAACACTTAACAACGAACGATGCGCCAGTTGACTTAGACGGCCAAATCATTTACCACTGTGGTCCAGTTATGTTAAAAGACGATGCGGGCAACTGGAAGGTAGCAGCGGCAGGTCCAACCACAAGTATTCGTGAAGAGCCTTACCAAGGTGATATTATGAAGAAATTTGGTATTCGTGCTGTCATCGGTAAAGGTGGAATGGGACCCAAAACCCTAGCGGCTCTACAAGAGCACGGAGGCGTATATTTAAACGCAATCGGCGGCGCAGCGCAGTACTACGCAGATTGCATTAAGAGCGTTGAAGGCGTGGATTTAATGCAGTTTGGTATTCCAGAAGCAATGTGGCATTTAAAAGTTGAAGGATTCACAGCAGTTGTAACGATGGATTCTCACGGCAATAGCTTACATGCCGATGTTGATAAATCATCGCTTGAAAAACTTGAGCAATTTAAAGAGCCTGTTTTTAAATAACTGGCAAAAAGTAGCGAGCATACGTAAACGAAAAGGATGGATACTAAGCATAAACTGACCTTTGGAAAGGAGCACGTTATGCGTAGATTCATCCTTTTCCTCGTTGTTTTAGTAGGCGTAACGATCCCAGTTTCAGCACAAACCTATTCAAATAAACCGATTAGCTGGGGATTTCAAAAAAGTAAAAACCACAAGCCGGCTGATGCAGGAGCTTCCCATGAAAAGCTTTTAAAGAAATATGAAGCTTTTTACCTTGGCGATACGAAGAAAAAAGAAATTTATCTTACGTTTGACAATGGCTATGAAAATGGCTACACGGCAGACGTTCTTGACGTGTTGAAAAAGCGTAAAGTACCGGCAACGTTCTTTGTGACAGGGCATTATCTAAAAGACCAACCAAAGCTGATTAAACGAATGGTACGAGAAGGCCATATTGTTGGAAATCACTCTTGGCACCACCCGGACTTAACTCAAGTAAACGACAAGCGTTTTAAAGAAGAGTTACAAAAAGTAGAAGATAAATACAAAGATATTACCGGACGAGATGATATGCAATACATTCGCTCACCCCGCGGCGTCTTTAGTGAACGAACGCTGGCTTTATCAAAAGAGGAAGGCTATATTAACGTTTTTTGGTCACTGGCATTTGTGGATTGGATGACGGATGCACAAAAAGGCTGGCGTTATTCCTATGACAACATTATGGCTCAAATCCACCCCGGTGCGATTTTACTTCTTCATACTGTTTCAAAAGATAACGCCGAAGCGCTTGATAAAGCAATTCGTGATCTTCAAAAAGAAGGATATACGTTCAAAAGCATTGATGACCTCGTATTTGAGCGTGAAAAAGTAGCCCCAATTGAGAAAAAAAAGCCTACCGATATGACAGAGCAACGAACTCCTTAAAATCGACAAGAATCCTTGTCGGTTTTTTTGTCGTGAAAGTGTTATAATATGCCTTGGTTCTTTTTTAAGAAAAACATCATCGGTTTTATGAAAAGGTAAAACCGTGCATAAATAGAAACAGAAACTATAATCGGAGTTGTTAGAATGAATAAACCTAAACAAGAAATGAAGGTTCAAAAAGGACAAACCTTTCCGCTTACTATTAAGCGTCTTGGTATTAACGGTGAAGGAGTAGGGTACTTCAAACGCCAAGTTGTCTTTGTTCCTGGTGCGCTGCCAGATGAAGAAGTAGTTGTTGAAGCAACGAACGTACAGCGTAACTTTGCGGAAGGTCGTATTAAGCGTATTCGTAAAAAATCACCACAGCGCGTTAACCCGCCCTGTCCCATCTATGAGCAGTGTGGAGGCTGCCAGCTTCAGCACTTGTCGTATGAAGGCCAGCTTGATTCAAAGCGTGACATTGTCTCACAAGCCTTTGAACGTCATAGCTCATTGAAAAACGTTGAGTCAAAAATCAAATCAACAATTGGTATGGAAGATCCGTGGCGTTACCGAAACAAGTCACAGTTTCAAGTTGGAATGGACAAGCGAAAAGTCATTGCCGGCCTATATGGAATCAATTCACACCGCTTAATTGACATTGAAAACTGTCCGATTCAACATCGCGCGACAAATCACGTGACAAAAGAAATGAAGCGTATTTTACAAGATTTAAAAATTCCTGTGTACGACGAGAAAAAGCGTGGTGGGGTTGTTCGTACAATTGTGACGCGCGTTGGATTTGAAACAGGTGAAGTGCAGCTTGTTTTAATTACGGCACAAAAAGATATTCCGCGTAAAGACTTACTACTAGAGGAAATCAAACGTTGTCTACCGGAAGTGAAATCTGTTGTTCAAAACGTAAACGGTCAAAAAACATCGCTAATCTTTGGTGATGAAACGTTTACGCTAGCAGGCAAGCCAGTCATTCAAGAAACGCTAGGAGATATCTCATTTGAACTATCAGCTCGCGCTTTCTTCCAATTAAATCCTCAGCAAACCGTTAAGCTTTATGACGAAGTGAAAAAAGCAGCGGCGCTAACAGGAGAAGAAAAAATCGTTGATGCTTACTGTGGTGTTGGAACGATTGGTTTATGGCTAGCGGATGACGCCAAAGAAATCCGCGGAATGGATACCATTGAAGAATCAATTGTGGATGCGCGTAAAAATGCGAAAGATCACGGCTTTGAAAATGCAACATATGTAACAGGGCCAGCTGAACAATGGTTACCAAAATGGGTAAGTGAAGGCTGGAAGCCGGATGTTATTGTTGTGGATCCACCGCGTACGGGCTGTGACGAAAAGCTTTTAAAAGCAATTTTACAAGTGAAGCCGAAGAAAGTTGTGTACGTATCTTGTAACCCATCGACTCTTGCAAAAGACGTCCAAATTCTTTCAAAGTACTACAAAGTAAAAAACGTACAGCCAGTCGATATGTTCCCTCATACGGCTCACGTTGAGTCTGTGACGACATTGAAGTTGAAAAGTATGCATAAATAAGAATGTACTAAAGACCCAAACCTCGCGTGGTTATGTGCGATTTTTGGGTTTTTTTGTCTCTTTAACTTTCCTCATCAAGTTCCATTAGTTCTCTTGCAATAAGGAATACAGAAATTTCAAATGCATCTATACGTCGCCTAGCTAAAGTGATTTGAGATTTGTACCTGCTGGGAATTTCTTTTGCTTCTAGCGTTTTGACGGTTTCTCTGAGCTTATGTAAAGTTGAATCAATTTGACGTTTTGCTTCAACTAATTCAGATTTTGAGAATTCCACTAAAATACCTCCGTTGATTATTTTTTAGTAGTAAATGAGCTGCTTTTATTTTGTAAAGATATAGTATCATAGAAAGAGTAATTATCTGTTTTTTATGTAAGTAATCATATTTTTTGAGGGGTGGTTCAGTTAGTTTATGACAAACATAAGCACTGCAAAAGAAATACATAGCTACGTGCTTTCGGAAGAAAAGCAACAAGCGCTCTATAAACGTATTTTATTCATTGTTAGTATTTCACAAATACTTGGCGGTGCAGGGCTCGCTGCAGGAGTAACGGTTGGTGCACTGATTGCCCAGCAGATGCTAGGAACAGAAGCTTATGCAGGAGTTCCTTCTGCGTTATTAACTTTTGGATCAGCCGGAGCAGCGCTGCTAGTGGGCAGACTTTCACAACGATATGGACGGCGTATTGGGCTATCAACTGGCTTTCTCTTTGGTGGTATCGGTGCAGTTGGGGTCATATTGGCAGCTATTCTAAACAGTATTGTACTGTTATTTGCTTCGTTGCTAATATACGGAGCAGGCACAGCTACAAATCTGCAAGCTCGCTATGCGGGCACAGACTTAGCCAACAGCAAGCAGCGAGCCACAGCGATTAGTACGACAATGGTGTTTACGACATTCGGTGCCGTAGCGGGTCCTAACTTAGTAGGCGTGACGGGAGAATTTGCCCAGTCAATCGGGTTTTCATCTCTCTTACAGGTCCGTTCATGTTAGGAGCTGCAGGTGGAGCTTTATCAGGAGTGATTGTAGCAGGTTCAAGCTTTCCCACGTTATCATTAGTTGGAGGGATGCTTTCATTGTTATTGATTCCAGTTGTAGCATGGCAGAGAAGAAGTAAACAGTAAATGCATTTGTGAAAAAATAATATTTGGGAAGGAAACCTTCTTACTGGTTAGAAAATAAGCTAGTATAATAAATATGTTCGTCTTTACCTTTATTTTTTTATGAAGCTATTTCGAGAGTTGCCAAGGAGGCTTTAATATGACAAATAACGAAAAGCAGTTGTCACCTGAACAGAGTGAAGAAATTATTACAGTATTGAGAGAACGTTTTGAAAAAAATATAGATCGTCATCCAGAGCTTGAATGGAGCAAAGTAGAAGCAAAGCTCAAAACAAATCCTGAAAAGCTCTGGTCCCTTCATGAAATGGAGCGAACTGGCGGCGAGCCAGATGTGATTGATTATGATACAGAAACGGATGTATACACGTTCTATGATTGCGCAGTAGAAAGTCCAAAAGGACGTCGAAGCGTTTGTTACGATCGTGAAGCGCTGGAATCAAGAAAGAAGCACAAGCCTGAAAATACGGCTATTGATATGGCTACGGATATGGGAATTGACCTTTTAACGGAAGAACAATATCGATATCTACAGGAGTTTGGAAGCTTTGATAATAAAACATCGAGTTGGGTACAAACACCAGACCCTATTAGAAAGCGTGGTGGAGCTATCTTTTGTGATCGTCGCTATGACACAGTCTTTGTCTACCATAACGGAGCGGATTCTTACTATTCTGCCAGGGGCTTTCGAGGTCTATTAAAGGTTTAAACAATATTTATTTAACCCTAAATTCTTTGAGTTAGAGAAAGAATTTAGGGTTTTTTATCATTTGTCTCTTTTATTTTAAAAAACAAGCCAAAAGCAATGTTTCTGTGTCTAATAAGTATAGGGAGAAAGGAAAGGGTAGGTCTAGGAGTATAAAGAGATTGAACTTGCCCCAAGTGTGGTGGATTTAAAGAAGGGTAATACATAGAAAATAGTAAAAAGAGTAGAGTTAATTCTGCCATCCGGCTTTGTTAAGTCTGAAATCAGCTTCATTTCCGTTTGAGATAGTTCAAAAAAATTTATTGATTAAAGAACACTTGTTCGTATATAATAAGAACAAATGTTCTTTAATTTCTTTTGAGGAGTTATTTTTATGGATTATAGTCAATTACCGAACAGAGTCATTATTTGTATTGATATGAAGGCATTTTTTGCATCGGTTTCTTGTGTGATTAGGGGATTGAATCCATTGAAAGTAAAACTTGCTGTTGTGGGAGACACGAAGCGGCCTGGCTCGGTTGTTTTAGCAGCTACACCCTTGTTAAAGAAAGAAGGAATCAAAACCGGCAGTCGGCTGTTTGACATTCCTAAAAGAAAAGACGTTTATGTGGTAAACCCATCTATGAAGCGCTATATCAAGGCTTCTAACTATATTTCAAGCTTGGTACTACAGTATGTAGCGCCTGAAGATTTTCATGCATACAGCATTGATGAATTGTTTATTGATGTGACAGCTTCTCTACATTTATTTGCCAAAACTCCTGAAGAATTAGCCCATCGAATACGTGATGAAATCTACCAAAAGACGAGGTTAACAGCCACTGCAGGAATAGGCCCCAACCTCTTATTAGCTAAAATCAGCTTGGACCATGAAGCGAAGAACAGCTCATCGGGCGTTGCCTATTGGCGCTATGAGGACATTCCTATTAAACTATGGTCAATTCATCCATTGAAAAACTTCTGGGGGATTTCATCGGCTACGGAAAAACGATTACACCGTTTAGGCATTACGACTATAAAAGAGCTTGCGCTTTCTTCCAAAGAGATGTTGAAAAAAGAGTTTGGTGTTATGGGAGAAGAGCTTCACCAACATGCTAACGGAATTGATTTTAGCCGTATTTCTGATGTGTATGTTCCAAGCTCTCGTTCTTTTGGAAAGAGTCAAATTTTATTTCAAGACTATACAAGTCGAAAAGAAGTGGAACTTTTGCTATTGGAGCTGTTAGATGACGTCTGTTTTCGATTGCGTATGCACCAAGTGGTGGCTCAAACTGTTCATTTATCCATTGGCTACAGTAAGCAAAAAGGAGGATTTTCCAAGCAAAAGAAAATGATGCGGGCGTCAAACTTGACCCAAGATATCTTTCCATATTGTTTAACAATCTTACATACATTTGATAGTGGAATGCCTATTCGATCGATTGGTATTTCGCTATCAAAAACCAGTATTCAAAGAGAAGAGCAAATGAGCTTATTTGAAGATAGTGATCAGCGTGAAAGAGCCTACGCGCTTTCCAAAACGGTTGATGATATTCGGCTACGCTACGGAAAGAACAGTATTCTACGAGCTTCAAGCCATCTCGATCACTCAACAGCTCACTATCGAAATGGCCTCATTGGGGGGCATAAAGCATGATAAGAAAGAGGGGATTTTATGCAAAATAGAGGAATGAAAAAATGGCGACCATTTGCAACAATGCCAGAGCAATATATAGGTATACAAAACATAATTAATAAACAATTGGAAGTTTCACAGCCAGTTTTAGCCGAAGATCAAATAGAGCACATGAACTTTACTTTAATTGAAGCATTACATGCAAATCGAAAAGTTTATCTTACATACTACAAGCAAGGGCATTATATAACGGAAACAGGATTCATTCAGTTTGTCGATTCATTGAGGGCCCTTTTTGTTTTTATTGACGATGCATTAGGAGCCAAACGTAAAATGAAATTAAGTGAGCTGATTGATGTACGGTTTGTGTGAAGCACGGTCACTTAACAACCTCATATTTTGTAAAGTAACAGTGACTATTTTAGTTTGTAATCAGAAAAAATAGTAAAAAAATTTTCGAAATACATAGTATAATTTACTTAACAAAAGTCATAGGGGGTAATGAGTGTGATCAAAATGCTGAAAGAAGTAAACGGTGAGCTCCTTTATTGGGAAGTCTGGGAAGATGAGAAAACGTTATTGATTCACTATGGACGAGTTGGAGATGCAGGCGAGACTCAAGAAAAGAAACTATCGCGACTTCACAATGCAGAAAAGTTAATGGAAGCTCTCGCAGAAGCAAAAGTTGATGAAGGCTATGATTACATAGATGAAGATGGGCTTATCGAGCTGGTTGTACAGTATAGCTATGAAGATGGGGAAATGGAAGAAGTACTTGATAAGAGACATCACGTTGAGGATTTAATGAATGAATGCTTAGGGTGGACAGGTAATGGCTTCTGCGATGGTGGAGACATTGGAAGTTTCACAGCGAATATTGTAAACTATGTGATTGACCCCGAGAAAGCCACTCAAACTATTATCGAAAATCTTGAAAAGAACAACTTACTTGAAGGTGCAAAGATTGCCTATTTAGATGATGACAGCGATGAATACGTGGCGCTTTATCCAGAAGGAGTAGAGTTTGAATTAATTTAACACCGTTATTGATAAAAAGCATTTTGTTACTCTTTACATAAATAAAGTGAGAAGAAGAGTAGTGGTTACTCTTCTGACTATACCATAACAAATAAACGTAATGGTATTACTTATTGTTCAAGCGGGTAAGTTAACTGTATATTATTACATTAAAGGTCGGTGAAAAACTCTTGAATAGTATTTGGATTTCAATCGTTATTGTTTTAATCCTTATTGTCGCAAATGGACTCTTTGCGATGACCGAAATTGCAATTGTAACGTCTAAAAAGAATCGACTTGAAAAATTAAAAGAACAAGGTGACCGCAGAGCTGCATATGCATTAAAGCTTGCTGAGGATCCAAACCAGCTGTTATCAACCATTCAAATTGGAATTACGTTAATTGGTGTAATAACAGGGGCATTTGGAGGAGCCACAATTGCCCGGCAGCTATCAGGCTATGTAGACCAAATTGATGCTTTGTCTGCGTTTAGCTATCAGTTAAGCTTTATCATTGTGGTAGGTCTATCTACATACTTGTCGTTAATTATTGGGGAACTGGTCCCAAAGCGAATTGGATTAAACAATCCAGAAAAAACGGCATCGATTGTGGCAAAGCCAATGTATTACTTCTCAAAAATTGGTAAACCTCTTATCTTTATCTTAAGTAAATCAACAGAGTTTGTATTAAAAGTGCTGAGAGTAAAGCCAAATGATGAGCCAGATGTAACGGAAGAAGAGATTACTCAGCTGATTGAACAAGGCGTATATAGCGGAGTTGTTGAATCCATTGAACAAGATCTTGTGGAACAAATCTTTTACTTAGGAGATAAGCGATTAGGCGATATTTTAACACCACGCCCTCAGCTCGTATGGCTTGATTTAGAAGATCCATTAGAGGAAAACATCAAGATAATGAAAGAAAATTCATATTCTAGGTTTCCTGTAGGAGAGGGAACGCTTGATAATTTTAAAGGAATTGTTCATGCGAAAGACATGTTTGCAAAGCTAGTATCTGATGAACATTTTGACTTGACAGAATGTATACGTCAAACAATCATTCTTCCTGAATCAATGAAAGCTTTTCAAGCGATGGAGATGTTGAAGAAATCTGCACACCACGAAGCGATTGTAATCGATGAATATGGAGGGGTGGAAGGATTAGTTACTCTTCACGATGTATTTGAACATATTATTGGTGAGATGCCAGAAGAGCACGAAACAGAGCTTCAAATTGTCCAGCGTAACGAAAATTCTTGGCTTGCAGACGGGCTGATTCCAATCGATACATTTGTGAGGTATTTCGACCTTGAAGGCGTCGAAAACCTAACGAGCAATAAAAATTTTCATACCCTTGGTGGTTTTATCACCAGCCAAAAGGGAGAAATTCCTAAAGTAAAAGATGAAGTTCGCGTAGGGGATTTGTTATTGGAAGTGGTTGATATGGATCAGTTTCGTGTAGACAAGGTGATGGTTTCAAGAGTTGAAGAAAGTTCATTAGGTGAAATGTAGCAATGGTATATAAAATAGTATGAAAAGCGAGACTGAGACATAAGTAGTTCAGCCTCTACTATACCTGAACGATTGAGAGTTCATAACTTTTAATCGTTCAGGTTTTTTGGTTGATTGTGAAAACAATGTTGGAAACAGGGTGGAATGGAGCGTAGGACACTCGACGCCTGCGGGAAAGAGAGGGAAAACTGAGATCCCGCAGCGCAGCGAGGAAGCTCAGGTTCCTCCCCGCGGAAAGCGAGTGACTGGAACGAACGTGTTGAGACAAACCAAAGAGATGGGAACAGCTAGTGTTCGTCTTTTAGAAGCAATCCTTCTTGTTTAGTCGGTAGAAGTTTAAACTGTAACTGTTTGCTCTTTTTAATGAATGAAATGCTCACTTAGTGCATACTAATTTTTAATGGCAGGAGAAGAGAGTTGTTAATTTCAAGAAAAAAGATAATTGTATCAAAAGGGCCTTTTTGCTATGATAATAGTATCTAATAAGAAATGGGGGTTTTTCTGTTGACAGCATCAATGAGATTACGTTTACCAATGTTCATTCGCTAATTGAATACTTGGAAGCTCTGCCTGCGCTCAGAGCAACGGAATTGGTCTGTCTATTTTTAAGAAAACCCTATATTTTACGGTTATTTTAAGAAGAGAGGAGAATATTCCTCTCTTTTTTGTTGTCTCAAAATAGGAGTGCATGGACGGAATTAGTAGGTAAATGAGATAAAAATTGAATAGAAATGAGCTGTTAAATATGAATAGTGCAGAAAGTCATTTACAAGAGAACTGGTTAAAGAATATTATTCTTTTTCTCAGTAGCCAAACGATTTCACTGTTTGGATCGTCCCTCGTGCAATACGCTATCATGTGGCACATTACGTTAACCACGCAATCGGGCTTCATGATGACGTTGTACATTATCTGTGGATTTATTCCGACCTTTATTTTATCGCCCGTTGCTGGAGTTTGGGCGGATCGCTACAATCGAAAAGTCCTTATTATGCTCGCGGATGGATTAATTGCCACTGCAACGCTTGTTCTAGCAATTCTCTTTTTAATGGGATTTGATAGCATTTGGCTTCTTTTTGTGATGGCAGCAGTCCGTGCGTTTGGAGCAGGGATTCAAACACCTGCTGTTGGGGCCATCTTGCCACAAATTGTGCCAAAAGATAAGCTGACAAAAGTAAACGGAGCAAACGGAAGTATCCAGGCAATCATTATGTTTATATCGCCGATGGTTAGCGCTGCTTTACTTGCTACAGTGTCGCTTGAGATTATTTTTTTCATTGACGTCGTTACAGCAGCACTTGCCATTGTGACACTGCTTACCTTCGTGAAAGTTTCTGTGCATAAAAAAGCTGTGGGGAAACAGGAAGTAAGCTATTTCAGTGATTTTAAACAAGGAATTCGCTACGTGAATAATCATGCTTTCTTAAAGCAATTTTTCTTATTTTTTGCCGTTTTCTTTGTACTAATGGCGCCAGCTGCATTTTTAACCCCGCTTCAAGTGACGCGAAGCTTTGGCGATGACGTGTGGCGATTGACGGCAATTGAAATTGCATTTTCAGTTGGAATGATGATAGGTGGAGGAGTCATTGCAGCTTGGGGAGGCTTTCAAAACCGGATTAAAACATTAGGATTAGCTAGCGTAATTATGGGTGTTTGTATGTTAGCTCTTGGTTTGGTTCCTATTTTTTGGCTGTATTTAGGGTTTATGGGGCTATTCGGGGTGGCTATGCCTATCTTTAATACGCCAGCTACCGTATTATTGCAGGAAAAGGTAGAAGAAGAGTATTTAGGACGCGTATTCGGGGTGATGGGCATGATTTCTACGTCTATGATGCCGCTGGGAATGTTGGTTTTTGGACCTCTCGCAGACTGGATTAGTGTGGAATGGCTCTTGATTGGCACAGGGATTTTTATTGTCATTCTCGCAATTTTCTTAGGGCGAAATAAAGTATTAATTGAATCTGAAAAAAATACGCTGAATGTTTAATAATGATAAGGTACAAGATAAATAGAAAAAACGAGATCATTTTACGTGATCTCGTTTTTTCTTATTTTATCGGTTTAAGATAAGGAACCATCTCTACTGTCACTCCAATAGACGTACCGTGAGCCTTAACCTTCGCGCTTTTCCTTCGCTTCTTACTATACGCTATTTAGCTTGAAATCTTTGATGCTTTAAAATGCACGGGTGCTGTTGTTCTTTCTTCTGTATGTCCATGGCGCTCTTGAACAAATAAAAGAGCGATACAACCGATGATACTAGGAACGGCAAAAGCCATGAATGCTTGCTGAGGAGCTAAGTTGGTTGTTAATAAGAAACCAATAATCACAGGAGCCAAAATAGAACCTACTCGACCGATCCCTACTGTTACACTTAATCCAGTGGTGCGAATTTCTGGTGGGTAGAACCCTGAAACATAAGGGTTTACTAAGTTTTGAGTTCCAGCTGTGCACGCACCGCTAATCGCAATTAAAACGTATAATAAAAGCTGATGAGTTGTGACGCTTAGCGAGATAAAACAAAGTGAACCTAGTAAAAACATGTATAAAAGAACTTTTCGATGACCGATGCGATCAACGAAATATCCGCCTAATAAAGAGCCTCCGATTTGGCCTACTCCTAAAACAAGACTAAAGGACAGGCTTGACGTAATACCATAACCGGCACCTTGCATAATTTTAGGTAGCCATGTGTTTAAACCGTAAATCATAAGGAGGCAGCTAGAGACAATAAGCCAAAAGGATACTGTGCTAATACCTCGCTTGTCAGAAAACAACTTTTTAACAGGAACCCCTTTTGCTTTCTCCTTCACGATCTCGTATTCAAAATCATCGGTTGCTTGGTAATTTCCTTTCGGATTAACTTTATTAAGAATATCCGCAATCTTGTCACCTTGGTTTCGCAGAATGTGAAACGATAGCGACTCTGGAAACTGTTTTAAAAATAAAGGCAAGGTGAGCAGTGGAATAACTCCTAGCCAATATAAAAAACGCCAACCTAAGTTTTCCATTAAATACATCCCTATAAGAGAAGCTAGTATTGCTCCAATTGAGTAGCCGCAGTACATCGTAGCAACGGTGAGAGCGCGATTTTTCTTAGGAGAGTATTCGGTCATCACTGCAATGACAGCGGGCATTAGTCCGCCCATTCCTAGCGCTGCGATAAACCTCATAATGGTAAAGGTAAGCGGGTTTGGTGCAAGACCTGCTAAAAGAGAAAAAATGCTGAATATAGCCATGCAAATCGCTAGAATTTTTTTTCGACCAATTACGTCTGCAAGAGAACCGAGTAAGAAAGAGCCGAGCATCATACCAACAAGCGTATAGCTGCCGATTGCTCCTGCTTCCACGACGCTTAGTCCGTAATCCTCCATCATAAGCGGTAAACCTATTCCATAAAGTGCAATATCAAAACCGTCAAACGCAATGGCATAAAAACACCATAGAAACACGAGCAAATGAAACTTATTAAACGTACTTTCAGCAATGACCTGAGAAGTTTGAACAACGCGCATGAGATTCCTCCTGAAATTCTTGTATTTTAAGTTACTTCTAAACACCCTTAGAAAGCCCAACAATTTGTTTTATTGTATGTATCCTACCATGACTAAAGAGGTATAGTGTAACTGATAAAATGCATTAATTGGTATAGCTAAAAGATATAACAAATAAAAAACGAACAATGATTTGAACTTTTAACCATTTGAAGTTAAAATACAAACGAATATTGTACAGAAAATTTCGAATCAAAAGGGGTCCCATTCATTTAATTATGAAATTACAGCAGCTAAAATACGTGATTGAGGTTGTGAGATGTGGATCAATTAATGAAGCAGCGCGCAGGCTTTACATCTCACAGCCAAGCTTGTCAAAAGCAGTGAAAGAGTTAGAGAAAGAAATTGGAATTACGATTTTCACCCGTACTTCAACAGGTATTGCGCTTTCCTCAGACGGAGCCGAGTTTCTCGGGTATGCAAGGCAGGTTGTTGAACAAGCAGAGCTGTTAGAACACCGGTATTTAAATGCAGCGCCTTCTCCACAGCTACTTTCAATTTCTACTCAGCACTATGCGTTCGCCGTCAATGCGTTTGTGGATATGATTAAAAAGTACGGGCAAGAAAAATACCAGTTTACGATGAGAGAAACGAGAACCTATGAAATTATTGAAGATGTAAAGAGTTTAAAAAGCGAAATCGGTATTTTATACGTTAGCTCGTTTAATGAAAAAGTGATGCTGCAGCTTTTGAAAGAACAAGGGTTGGAGTTTCATGAACTGTTTCAAGCTACCCCTCATATCTTTGTGAGTGCCCAAAATCAGCTTGCTAAAAAGAAATCCGTTACGCTTAAAGATTTAGAAAAATACCCACGGTTGAGCTTTGAACAAGGAGAATTTAACTCGTTTTATTATGCTGAAGAAATTTTCAGCACGATTCCAAGTAAACAAAGCATTCAAGTCAGTGATCGAGCAACGTTATTTAATTTGCTTATTGGCTTAAACGGCTACACCATTTCAACGGGTATTTTAAGTGAAGATTTAAACGGCTCAAATATTGTATCGGTGCCGCTTGATGAAGGTGAGTTTATTAGAGTGGGATGGGTCGTTCACAATAAAACTCAGCTTAGTCGCATGGCTCGAATTTATTTAGAAGAGCTTCATAAAGTAATTGAAAAGTATCATCAAAAATGAACTAGAAGCGATTGGCTTCTAGTTTTTTTGTTTGTTTTCTTGTAAGAGGAAAGTTCAGCTAGGGTAACCGCGTTTGTTCTTAGTTTCTCATAAATTCCCTTTTTATAGTTCAATGATACTTGTAGAACTTTGTCGGTTTTTGGGGATTAATAACTAATCTTTAGAAAAACATTAAATCCTTAGAACTGTATTTCTCTTTCGCTCTATTCATAATTCTCAATCTAATATAAATTAAAAAAGCAGAAAATTAATGAAAGGTTGTAATTAAATGGATAGAATTACAAGAGTTGAAAAATTTTCTAAGGAAAAAGCAAAAGAGAGAAAGAAGCTTATCAAAATTGGTGGAACAGGGTTAGCCATTGTAACAACAATTACTGGATGCAGCGTCTCAAACGCGTTAAACAGCGAACAGACAGAGGCAACAGTCGCACAAGTACAAAAAAGTGCTCAAGATCAGAAGCCTAGCATGAACCCTAAAAAGGTAGTAAACCTGCCAGAAAAGGAGATACCATTTTCTTATAATCAAGCAAACCAACCACTAGAGCAAAGGGTAGTCCATTCTCCTAAGCCGGACGAGCAGGTGCTAGCACAAGAAATCACTGCCGCGTCTAGTGCAAAAGAACAAGATACAGTGAAAGAAGTCACAATTAAGCAAGATCCAGTGGAGCCTGCAGTAAAAGTAGTACCAGTACCGTTAAGCTATCAGGAACAAGAGCCTGTACCTTCGCCCGTAGAAGAAGAAATGAACGTACAAACACCCATACAAGAGTTACCAACAGAAGAGCTACAAACAGAATTTGAAGAGAGTATAGTGCCAGTTGAAGAGCCACCAATTCAAGAGGAAGCCGCTTTACAAGTAGAGAAAGAGCCAGCACCTGTTCAAAAAGTGGAGTCTAAAGAAGAAGAAGCTTTAGAAGAGGATCAAAGTGCTCCAATTCAGGAAGAGCAAGAATCCTTACAAGAAGAAAAAGTGGCGCCTGTGCAGCAAGAACAAAGTAATTCGTCAATACCTGTTGAAAATAACGTAAGGCAGGAGCAAATTTTAGAAGTTCTTGGAGTTGTAACTGGTTTAGTCGATGCTCATTGTATTGAACTTGACGTTCAAGGACAGATAAAAGCGTTTCATGTTAAAAGCGACATCGATTTACAAAACGAGATTCGCCAGTATGAAGCAGGAACAGCACTGGTTGTTCGTTATGTAGCAAGTCCAAATGGACAAAATCAAATTCGTGATATTGTAGAAGTTGTAAGTCCTGATACGGGCGATCAAACAGTATCTATTGAAGCTGATTATTTTGAAATGGTGAATTGGAATACGGTTCAAGTTTACGTAAACAATCAGCCAACAACGTTCAAGCTATCAGACTATTTGGCACATCATAAAGAGAAATTTGCTCCTGGTACAAAAGTGTTACTGACAGGAGTAAAAACCTCGCAAGGAACAATGATTGAAAGCATCAGTCCATTGTAAAATGTCTATTTGTATAACTAGAAGAATGCGTTAGCATTTGCCTATAGTAATAGATCATATATTCTTTACGGTTAATTCTATTTTCGTGTGGTAGCTAACTATCACACGAAAATAGAAGGCAAGATTACATCTATCTAAATGAACCACATTTTTATCCTCTCAAACTACTTATATTAAATTCCTATTTTTTATTTGAATTTTTAGAAAAATATAAAGCTTATTTTATCTCAATCACTAAGATTAACCAGAGAGTAGGGACCACATACGTAGAACTTTATAGGTAATAGAAATGTTAATTAAAATGTAAGCGATTACTATATTTTAATAGAAGAGAGGAAATCATAAATGGAAAGTCCTTCTTTAAAACGAAAGGTTTTCGGCTCCATATTATCAGCAGCGTTAATTAGTTATTTGTTTACCCCGGTTGGTCATGCCGAAGAGGAAGAACAAGCTAAAGGGCAAAAAGAAAAAAATAAGCCAATGTGGACTCAAGTGTGGGGAGACGAGTTTGACGATGGAAAGATTGATCCTACGAAATGGACGTTTGATTTAACAAACGGTGCTTCTGTGGGCATACCTGGGTGGGGGAACAATGAGCTCCAGTATTACACCAATCGTTCAAAAAATGTTCGAGAAGAAGGTGGTAATCTTGTCATTCAAGCTCATAAAGAAAGCTACCAAGGCTTTGACTACACATCTGCTCGTGTAAAGACGAAAGGGTTGTTCAGCAAGAAATACGGGAAGTTTGAAATCCGTGCTAGCGCCCCAACAGGTAAAGGCTATTGGCCTGCCGTTTGGATGCTTCCGGAGCATAATCGTTACGGAGGCTGGGCAGCTTCGGGTGAAATTGATATTATGGAAGGCTGGGGTAGCAGGCCAAATACTATTGCGGGCACCATTCACTATGGTCAGCAGTGGCCAAACAATACGTATAGCGGTGAAGAATACACATTTAAAGATGGAAGCACAATTGAAGATTTCCACACATATGCCGTTGAATGGGAGCCTGGTGAAATCCGATGGTACGTGGACGGTGAGCTCTATAGCGTGCAAAACGATTGGTACAGTCAAAGTGATGGACAGCCAGATACCAATGCTTATCCAGCGCCGTTTGACGAAGAATTTCATCTCATTATGAATCTAGCAGTTGGTGGGAATTTTGATGGGAATCCAACGGCAGAGACCCAGTTCCCAAAAGAAATGAAAATTGACTATGTAAGAGTCTATGAGTTAACGGGCAGAGAGTACCGTGAGCCAACTCCTCCAGTCATTCCAAAAGAAGAATATTTGTCAGGTGCTAAGCTTCCTCAAGCAGACGGAAACTTAGTTTATAACAATCAGTTTACAGAAACAAAAGCAGGTGACCCTGGCATGGGAATTGAAGGTACTGCTAACTGGTCCCTTCATAAAGAGCCGGATGGAGATGCAGTTTTATCAGTAGAAGAATTAAACAATAGCCGCTTTTTAAAGGTAAATATACTTCGTCCTGGAGGTCAGCTTTACTCGGTGCAGCCTCAGTCTATTGTGTCACTAGCGAAAGTCCGCTTTTATAAGCTAACGTTTGATGCTAAAACGGAAGTAGCTAGAAGCATGAAGGTACAAGTAACAGGAGGAGCATCAGTTGGATACGCAGGATATTCACCAGCTTTAAATGCTCAGCTGACAAACCAAGTACAAAGCTATGAAGTTTTGTTCCAAATGAAAAAAGAATCCGATAATGCAGCGCGCGTTGAGTTTAATCTTGGAACAAACGACCAGCCTGTATGGATTGGAAACGCAAAGCTTGTAGAGGTTGAAGGAATTCCGTTTAATGACGATATTTCAAAGGTTCCTTTAAGTGATGGAAATCGAGTATACAACGGTACATTTAGCGTGGGAGAAGCAGATGGAATGAGCTATTGGCACGTTGTACAAGCGAGAAAAATAAACGCTTTAGCAACCGTTGACCCTAATGAACGCCAGCTTCATATTGATGTGAAAACAAGCAGCAAATATGCAGATGATTTGAAGTTACTTCAAAAAGGTATCTTCCTGAATGCAGGACAAGGGTATGAATTAAGCTTTGATGCAAGTATTCAACCAAAAGGTGATATGTTTGTTGCGCTGACAGACGAAGATGGAAACGTGTATGAGAAGCAGAAAGTAAAAGTATCTTCCAGAATACAGAAATATCACTTCGCTTTTAAAAATTTACAGCTACCTCATGACGATAAAAATGCTCAGCTTGTCTTTTACTTAGGAGATGTAAAAAAGAGTATAACAATTGACAACATTCATTTACGTTAAGAGGACTCTTCAATTAAAAGAAAGGCTAGGTATAAGCAGGCTTTCTTTTTTTTATTTAATGATGCTATAGTTAACGATAGATTGAAAAGGCATTCATGAGAATGAAGAGGTGGAGTGCATGAGGTTTTTAAATCATTCTTTAGCTCAAGAAATTGTAAATCGAACGAAGAATATTATTCATCGCAACATCAACGTGATGAATGAAAAAGGCGTAATTATCGGCTCAGGGGATCATCATCGAATTGATTCTATTCATGAAGGTGCTGTGCGAGTAATCGAAACACAAAAAGGCTTTGAAATTACGAGTTCTGATTTAACGCATTTTCAAGGAGTAAAAGCAGGAATTAATTTGCCCATTACCTTTCATGATAGGGTTGTTGGTGTGATTGGTATTACAGGTGAACCAGAGGAAGTGAGGAACTACGGTGAGCTTGTGAAAATGGCTGCTGAAATGATTCTACAGCAGGCAGTATTAATAGATGAAATTCAATGGGACGAGCGACTGAAAGAGGAATTAACGAGTCAATTGCTTCACGGCACGGAAACGTTAGATTCCTTTTACTTTGAACGAGTAGAACGTCTTGGCATTCAGTTGGACCTCCCGCGCATAGCGGTAATTTTAAAAATGGAGAATCATTCAAACGGCTATAAGTGGTTGCGCTTGTTGTTGCAATTGTATTGATCTTAAAGAAAGTATCTCCTGCCTATGGAATGATTGCCGGTGCTTTAATTGGTGGTCTAGTAGGAGGAGTGGATATAACGAATACCGTGGCGCTTATGATGGAAGGAGCGCAAGGGATTATACCTGCCGTACTAAGAATATTAGCTGCAGGTATATTAGCAGGTGTGCTCATCGAATCAGGAGCAGCTGCTGTTATTGCAGAAACAATTGTAAAAAAACTAGGAGAAGCGAGAGCACTGCTTGCGCTGGCGCTTGCAACAATGATTTTAACCACAGTTGGTGTATTTGTTGACGTAGCGGTTATTACAGTGGCACCAATTGCGCTTGCAATTGCTCAAAAAGCCAATCTGTCAAAACCGGCAATTTTATTAGCAATGATTGGAGGCGGGAAAGCTGGGAACATTATGTCGCCAAACCCCAATGCTATCGCAGCTTCAGATGCTTTTAATATTCCGCTCACATCCATTATGGCAGCGGGTATAATCCCAGCAGCTTTTGGAATTGTTGTGACGTATCTTATTGCCAAAAAGCTTGTGAAAAAAGGGGCTCCTGTACAGCTTGCCGAAATAGAAGTAAATAATGCAGATAAGCTACCGGCATTTTTACCAGCTATTATTGCGCCGCTTGTGACGATTGTTTTACTATCACTGCGACCGCTGTTTAACATTAATATTGATCCAATGATTGCTTTGCCAATTGGAGGAATTGTCGGTGCAATTGTCATGGGAAGAGGCAAAAAGCTGAATGACTATGCTGTTTCAGGGTTAGGAAAAATGACGGGTGTGGCCATTATGCTCCTAGGAACGGGTACGCTGGCTGGAATTATCGCCAATTCAGGCTTAAAAGATGTATTGATTGAAGGACTAAGTGCGCTCGGCTTACCAGGCTATGTACTAGCGCCAGCATCAGGAATCTTCATGTCTGCTGCGACTGCTTCAACAACTGCAGGAACAGCGGTTGCCAGTCAGGTGTTTAGCTCCACGATTTTAGAGATGGGCGTTTCAGCGCTTGCCGGAGCGGCTATGGTACACGCAGGTGCGACGGTTTTAGATCATTTACCGCACGGTAGCTTTTTCCACGCAACGGGGGGAAGCGTTCATATGGAAATTAAAGAACGACTTAAGCTTATTCCATATGAGTCAGCAGTTGGTTTAACGCTAGCGATTTTATCGACGCTCATTTACGGTGTGTTCAAGCTATTTAGCTAATATTAAAGTGTAGGGAGAGAACGTAATGAAGATTGTCATTGCTCCGGATTCATTTAAAGAAAGCTTATCAGCTTTAGAGGTAGCTGAAGCAGTTGAAAAAGGCTTTAAGCAAGTACTGCCACAAGCAAACTATGTAAAAGTACCGATGGCTGACGGAGGAGAAGGGACGGTTCAGTCCCTGGTTGACGCAACGGATGGAGAGATTATCTCAAAAACGGTTACGGGTCCTTTAGGTGAGCCGGTTGAAGCTTTCTTTGGCATTCTGGGAACGAAGAGAACAGCCGTCATTGAAATGGCAGCCGCGTCTGGATTGCATCTCGTACCCCCTGCTAAGCGAAATCCGCTTATGACAACAACCAAAGGTACAGGTGAGCTCATTTCAGCAGCGCTAGATTACGGCGTAAACCATATTATTATCGGGATTGGTGGAAGTGCCACAAACGATGGAGGCGCTGGAATGGCCAAAGCGCTTGGTGCACAGTTACTAGATGCGGAAGGAAACGAAATTCTAGATGGTGGCGGAGCACTCGGAAACTTAGCTTTTATTAATCTATCAACGCTAGATTCGCGTCTTCAGCACGTCAAAATTGAAGTAGCGTGTGATGTTGATAATCCTCTTACCGGAGAGCGAGGAGCATCTGCCATCTTCGGTCCACAAAAAGGAGCAACGCCAGAGATGGTTGCGCTTTTGGATCGAAATTTACGACACTACGCAGCCGTTCTTGAACGAGACCTTGGTCAAAAGATTGATGACGTGCCAGGAGCTGGTGCAGCAGGGGGATTAGGTGCAGGGCTGCTTGCTTTCTTACAAGCGGAATTGAAAAGGGGCGTCGACATCGTCATTGAAGCAACAAATCTATTAGAAGCCGTTCGTGATGCGGACGTAGTCATCACAGGAGAAGGAAAAATTGACGGGCAAACCATTTATGGTAAAACTCCCATTGGCGTAGCAAAAACAGCCAAAAAGCATGGCATTCCGGTCATTGGAATTGCTGGGAACACCGGAGCTGACAGCCACGTCGTTTATGAGCATGGTATCGATGCGTTATTTAGTATTGTGCCAGGAGTGACGACGTTAGAAAATGCTTTTGCGAATGCCAGCGACTATGTGGAAAAAACGGCGATGAACGTTGCGGCCGTTTGGAAAATGAACAAATAAACCGAGAGCCTAGCGACATGTTAGGCTTTTTTTAAGCGGATTTTGCATTTATAATAGATTCAACTTAACGTAAAGGAGAGAGCCAAATGGATAAAGTGAACGAGTTAACGTGTGAAAAGAGATCCTACTCGAAAGAATTCACGCTGCACCAGCACGAATTTGGACAGTTTCTTTTTCCACTGCAAGGCTCTCTTGATATGGAAATGGCGTTTCAAGAAGTAACGCTTAGCCCGGATCAATGCTTTTACCTGCCTCCGGGACTGAATCATAACTATCGCTCCAGAGACCGAAATGAATTTTTAATCTTAGATATTCCAACGCAGTACCTGCCAAAGGGTACAAACAGCATGTATATGACGCTTGATAGTCAGTGGTCAGCTATTCGGTATTTATTGTTAGAAGAAGCGAAAAACCCTGCTGATTATTCTGCTTTAGTTGATTTAACGAGGTATGTGACTAAAAAGCTCCAAACGTCCAATCCTCCTTCAATTGATTACATTCATCAGCACTTTAAGGAGCCACTCAACCTGGAAACCCTCGCAGCAATTGAGCATTATCATCCCGTTTACTATTCGACATGGTTTAAAAAGCAAACGGGAAAAAGCGTGAAGGAGTATTTATCGAAACTTCGTTTAGATGAAGCGAAGCGTTTATTGCTATCAACAGGATGGTCGATGTCCAGGATTAGTGAAGAGATTGGTTTTGCTAACTCCTCTTCCTTTACAAGATGGTTTGTCAGCCATGAAAGCGTGTCACCACAAAAATATCGAATTCTTAATAATAGATAAAAAGAAGATTAAACTTGGTAAAGAAAATGAATAGGGAATTCTTTATCATAAGGGTAATCGTTCTTTTTATTGAGGTGAATCATTGTGAAAGCAGCTCCTTTTTTCATTTTACTAGCAGGGATTCTATGGGGCACAACAGGTACTACCCAGGCGCTAGCACCGGACTCCGCACACCCAATTGCTATTGGCGCAACAAGGCTTGCAGTAGGCGGTGTGTTTCTATTACTGCTTCTACTGATTAGAAAAGATTTACGTCTAAAAGGATGGCCGCTAAAAGCCACTCTTGTCGCAGCTCTTAGTATGGCATGCTATCAGCCGCTGTTCTTTTCAGCAGTTTCCATTACAGGCGTTGCGGTTGGCACAGTTGTGGCCATCGGGAGTGCACCTGTTTTATCTGGGCTTATTGAATGGTTTTATTCAAACAAGCGGCCAAGCATCATCTGGTGGTGCTCTACGTTTTTATCTATTTTAGGCTGCGTGCTGTTATTTCTGAACAAAGAATCGGCAAGCCTAAATATAATGGGAATTTTCATGGCGCTTGGAGCAGGCCTATCCTTTGCTTGCTACACCCTTGCAAGCAGAGGGTTAGTGGAAAAGTATTCGTCACTATCAGCCGTTGCGGTTGTCTTTATTTTAAGCGCGCTTTTTTTATCACCACTCCTATTTTTATTTGATATGTCATGGTTTACAAGCTTGAGAGGTATTGGTGTAAGCCTTCAGCTTGGCGTTATGGCCACAGGGCTTGCTTATTTTCTATTTGCCAAAGGGCTTGCACACGTTTCATCTTCAACCGCAGTTACTCTAGCGTTAGCAGAGCCGCTAACCGCAACGATGCTTGGCGTTTTAGTTGTAGGAGAAAAGCTGACGATGACGTCTTGGAGCGGAATTAGCTTGTTGTTAATAGGAATTGGGATCCTGATTTGGTCAACACGTGATGTAAGCAGAAAATCTGAAATGGTCACAATCGAAAAATAATAAAAAGGTGGTTCAAGCTAAATGGCAAACATTGAAGACTTTTTAAAATTAGATTTACGCGTTGGTACAATTCTTGACGCCAAACCGTTTCCAGAGGCCAAAAAGCCGGCGATTAAGCTTGAAGTTGATTTTGGAGAAGAGATCGGAGTAAAGCAGTCATCTGCGCAAATTACGCATCGCTATGAGCCAACCGAGCTTCTGAATCGTCAAGTCGTCGCGGTTGTAAACTTTCCGCCAATGCGAATTGCAGGATTTAAATCAGAAGTGCTCGTTTTAGGTGGCGTTCCAGGAGAAGGAGATTTAGTGCTGCTACAGCCGGATGAAAAGTTGCCAAATGGAACGAAGATTTCATGAATAAGAAAAGACAAGCTGAAGGTAGCTTGTCTTTTTACAGCTTTCTTTTATGGCTTAACGAGCTGCATCAATAGCTGTCGCTCATATAGATTTGAATCAATTACGTCAAAGCCGACGAAGTCTTGATAATCAGCGTCTGCAAAGCAAAATTTAATTCCGTTTTATTACGCTACTGAACCACTGCTACTGGGTGCTCGGATCAGCGCTTGGCAGTATTTTTGGCTCGTTTATTACGTTCAGTACGGAAGGGATTGAGTTCGTAATGACCGCGCTGTTTGTCGTCATTTTTATGGAGCAATGGAAAAAAGGCAAGCAGTACCAAAGCGCACTAATCGGAGTTGTTCTACCGGCAGCGGTTATCGGACTGTTGGTAGTGTATTCGTTAAAGGATATCAGCTTTGTTTCAGGAAGTCATGGGTTACCTGAAATGCTAGCAGTTGGCTTTGTGGTATTGCTTCATGCATGGAGGGGAAGCATGTTGCTTTCGATTGGGGGAGGAACAGTTGTATATATGGGATTGGTTCAGCTGGTGTTTTGAAGGGCGCCAGTTTTTTGTCATTTTTTTGATATGAGGCTGCATTTTTTGTTCATTATGGTAGAGATAAATAAAAAGATAAATTAATTAATAGTTCAGCATTTTTGTACTCTATCGTAGAATAAAGAAAAGCAAATATCACAAACAATGGAGAAACGATATGAACTATAACTTTAAAAAGCTATTTAACTTTCGAGATGTTGGCGGAGTGGTGACAGAGAATGGGGAAAAGCTGAAAGAAGGAGTTTTGTTTCGCTCAGAAGATCTATCAAAGCTAACGAAATAAGATATTGAGACCTTTCGTCAGCTGAATATTAAAGCAATCTGTGATTTAAGAATGCCGTCTGAACAAAAATCAAGGGTTAGTCGAGTGCAGCCGGGACCTGATATAGAGCTATTATCTGTATCAATTCATGATAAAAGCCAGGAGTTTACCCATTTTGAGTTTTTAAAATTTCTTGTGAGCAAATTAGGCCCGTGTTAGAAGTGCGGCGTGAGTACTTTGAAGATGTTTATCAAAAAATAATGAAGCAGTACGGAGATATTGGGACATATTTAGAAAAAGGGTGTAATATTCCAAGAGGTTGTTTAGAGCAGCTAAACGAAATGTTTCTTTCATCAAATGAAGGTCAATAACAAAGCATAAACAAGCCGGATTCAAACTGAATTCCGCTTGTTTATATTCCTATTACTGTTCAAGCTCCACTTTTTCGTTAACAGCTTGTGGCTTAAACGTAGAAAGTAGGATCATAATTCCACTGATGATGCCAAATACAATAATAGGTGAAAGTAAGAGTAGTTTGTTTTTAAACATGTTTCGTCCTCCTTATACTTTTGATAGAATAATGAACAACCTGTTGTTTATTTTAGTTCTGTTCAAATTCTATACCTCATGTAATAAGTGTTCAATAATCAGAATTCAAGGATGTGTCGGTTATGGAACACTGCTTAGCAATCTGTTGGATAAAATAAAGGGGGACATACCATGAAAAATCAACATTTGGATTTACGAATTGTTAGGACAAGAGAATCCATTCAAAATGCATTCATTGAATTAATTGAAGAAAAAGGGTTCGACGCTATTTCAGTGAAAGATATTACAACGAGAGCCAACATCAATCGAGGCACCTTTTATGCGCATTATGAGGATAAGTTTGATTTAATGAAGAAATGTGAAGATGAAGTGATGCTAGAGCTTTCTACTATTGTAAAAGAAAATTTCCCAAGCGTTGTTGCTTCTCTAGAGGAGGATTCACCGATAGCCGTCCCGTCTTCCATTGCAATCGTAATCTTTGAATATCTAAACGAAAACAGTAGTTTTATGAGAGCGTTATTAGGTCCAAACGGAGATTTAACTTTTCAGACGAGATTAAAAAAGTTTATGTGGAAAGAAATCTTTGAGAATGAAGCCTTTGACTTTGTTCGGAAAGAAAATTTCCTTGTTCCAGGAGACTATTTAGCTTCTTACATAGCTTCTGCACACATAGGAGTAATCCAACAGTGGCTTAATAGTGGGCGAAAAGAATCTCCAGAAGAAATGGCTAAAATCTTTTCAATTATTACTTTTAACGGTCCTTTTTTTGCTGCTGGTTTGAAAAAATAAAGTGGCCAGAAAGCCTGTGTAAGAATGATGTTCATATCAAAAAGGCTAAACTGTTGTCAGTCTAGCCTTTTGTTAGATAAATAAGCTTCTAGCCGAAGGATGCAACTCCTCTTTCGAAAGCAGCCAAATGATTTACAGATGCGTTTCGTAGCTGCGAAAAGACCATTCGTACATCACTTGGAATATCGAATGTCAAAAAGCGTTCATACATCACGATGTTATCGATTTCTGCTTGAACACCTGCTGAATATGCAGCTTTGAGGTTTGCTGGAGTTTTGACAAGGTTTTGAGAGGTATCATCAGGAATCGGTACTTGGTAGCGATCAAATAGTGGCAGTAATGCATCAATATGGCGTAGTTCTGCTTCTTTGATTTGGACAAACATCCGTACTGGACCAAACGTTGTAATAACGTTATTATATCTAGCCTGAGCTAGGTATTCGTCTTGAAGTGCATACGTCAGCATTTCTGATAACGATAGTGATGGTGCGTTTAATGCTCCTTTAGCACCGTAATCATCAAGCTGTCTTTGAGACGAAGAAGGCTTTGGGTTTTTCATCTTTTTGAATTTCACGTATTTTGTTGCGCTCTTCTTTTGTCTGTGCTAGTTTAGCTAACTTCTCGTAGCACGAAACAGCACTATACTCTGCGTTAATAGCTTTTTGAATAGCGCTTAAAAGCTTTGTATCTGAGGTGTTTCGATAAAAATCATGAAAATATGAATACATAGATTGTCCTCCCTGCATTTGCAATTCATACAGTTTATGTATGTAAAGCGGGCTATCGTGCATGACTATTTTCTAAGACTTAATGATTAGTTAATTCGTATGATATTCGCTCTAGTCCTTAATGCCATTTTCCTGTTTTTACAAATCATCCATAATTTTCAATTTATGAGTGATATACTTTTTAAGTTGAGAAAAAAACGGACGAGTGAGGCGAACATGATGAAAAAATGGTTACTTGTAACAGCTGCAAGCTTACTACTAGCAGCTTGCGGTAAAGACGAGAGTGCAGAACAAGCGAAAGAAACAGCGGCTGCGGAAGAGCAAAAGAATGAAGAAAAAATAGAAAAAGAAACTGAAAAGGAAAGTTCAAAAGAAGAAACCTCAAAAGTGGAACTATCCCAAGAAGAGATGGACCAGCTTCGAATCCCAACGGTTTCAATTGATTCACCATATTACGAAAAAGATCTTACAGAACAAGAACTAGTTGAAAACTATATGGACGAGACGGGAAGAATTTACTTTAGCTTAACGGAAGAGCCAATCCGAACAATTGTCAGCAGTACGTCATCTTCAAAGGTTTCAAACATCACAAACTACAGTGATGTATTTATTAATCCAGAAAGCCAACAAGCATATCAGCTTCAAAATCAAGCCGAAAGGGATCAAATCTATAAATTGATTTTAGCCAATCAGCCAACGCAGCTCCAAAGCACGGATCCTTCTGAGTATAGAACATGGGAACAAGCGACGAACTTAGAGCGAGGCATGATGCAGATGCTTTATTTAGTCGGACCGACAATGAATGATATTAAAACTGCAATGGACCGTGACTTATATGATCACCCGGCATTTGTAGTAGGACAAGAAGAGCTAGAAAAACTAGGCGCACCCCTTGTTTTTGCACCGGCTCCGCAAACTCCGTTAGACTATGAGCTTTTTGAAAACATGAAAATGGTTCAAGCGATGTGGGGACAGGTAGGTAAATTTGAGAATCCTGCTGAAAATAAAGCGGAATTTGAAAAGGTATATGCCCAAGCGAGACAAGAAACCAACAATTTATTCGCGCGCATTAACTATGCGTTAACGGAAGACGGCTTTAGTGAATAAGCAAATTTGATTTATCAAAAACAAAAGCTGAACCTCGTGTAGGCTCAGCTTTTTGTGTTGCTATTTTTAAGTGAAACAAGCGTTACTTAATTGAGAAACCTTCGTCTTCCTTCATACCAGTTCGATCCTTGAACTCATCAAGCAAATCACGTACTTCATCAGTCGTTTCTGTGCTCATAAGTAAGTTTCGTAGCTCACTTGCGCCTCGGAATCCACGAACGTAGATTTTGAAGAAGCGACGAAGCGGTTTGAATGGGCGTGGCTCTAATTCTTTCGAATATTTATCGTGAAGATCTAGCTGCAGGCGAAGAAGATCTAATAGCTCTTCACTTGTGTGCTCTTTCTTTTCTTTTTCGAAAGCAAATGGATTGTGGAAAATTCCGCGTCCAATCATGATTCCATCAACACCGTACTTTTCCGCAAGCTCCAAGCCTTTTTGACGGTCAGGAATGTCGCCGTTAATCGTAAGAAGCGTATGAGGCGCAATTTCATCACGAAGCTTTTTGATTTCTGGGATTAGCTCCCAGTGTGCGTCCACGTCGCTCATTTCTTTTTTCGTACGAAGGTGGATAGATAGGTTAACGATATCTTGTTCTAAAATATGCTTTAACCAGTCGTACCACTCGTCGACTTTTGTATAGCCAAGGCGCGTTTTCACGCTGACAGGAAGTCCCCCAGCTTTAGCCGCTTGGATAATCTCTGCCGCAACGTCTGGACGACGAATCAAGCCAGATCCTTTTCCGTTTCCTGCAACGTTTTGTACAGGACAGCCCATGTTAATATCAATGCCTCGGAAGCCCATTTCAGCCATACCAATACTCATTTGACGGAAGTATTCAGGCTTGTCTCCCCAAATATGCGCAACGATTGGCTGCTCGTCTTCAGTGAACGTTAGGCGTCCTTTTACGCTATCTTTTCCTTTCGGATGGCAGTAGCTTTCCGTATTCGTAAACTCTGTAAAAAACACATCAGGTCGAGCTGCTTCTGTCACCACGTGACGGAACACAACATCCGTTACGGCTTCCATTGGAGCTAAAATAAAGAACGGACGAGGCAACTCATGCCAAAAATTATCTTTCATTGTATATCTAAACCCTTTCCTTAAAGGGAAACGCGTTCCCGAAATTAAAAAGTGAAATGATTGTTAGAGAGCTGATTTCTACTATAGAAGAAATTCAACCACTATATACTTTAATCGTATTAAATAAAAAGTGCAAGGGAACGAGGCATCTTGTTGTGCTGGAAATTGTTATTTAAATGGTCTTGTGGTTTCTGATGAAAAGGAAAATGATTGAAATATTACTGTCCGTCCGTAAGAGGATATAGCTCATACTCCCACTGATGCGTACATTCCTCTAACATATAATATCCGCGCTCCTCGTTGCGTACAATCCGGGAGCACTGCTGTCTCGGGATTGGCCCCTCGTCACCATCGCTTAGCACATCAATCCAACGCTGACCGGCTTTTTTATCATACCGGGTGATGAAATCCATCCCGTTAATGGTAATGGTCTCTCCGTCACTGTTGCTTTTTGCTTTCAGTATGAAATTGTCTATTTCCTTTGTGCTTACCGCTGATGAAGAAGAGGCTAAATACACATCTTTTGCTCCCTTCCATGAGTTAAACCGGACAATATCTTTTGAAATCCAAGTTGGGTTATGGGCTCCTAATGCTGCCTCAGCTCCTTCTTCAACAGGATATTCTGGCCCTCGAACCATAAATTCCACCGATTGATCGTCGAGAAATTTACCAATTATTCCAAATCGTGTTTTATAAAAGTGATAAAAATACGTTGTCTCACCTAGAGTGACGTGACGATACTCAATTACAAGAGATTGTTTGTGACTGGGAGAATCAATCTTTGTATAGTCATAATCCATGAACAAGACCATAAACCCATGTATAAATAAGGCCGGAACGCCAACGACTAGTCCTAAACGGACCCACAGCTTTTTATTAATGAAAAACAGCAAGATCATATTGATGACTAAAGGAATGACATAACCCGTTGGTTTCAAAGAGAGAAAGAAATAGCCTGATAGATGCATAGCTACTAGTCCCAAGTCCATTACGCACAGAAAAATCAGTAGCCATTTCGCTTTCGTCATTTTGTTTCCTCGTTTCTATGTATGGATTGCTTTGAAAGAGTTTGTTTAGGTTTTTTCAAACATATAGAATAATTTTAACATGTTTTTAACAAATTGTGGAAAAGTGTTCAAGGATAAAGGAATTGATGATGGTTTAGAAGTATGGAGCGTGCAGTAATCTAAGCGTACGTTATAAGAGAGAAGAAAGTGCTCAAAATGAAATCAACTTGCTCATGATAAGAGCGGCTATCGTTATAGGAGGATAAGGTAATGGACTTAGTAAATAATTTTGTAACGAGATTAAAAGCAGCGTTACCAACAGGTGATCTTGCAGAACTAAATACAGCGTGTGGTGCTACAAAAAAGGATATAGACTTACTAAAATCAACGTATCCAAATTGTCCCCAATCATTAATCACACTACTTGAAAAGATTGATGGTACATATTGGCGTAAATACGGTGAAAATGAAATTGCCGTTTATATGCTAGGTTCAGATGTTGAAGAAGGGAGATATCCGTACTATTTACTATCTACGCAGCAAATGCTCGATAGTTCAAAAGAAGAAGAGGACGTTTCGTACCTGTTGGAATACGAGGAAGACGTTGATCCTAGAATCAATCCAGACGGACTTCACCTTGAAACCTATATTCATTTTGCAGACTGTATGAATAATGGCGGAACATCAAGGCTCTATATTGACTTTAATCCTTCTCCAGAGGGGGTAAGTGGTCAAATCATTCGCTTTGTGCATGACCCGGACGAATACAAAGTGATTGCTGACAGTTTTGATGAGTATTTGCAGGGGGTTATTGATAGTGGGTTTGTTTTTTGGGAGGAAGATGAGTTATTTTAGTTATTTCGAATAGCCTAAAGAGAATGTTTAGTTTTAAGTGAATTTAAGGAATATAATAAACGCATTTATGAGATTTATATAAATAAAAATAATGTAAATATGTATGCGTACGATAAAGATTACGTGGAGATAACAGATGAAAATAGAAGGTTTTATGGTAAGTAACATGATGTCGATCATTTACGAATATATAGCATACATACAGCTAAGCCCGCCTTATAGACTGATACATAATGGGCGTGTAGACACCAAGTCTAATTTTCCCCCTTTTTGCTCAGCTTCTCTTGATGTTCAAATAAGTGAAAATCAGCACCATCGACAGCAGCAAAGGTCTCGACTACCAAGCGGTCTTCATCGTCAACGTTAACTCCATGCCGTTTCCACTAGAAGAAGATAAGGAGCGGGAAGTGTCCCTGCTATATATCGGAATGACGAGAGCGAAGCAGTATTTGTGCTTATCTTATTCTGGGGAGTCGGAGTTTGTGAAGTGGTTTGATGGGGTTTTGGAGGAGCGTAGTGGTGCGAGTGTGGAGTGGTTGAGGGAAAAGAAAGGATGAGGCTGTTAGTGAAGTTAATTGGAATGGATGTGTTGTTGTAATCTTACTTATTTATGATAGGGTGAACCGTATCACAAATCAAAAGAGTTAAGTAGGGCTTCTAAAGCCTTACTTTAACTCTTGTTTATTTACCAAAAACCCCTTGATCCACCCCATCTAAACACCTAAACTAAAAGTAACAGTTTAATGGAAAAAGGTGGAGTGGTAGATTATATGGGAAATCGATTACTAGTAAACTCGAAAAACACGAATCTTCTACATGAGCTTGTGACTTCTTTGAAGGAGTGCAAGAGCTTTTATTTTAGCGTGGCCTTTATTAATTTTAGCGGGCTGCAGCTGCTTTTAGACCCTTTGAAGGAAGCGGCTAGTCGCGGTGTGGAAGGGCGTATTATTACATCGACGTATCTGAATTTTACGGAAGTGAAGGCATTAGAGAAGATTAAAAGCTTTGATAATATTGATCTTAAGGTATTCAGCGCGGTAGAAGAAAAAGGTTTTCATACGAAGGTTTATATCTTTGAATATGAGAACGACTATAAAGTAATTATTGGTTCTGCGAATATGACGCAAAGCGCGTTGAAAAGTAATATTGAGTGGAATGTAGAGGTTGTGTCAAAGAGCGAGATGCCTTTCATTCAGGATGTTCTAAAGGAATACGAGCACTTGTGGGACATTAGTAACGACGCAACAAGCGAATTTCTAGAGGAGTACGGGAAGTTTTTGGCTGCGTTAAAGGAATCAGCTTACAAACCTCAAATGATTTTTGAAAAGGGTGAGTACATCAAGCCAAATAAGATGCAGCAGCGCGCAATGGAAAATCTAGAACGCCTGCGCAGTTTTGGTGAAACGAAAGCTCTAGTTATTGCGGCAACGGGTACAGGTAAGACATATATGTCGGCATTTGACGTGCAAAAAGTGAAACCAAAGCGCCTTTTATTTATTGTGCACCGAGAAGAGATCCTTCAAAAAGCAAAAGAAACGTTTGAAACACTGTTTGTGAACGAGGGAGTGACGTTTGGCTTGTTGACGGGAAGTTCAAAAGATCAAGAAGCAGACTACTTGTTTGCGACGATTCAAATGTTAACAAAGTACTATAGTGAGTTCGAGCGAGATTCGTTTGACTATATTATTTATGATGAAGCTCACCATGCGACAAGTCCTTCTTATCAGCGAGTGATGGAATATTTCACGCCAGCATTTACCCTAGGCATGACGGCAACACCGGAGCGAAGCGACAGCATGAATGTATTTGATTTGTTTGATAACAACATAGGCATTGAAGTTCGTCTTCACGAAGCGCTAGAAGATCAGTTAGTCGTACCGTTTCACTACTTTGGTATTACTGATATTGAAGATGTTGATTTAAGCGGTATTGACATTGATGATATAGCTGAGGTAACCAAACGGTTAAAAGTAAATGAGCGCGTCGACTTTATTATTGAAAAGATGGAGTTTTATGGTCACGATGGCTTAACGCGTAAAACGCTTGGCTTTTGCGCTAGCATTGAACACGCTGAGTATATGGCAGAAGAGTTTAATAAGCGCGGCTACAAAAGTGAAGTGTTACATGGCGGCCATTCCATTCCCCAGCGTCAAGAGTGTATTAAGCGATTAGAAGATGATAGAGATGAATTAGAAGTCATTTTTTCAGTGGATATTTTCAATGAAGGTGTGGACATTCCGTCGGTGAATTCTGTATTAATGCTTCGTCCAACGAATTCACCAATTGTATTCATCCAGCAGTTGGGGCGCGGTTTGCGCAAGCACGCCAGCAAATCATTCTTAACAGTACTTGATTTTATCGGAAATCACAGCAAGGTCTTTTTAATTGCGCTCGCTCTAAACGGCAGCCGCTATTACGATAAGGAAAGCTTAAAGGTAGGCATCGCAAAGGGATTCCCAAGCATTCCAGGTGCTACACATATTCAAATGGATGAGATATCACGCGACCGAATTTTAGCGCAAATTGACCGTGAAAACTTCAATTCGCTGAAGTACCTGAGAGAAGAGTACAACGAATTTAAAAAATTAAATCAAGGCATAATTCCGTATTACCTGATGGACTATTTAAAGTTTGATGGAGCGCCTGACCCAGTGAAGTTTATCAATAAAGAAAAGTCATATCTTCAGTTTGTAGCGAAAACCGAAAAAGACGACCAGCTGAAAACTCTGTTACTTCATGAAGACTTTGAAAGTGCCTTTAAGGAGTTGTCTAGTAAGCTACCAATCAAGCGCGTGTACGAGTTTGTGATTTTAAAATATTTACTAAGTCATGACAAAGTTTCACTGAAGCAAGCCAATCAAGAAATCTTGAAATACGTAGAGGATGTGGAAGAAGATACGGTAAGGCACGCGTTTGAAGTATTAAATCAAGCGTACTATGATAGTGGACAGCTTCGTTCTAAGTTAAAGCTAATTGATTTTAACGGAGAAGAAGCGGTGAAAACGGAGCGCTTTGCGAATGTTTTACATAACGACCAGTTTAAGCCGTTTATTAAAGATGCGATTGATTACGGCATTTTCCGCTACGAGAAAGAGTTCGGTAAACGAGATTACGGCGTACCGCACTTAAAGCTGTATGAGCAGTACACAATGATGGACCCAGCGCTACTATCTAACTACCGGAAAACGCACAGCTCGTTTCGTGGTTCTGGCTTATTGACAAATGATAAAGAGTTTTTCTTATTTATTGATCTTCATAAGGAAGAAGATATTAAAGAAAGCATTAACTATCAGGATAAGTTCATCGATAAGCGCACGTTCCACTGGCAAACGCCAAACAGTACGACCCAAAAGTCTGAGCGAGGAAAGAATATTATTTTTAACAAAGACAGAGGTATTCACCTGCATCTATTTGTACGAAAATATCGTGAGATGGATGGTAAGACTGAACCGTTTATTTATATCGGTAAAGGAAATACGGTTGAGTACCACGGGGAAAAGCCGATTACGGTAATCTTAGAATTAGAAAATGAAATTCCAGCGTTTCTGTATACGGAGTTTACGGAAAGAGTATAGCCTTCTCATCGCGAGAAGGCTATTTCTTTTCTACTAATAGTTCAACCGCCGGAACGTCCGCCGGTGCCCAGACAAGTGAATCTAGATTTTCTTTGTTTAACCAAACAAGCTTGGCATGCTCAGTGGGCTGCGGTGTACCTTCAACAATTTCAGCTTTAATCGCAATGAGCTCAATAATAAACGTATCGTATTCATGGGTGTGTTCGTTATGTAGCTCCGTTGCTTTGATTTTACAGTGAAGCTCTTCTTCGATTTCTCTCACAATCGCAGAGTAAATATCTTCGCCTTCTTCTACTTTCCCACCAGGAAATTCCCACATGTTCGGTAGAGACATGTCGTTTGAACGGAGGGCACAGAGGACTTCGTTTTGATCATTTTCAATAACGGCGGCAACGACCTTTATTTTTTTCTTCACGGTTCATTCTCCTTACAGCTGTTTTGTTTCATCATAACATAGGAGAGTGGGAGATTATAAGATCGGAATTGAGAGGTGGGTTTCATTTACTCGTTCTTACATTAATAACAAGCCATACACTTTGAATCACAAGCGGAATGACAAAGGCAAGCACTAACACAATAAAGGATAATAGTTTAATTTCAGGGGTTTGAATGGCACCCGCTCCGTCCACTTTTCGCGTCCATACCATAATAGTGCCTAAAACAAATAGCATGGCCCAAAAACAGTTCGTAATCCACCAGGAAATCCATCGTTTTTTCATGAAATCGCTCCTTTCATCTTTGGCATAAAGCAAATTTACTTTTAAGTTTTTCCTTTATTATACAGGAATTGTTATCCAATAATTAACAAAAAACAGTTTTTCTATATTTTATTTATGATTTTGCTAGAGAGGTTATAAATGGATTTATAAGATAAGTGCTTTGAAAAATGAAGTGTTGTACAGTGTTAGCTAAGTGAAATGAAAATAAAAATTGTAAAAATTTATAAAATTTGATATGTTTAAAGTGAAAATAATATCGATGTAGAAACAGGTGTAGGTGAAAGGTGTCTTTCATCTGCTTAAAAGGGAAGTTCGGTTGGAATCCGACGCTGTCCCGCAACTGTATTTGGGAGCGATTCGAAAAAGCCACTGTTTTCATGGAAATGAAGATGGGAAGGTTCGAAGAGCGATGATCATAAGCCAGGAGACCTGCCTGTTTTAGCATGCATCAATACCTACGCGGATAGGGGGTGTTAAGTGCGAAGTGACAAACATGTTTTAAAAATGATTTAAAAACATGTTTATTTGAGTATTGTCTCGCGGCTTAACAACTTCTTTGGGAAGTTGTTTTTTTATTGCTTTTTTAGCGGGTACGCGTGATGGAGGTGAGCAGCTGTGGACGGATCAGTTGAGTATTTTGTGAATTACTTCAAAGCGAGCATTATGAATAACGTAGTGGCAGAGAACCCTTGTACACTTTCAGACTATTATCAGGAGTTAAGAGATTTTGTGGTAGACAAGAGGGGGGATGCTGAAAAGAAGGCTCTTTTTTTACACAATATTGAAAAGGCTTACAAAACAGTAGGTGAAGAGATATTTGGAATGGAGGAAAAGAGAGATGGAGACTGAAGCGAGGTTTTTTCCGGGACTTGAAGGCGTTGTGGCTGCTGAAACAAAGATTTCATTTCTTGATACCCAACAGGGGAAAATTATTATTCAAGGGTATGACCTGATTGAGCTATCAAAATCAAAGAGCTACCTCGATATGATCTACCTTTTACTAGAAGAAAGGCTGCCGAATATTAACGAGAAGGAACTAGTTGAAGAAATGTTAAAAGGGGAGTACGAGATTCCAGATGAACTGTTGGATGTCTTCTGCTTACTCCCTAATGGCACGCATCCAATGGATGGCTTGCGAACAGGAATTTCATTTCTTTCAGGCTTTGATAAAGGGCTTGATAATCGTTCTCTATCGGCAAATAAAAGCCGTGCTTACAAGCTGTTAGGCAAAGTGCCTGCGATTGTGGCGAACAGCTACCGTTTAATCGAAAAGAAAGAGCCGATTCGTCCGCTTAAAGAGTTATCGTATAGCGCAAATTTCTTTTACATGATTACGGGGAAGAAGCCATCATCTCTGGAAGAGCAAATCTTTGATCGTTCACTTGTTTTATATAGTGAGCATGAGATGCCAAACTCCACGTTTACAGCGAGAGTCATTTCTTCTACTCAGTCTGATTTATACGGTGCATTGACAGGAGCGGTTGCTTCTTTAAAAGGAAACCTGCATGGAGGAGCTAACGAAGCGGTAATGGAACTGCTTTTAGAAGCTGGTACTGTAGATAAATTTGAAGAGCTGCTGATCGCTAAGCTTTATAAAAAAGAGCGTATCATGGGATTTGGCCATCGCGTGTATATGAACAAAATTGATCCGCGGGCTTTAATGATGAAAGAGTCGCTCAAACAGCTATGCGCCCTGCAAGGAGATAATCGTCTTTATCGCATGTGCGAAGCGGGCGAAGAGCTTATGAAGCGTGAAAAAGGTCTTTATCCGAACTTGGATTACTACGCAGCACCTGTCTATTGGATGCTTGGTATTCCTATTTCACTTTATACACCGATCTTTTTCAGTGCTAGAACGGTAGGGTTGTGTGCGCATGTTATTGAGCAACATGAACATAATCGACTTTTTAGACCGCGCGTACATTATGTAGGCGAGCGCCGCTTTTAACAATTTGGGGTTGTTCACGGCCACTCACCGAATGGATATTTTGGCGAATACCCATTTCTATCATAAATAAATTTGAGGAGAAAGGAAAGATGCACATGTTGAAAACGAATGAGCAAGTCAAAACGGATGTTTTATTAGAGGAAATCGCAGATTACGTTCTTCATAAAGAGATTAAGAGTTTAGAAGCGTTCCAAACCGCTCGTTATGTCCTGCTTGATACGATTGGATGCGGGATGCTGGCGCTTAGTTATCCAGAGTGCACAAAGCTCCTCGGCCCCATTGTTCCAGGAACAGTTGTACCAAATGGCAGTCGGGTGCCGGGAACGTCATTTGAGTTAGATCCAATTCGAGCTGCGTTCAACATTGGTTGCATCATCCGCTGGCTGGATTACAACGATACGTGGCTAGCGGCAGAATGGGGACATCCTTCTGATAATCTTGGAGGTATTTTAGCGACAGCTGACTACATTAGCCGCGTACGCGTAGCAGAAGGGAAAGAGCCGCTGGCCGTTCGTGATGTGCTTGAAATGATGATTAAAGCGCACGAAATTCAAGGCGTGCTGGCGTTAGAGAACAGCTTAAACCGAGTTGGATTAGATCACGTGATGTTTGTGAAGATTGCCACGACTGCAGTTGTTACCAAAATGCTTGGAGGAACGCGTGAAGAAATTATTAACGCTTTGTCCAATGCGTGGATTGATACGGTAAGCTTACGTACCTACAGACATGCGCCGAATACCGGTTCTAGAAAGTCTTGGGCTGCCGGCGATGCGACAAGCAGAGGCGTACAGCTTGCTATGATGGCAGTAAAAGGAGAAATGGGCTATCCCACTGCGTTGTCTGCACCTAATTGGGGGTTCCAGGACGTATTATTTAACAAAAAACAGGTAACGCTTGGTCGTCCGCTTGATTCCTATGTTATGGAGCATGTGCTATTTAAAGTGTCTTATCCAGCGGAGTTTCATGCTCAAACGGCCGCGGAGTGTGCGGTTAAACTGCATCGAGAAGTCGTGAATCGATTAGACGATATTGCTTCGATTACAATTACAACGCATGAGTCTGCGATTCGCATTATTGATAAAGAGGGGCCACTTCATAATCCGGCCGATCGAGATCATTGTTTGCAGTATATTACGGCGATTGGTCTCCTTAAAGGAACAATTGTTGCCGATCATTATGAAAACGAAGTCGCATCTGATTCTCGAATTGACGAGCTGCGCAGCAAGATGAAGGTTGTTGAAAATAAGCAGTATAGCGAAGACTACCTGGATCCGAAAAAGAGATCGATTGCAAATGCCGTGCAGATTCATTTTAAAGATGGTACACAAACAGAGGAAGTAGAGTGTGAATATCCGTTAGGGCACCGTTTTAGAAGAGATGAAGCCATTCCAAAGGTTAAAGAAAAATTCTCAACTAATATCAAAACGCGTTTTCCTCTCAAACAGCAAAAGCAAATTGAAGCAGTTTGTTATAACCAAGAGGAGCTTGAAAGCATGAGCGTAAACGAGTTTGTTCAATTGTTTTTGATCTAAATAAGGAGGGTCTTACATGACGTGGATTGTCAATCAGCCGTTATCTCAACAGGAGCTAGCTGCTAAATTTCAACGGCTTATGGATGCGCAAGAAATCCTTCAACTTCCAGGTGCACATGATGCTATGGCCGCACTGGTGGCTAAGCAAGCTGGCTTTTCAGCACTTTACCTATCAGGTGCTGCTTATACGGCAAGTCGGGGACTACCAGATTTAGGAATTGTAACATCTACAGAGCTAGCCGATCGGGCGAAAGACGTGATACGAGCTACAAACTTACCTGTGCTGGTTGATATTGATACTGGTTTTGGTGGCGTGTTAAACGCTGCTCGTACTGCTAGAGAAATGGTTGAAGCCAGCGTAGCAGCCGTTCAGATTGAAGATCAGCAGCTTCCAAAAAAATGCGGTCATCTCAATGGAAAACAGCTTGTAACAATAGAAGAAATGGCACAAAAGATCAGAGTAATTAAAGAAGTCGCTCCTTCTTTAGTTGTTGTGGCTCGGACGGATGCTCGCAGTAGCGAAGGCCTGGAGGAAGCTGTCAAACGAGCAGCTGCATATGTAGAAGCAGGAGCAGATGCTATTTTCCCTGAAGCGCTCGGCTCTGAAGAAGAGTTTCGGACATTCAAAAGTCAAATTCAAGCGCCTCTTTTAGCTAACATGACGGAGTTTGGAAAAACACCGTACTATACAGCAACAGAATTTAGCAATATGGGCTTTCAGATGGTCATTTATCCCGTCTCTTCGCTTCGCGTAGCAGCAAAAGCGTACGAAAGGATATTTGATTTAATCAAGGCGACAGGTACCCAAAAAGAAGCAATAAGAGATATGCAGACAAGAAGTGAGCTATACGACCTCATTTCGTACTATGATTTTGAGCATTTGGACAAGAACTTGGCTCAAACCATTCTTATGGAAAAGCATAAGTCATAGGTACATGAAGGTAGTAAGTTCTTACAGATATCAGGGTCTGTAATTAAGAAAGGTTTGTTGGGACAACCTCTTACAGAAGATTTTAAGCTTGAAGATTATACGGGTGAAACAGTTGTACCAAAAGGTCAGCTGTTTGTCATGGGTGATAACCGTCGCAACAGCCTAGACAGCAGGTCCCCGATGCTTGGCACCGTTCCATACAATCAAGTGGTTGGAAAAGCAGAGCTTGCATACTGGCCTTTAGAGAAGCTGGAGGTTATCGGTTCTGATCTGAAAGAGTAGATAACAATTGTTTAACTAATGAAAAGATCCCTCATAAAGAGGGGTCTTTTCATTTCTCTAAGGTATGCAGCTTGCTTATAAGTGCGAATTGATAGCATTTCGCAATTCACTATATTTATTTTTGCTAACTCGAATTTCAGCATTCACATTTTCAAGCTCGATTAAATAGGAGCGCATATATTCATCAGGCTTAATTTCAGCTACTTTTGATAAAGGAATTAAGAATGATTGGTGCGGTCTGAAAAAATGATGTTTGCTTAGCATTTTTTCTAGCTCGTTCAGTGTATTGCTGCATTCAATTTCTTTGTTATCCTTTACGCTAATAATACATTTTCGGCCTCGTTTTTCAACGAAATTAATTTCATTGATTGTAATAAAGTGAATGGAGCTTTTGTCTCTTACCGTAATTTTCTTTGTCGCTTGTTCTTGTGTGTGATCAAAATTAAGTTCTTGAGAAACGGTTCTGTTTGAGCGCTGGTTACGAAACTGAACCAACGCTTTTTCAAGTCGTAAGGGGCTTACAGGCTTTAATAAAAAGTCGATAGGATATAATTCATACCCATGTAGAGCATAGTCAGAGTGACCCGTTACAAAAATCAATAAAATATCAGGAAATTGCTGTTTAATGGTCTCGGCCAACTTTAAACCATTGATGTGAGGCATGTCTATATCTAAGAAAACCAAATCAATCGCTGATGTTTGTAGAAATGCTAGTGCGTCTCTGGGATCTGAATAACTATAAATGTTTTCAATAAATGGATATTGCGTTAATAAATTTTTTAACATATCCGTGCAATGGACCTGATCATCTACGGTTAAAACATCATATTTATCCATCCGTCTCTCTCCTTTAAATCGCTTTGTTCTTTTTCATGGCTGGAAGCCTAGCAATAAAAGCCGTAGTGTTACTAGTTGTTTCTAAGTAAATCATGCCTTCATACTTCTCGATAATCCGCTTAGTAGCAATTAAACCAATACCTTCATGATTATTTGATTTAGTTGTAAACTGATTATTAAATAGTTTTGAAGCAATGTGAGAGTCTATTTCTCCACTATTTGTTACTGTAAATATGTATTCGTTGGATAAATGCTCAAGCTCAATTAAGACTTCAATCCAGCTATCTTGTGTTTTATCGTGCGTTAGAGCATCCATCGCATTTGAAATTAAATTCCCTAGTACGCGATTAATATCGGTTACTTTGCAAGGAATGTGGGCTAAATTATCTTTTGCAATTACGGACATCTGAATATTTTTGGTATATGCTTGCTGTTTTAAAGTTAACAGTAAAGCCGAAACGGCTGGATGATGAATAGGAATGACTTCATTTATTTTTCTCACATCTTCAATGACTTCCTCTATATATTCTTCAGTATCCTGAAACTTTTGCTGGGCGATTAATCCGTATAGTGTATGAAGGTGATGAATAAAATCATGCCGCTGAGATTTGATAACTTGAAAGTACCGCTTAATTTCCACTTCATGCTGTTTTTCTAACAGTTTCTCTAATCGTTCAGATTCATGCTTGAGCACAATTTGTGAAAAGAATAGTAGATAAATGATAGATACAACTGTAATGAATAAAATGGATGAATTTGTTTGTTGTAAATAAAATAAATTATACGAAATCGTAAATGCTACAACAATGATAAGTACCATAGTAACGCAAGTTAAGATGATATATTTAGGCCCATATTTCTTATAAAAGAAATCATCTTGATCTTTGTAAATAATAGTTAGCGGAATGAAAGATAGTTTGTATTTAATAAATAGAAAGCTAATGAAATTAATTAATAGAATATGAGGTAACGCAATGAACATTTTCTTAAAGGAATAAGCTTCCAAAAAGCTTATGACATCAAAGATATTGCCTAAAAAAAGGAGCGCTATCAATTCTCCTAATAATAAAATACATAAACCGAGTACTACTGAAATAAAGGCAGCAGAAAAGCTAATCTTAAAAATTAAGCTTCCTAAGATGAATAAAATGAGAAAGCTGCATAAAAAAGTAATGGCGTGTGAAAAATTGGTCGTTAACTTTAATAGCATAATCGATGCTACTCCGATTGAGTTGACTGCTATGAACTGTGCTTTTACTTTCGAAAATTTAATACCTAAAAAGGCAATCAAGAAAAATATTAATGAAAAAACCTCTAAAAAGGTGCCTATTACTTCAACGAAGAAGTTCATTTTAATTCTTTTTACCTCCTATTTTTAATTATGCTAACAACCCTTTACGATATATAAAATAGCATATATTGAATTTTTTTAATATGTTAATTAAGATAATTATTTCTAAAAATAACAATACTTGGTTAATATAACGAGTTGAACAGATGGTATTTTGACCCTGATAAGACAAAAAATCTCCTAGATAAGCAGAATATATAGACATATATGTATGTTTATTTTAAATTATTGTAAGAAGTTTTCTGAGTTACTATATTGTAATGCAATATAGTGGAGGGGTGAAAAAATGCTAAGCAAATGGCTGAAATGGAAGCTTTTTATTCGATGGAAAAATCAATGGAACTATATTAAAATCTTTAGAGATTTATCAGTCGGAAGAAGCCTCTGGGTCTTATTTTTTATTCAAAATATAATTAATTCATGTTTGATTTTTTTCGGAACGTATTTCCTTTTAAAATACGTAGTTCTTAACGAACATTTAACAAATGGTGAAGCGAAGCAAAGTCTAGTGATTAATCTAATTCTAAAGACGTTGTCTTCCATACAACAAAATGGGGAGATTCTTTGGTCCATTTTATTTTGTTTGATTATGATTTTTGCCTTTATTTCGGGGGTAAGTTCTTCTAAATGGCAAATACAATCCAAAGACCAAGAATGGTTAATGATTACGTTAAAGATCAAGCAAAGAAAAGCAAACATCTTTCTCTATTTAGAATCGATTGTGTGGGACACGAAGGATTTTATCTTTAACTACATCCCAATTCTATTAGCTTTAGGCGTTGTTACAGGTGTAAATAAAGTTTATCTTGCTAGCTTACTAATTTTAACGTTAGGAAGCTACCTGCTGCTAACTTTACTTGTTTCAATATTGCATAACAATTATATGAAGCTACAGCATTATAAATGGAATTTCTTTTTGAGATTGTTAACGAACCTAATTCTTCGCCTTTTAATTGTGTATACAGCGTTTTTTGTTGGAAAAATGAGTTCTCCGTGGATTAAGGAATTTCCTCTAACGAGCAATAATGTCAATTATGAACATTACAATGAGTTGATCAATGAGGGAGTGGACGTCATCTCTTCTATTTTAGCACCACTATCAAACATCTTTTTACATCCCTATATGCCGTATAACGTGTTTTCAGACATTTTGTTTAATGGCCTTCAACTCCATGCCTTGCTGAAGCTAGCGATGTTCTTTATAGGAGTAATCGTTCTTTTATCCATTTTATCAAAAATGAATCATCATAGAAGAACTCCGTATTATCCTTTTAAGAGAATAGAGGCTTTCAATACTCTTTTATCTAAAGTTATTCCTGGCACATCGTATACAACCATTTTAGCGAAGCATCATTATCGAACGGATTACTTACGCTATCGGTTTCCAGTTGTTCTAGGGTCATTTTTATTTTGGGTAATTTGGGGAGTAATTACAGGTCTTCTGCAAAGTCTTGATCAAAGTGAAGAGATTTATTTTTTAATCATGTCATTTTATTTATTTTTCCTAACTTATTTCTATGTATATTCAATTTTCACCGAGTTAAATGGCATGTTTTCTGTGGACGGGGAAGGGAAGCAAGTAATTACTTATTTATTAAATGGAAAATCATTATGGGATGTGTTTAAATATCGATTTCATCTATTCGCTTTGACAAGTTTACCTTTGTTTATTGTCGCAGATATCCTATTCTTTTTCGTTAATCAAATGCCACTCATGTTAAGTATCATGACTCTGTTATTGCATATTATTAGCTTTTTCTTCTTTGCTTTATTAATGTTCTTGCCAGGGGTACTTAGACCACATTTTAATTATGAAAATATCGAACAGCTAGATGATTATCCAGATAAAAAAATTGTCGCAGATGTGATCCGTTTTGCGACTGTTGGGTTAATGGTTCCACTATTGATGCTTCCTACGGCTTTGTTTTTAGTGGATAGTATTGGGGTTTCAAGTTATATCGTCATTCAGTGGGGCATGGCTGGAATGATTCTTCTTTTATTCGTTGGAATAGCGCTGCCGCTCGTTTCCAAACTGTTAGTTAAAAAATCAAGCTTTGAACAAATAAACCTATAGAGAGAAGGGATTGTATGAACTACTCTTTAAGCTTTCAAAACGTCAGTAAATCGTTTGAAACCAAACGCATATTAGACCATATCTCATTTGATATTGAAAAAGGGAAAATCACGGCATTTCTTGGTCAGAATGGAGCGGGTAAAACCACAACGTTGAAAATTGCAATGGGACTCCTTACACCGGATGAGGGAAAGGTGCTTTTGCATAATGAAAGCATAGAGAAAATGAAGAAAGAAGTCACCTTTATACCTGACCATCCGTATTTATACGACGAGTTAACGGGTCGAGAATATATAAAGTTCATCATGGAATTAACTGATTTGAATCTATCTAAAGAGGAAGTAGAGAAACAAGTTGTTTACTATCATTTAGAGAAAGAAATCGATAAGAAAATTAAAAATTTATCTTTAGGTAATAAAAAAAATTAGCTTTGATGGGCAGCTTACTGAATAAGCCTAGCGTCTTATTGTTAGATGAGTTCATATCGGGTATTGATCCGATTAATATGAAAAAAATAAAATCAATTTTAAAAGATTATGTATCAGCAGGTAATTCTATTTTGCTCTCTACTCATCAGCTAGAAGTAGCACAAACATTTTGTGACTCTTTAGTCTTTATTAATGAAGGAAAAATCTTGAAAATAGAAAGCGATATATCAAGTGTTTTTACAAAAAATGAAAGCTTAGAAGACTACTTTATTTCAATGTTAAATATGTCAGGAGGCACTCAGCATGACTAAAAAATTCTTTATACTGGCTACTATCGTGTTTTTACTATTCGCTTCACCGCCACTTATATTAGCTATTTATCAAGGAGAGGTAAAGGATATTATGGTCATCTCTTTGATTATAATTATTGTTTTTTCGATTACAACATATGAATTTGTTAGAAGAAAAAAGTAAGAAAAGACTAAGTCCTTAAAAAATTAAGGATTTAGTCTTTTTATTTTCGTCACTAATATTAGCAAAATAACCCCTGAAAATACAAAAAACGACCACAATATCCAAAAAATGTTTATCCCTTGGGTTTTTATTGTACTATTTATTCAGGAAGCAACGAACAAACAGGAGGATGAGAAAGTACCATGATGAATCAATCTGAAGTAATGGAAAATAAACAATCTGTATCACTCTCGACTACCAATCCCATTAGTCTAGTTAGCGCACTATTTAGTCCAGTTAAATTCTTTAGTCAACTAAAAGTGCAAAGAAAACTGGGGGTCAATATCTTCATTATTTTAGTTCTATATGGAATTATTACGTACTTACTTTCTCAACACTTATTAACGAATAATAAAAAAGGAGATTGATTTAAATGAAAAAGTATCTTTATAATTTTGTTGCTGCTACAGGTTTATTTATGACACAAGCTACCTTTACAACAAGTTGTTTTCTAGGACTGTATGAACCTGAATTGCCTGAAGATGAAGACGAAGAGCTATAATAAGTTTTTGTAATTATTTCTATTTTTAAAGTAGTTAAATAGCCAGTTGTCGGTGTTGAACCGATGACTGGCTATTTACGTTTTTTATGCTTAGTACCTTTTAGAGATACCTTAATTTTATAAATGAAGATGATTTTATGATAAAATTATTTGTGTCAAAAAATATTAGAAGTGAGGAATTACATGAATGCGTTAAAACAGCATCGAAAATCGAGTAAACAAAAACTATTGTTTCGGGGCCTTTTAGTCATCATTGGTGGCATTATCGCAGGTTATGGGTTAGAAACAGTATTAATTCCAAATAGCGTATCTGACGGGGGGGTGACGGGACTTAGCATCGTTGGTTCACAGCTCTTTGGAATTCCACTAGGCGTTTTAATCGCCATCATCAATCTTCCCTTCATCTGGTTAGGTTATCAGCAAATTGGAAAAAGCTTCGCTATTTTTTCAACCATCGGTATTGCTTCTCTAGCAGTTAGTACAACTCTTATGCATCACACTCCAGCTATTATTGAAGGAGATACGCTTTTAGTAACCGTTGTAGGTGGTGTAATCCTTGGTTTTGGAATGGGTCTAGCACTGCGTAATGGAGGAGCATTGGACGGTATTGATATGCTTGCTGTACTCCTTTCACGAAAGTCACCGTTTGGAACAAGTGATCTTATTTTATTTCTAAATATGTTTGTATTTATCGTGGTTTCTTTTGTGTTTGGCTTGCAAGGAGCCATTCTTTCTGCCATTGCTTACTTCATCGCTTCAAAGGTTATTCATGTCGTTGAAGTTGGGTTAAGCGGTTCAAAAGCGTTTGAAATCATTACAAATGAGCCTGTTTTAATGGTTAAAACAATTCGTGATCGACTAGGTCGAAGCGCTACATATAAAGAAGTATACGGCGGATATTCTCACGAAAAGTTCAAAGAGATTACGTGTGTTATTAACCGTTTAGAAGAAAGTAAAATGAAGGAAATTATCAGCGAAATCGATCCGGATGCTTTTGTGCGCGTGTATGACGTTGCCGAAGTAAAGGGTGGAAACTTTAGAAAAACCAACATTCATTAAATCATCCTTTTTATTCTGTATAAAATTGTTTTTTTTTAGAGCTGAAAGAATTAGTTGGAAAATAAACCCATAAAAACCATATTGACAGATTAGGAAGAAAGATGTAGACTTGAAACAAATTTAATAAGACCTCACTTTTAGTCAAGTGAGGTAGAGGCGCGGTATTTAACAGTCTTTAGCAGAGTTTGAGAGACGTTGAAGCTAGAGAGAAGGAAATATCGCCGAAGTGAGTAAATTGTTCTCAACAATTGCTTGCTGGGTCTGTAGTGAAGAACTGCAGGACTGTCTCAATAAGTTTACCAGCTTATTGAGTTGTGCTATCTCATCTTTTAAAAGAGAGGACTTTAGGGAACGATGAATGAAACGACCTGAGTAAATCTCGGGTCGTTTTTTTATTGTCTTCAAAGCTTAAAAAGATATAAGGGGGAAACAAACTATGAAAAGAAAAGCAGGATTTTTCTTAACATTATTGCTTTCAGCAGTCGTTTTATTAGCAGGCTGTGGTCAAAGCAGTGAGTCAGCATCGGGTTCAGGAGACGCTGATACGTTTACGGTAGGCTTGGAAGCAGGCTATCCACCATTTAACTGGACTCAAAATGACGATTCAAACGGAGCGGTTAAAATTAAGGGCGGCTCACAGTATGCAGGCGGCTATGATGTTGAGATGGCTAAGAAAATTGCTGATGGATTAGGCAAAGAGCTAGTGATTGTAAAAACTGAGTGGGATGGTCTTGTACCAGCCTTAACATCAGGTAAAATTGATGCGATTGTGGCAGGAATGTCACCGACTGCAGAGCGAAAAGAAACAATTGATTTCTCTGATAACTACTATAATTCAAACCTAGTAATGGTTGTGAAAAAAGGTAGTAAGTATGAAGGTGCTACGAAGATTGCAGATTTCAAAGGCGCAAAAATTACGGCTCAATTAAACACGTTTCACTACTCCGTCATTGATCAAATTAAAGGTGTATCAAAAGAAACAGCAATGGATAATTTCCCAGCAATGCGCGTAGCGCTAGAATCAGGAGTTATTGATGGTTATGTATCAGAGCGACCTGAAGCAGTAAGTGCTTCAGCAGCAAATGATAATTTTGCAATGGTTGAATTCAAGGATGGCTTCAAAACATCAGCTGACGATACAGCTGTAGCCGTGGGTCTTAAAAAAGACAGTGAGCTAAAAGAAGAAATCAACAAAATCTTAAAAGGTATTTCAGAAGAAGAACGCACAAGCATTATGGATGCGGCAATCAAAAACCAACCTGCAGCAAAATAATGATGACATAACACCGGCTGTATCTACATACAGTCGGTTTTGTAATGAGGTAAGGGAGGAAGAACGATGAGTTTTGAATGGGTTATTACAATCATCTCAGAAAACTGGCCAATGTTTTTACGCGGAGCTGGGATGACGCTATTAATTGCGCTGACAGGTACCATTATTGGGGCGGTCATTGGGTTAGTTGCTGGTATTATCCGAACTGTTCCAACGCCAACGAGCGGGCTGAAAAAAGCAGGATTGAAGGTAACGAATTTCGTTTTATCTGTATACATTGAATTTTTCCGAGGTACGCCAATGATTGTGCAAGCAATGGTTATTTACTATGGTTCAGCGATTGCATTTGGCTTTGATATGAACGTGATGTTGGCAGCGGTTATTGTTGTATCAATTAATACAGGAGCATATATGGCTGAAATTGTACGTGGCGGGATTATTTCCGTTGATAAAGGACAGTTTGAGGCAGCCAAAGCCATTGGCATGAATCATTATCAAACAATGATGAACGTTGTTTTACCTCAAGTCATTCGTAATATCTTACCAGCAACGGGTAACCAGTTTGTGATTAACATTAAAGATACGTCGGTATTAAACGTTATTTCCGTTTCCGAGCTATACTTTGTCACGAAATCAGTAGCAGGAAACAACTTTAGATATTTTGAGTCATTCTTTGTTGCTTGTATGATTTACTTTGTCATGACGTTTATGGTATCGCAAATTCTGCGCTACTTTGAGCGTAAATTAGACGGACCCGACAGCTACACGATGATTAAAACGGACCAAAATCGATAATGAAGGGTAAGGAGGTATAAGAAAATGGAACAAGTAATTGATATTCAACATTTAAACAAAGCGTATGGAAGTCATGAAGTATTAAAAGATATTAATTTCTCTGTTAACAAAGGAGAAGTTGTGACCATTATTGGTTCTTCGGGCTCGGGGAAATCAACGCTCCTTCGTTGTATCAATTTATTAGAGCAGCCGAACGGTGGCCAAATTATTTATAACGGGGAAAATGTTCTGGATGATCAGCATAATCTATTTGAGTATCGTAAAAATTTAGGAATGGTCTTTCAACAGTTTAATTTATTTGATAACCATAATGTTTTAAATAACTGTGTGGTAGGACAAGTCAAAGTGTTAAAGCGTTCAAAAGAAGAAGCTGAAAAGGTAGCGTTAGGCTATTTGAAGGTCGTTGGGATGGATCAGTACATCAATGCGAAGCCAAGACAGCTTTCAGGTGGTCAAAAGCAGCGCGTGGCCATTGCTCGCGCTTTGTCCATGCAGCCGGATGTCCTTTTATTTGATGAACCAACATCGGCTTTAGACCCTGAGATGGTGGGAGAAGTATTAAAGGTTATGAAGGAGCTTGCAGAGTCAGGTCTAACAATGCTTATCGTAACGCATGAAATGGAATTTGCTAAAGAGGTATCGGATCGCATTGTCTTTATGGATAAAGGCGTTATTGCAGAAGAGGGTACTCCTGAGCAAATCTTTAATCATCCAACGCACGAACGTACGCGTGAGTTCTTAAAACGTACGTTAAAAGACAAATAAGAAAAAGCCCCTGTGGGCATTTTCTTATTTATATAGCCCTCGAATGTAAACAGATGCGATGTTCCGCGCAATTTCTTCAATGGAGCTTTCGTATTCATGCCGAACGATATCCCAGAGGTACATTTCATTGGTGAAAAACCAGCCTCTTGCCACTAGTTCATGATTTAATTCATCTCTAGCAAGTCCCTTCTCTTGGGCATAAGCGATATCTTGTGAGATGCGCTGAATAAATTTCCTTCGAATATTCTTCCAGCTTTCCGACACGACAGGAGAGATGCCGATTGCTTGTTCGAATACCTGCATCATACCGCGCTCATGCTCAGCCATATGTAAAAAAGCATTCGTTTGCCTGTGGATGATGTTCGTTGCTTCCTCTTTTGTTTGTGGAAAAAAGGAGGTTTCTGCAATCTTATAGAATTCTGCCATGACGCTGTCCATGAGTACGATTAACAGTTCTTCTTTTCCTTTAAAATGAACGTATGCTGTTCCATAGCCAACTTCTGCTTTTTCAATAACTTGTTTAATGGTTGTTTTTTGAAAGCCTTCTTCCATAAATACTTCTTTGGCTGCTTGTAATAGTTTTTGGCGCGTTTTAATCGAACGCAAATGTCGTTTATCTTCTACGTTATGCTCTGTCATGATGTATGCTCCCTTCCATCTTTCTTTAGTTTCTAGCATATAGAAAATCTCATAAAAGGAAAAGAGATAGTTGTTAAAATGTTTATAATTTTCGGAAATATAATATTGACATCATATCATATTTTTTTGATAATCTTTGGTTAAGATAGCGATTACAAATGCTAAAAGGAGGAGGCTGCGATGTTTGATTCAACAAAAGAATGCGCAGAATGAATTAGTGGTTTTTCGAGAAGAATTTCACCTCAAACAAGACGCTATTTATATGGACGGAAACTCGCTAGGTCTTCTATCAAAGCCAGCGGAAACAACGCTGATGGAAGTCATCACAGATTGGAAAGAGAAGGGGATTGATGGTTGGACACAGGGTAAGCATCCTTGGTTGTCACTATCTGAAAAGCTCGGTGAAATGATGGCACCACTTGTAGGAGGCTTTCCTGAAGAGGTTATTGTAACAGGTTCAACAACTGTGAACCTTCATCAACTCATTTCAACGTTTTACGAACCAAGCGGAACACGCACCAAAATTTTAGCGGATGAGCTGACATTTCCATCTGATATCTATGCGCTTCAAAGCCAGCAGCGCCTCTCGAATCACCATGATGAAATGCTGTTTATTGTTATTCACCAAGCAAGCGAGCTGTGGATGAAGCATGGCTAACAGTTTATCGAAACGTTGATCAGTACTGGGATCTTTATGAGTTAGCTGAAAAGCTTGTTGATATTGGTAACCAGCAGCAAACATGGCGTTTTAGCCATATGAGTACCGTTGAACGAATTATCAGCAATAAGCCGGGAACAGGAGGTTCTTCGGGGGTAAACTATTTAAAGCGTGCGCTCGATAAGCACTTCTTCCCGGAATTATGGAGTCTGCGTACTAAGCTATAAGGATAAATAGAAAGGGTGCTAGATAATGAATAAATGGATTGATGTTTCACAGCTGCTCAGCAACAAGGTGGCATGTTGACCAGGTGATACGCCGTTTTCCTACAGAGTGAGCTGGAGTAAAGAGGAGTCTGGCTCAGTAAATGTAGGTGAAATTACAATGAGTGTACATACGGGTACTCATATTGACGCGCCGTTTCATTTTGATAGTGAAGGGAAAAAAGTAAAGGACTTAGACGTGAATCTTTATATTGGAGAAGCAAAAGTTGTGCATCTTCACAATCCTTCCAGTATAAGCGTTGAAGAGCTAAAGAAAATCGACTTAGCTGGGGTAACGCGACTGCTTATCAAGACCGGTGCGTGGACAAATCGCGAGACTTTTCCAACGTCTATTCCACCTGTCGATCTAGGAGTAGCCGCTTATCTTTCAAATCAAGGTGTTCGTTTACTCGGTCTCGACTTACCTTCAGTGGACTCGCTTGATAGCAAAGAGCTAGCTGCGCACCATGAGCTGGCGGCACATAACGTTCATATTTTAGAAGGACTTGTTCTTGATGCTATTGAGGAAGGAGACTATGAGCTAGCTGCTTTGCCACTTTCACTAACGGAAGCGGACGGAAGTCCAGTACGCGCGGTGTTGAGAAAGAGATAATCCAAAAAAGAGTTTGGGACATAACAAAATGATGGCTTCTAAAAAACGAACACTGGCTGTTCCCATCTCTTTGATATGTCTCAACATGTTCGTTCCATTGCGCTACGGCCACTCGCTTTCCGCGGGGAGGAACCTGAGCTTCCTCGCTGCGCTGCGGGATTTCAGTTTTCCCTCTCTTTCCCGCAGGAGTCGAGTGTCCTAAGCTCCATTCCACCCTGTTTCCAACATTGTTTTCACAATCAACAAAAAACCTGAACGATTAAAAGTGAGAAACTCTCAATCGTTCAGGTTTATCATTGGCTGAATTACTTATGTCCCAGCCTCTTTATCGTCTATGCAGCTTTTGAAGTTGATTTTTCAACAGACTTTTTGTTTCCAACATAGATCAGTCTTAGGGCAATTAACATCAGTACAATAGCGAGTCCACGCTTCCAATCCAATGAAATTTGTGCACCGCCAAAGAATCCAAAGTGATCAATAATAATACCTGCGCTTAGCTGACCGATAACTGTTGAAATGTTGGCTGCAATGACGCCGATTTGCGGAACGGCTAAAACAGTTAAAAATAAATAGCTAACCCCAAACCAAACCGCACTTAGCTGCCATTTTGGCGCATCTAAAAGAGCTAATACGTCACCTTTGCCAAAGAATAAAATAAGTAAAAATAAAACAAGTGTACCTGTTGCAAAGGTAAGAAACGCGCTTTCATACGTACCGGCTTTTCTGCTGAGCGCGCCGTTTACGGAAGATTGAGCGCTAAGTAAAACGCCACCGATAACAGCTGCAATGAGCAAGATAAAACTCATCGTAAAACCTCCTTTAATTAATTAAAAAACGAGTAGTAAAGCAATTGCCATCAACGCAACGGCCATTACTTTTTCTTTTGTAATGGGTGTTTTGCTACTACCTAACCACCCTTTATGCTCAATAACCATGCTCATCGCCATTTGTCCGACAATTACGCTAATCATTGTTAAGCCAACGCCTAGAAGCGGAACGCCAATAACTAAAATCGTTAAATAAATGACGCCAAATACTCCTCCTGTAAGCTGCCATTTTGGTGCTTTTGCCGCGTAGGAAAGCGAACCTTTTCCTAAAAAAAGCACAACGATTCCTAAAATAACAGAACCAACCGCGAAGTTATAAAAGCTGCTTTCTAGTTTTCCGACGGATTGACCTAGCACACCGTAAATAGCCCCTTCAATACTGAGGGACATTCCAGCTAACACAGCCACAATATAAATCCAAAATTTCATACTTTCACATCCTTATATCGAGATTTATAGATATGTTAAAGCAAAAAAAAAGAACTTACAGCTCTTTTTTTATGATTTCAGCAATCTCCGCAATTTTTTTTCGTTTCTGCGGTAATACGTCCATTTTCCATGTCTTTCTGATTCTAATAATCCAATGCGCTGAAGCATTGATAGATAATGCGAAGTAGTGGATTGTGATAAGTTTGCGCGTTCTTGAATATCTCCCACACAAATACCACCTTTGTCACTAATAGTTTTTGACAGGTGCGCAGTAGGCTTATCAAAATGCTCCATTGGATCTTTTAACCACTTCAACATTTCTAAACGAGTTTCATTGCCCAAAACCTTAAAAATATCTACAAGTTTATTTTCCATGATCCTATATTAATCGATATTTCTCGATATATAAAGTTTTTAGTTTACCTTTTTTATAAACCGCATATGCCAAGGTAATACAAAGGCAAACACAATAAAAGATAAAATAACTGAAAAATCTACGTTTTGCATCCATGAGTTCATGTTGAGACATCTCTTTACGTAAGGGTATCTCTAGTGTTGCCTAAATAATCTATTTTAAAAGTTAGCCCTGTTCTTCTTTTTTCCACATTTTATAATTATAAAGAACTTGAACAAGAAAGATCACGCTAATTAAACCGACAAACCCAAAGTATATGGGAAGAGGCCAATCTGAAAGGTAGTACAGAACTCCGCAAGCAACGATGATGAACGGAATACTTGTAAGCGTACGAATCATTTTTCGGCGATAAGACAGCTTGTAGTAGCTAACTGTAAAGTCTTTATCAACCTTTTCTGTTTTCTTGTATCTCTTAGAGAAAAAGAACGTAATCCCAATAACAACAATCGCAATTAATAAAAAATCAAATCCCATTTGTTACAGTCTCCTTTTTAATTCTTGGTTAATAATAAAAATACTTGATAATAGAATGAGTAATAGTCCTATTCCAATTACAATCACACTTTTCATTTGTGCATCGACTAAATCAAGCCCTGTTATAGTGTTAAAAGCATAAATGAGTAAAAGTAAGCCACTTATAAGCGTGAAGATAGAAAAAGTGAGAATCAGCACTCTTTTCTTAATCAGAATACTAATGAAGAATACTAGAAATAAAATCATGATAAAAATAAAGAGATTTCCAAGAATAAAATCCAAAACGATATCCATAGCACAGTATTCCTCCTTAGAGAAAGTAAAATAGTTCCATGTGGAACAACTATCTTCTACGCTTCACCATTTGAGAAATTGTCACAATGAGTAAAGACAGCACGGCAGCTACAAAAACCATGATGCTCAATGCCCCATAACCAAGCCCTTCCCATCCTCCAACTAGTAAGCTAATTATAAACCCTGCTAGGCTAAGTACTGCTACAGCAAGGGGGATTACATATCTCAACGATTCTTTCTTTCGTCCAATAAGATAAGAAAAAATAAGAATCACTAAAGTAATCATAATGATAAACGTATATGAATTTAGCATAATGTCCTCCTTTTCCGTTAATAAAGCTCTAAGTATGAATAAGGATATTAATTCCAATTTAACATAATATGGGATTTATTAAAAGGGTGTCTTTGTGGATAAACATCATAGAGGTATTTACAAAAATTTCTATCATGTACTATAATGATAAACAACTTTTAATAGATAGAAGGGGTTGTCAAATGAATACAGAAGACCGTCTAAGTGAAATAGAAAGAAAGTTAGATGACTTAAATAATAAGCTAGATCAAAGAAACAATAACTCTAGTTTGCGATTTGTTTTTAGATTTGTGCAGGTTATTTCGATTATTTTAATTCTTTTAGTACTGCTGGGAGTTATTAGCTTTTTTGCAGGGTAAGAGCATGAAAAAGGTTGAGGGGATTCCTCAACCTTTTAGTATGTAAACCGTTTAAAAACACTACTGTACAAACATAGTATGTAATAGGTTAATTGGTCTATCTCTCTCAGTTTGTTTGTAGTATAATTTTACTAGTTGTGTATAAAAAATAGACAGGAGGGGGCGCAGATGAAGTTTTGCACGAACTGTGGAAATTCATTGGGAGGGGAAGATCAATTTTGTAGCGGATGTGGTGCAGTAATTAATCGAAGTAAAAAGATAAGTGAACCTGTACAAAAAAAGCAGAACGCGTCAGCATCGCGTGTAGAAGAAGTGATAGGTACAGGAAAGAACAATAAAAAAATCACTATTGCTGGCCTTATTTTAATTATCGGTGTCATCATTTACATAATGATTCCAAAAAAGCTCACGGAAGCAGAATATGAACAGCTCGCTCTCGATTTATTAGTAAAGGATGTAGCGGTGCAAGAACAGTTTTCTAGTTCAATTGAAAATAGCTCCGTTGATGTCAACATGGAATGGGATTCAGAGTTTAAACAATTAACAAAGCCTGCTGAAAGAGCACAAGGGGAGTTTGAAGACATTTATAAAGAATTAAAGGGCGTAAAGCCACCAGAAATGTTTGAACATGACCATGAACTACTATTAAAAGCGTTTCATACTCACAGCGAGCTGATGATTGGAGCAGGTGAGTATTTTAAAACAGGAAATGAAGAAGAGCTTGAAAAGGTAGACGAATACGAAAACCAAGCAGAAGACTATTTAGATCAAACAGCTTTCTCTTCTGGCATATATAAAGAACGATTAATGAGGCGAATTGAGAAGCTAGGCATCGAATAAGTCAATAAGTTTTATAAAGTAAAGCATCCTCACTTTCTAGATTTTTAGTGAAGATGCTTTTTGTTCATTTTGTCAATGATGTAAAGAATCTTGTCTTGTTTTTTTAACTTTATAGAGAACAACGAGCAAAATAAACCAAAGCGGCGTGACAAACAGTGCAACGCGCGTATCCGGAGCGAGTGTTAATACCACTAAAATAAATGCTAAAAAGACTAAAACTAAATAGTTAGTAAACGGGTAAAGCGGCATTTTGAATGGATTTTCTTTTGCTAAATCAGGGCGATCTTTTTTGTATTTCATATGACAAATAACGATAATCCCCCATATATAAATGAATGATACGGTTGAAATACTCGTGATTAAGGTAAATACACCTTCTGGCATGGTGTAATTTAAGACAACTCCGATTAAAATGACCACAGTTGAGAAAAAGAGTCCGTTTGCGGGAACTTGTCGCTCGTTTATTTTTGCTAAAGAATTTGGTGCATCCTGATCTTTAGCTAGGGAATAAATCATGCGGCTTGTACTAAATACAGCACTATTTCCCGCAGATGCAGCTGATGTTAAGACCACAAAGTTAACAATTGTCGCAGCTGAAATAATTCCGATTGCAGCGAATACTTGAACAAAGGGACTCTGAGATGGATCTACATCATTCCAAGGATAGATGCTCATGATGACGAAAAGAGAACCGATGTAGAAAAGTAAAATTCGAATAGGGATATTATTAATGGCAAGGGGAATATTGCGTTCGGGATTTTCTGTTTCTCCTGCCGTTAATCCTACAAGCTCGATTCCTACAAAAGCAAATACAACCATTTGGAATGAGAGAATAAATCCGTTCAAACCATTTGGAAACATGCCTCCTCGATTCCATAAATTCCCTACGCTAGCAGTTCCGTTTGGTGTCGACGCACCCCTAATAATCATAAAAGTACCTGCAATAATTAAAGCTAATATGGCAATGATTTTAATTAATGCAAACCAAAACTCCATCTCACCGAATAGCTTGACCGTTGCTAGGTTCATCATGAGTAAAATGACAAGCGCAATGAGACCTGGTATCCATTGCGGTACGGACGGAAACCAATACTGAGTATAAAGCCCAATAGCTGTTAAGTCAGCCATAGCGATACAGACCCAGCAGAACCAATAGGTCCAACCCGTAATAAACCCAAGCATGTCTCCTAAATAATCACGAACAAAATCGACAAAAGAATGATAATCAAGGTTGGTTAAGAGTAATTCACCCAGCGAGCGCATAATTAAGAACCCAATTAGTCCTGTAATCATATAAGCAAACAAAATGGACGGTCCCGCTAAGTTAATGGACTTTCCTGATCCGAGAAATAGCCCTGTACCAATAGCACCTCCAATAGCAATTAATTGGACATGTCTATTTTTTAAACCTCTTGCTAATTTTTGTTCCTGCATAAGTATTCCTTCTTTCATTTCTTTCTAGTTGGTGTGACGTAGTAAATTAGTAACTGAATATGGCTCATTATGTATCGTACGTTGAAAAGATAAATTAAAAATGACACTATATGATGTAGGATTAGCATCTTAAAGATTTTTTATTGGTAAACGGTATAGAAAGTAAAAAAGAACCTTTTCACCATGGGAGATGTGAAAAGGTCGCTGAGTTAATCCTGCATAATAACGCCATCGCTCATACGAATCACACGATTTGCATAGATAAGCATTTCTTCATCATGCGTAACGATAAGCGTTGTGATCTTCAGTGAATTTGTTAACTTTTGTAAAAGAGCCATGATGTCTTTTGAACGCTTTGAATCAAGGCTTGCTGTTGGCTCATCAGCAAACAGTATTTTTGGTTGATGAATGATGGCTCGAGCGATTGCGACGCGTTGTTTTTCTCCTCCTGATAAAGAGGGAGGGTATGCGTTCTTTCGATGTTCCATTTGTACAAGTTTTAAGATATGCTGTACTTCTTGCTTCTTTTCACGTTTTGACATCGATACTTCCGCTATATCTAACATTAAGAGAAGCTGTTCTTCAACCGTCAAAAATGGCACAAGGTGAGCAAATTGAAACACAAACCCAAACTTGATTGCACGCAATTTCCGCATTTGCTCAGGGTTCATGGTTACTAAGTCTTTTTCTTCAAATATAATGTGTCCACTTGATGCGGACTGCAGTCCAGCTGCAATTGTAAGGAGCGTACTTTTTCCAGAACCTGATGCACCAACAAGAGCAGTGATTTCACCTTCTTTTAATGAAAGGTCAATTCCTTTTAAAATATCTTCCCTTCGTTCTCCGTTAGTAAACGATTTCTTTACATGTTCTATTGTAAAAGTCGTCATTTTACATCTCTCCTTGTTGAATTGCTTTTAAAGGTTCAATCTTTTTAATTTGAATACCCGATAGCGTCGAGCCGGTAAAGCCGATAACGAGAAACACACCAGCAAGTTGAAGAGTAGTTAGAACAGGTAAGCTAAAAGGCATTCCTTCAGGTGCTATTAGGTTGAATAGCTGACTACATGCAATGGACAATAGAATAGAAGCAGCGGTTATAATCAGCATTTGCGTCCACATGATTGTAAACAATCTGCTCGTTTTCATCCCAATTGCTTTTAGAATTCCGTACAGTCCAATTTTTTGAACGTTCATCATATAAAAGAAAATGGCAAACAGCATACAGCTAATGACAATTAAAAACCAAATGATCATATTCAATGACATTTGTTCAGCATTGTAGCTTGGGATGGTAGCTAAAAACTCTTTGTTTGAAAAAGATTGAAGTCCATTAACAAACGGAGCTTCATCTATGTTCGGCAAGAAAATCAGCTGCAGGTCTTCTGTGGCAAACATTCCTTGGTAGTCCACCTCATTAATATAAGCAACGGGTGTATGACTATATTTGGCTTCATCGACAAAGCCTTTCACCACAAACGTTCCATCATATTGGTCATGAGTAAGCGTGTCCCCAACTTTGATTCCTTCTTTTTTCAAGGAGGAGTCTAGGATAACTTCACCTTTATTTAGATTCGGAAAGAGCTTTGAATCCGTTGATGTGACAAAGGAAACGCTACGTTGTTTATCTCGTTCATCATTCACAAAACCCATTCCAATTGAAAAAGCGACAGCGTCTTTATACTCGTTTAGAACACTCTCTTGAACAGAACGGTCAATTGACGAGAGGTTATACGTTTCTTCTGCTTCTTTCGTCATGTAGAATTGTCCGTCAGGCAAATTTTTAATGAGTGCTGCATTATCCTTTGACAGACCGTTTGCAAGGCCTGAAATAATAAAGGTTAAAAAGCTTACAAGAAAGATAATGGAGCCTAGTATAAGGAATTTTGCTTTGTTTTTTTTGATTTCTTTCCATGCGATGTTCATCAAAATCTCCTCCAATTTGATTTCGTACTTTTAGTGTATAAGTTGTTTGTGAATGGACGATGAACGGCAGGTTACAAATGAAAAAAGCCCCATCCATCAGGATGTAGCTTTAGGAAATAGGAAGTTTAATTTGAAATAATGTGCCTTCACCTTCTTGACTGTCTACCTTAATTTCGCCGTTATGAAGCTTTATGATTGTTGAAACGATTGAAAGACCAAGTCCCGTTCCTTCGACCGTTTGTGAACGAGCGGTATCAGCACGATAAAAGCGATCAAAGATACGCTTTTGCTGTGAAGTACTTAGACCGATTCCTGTGTCCTGGAACGAGACTACTAAATAGTCATGCGCAACTTTTATTGAAACATCAATCGTTCCACCAGGCTTATTGTATTTCATCGCATTGGTTAACAGGTTATCCCAGACGGTGCTCAGCAGTGAGGGATCTCCCGTGATTGTAATATCTGGAAGGGAGTAGGTAATCATCAAGTCCCGTTCCCTAATTGCCCACTGGTGCGTTTTAATTAGGTTCTCAATCTGTTTTCCGACATGAAAACGCTGTGCCTTCATCATGTCTTCGTTTCGATCAAGAGAAGCGAGAAGTAACAGCTGTTTGGTTAAAATTGATAATCGATTAATCTCACTGTTAATGACAGAAATATATTGAACTTTTTCCTCGCTTGTTAGACTGTCTTGTTCTAAAAGGCCGGTATATCCTTTAATACTAGACAGCGGAGATTGAATGTCATGAGAGATGTTCGAAATAAATTCTTTTCGCATATCATCTAGCTGTTCTAACTTTTGAGCCATTTGCAAAAAGCTTTTTGACAGTTCACCAAGCTCATCGTTTCGCTTCGTTTGAAGCTTAGGATGGAAATTTCCAGCAGCTAATGCTTTTGTTGCTGCCGTTAGGCTCGAAATGGGCTTTACCAAATAGTTCGTGCTAAATAAGACAAGAACGATGCTAAGTAAAATAGTGAGCGCAAGTAGCCATGCTAGCAATAGGTGCATTTCATTGAACAAAAGCTTGATGTCTGGTCGTAAAAAGAGGGCATATGACTTGCTGTTATGCGTAATTGGAACACCGATTGTATTGGTAAGCTCATTTGCAAAAAATCCGGTTACAAACGTTTGCTTGGGGAACTGGCGCATTCCATGATAGATCTCACCGTTTAAAACCTGTGCTTTGACTTCATTTTTTAATGCTGTATCTCGAAATGCTGCTCCAAAAAAACGTTCGGTGTCGCCAGCGTCAACGAGATAAATTTGATACCCTACTTCAGCGATATTCTCAAGGTAATCACTCAATTGAATGTGTGGGTTTTCATTGATAAATTCAGCGATATCAAGAGCAATTTCCGTATTCTTTGCGTCGTTTGAAGGCTTTAATTTTTGCTGATAGTACAGGTTCGAACCTAAAAAAGCCAACACGCTGCTAAGGAGCATGATACTAGCGGTAATGATAACAAATTTGCTATAAAGAGACTTCATCGTTTCGTCTCCAATGAGTAGCCAACTCCGCGAACCGTTTTAATATGAAAGTCTTCTGTTAGGTTTGTAAAACGCTCGCGCAGCCGTTTAACGTGAACGTCTACCGTTCTGGCATCACCTTCATAGTCAAGGCCCCATATGTGTTCAATCAGGTTTTCTCTGGAAAAAACACGCATGGAATTAGAAGCGAGAAAGGCCAGTAGCTCAAATTCTCTCAGCGGTAGAAGAAGCGTTTTCGTTCCAACTTTGACTTCGTAGCTTCTTTTATTAATGATCGTTTGGCCCAGCTTAATAACAGACGCATCATCTTCTTTTGCATATCTTCTTAAAAGTGCTTGAACGCGAAACAGCAGCTCTTTTGGTTCAAAAGGCTTTACAAGATAATCATCTGTTCCGGCGGCAAAGCCTTCTTCTTTATCTTCAATTTGGCTCTTTGCAGTGAGCAAAATAACGGGAAGGTCATATAAGCGACGAATCTCTTTTGTCAGAGTGTAGCCATCTATAAAAGGCATCATTACATCAACGACGGCTAGAGCAATGTCTTCTTCCTGTAGTCTTTCGAGCGCTTCGCTTCCGTGCTTTGTTTGTATTACATCATAGCCAGCTTGTGATAGGTGAATAGTTACAAGCTGGAGAATATGTAAATCATCATCGACAAGTAGAATCTTTTTCATATAAGCTCCTCGTTTTCTTTAAGAAATCTTTTCTTTTAAACATACCGCTGGTGAAAAGAATTTTCAAATGATGAAAAAAGCCATAACCTAAATTGTTATGACCCAAATCATGAGAGCTGCTACGTTAATAGGGAGGCTGAATGTTAAAAAGAGAAGAAAATACCTTTTTGGCTCATCGCTAAGTTTCTCTTAATAAACGACTCCATATTGACGAGATGCACAACTATGACATGTTTGTTCATCAAATCGATGCTCTTGACTCACTAAGTCTTTACAAAATTGACATCTTGCATATTCGCTTTTTCGTTTTTCGATAGTTTGAATCAAAAGCTTAGTTATTTTTTCGCAGAGTTGAACATGTGATAAAAGTTCGACTTCTTTCCAATAGAGAATATGAATTTGGTGGATAGCTCGCTCAGAAGCAGGGATTGGCCCATCCCATTGTACAGTTTCATATCCGAATGATAATCCTTCGTTCATGGTACGCATATAGACCTGAGGTTGATCAGCAAATTCTTCTAGTGTTAAGTAAAAAGTTTGGTTTTTTATAATAGCATTGTTTTTTGATAACGGTGTATTGTTACATAGTGAAGAAACCCATTCTTTCACTTTTATTCTCATGTTACTTTATCTCCTTCTCATTCTGCTTTACCTTATTATACAAAGGAAATATGGAATAGTTAATCTTTTTGTAAAAAGCTAAATAGTTGTATTCTGCAATGAAATTCATTACCATGACACATAGAAATTGATGAGAGAAGAAAGGTGGATATGTCATGAGCAACGAAGCAAAAAAACAAGAAATTCTAGATGCGTTTCATTTCCGTCACGCAACGAAAGAGTTTGATCCAACAAAGAAAGTGTCAGAAGCGGATTTCCGTTTTATTATGGAAACTGGACGCTTATCTCCAAGTTCATTAGGTTATGAGGCATGGAAGTTTTTGGTGATTGAGAACGAAGACTTAAAACGTCGCTTGAAAGAAGTTTCATGGGGAGCGCAAGGACAACTGCCAACAGCAAGTCATTTTGTTATCATTCTAGCGCGTACAGACGCACGCTATGATTCAGAGTACGCAATGAATCATCAAAAAACAGTTAAAGAAATGCCAGAAGATGTGTTAGAGTCTGTTTTACCAAGATTCAGAGCGTTCCAAGAAGAAGATGCTCGCTTATTTGAAAGCGACCGTGCACTGTTTGACTGGGCAAGTAAGCAAACGTATATCGCACTTGGTAATATGATGACAGCAGCAGCGCAAATCGGCGTTGATTCTTGTCCAATTGAAGGCTTTAATTATGAAAAAACGCATGAGCTTTTAAAAGAAGAAGGACTTCTTGAGGATGGTCAATACGATATCTCTGTTATGGTTGCATTTGGTTATCGCGTTGAAGATCCAAAGCGTGAAAAAACAAGAAGAGACTTTGACGAAGTAGTGCAGTGGATAAAGTAAAAGAAATAAATCATAGTAAAAAGCAGTTTCTATTATAAGATGCTGCTTTTTTTGTATGAATATATGTTAAAATATAGAAAAACAGAGGGTGATGGATCATTAAAAGATTAACAAATATTCAAAGGCTATCTATTATTTCTTCTTTCATACTTGTTGTAGGAGCATCACTTGTGTTTTCAGAGTCATATTTTAATAATAAAGAGCTGAATACGTTAACGAACTCGTGTTTTAATAGCGGTGGAATGCCCGCTGTTGAGGTGGGAACACTCAATAAAGTTCTTTCGTTTGAATGCAAATAATACATAGGAGTTTTGATTATGGATTTCTTAATTTGGTTGTCATTTTTAGGAGCAGCTCTATTGCTTACGATTATGCCAGGGCCAGATAACCTATTTGTGCTTGCTCAAAGTATCTCTAATGGGAAAAATGCGGGTATTGCCACGGCATTTGGTTTATGTACAGGTCTGATTGTTCATATTTTAGCTACTGTTTTAGGCGTGAGCGCACTTTTATATCAATCATCTTTAGCTTTTTCTATCATTAAATATGCGGGAGCTGCGTATTTAATGTACTTAGCTTATAAAGCATTTACAGCAAAAAGCTCTCCTTTAGAAGTACAGAAGACTCAACAAGTGAGTTATGATGCACTCTATAAAAAAGGAATTATCATGAATATTTTAAACCCGAAGGTATCCTTGTTTTTTCTAGCATTTTTACCGCAGTTTGTTACTGCTAGCGGTGGAAGCGCAGCGTTTCAAATGCTGGTATATGGCATCACATTTCTAGTTCAGGCGCTCTTTGTCTTTACGGTAATCAGTTTATTTGCAGGTAAAGTGGGAACCGTCTTACGTAAACGACCAGCAATTTCACAAAAAGTAAACTTGATTGAAGGCTCTTTGTTTACACTGATTGGGTTGAGAATTGCCCTGAGTGAGAAGTGAGAGGAAAAGTAAGTGTTTAAAGAGCGTGATACGTTTAACTGCACGCATTTTGGAAGAACAAGATGTACGCTTTATCATAATTTAATATCATAAAAAAACAAGGTGAATTTTCACCTTGTTTTTTTATGATACGTGCATATTTGTTTGAAACTCGTCTGAAAGCATGCGGTACGCGAGTACTTTCTTTTTGGATTTCTTCACCACATCTACATGATCGCTGTAGCCGTATATAAGCAGTTCAAAGGTATGTTTGCCGTTTACACTGTGAATAATAATGGGAGTTTTGTTTCGCTCAAGGTTAAGGTAGTGAGTACGATTCCCATCGTGTACATAGTATTGATCTAGAAACGTCGCTTTGTTAAAGGCTTCAATAATTTGTGCTTTTTCTTCACCTTCAATGGTGCTTCCATTTCTTTTCACAATAGCTGAATCAATGGATAAGGTAGGGTGTAGCTTGAACTTACCGTGAAGCCATTCTACGACTGTGTTAGGTAGGCACGTAATTAAAAGTTTAAGAGCGCTGACAACAACAATAACAATAACTGTCCAGAACATCTTAGGTCATCTCCAATAATTAAAAATAAGAATGCATTCTTTATTTTAACACGGAATGAATGTACAAGTTTGGTCTATTATGTGACGGTTTTTATCAGAAAATATTTTTTATTTATTTCGAAAGGCTAATTATTTTACAAAATAAGAAAATGAGAGTAAGGTAATAGACATTGCATTAATAAAAGTAGATAACTTTAAGTAAGTAGTTATATAAAAATAACAATAAAAGGAGAGATTTAACATGCAAACAACAAATGACTTTAATAAAATTTTAAAAGAGCGTCGCTCAATTAAACGTTACGATCCAACTGTAAAAATCAGCCGTGAGGAAATGGAAGAAATTCTAACCGTGGCAACAACTGCACCATCTTCAGTTAACATGCAGCCATGGCGCTTTTTAGTAATCGAAAGCGATGAAGCAAAAGCGCAGCTTGCAGAACTAGCTAAGTTCAATAGTACTCAAGTTGAAACATCTGCAGCCGTTATTGCTGTATTTGGAGATGTTCAAAACGTTGAATACTTCGATGAAATTTATGATAAAGCAGTAGAAGTAGGCTATATGCCACAAGACGTAAAAGACAATATTAAACAAGCATTTTCTTCATACTTTGAAACAATTTCAAACGAAGATATGAAGGATGTTGTCTTAATTGATGGTGGTCTTGTATCTATGCAAATTATGCTAGCAGCACGCGCGTATGGCTATGATACAAACCCAATTGGTGGCTATGAAAAAGAAAAAGTAACAGAAGTATTTGGAATGGACAAAGAGCGCCACGTACCAGTTATGCTTATTTCAATCGGTAAAGCAGTAGATGAAGGTCATCCATCAGTTCGTTTACCAATCAATCGCGTAGCTGAGTGGAAGTAATAATGAAAAGCCTGAGGTTAATTTTCAGGCTTTTTTAGTGTGAAAAGTTCTTATGCCTCTACCAGTTTTGTTAGCGCTTTAGTTTGTGTTTCCAAGTGCTTAGCAGCTTCATCAATTGAAGCAAATTTAGCGATTGCTTTCTCCATTTGCTCTCTACTTGATGTAAGTGCTTTTTCAGAAGTGTTTGTCGCGTTTAAAATGGTGTGTACAAAAGACGTTATTTCTTCTACTTTACTGTGAACTTCTTTTGTTGATTCGTTTGCTCGGGTAGCTAAGTTTCGCACTTCTTTTGCAACTACATCAAAGCCTTTTTCATGTTCACCAGCATGAGCTGCTTGACCCAAAGTACCTCTCCATTTAAGTCAAATTCAATCATCGCTAAAGATTTCTCTAACGCAGCGAGTACTGAATCTTGGTTTAACACCTGTGTGCTAGCATTTTTGTTTATCATTACTATTTGCTTCTTTTAAACAAATTCTCTTTATTATTTCGACTATTTTTACCCAAAATCAAGCTATTTGAAATAAAATTATTTGAAGTGAATAGAAATAGGTTTGAAAGAATGGGAAAGTAGGTATTAATGTATGGGGCAAACAAAAAGGAGTCTTAACATGACAGATCATTTTTATGACGAGCTGTTAAATATACAAACAAGTGGAAATCAACAAGGTTTTTACGATTCACTGCACTATCATCGCTATGAGCCTACACCATACAAAGGCCTTGATGAGCTATTTGCGAAGGTATCGCTGAGCTCTTCGGATCGAGTTGTCGACTTTGGGTGTGGAAAAGGGCGATTAAATTTTTACCTGCATTACCGCTATCAAGCATCTGTAGTTGGGATTGAAATGAATGAAGAATTTTACAAAGAAGCGCTTCTCAATAAGCGAAGTTATTTAAAGAAATATCACCATCGCCGAGCTGAATTGTCCTTTCACTGCTGCTTAGCAGAAGAGTATGAGATTGATATTCGAGATACTGTCTTTTATTTTTTTAATCCGTTTTCCATTCAAATTTTTATGAAAGTCGTTGGGAATATCTTAGATTCAGTAGGAAAAGCATATCGACCCGTAACAATTATTCTTTACTATAGCTCAGAGGACTATACTGATTTCTTAACGCGCCGCACGCCTTTTCAGCTAAAGGAAGAAATCGAGATTCAAGGTTTATCGCAACGAAATTCACTCGAAAGATTTTTAGTGTACGAGCTGAAGTATTAAGAGATGAACAGGTAAGGTGTAAAAGAATATCACTAAAAAACAGACAATTTTGTAGAGATATGTTACTATATACTGTGGCAATACACCAATCCCCCTTATTACCTAAAGAACGTAATGCTAAAAAGCATGCCCACGAAAGAAGCAAGAACAAATTTTTCACCATACAACCAGTTCCATAAATTCCAAGTCAACAAACCGTCCTGCATAAGTAGATCGCAGGTAGGTCTTGGTTGCTTAGTGTTACATGAGGAATATTAGCTAAGTAAAAATGATGTAGCTTAAGTACGTCTTAACGCAATCTTTAAGGGTTAGTTATTATTGCTTCATAAAAAAATATTGTTTTCTATTTGGTTTTGCATATTGTTTGTGTTCTCCAATTGAAGTAAAGCCCTCTGCGAATTTATCAAAGATGGGAGTTTTTAATTTCAAATGAAAAAAGTTTCAACAGTTTTTTATGTTTCTATTGCCATCATGGCATTATTAGTTATTTTTGGTGTGAGTGCACCCAAAACGCTTGAGAGCGTGACGGGAGCAATCCAAGGTTTTATTACAGATTCATTTGGTTGGTATTATTTAATTGTGGTGTCTTTGTTTGTATTAGTTTGTTTGTATTTATTAGTAAGTCCGATTGGTCGAATTAAACTCGGGAAACAGGAGGACAAGCCTGAGTTTTCACGCCCAACCTGGCTTGCCATGCTTTTTAGTGCAGGAATGGGAATCGGTCTTGTGTTTTGGGGCACAGCTGAGCCTATTAGCCATTATGCGATCAGCTCTCCAACAGGAGAAGTAGGGACAGACCAAGGTCTGCAAGACGCAATGCGCTTTACGTTCTTCCACTGGGGAATTCATGCTTGGGCTATCTATGGTATTGTTGCGATGTGTCTAGCATACTTTACGTTCCGAAAAGGAGAGCGTGGATTAATCAGCGCAACACTAAAGCCAATTTTAGGGAAATATGCAGATGGCGTACTTGGTAAAATTATTGACGTTATTGCAGTTATTGCCACTGTAATTGGTGTAGCCACAACGCTTGGGTTTGGTGCGGTTCAAATTAACGGTGGTTTGTCTTATCTTTTTGATGTGCCATCGAATATTGTGACGCAATTCATTATTATTCTTGTTGTAACAGTGTTATTTATTGTCTCAGCCTTAACGGGATTAGGAAAAGGAATTAAGATTTTAAGTAATGCAAACATGATTTTAGCCTTTGCTTTATTTACGTTAATGTTTATATTAGGCCCAACGCTATTTACGTTAAATATCTTTACAGATACGATTGGGAAGTATTTGCAAACATTAGTGAACATGAGCTTCCGTATTGCACCATTAAATGAAGAAGACCGTCAGTGGATTAACGGCTGGACAATTTTCTATTGGGCTTGGTGGATTGCGTGGTCACCGTTTGTTGGAATCTTTATCGCACGCGTATCAAAAGGTCGTACAATTCGTGAGTTCGTTATTTTTGTGTTAATGGTACCTTCTCTAATTGGTTTCCTTTGGTTCTCTGTATTCGGAGGATCTGCGTTAACGTTAGAGCGTGATGGTATTGCACAACTTTCAAAGCTGGCAACAGAAGAGTCTCTGTTTGGCGTTTTTGCAAATTATCCGCTAGCAACTCTTATGTCAATCTTAGCGATTATTCTTGTTGCTACATTCTTTATTACATCAGCAGATTCAGGTACGTTTGTGCTTGGAATGATGACAACAAATGGTTCACAAAACCCTGCAAACAGCGTTAAGTTGGTTTGGGGAATTACGCTAACAGTTATTGCGCTAGTGCTTTTATACTCTGGCGGACTTCAAGCGTTACAAAATACCATGATTATAGCAGCGCTACCGTTCTCTGTCGTAATGGCATTAATGACAGCTAGTTTATTAAAAGATTTAAACAAAGAAGCAAAAGCGCTTGGTATTGGTCAAATCAAAAAGAAAAAAACATCATAACTAGTAAAAAAGCATAGTGAATGATTATCACTATGCTTTTTTTTAAATTGTCAGGTTGATAGATTAATTAGGGAAAAGGTTGCGATTCAGCAATTGACATGCAAATGAAATTTTTCTTCCGGAGATTTCTGTTAAAATAATAGGAAGAGATCATTGAAAATGTTGAATTTCTATACATAGATGGAGGAATAGATGAATGACAATTGAAAGGCATTTAATTCAAAAGGAGTACTATGAAACCTTGCTTTCAGAAGAAAATTTATCTAATCCAATTATGGCGTTAGGTGAAGCGCTTTTGGAAGAACAAAAGCAAGAGGTTTATGAACTATCATTTATTCGTTTTTCACAAGGGGAAATTTATTTCCATAACAAAGACTTTGAAGCAGCTATTTATAAGTGGGAAAACGTAAATGGAGAGCTTGAGCTTTGGGCAAAGAAAAATATCGGAGATGCTTATTATGAGCTGGGACTGCTATCAATTGCCGAGGAGATGTATACCGCTATAGACTCGGAATCTAGCACGCTCACAGCGGAAGTTGGCTTAAAGCTATTTTCATTATATAAAGAACAGCAAAATTCCGAGCGCTCCTATGAAGTGATTAAGAACCTTGTATCATTTCAGCCTAGCTACCCGAACGTTACGCTGTTAGCAAGAGAGTTTTACGAAGAGCAGAGCGACTGGAAAAGTGCCGTAGAGCTAGCTGTGGACGAAGCGATTCGCACTGAGTCATTAAAGTGGTTTGATACATTAAAGAAATATGTAGATAAAGGCTATACAAAATCATTCGCACCTGATTATTTTTATCAGGTACTTATTACCTTCTATAAAGTTGATCAGCTACACTTTAAGCAGCTTGTCTGTGCACTTTGGAAGAGTTACGTTGGTCAAGATTCACACTTAGCGTGGGTTAAAACCATTAATAATATCTTTTTAAATGTAGAAGTAGGTCTATATGAATACTGGCAAGAAATCTCTCGCTTATATGAAGAGACGTACGTAGAGCTCATTAACGGTCAGTATACAATGCGTGACCTTCACGATGTTGTGCCACACTTGCTTGCTAACTGGCTAAAAGTTACGAGCCAAGCCCGCTCGTTATTTCCTTCAGCAGCTATTTTGGCATGGAATGAGCAGTTTACATCTTCGATTGCTTCACCTGCCTTACAAGAAGCAGAGCGTCTCATTTTTGAGTCATCAAGTGATATAGATGGCTTAACGTATTTTCTTGAGCTTGGTGAAAATATTACAAAATGGGGAAGGCACCATGGGCTTGAAGTTGGCTATAAGTTTAACTGGTTAGCTAGTTCATTTGCAGATTTAAAAACGAAATATGTTATGGTAGCGGGTGCGATGCAAAGCGATAAAGCCTCAATTGTTAATGCTGTATTAAACGAGCATATAGCAGGTGGAAATAACGTACCAATCCTAGTCTTCCATGATGAAGAATTTAAAGTGAATCAACGTTCGTCAAAAGAAATGAATACGAGTACAGAATGGCATTCTTTTAGTAAATTAAAAGAAGTAAGCGAAGCTGATACGTGCTTAGAAGTTCGAGTGCCAAATCGTTTTTTACAAGATCAACACTACGGTCTCATTGATATTCCAGGCTTTCACGGACAAATGGATGAAGCTGAGTATATGTTTGAGTATCTTCCTATTGCAGACGGACTACTATTTGTACTTGATGCAAATCAGCCGTTTACAGAAAAAGAGCGAAATATGTTGCTGCTTGTGAAGAAGCAAGCGCCAGAGCTTCCTATTCACTTCGTTTTAAATAAAGTGAATGCGCTAGAAGATGAGCGGGAAATGGAACGTTTTATCGAAGAAACGTCAGCTTATATTCACGCTGATTTTCCAGAAGCGAGCATTTTACCATATGCTTCGGTATATGAGCTGGATGAGAGAGGTAGCATAGCTCGATTTATGAAAGAAAACTTCCACTTCACTAGTCTACAAAATAACCGTGAACGTCGCATTAGCAGTTTATTAACGTTTATTCGCAAAACGCTTTCGGATTTATTAAAACAGCGTGCGGAGCAAGAGAGTGGATACGTACAAGCTATTCATTGGAATGAAGATATGCTTGTGCGTGTGAATGGCTTTATTAATACGCTAGAGGATAAAGAAAGCGAAGCGGTTCATGAGCTTGTAAACGTGTATCAAGGTATTAAAGATCAAATGAAGCAAGCGTTAACGAAAAATCTTCCTAAGCTTCTGCGTGAATGTTCTAGCATGCTAAATGAAGAGAGTGATTTCCGTCGAATCCACCTGGAATTAAACAAAAAGATGAACGAGAAAATTCAAGAGTATATTGAAAAAGACCTTTTACCAGAATTTCGAGCGTCCCTGCATGACTGGATGAAACAGTGCAACGACCACTTTACTGACATGCAATCTTATATTGAAGATATGGGCAATAGCTTTAATGAAATGTATGAAAAAGAGCGTTTTATGCTCCAGTGTGATTTTAAAGTACTGGATGATTGGAAACGTGATATTAACCGAATGACAACGCGCATGCAGTTAGAAGAAGAAAACATCTTTTTACGTGTGAATCCAGCGCAAATTCTTTTAAAAAGCGCAGGAAAGATTTTTGGCTCGTTCTCGCAAAATAAAACGATGCTTTATAATCAATATAAAAAATATATTGAAAATGAAGAGTATGAAGATGTTACGGCATCTGTGCTAAATAAGTTCTTTCTACAATTTGATTTGTTTGAGAAGTCTCTAGAAGTGGATATTCATCTCTTTTTTGAGCCACCTATTCAAGAGCTGCACGGAGCAGTTGAAGAGTCTCATGAAACAATTGAGCGCAGTAAGAATGCACTTAATGAGATGAAGGAAAGCCTGACGGTATATAGTGATCCACTTTCTGTATTCCAATTACGCCTTCGCCAATATGAAATTATGCTACAAGCAGAAGAAAGCGTGACGTATGAAGAAATTAAGTCAACAAGTGTTGATCACTCTGAGTCATATTCATAACAAAAAGGCAGGGAAACCTGTCTTTTTATTATGCAGTTCATAGTATTGTAAAAAAGTAAAAAAATAGTGATAGGAAAGGTGCGGAGCAGAAGAGTTATCCACAACAAGTTTTTAATGAAAGTGCATACAAAATAAGGATATTAACAGAGTTATACACATTATCAACAATAATTCTGAAAATTCCTATAAAATATTCACATTGTTATACCAGGTCATAGCGATTGTTAAATACAGTTATTAACGACTTATACACATTATCCACATACATGTTAGTAAGTTATGTGTATATCTTTTATTGTTTAGAAAGAGAGTTGAGCTAAGGAATTCCTTCTTACTGACCTAACTATTTATTATTGTTAAAAAATAACTGCATAACAAAAGAGTTTGGGACATAACAAAATGATTGCTTCTAAAAGACGAACACTAGCTGTTCCCATCTCTTTGATTTGTCTCCACACGTTCGTTCCATTGCGCTACGGTCACTCGCTTTCCGCGGGGAGGAACCTGAGCTTCCTCGCTGCGCTCTGCGGGATCTCAGTTTTCCCTCTCTTTCCCGCAGGAGTCGAGTGTCCTACGCTCCATTCCACCCTGTTTCCAACATTGTTTTCACAATCAACCAAAAAAACCTGAACGATTAAAAGTTATGAACTCTCAATCGTTCAGGTACAGTAGAGGCTGAACTACTTATGTCTCAGTCTATTTCCTAAGAGATTAATGTCTAGATTGCTTTTTAGTATAGCCGCCAGCTTGGTCTGCTAACTTAAATTCATGAGAATACGTTACTTCTTGTGCGCTTCTTAGTGTACTTTTCGTTTTTTCATGACGCTTTTTATCAGCCATTAAAATCCCTCCAAGTAGTTCATTTCTGTACTAAGTTTCACCAAGTTTGGCGTTTTTTAAACCAATAGGCAAACATAAAAAAAGAGCTATCCATGGAGATGGATTTGCTCTCTACGCTTCTTTTAACTGGTGGTCTTCATGAACTTCTTGCTCGTGACGCATGTAGTAAAGAGTATATAAATCCTTGGGGATTTCATATAAATCGTATACTTCTTCTTTTCGATTGATTTCATCGTATAAGCTTTTTCGCGTTTCGTTAGCAAGGACTGCATAAGGTAGCTTTTCAGCTGCTTTCAGTGAACGGATATTGACTTTTCGGATTCGCATAAATACGCGATCAATCTCTAGTTCGAAAAAGAGTTCGTTAAAGAATGCTTCTTTCGCGAGCTGATTATATCCTTTGCCGTGATAAGGTTTGCCTAACCAAGTACCCAAAAAGCCAGCTTGGTCTTCAATATCAAATAAGTTAATCGTGCCGATTGGGTTACCCCATTCATCAAGAATTGTACGCGAGATGACTTCCCCGTGCTCTTCTGCTTCCATTGTTTGCTTCGTCACGAACAAAAACTCTTCTTGAGAATACGCTTTATGACGAACAAAAGGGAAGACATCTGGATGCATCATTAGGTCATAAAGAGATTGACAGTCTTGTAGGTCACGTTTTTTTAACATAACTTTTCCCTCCTGAATGAGGGCATACAAAGGACCTTCAAGTCCCCACCCTCGAAATTTTTTAGTAGTAAAAAAAATTTCGGGGTGGGAATCGAACCCACTAGAACCAGTTACCTGGTGGCGCACCATTTGCCTTCCCATTACAAGTCAACGATTTCAAATGTTAACAAGTGATGTGTATAGATTTGTTTTTTTCATATGTTTCTGTACGTATCATACTAAAAAAATTTGAAATTGAAAATAGTTATTTTGTTAATTTTTTTTAAATAATATCTTTCCATTAATCATTGTTACTAAAGGTTTAGCCAGGTAGTGAAAAGGGTGGTAATTCCATAGTACTAAATCAGCGTCTTTATTACGTTCAATGCTGCCAACACGGTGATCAACCCGCAGGTTTCTGGCAGCTGCAATTGTAATACCTTCGAGTGCTTTTTGTTCATCTAAGCCTTCTCGTACAGCAATGGAAGCACAAATATTTAAATATTGAATCGGCGTGTAGGGGTGGTCAGTTGTAATGGACACTTCTACGCCTTGATTCCAAAGTGCTTGATAGGTTTCCCAGCTTTTATTTTTGAGCTCAATCTTTGATCGTCTTGTTAGCGTAGGTCCAACACAAACCTTTAAGTTTCTAGAAGCTAGCTCATGAGCAATCAAATGACCTTCGGTGCAGTGTTCAATACGGATATCTAAATTAAATTCATCCGCAAAACGTAAAGCAGATAAAATATCATCCGCGCGATGAGCGTGAATTCGAACAGGAATTTCACGTTGCAAAGCCTGCACAAGAGGCTTGATTCGTAAACTGTCGGTATTGTCACAATATTTTGCTTCATAGAACGCTTCGCGAAGCATCCCCATAATGCCCATGCGAGTGATGGATTCTTTGTTTCCATGACTGTGAATTCGCTTAGGGTTTTCACCAAGCGCAATTTTCAGACCAGCAGTTTCTTGGATGAGCATGTTTGAGATGTTGGTGCCAGTAGTTTTAATCACAGAAGTTGTACCGCCGATTACGTTTGCGCTTCCTGGCATAATATGAGCGGTTGTTATGCCGTGCTGAACAGCGTCTTTGAATGCAGAATCAAGTGGATGTACGCTATCCAATGCTCGAATATGTGGAGTGAGCGGCTCGATAGTTTCATTTGCATCATTACCAGCCCAACCCGTGCCTTCGTCATAGAGTCCAAGGTGTGTATGAACATCAATAAACCCAGGAAATAAGTATCGGTTTTTACAATCTACGACTTCCACTTGAAGAGGAGGCTGTAAGTTCGGCCCAACATCTTTAATTTTTCCATTAGCAACAAGTACGTCGCAGTTAGGTACTGCCCGTGATGTAATTGGATAAACTGTAGCGTTTTTAAATAGTGTCGCTTTCATAGCAAACTCCTTATCTGATACATTCATACACCGTTATAATAAGTCTTGTAATGCATTTTCTAATTTAGTATATGTAAAATGGTAGTTGTGTTGCATCATTTTTTCAGGAATTACGCGTTGTCCTTCTAAAATAATCATACTCATTTCGCCAAGCATAAGCTTCAGGCCAAAACTAGGGGCTGGAAGCCAGTGAGGACGGTGTAAAACTGCACCCACAGTTTGACCAAACTCTTTCATTTGGATAGGGGTAGGTGCTGTGACGTTAACAGGTCCTTGTACGTCTTGGTTCTCTATCGCAAACTGAATTATTCCCACAACGTCTTTAATGTGCACCCAAGAGAGCCATTGATTTCCTGAGCCAACTGTTCCTCCTGCAAAAAAACGATAAGGCAAGGCAATCATTGATAATGCGCCGCCTTCTTTTCCTAAAATAACGCCAAAGCGCGTAAATACAGTGCGAATTCCTAAATCTTTAGCTTTCGATGCCTCTTTTTCCCACATTTTAACCGTTTCAGCTAAAAAGTCATCACCAACGGATGGAGACGTTTCAGTGAAGGTATCGTGTTCCGATGTTCCGTAATAACCTACAGCGCTTGCGTTAATATAAGCAGAAGGTTTTCTTTCTAAGCTATCCATAATTCGAATGATTTCACGAGTAGAAGAAACTCGACTTTGGACAATCGCTTGTTTTCGTTCCTCTGTCCATCTACCGCTATTCAACGAAACGCCTGCTAGATTAATAAAGGCATCAGCCCTCTGAATAACATCTTCAGGCTTAGCATTTTCTTTTAGCCATTCTACATAGTGAAGGTTAGGATTGTGAGAGGGTTTATTAGCATTCCGTGTTAACACGTATACTTCATGCTGTTTTTTTAGTAAATCATGCACGAGTGCTTTTCCTACAAAACCCGTACCGCCAGCAATCACAACTTTCATTTTCATTCCTCCTTTTTGATAAGTACCACCTAATACTAGCTCTATTGTTTACCAAAACGATGGTTTCAATCATTGTTCTTATATTAGTACTTATAGTTATAAAACCCTTTTTTTATCGAAAAAAACATTTCTTTTTGTTAGATCATATAATGAAAATTTTAAAATAAGTATTGTCTATATAAAATGAATGCGTTATAACGACGCTATCGAAAGTGCTTTCGTAACAGAGGAGAAAACAATGGTTACAATTTATGATGTTGCAAAGAAAACGGGTTTTTCAAGTACAACTGTATCAAAAGCTTTAAATAACTATTCAGACGTTAGTGAAAAAATGAAGCAAGAAATTTTACGGGCCGCGGCTGAGATGGGCTATTTGCCTAACTCCAATGCTCAATCACTTTCTACAAAGAAGTCCCACATAATTGGCGTTGTGTTTGCTGAAGAAAACGGCGTTGGTATGAAGCATCCATTTTTTAACGCTGTGATTGAAAGTTTTAGGAAACATGCCGAGCGTGAAGGATACGATCTCATCTTTGCTTCGCGAAATTTACGCAATCGTGATGTTAGTTATTTGGAACATTTTATGTACCGAGGCGTAGACGGAGTTATTGTATTTTGTTCGCGTGCTGATGACTCTCAAATTCAAGATTTAATTAACAGCAAGCTTCCCATTGTTGTCATTGATATGATGGAAGCTCCGTGCAGTACGGTTTATTCTGATAATGTGGAAGGAGGAAAGCTAGCTGTTCAACATTTACATTCACTCGGTCATGAAAGAATTGCTCATATTGCAGGCAGTTTTATAAATGCTGTTGGAGAAGCGAGAGCAAAAGGGTACCAGAAGGGAATGCAAGAAATAGGCTTATCAATTCGAGACGGTTATCTTGTAGACGGTGGCTTCTTTTCAATTGAAGAAGGAAAGCTAGCAATGAATAAGCTTTTAGATTTAGAGGTTCAGCCAACCGCAGTATTTACAGCTGGTGACCATATGGAGATTGGTGCAATTGAAGCGATAAAAGAGCGAGGGCTTCGAGTGCCGGAAGATATCTCAATTATTGGATTTGATGATATTGACATGGTACAGTATATTACCCCGAAGTTGACAACGATTAGGCAAGATACGGATTTAATGGGAAATCAAGCTGCACAAATTTTAATTGAACAAATCACTCACAAGAAAAAAGTGATCTCATCCAACGTCATTCCAGTTGAGCTTGTCAGTCGATAAGGGCGTCGATTTACGAATTTGGTCATTCATTTATCGTCGTTATGGCTGGGGTTTCTGGTATTTCAAGAGATTACTACGAAGCTGCTCTAGTTGATGGAGCTAACCACTGGCAAACGTTTACGAAAATTACGCTGCCATTATTAAAGCCAATTTTACTGTATATCATGATTACGTCTCTTATTGGCGGCCTGCAGTTATTTGATTTACCAATGTTGTTAACGGATGGCGTTGGTTCTCCAGACGGAGCTTTAAATACGATGGTGCTATATCTCTATATAACCAAGCATTTAAATACAACAACTACGGCTACGCATCAGCAGTTGCCTACGGATTATTTATCATTACCGTTATTTTCTCTATTTTTGTCTTCAAAGGAATGTACGGTAACCAAAATAAAAAGGAAAAGCAGGTGTAAACAATGATAGAACGACCTGTGGTGAATAAAAGTAAGCAAAGTCAATCGTTAGAGACTAAGGTTTCGATTAAAACACCCGGATCTGGAAAGGCAAAAGCAATCAAGCTGTTTATTTACGCAGCGTTTGATGATATTGTTGAAAATGGCCGCGTTCATGATGCAGGTCGTGTAGAGTACGTGGAGCAACATTTACAGGCTGTACATGAACTCAATGAAGAAGGAATGGGTATTGAAGGCTATTATTTATGGTCATTAATGGATAACTTTGAGTGGAGCTTTGGTTACGATAAACGCTTTGGAATCCTCTATGTAGATTTTGATTCTCAAGAGCGAATTTGGAAAGATAGTGCATATCGATATGCGGAAATTATTAAAAGCAACCGTAGCATCTTAATTTAAAAGCAACGGATACGTTCTTCTTGGTTCAGTGTGATATGATGAGCCAAGAAGAATTTTTTTGTTGAATTGGATGAGGTGAAAAAATGACGGTTATTACGAAAATTACAACGCAAAAGAATAGCGCAGAGAGATTTAATGTTTATATAGATCAAGGAAAAGGCGAAGAATTTGCTTTTGGTGTTGATGCCAATGTTCTCATTCAGTATGACTTGAAAAAAGGACGAGTGTTGGATGAGTTTGAACTAGCGGAAATTCAATTTGCAGATGAGGAAAAAAAAGCTTATAACTTAGCGGTAACCTATCTCTCATATCGAATGCGCTCTGAAAAAGAAGTAAGAGATTATTTAAAGAAAAAAGAAGTAGGAGATATGATTGTTCAGCAGGTGATTCAAAGGTTAGATTCTCACAGGTATTTAAATGATGAAGAGTTTGCCAAAGCCTACGTGCTTACGCAGGTTAACACTACGTCAAAAGGGCCGAGCGTTATTAAACGAGAGCTTCAAGAAAAAGGGATTAAACCAGACATCGTTCAGTCTACGCTTGAACATTTCTCAAAAGAAGAGCAAATTGAAACAGTAATGAAGCTCATTGCAAAGTTAAAGGGAAAATATAAAAAGTACTCAGAAATCGTCATGAAGCAAAAGATTGAGCAGTTTTTAGTGAACAAAGGTTATTCTTTTAGCATTATTAACGAAGCCATGCAGCACGTGGATGTTGAAAAAAATAGTGATGAAGAATGGCAAGCTCTTACACAACAAGGCATGAAGGCTCATAGGAAATACGCGAAGTATAGCGGCTGGGAGTATGAGCAAAAAATGAAGCAGAACCTCTATCGAAAAGGCTTTTCAATTGATCAAATTGAAGCGTTTATTTCATCCTTGGAAGAAGAATAAAGCCTTGCTGTCAGCAAGGCTTTTGTGTATGTTACATCATAATGTCTTTCTTTGTCATACGCTGGTTGAAAATAATGCTAGCTACTTCACTTGGATGCTTTAAGCGGCTTTTATCCGCGATATGATCGCTGTTGTCCCAAAAAGGCGTATCCATTCCGCCCATATAAGCAGCAGTGCATGAAACAGAAGTGTGCTCACATTCTACTTTTAAACTTTCAACAAATCCTCTGAGCGCAAATTTACTTGCGACATAAACGGATTCGTTTTTCTTTCCGCGCAGCCCAGCAGTTGAGATGATGGTTAAGATAGAGGCTTGCTCACGTGTTTGTAGATGAGGTAGCAGGGCTTGTGTGAGGTAAATTGTTCCTTTAACATTGGTATCAATGACCTCATCAATCATCTCTTTTGTGTAGCTTGTAAGTGGTCCAAAATGTCCCATACCTGCGTTGTTAACTAAAACGTCAACGGAGTGAAAAGACAAAAGATTATCCATTTTTTGTGTAAGCTCTTGGTAATTAGTCAAGTCCGCTGAAACGGTGGCAATGCAGCTTGTACCTAACTCTTCTTGTGTTTTATTCAGTCTTTCTTCATTTCTGCCTAATAAAATGACTTGATCGCCATTTTGTACATATAGCTTAGCAAGCTCGTTGCCAAGACCCGTTGCTCCGCCCGTAATTAATATTGTTTTCATGTAAGCGCCTCCTTATATTGCTCTCCTTTTAGTTATACCTTTTGTTATAATAAAAAGAAAGGAACAAAAGGGGGAAACATCGTGTCAGACAAAAGGTATAGTGAAATGAGTACGTATGAGATTCAGCAAGAGATTAGCGTGCTAAATGATAAAGCACGAAAAGCTGAGCAATTAGGGATGATTAACGAGTATGCCGTATTAGAAAGAAAAATTGTGATGGCTAAGTCGTACTTGTTGGATCCATCTTCATACAAACCTGGTGAAGTATATGAAATTGAAGGAGCTCCAGGTCAATATTTTAAAATTGATTACATGAATGGAGTGTTTGCTTGGGGGTTTCGTTTAGGAACCTCTGAGAAAGAAGAAGCACTACCAATCTCAATGCTTAAGAGCGATTCATAAAACAAAGCACGAATTGACGGCGATCAATTCGTGCTTTTATTTTGTTAGCCGTCTGTACGTTGGTTAGATGCGTGCATACGCTCCTGTGGGTTTGTGTTAATTGTTCCATCAGCGCGTTTTGAAGCGAATTCAGCTTTAGCGCGTGGCTCACCTTCTAGTTTGTTGTTTGATTGATTTGGAAAGTTTTTTTCTTTATTACGCATTCAAGACTGCCCCTTTTACAAAAGAATTTGTTGTGTGTATGATATAGTAAGTCAGGGAAAGCTATACTCCCCTTGACTTAGTGTAAGTCGAAACCAATCGTTTACTCATGAATAATTTGGTAATAGAGGTGTTTATATGGAAGATATTTTTGAAAGACTCACAAATCAATTACTTGCAAAAAATGATACACTTTCTTATGCACAAGCAAGAACGTGGGTGGAGCTATTTTGGGAAGATTTCGAGTCAACGTATGCAAAAGCAGGCTATGAATACAAGGGAAAAGAAGCTGCAGAGCAAGTTGTAAAAATGTACATTAACCACTATGGGGATAAGCTTCATGAAGTGGCGGTCAAAAACCCAAAATATAAGCACTTATTAAATAACGATGATTATTTAAAGCATTAATTTACAAATGAAAAGCCCCCTGGCTCTAGCTTAGGGGGCTTTAGGTGCTCAAATCGCTTAGTGAGGAAGATAGTCGAGCTTTTTACGAAGCTTTTTCTCACTAAAAATCCATCCTGTATACGAACAAATAATATTCAAATCATAATCAAGCTGAACCACTGCTACAAACGGGTAATAATCTTTGCTACGATAGCGAAGGTCAATGAAGCGAACTTCAATATGATCGCTGTATTCATCAACTTCCCAACGATAAATTGGGGAAAAAGATAAGAATGCAGCCAGGTTTTCATCACGTTTAGCAACATCAATTATGTCAGACTCAGGAATAGGAATCTTTTTAAATGTATCGTAAATAAAGATTTTCTGGCCAACTGCGCGCCCAACGTGGAAGTTTTCTTTGGTTGTGATGGCTAGGTGCCAGTGTGTAAAGCGAATCGTTGGTGAAATATTCATTTTTACCACGTCCGGAAACTTCTGGCGTATTTTCTTTGCAATTTGGTGTCTCATGTAAAAGCGCCATACATAGTACAAAGCAATAATACTGTACATGGTAATAAAGGTTGGGCCAGGACTCATTCCTAAGAACCAAATTAAGATGGCAACAACATGGACAGCAAAGATAAAGTAGTCAAATGTATTAATAACACCGAGCGCAATCCATTTATCAGTAAATGGCCTTAAGGCTTGTGTGCCGTAAGCATTAAACACATCAACAAAAACGTGAATGATAACGGCAGCAAAAGTCCAAATCCATAAGTGGAATAAATTAGCGTTTGGAAAAAACAGCGAAACAATTACAATAATAAGCAAGGGCCAAAGCGCCACTGCTGGAATTGAATGCGTGATTCCGCGATGATTTCGAATGTAGTGAGCATTATTTTTAAGTTTTAAAATCGTATCTAAATCAGGTGCTAATGAACCGGCAATAACGCCAATCATTACGGCTTCTGTGGTGACACTGCTTGCCGCGACAACAGGATCTAAAGTAGCAAGTGCACCGATGGCGATTCCCATTGCAATATGTGTACCAGTATCCATTAAAGCAACCTCCTTATTTGCTTAACCTTACTTTTCAGATAGAAGCAAGTGTGTTTAGAGTATAACATGAATAGAAACAGAACAATATTTCAATACCAATACATTGTATATATATAGCTCATACCTCGGAGGATATAACGTGAAACAAAGTAAAGATATTGTCAAAGATTTTCAAATAGAACAATTTCAGCACGATCTTATCTCATGGTTTGAGACAGAACAGCGCATTTTACCATGGCGACAAGATCAAGATCCCTATAAAGTATGGGTTTCTGAAATTATGCTACAACAAACGCGAGTTGATACAGTCATTCCATACTTTAATAATTTTATTGAGAAATTCCCAACGATTGTAGACTTAGCCTATGCGCCTGAAGACGACGTATTAAAAGCATGGGAAGGGCTAGGCTATTATTCACGAGCGCGAAATTTACAAGCAGCTGTTCGCGAAGTGCACGAACAATACGGTGGCAAAGTTCCCCACACGCCAGATGAAATCTCAAAGTTAAAAGGAGTAGGACCATATACGACTGGAGCCATCCTTAGTATTGCATACGGGGTACCTCAGCCAGCTGTTGATGGGAACGTCATGCGAGTATTGTCCCGTATTTTATCAATTTGGGACGATATTGCAAAGCCAAAGACTCGCAAGGTTTTTGAAGAGGTTGTTCATGAAATCATTTCAAAAGACAGCCCGTCGTTTTTTAATCAAGGCCTAATGGAATTAGGCGCCATTGTATGTACCCCAACTTCTCCATCCTGTCTTCTGTGCCCTGTGCGTGAGCATTGTCGAGCGTTTGAGCAGGGTGTTCAGCAGGAGTTACCGGTTAAGTCAAAGAAAAAACCACCAAGAGCTGTTCAAATCGCAGCGGCTGTTGTTACAGATGAACAAGGTAATTTCCTCATTCACAAGCGTCCCAATAAAGGTTTACTTGCAAACCTGTGGGAATTTCCAAATGTAGAAGTGGATCTTACAATTGGGACAGAGCAAACTCAGCTTACATCCTTTGTTGAAGCCGATTATGATACAGAAGTGGTGCTAGACCCTCCTTTTACAGTCATTCAGCACGTGTTCTCCCACATTGTGTGGAACATTAACGTGTATAAAGGGGTACTCACGGGCAATATTGCTAACCGAGATGATTTAAAGTTAGTATCGGTTAAAGAAATAGAAGAATATGCGTTTCCGGTGTCTCATCAAAAAATTCTAAAGGAATACCATAAAATTACTTAATGAAAAGAGACTGTGGTTGTTCACAGTCTCTTTGTTGTTGTGTTTAATCATATATTACGTTGGTGGAGTGCGTGTAATCAGCTTCATTTCGATGCAGACCGCCACGATTTTCAATTTCTTCTATAATTTGACGATGAATACCTTGGCCTTCAGTATTTAAATAAGGCATGATTTGCTGGAGGGAATGATGAAAATATGCGAGCTCATTATCTCGCCATTCGGTCTTTGCCATCATTGATAATTCAGTCATATCACGACCTACGTACATGCTTCATCACCTTCTTATCATTAATTAAGCCTCATTCTTGCATCGTAAGCAAATGAATCTAGGCAGACTTATTTTTTCATCTCCCCTTGTTTCTTATACAGAAATATAAGTACAATATGAACAGAACGATACATAAGGAGTAGATAATATGGAACAAAAAGTAGCACTTGTAACGGGAAGCAGTCGTGGAATTGGAAAAGAAATTGCACTAAGACTTGCAAAGGACGGATACAATATCGTCCTCAACTATGCGCGTAGCAAAAGTGCAGCATTAGAAGTAGCAGAAGAAGTAAAAGCACTCGGACGTGAAGTGCTGGTTGTAAAAGCAAACGTCGGTAAGGTCGAAAAAATCAAAGAGATGTTTGAGCAAATTGACGAAGCTTTCGGGCGCTTGGATGTATTTATTAGCAATGCAGCATCTGGTGTTTTACGTCCTGTAATGGAGCTTGAAGAAACACACTGGGACTGGACAATGGATATTAACAGCAAAGGTTATTTATTCTGTGCGCAAGAAGCGGCAAAAAGAATGGAAAAAGTCGGGGGCGGCAAAATTGTAACCATCAGTTCACTGGGCTCGATTCGCTATTTAGAAAACTATACAACGGTAGGAGTTTCAAAAGCAGCCGTTGAAGCATTAACTCGCTATCTTGCGGTAGAGTTAGCTCCGAAAAACATCATTGTGAATGCTGTATCTGGAGGAGCCGTTGATACCGAAGCGTTAAAGCATTTCCCGAATCGCAATGAGCTGTTAGACGATGCGCGTCAACATACGCCAACAGGTCGAATGGTTGAGCCAAATGATATGGTAGATGCGGTTCAATTTTTAGTGTCGGATAAAGCCAATATGATTTGTGGTCAAACGCTTATCGTAGATGGCGGACGTTCTTTACTGATGTAATAAGCTAAAATAAAAAAGAGTGTATATCGCCGTAATCACCTGGACATATTAATTTTTGTGGAGGTGATTACAATGGCAAAACAACCAAACAAAACAAACGCGCAACATGTAAAGCAACAAAACGCACAAGCTGCAAACAACCAATACGGTGCAGAATTTGCTAGCGAAACAGATGTGCAACAAGTGAAGCAACAAAACGCACAAGCTGAAGCAAAGAAAAACCAAAACTCTGGTAAATACCAAGGTTAATGGTAAAAGCGAAGCCAAGATTCTTATGAAGGATCATGGCTTTGCTTTTTAATTTGACAAAAGCTCTCGAAACTTTACATATCTCGTCAAAGGAATTAAAGGTGAAAGAACAGAATGTTAAAAGTGGACTTATACCCAAGAGCGTTCTGATTTCAATTTCAACAGATTCTGCTTTATAAATGTGTTACCTACCTGAAATGAAAGAAGTGAACGAGCTGTTTACTAGAAGGAGGAGTAAGACATGGAGCAATTTACAAAATTAGTGTCTCAACAATTAGAAACGATGGACCAACTTTTGTTTTTACAATCAGAAATTGAACGCTGTCAACAAATTGAAGAAGAGCTTATTAAACTACAGGCAGAAGCAAAGCTGGATTGTATCCGCGGAGAAATTAGCGTGATGAAGCAAAGGCTAAAAGAAATTCAGCAAACTTTTGAGGTACAAACAGAAGAGATTATCTCTTCATACAAAAAGGATTCCCACTATCCGGTATCTCGTTAAAGGAAAGCTGCACCTCTCTTTTTAAAGGATGTTTCCTTGCTAAAAAGAGAGGTGCAGCTTTTTTATTCAAGAAGAACCACATCACATTTGTTTTAAAATAGAAGAGAAACCGTTATAATAAATAGGAGAGGACAATGTATATACGAAAGAAGGTCACTGTTTAGAAAGCAGATATGTTACCGCTTTGATAAAAAGCATCGATGGTTTTAACTAAAAGAAGTAATGACATATAAGACTAGGCTGTGACTACTTAAAAGCGTACGTGAGGTAATTGTGATAGTCAAAATGAAAGTAGGGAGTGGAGATGGGATTTCCAATGGAAGGAGAAACAATTCAAATACACAGTTATAAGCACGATGGCAAGCTTCATCGTGTGTGGGATCAGACGACGGTTTTAAAATCGACAAGTAGCCTGATGATTGGAGGAAACGATCGCACGGTCGTAACAGAATCAGACGGTAGAACGTGGATTACAAGAGAGCCAGCCATCTGTTATTTCCATTCGCAATATTGGTTTAACGTGATTGGTATGATTCGTGAAGATGGTATTTATTATTATTGCAATATTAGTTCACCATTTACACATGACCAAGAAGCGCTGAAGTACATTGATTATGATTTAGATATTAAAGTATACCCAGATATGACCTATACGCTTCTAGATGAAGATGAGTACGAAAAACATCGTCAAGAAATGAACTACCCAGAAGCGGTAGACCGTATTTTACATACTCATGTTGAGCATTTGAAAACCTGGATTCGCCAACGTAAAGGACCGTTTGCACCAGAATTTATCGATACGTGGTATGAGCGTTTTTTAACATATCGACATGCATAAGCGCACGGATATAAGCGTCATTATAGGATCTAGAAATTTGACCTATATGATGCTTTTTTATGTTGAGTACCAGAGCTTAAAAACCGCATATGAAAGTGTGCAGAATGTTACATTATAAAAGAGGCTTAATAGGCATAGCCATTTAGAGGAAGAAGGGAGAGAGAACAAGTGGGAAGCATCAGGCGGTATATGGAATTTGTAAAGCCGTATAAGTGGCAAATTGTTGGAACAGTTTTAATTGGTGTGGTAAAGTTTTCAATTCCACTATTAATTCCACTGCTGTTAAAATACGTACTTGATGACGTTATTGATTCAGATACATTATCAGACAGTGAAAAAGTAAAGCAGTTGTTGATGATCATGGGTGGTTCTTTCTTTGTTTTTTTAATTTTACGCCCTCCAGTTGAATATTATCGTCAATATTATGCGCAGTGGGTATCAAGCAAAGTATTGTATGATATTCGAAACCAGCTGTTTGATCATATTCAAAAGCTCAGCCTTCGTTATTATTCTAATACGCGTGTAGGTGAAATCATCTCGCGTGTTATTAACGATGTAGAGCAAACGAAAAACTTCGTAATCACGGGTTTAATGAATGTTTGGCTTGATATGTTCACCATAGTAATTGCTATTATTATTATGTTTACAATGAATGTGCCACTAACATTGGTATCTATTATTTTACTGCCATTATACGCTTTATCCGTTAGATATTTTTATGGTAGGCTACGTCATTTAACTCGTGTACGCTCTCAAGCATTAGCTGAAGTACAAGGTCATTTACATGAACGGGTACAGGGAATTTCAGTTATTCGAAGCTTTGCGATTGAAAATCATGAGCAAGCGCAGTTCGATGATCAGAACCGTAATTTTTTACAAAAAGCAATTGATCATACAAATTGGAATGCTAAGACATTTGCAGTGGTGAATACGATTACGGACTTAGCCCCGTTAATTGTTATTGCGTTTGCTGGTTATCAAGTTATTAACGAAAATTTATCGATTGGTACTATGGTGGCGTTTGTAGGCTATATTGATCGGTTATATAACCCGCTGCGTCGACTTGTAAACTCATCAACAACATTAACGCAGTCCGTTGCTTCTATGGACCGAATGTTTGAATTTATTGATGAACAATATGACATTGTAGACTCGCCTAATGCGAAAGACGCTCTAGAGATTAAGGGAGCAGTTCAGTTTAATAACGTATCATTTGCGTATGAAGAAGATGAGTATATCCTGCACGATATTAACTTGGATGTTGAACAAGGAAAATCGGTAGCGTTTGTAGGTATGAGTGGTGGCGGTAAATCAACTATCATTAGCCTTATTCCACGCTTTTATGATGTCTCTTCCGGGGAAATTTTAATTGACGGTGTAAACGTAAAAGACTATCAAACGAAAAATCTGCGCGATCAAATAGGAATCGTTTTGCAGGATACGGTATTATTTAGCGATACGATTCGTAACAATATTCTATTGGGAAAACCGGGTGCCACAGATGAAGACGTTGTAGCAGCCGCGAAAGCAGCTAACGCACATGACTTCATTATGAAATTGCCCAACGGTTATGATACGAAAGTGGGAGAAAGAGGAATGAAGCTTTCAGGTGGGCAAAAGCAGCGCGTCTCCATTGCTCGCGTATTTTTGAAAAACCCACCGATTTTAATTTTTGATGAGGCAACATCTGCATTGGACTTAGAAAGTGAACATTACATTCAAGAAACCCTTGAAAAGCTTGCGAAGGAACGAACGACGTTTATCGTGGCGCACCGTTTGTCAACCATCACACATGTGGATGAAATTGTACTCGTTCAGGATGGAAAAGTCGTTGAACAGGGTTCTCACGGAGAGCTAATGAAGAAAAAAGGATATTACTATGATTTGTTCACTGTACAGCAGTTAGGGCAAAATTAAAAGCCAGGTAGGTACCTGGCTTTTTTAATCTTGTTCTCGCTCATGATTAATTTCAAGTGCATTGTCTTCCTTATGATAATTGTGGAAACTATCGATTAATCGATCTAAATGCTCTAGCTCTTCACTGTATTCAATGATACTTGCGATGAGAGGAAATAAGTGATACAACATCTTGTTATCTTCGTCATCTTCAAGCAGCTTATATTTCATAAATGCATCAATTAATGCACGCTTTTTTGTATATGCTTCAGTTGGTACAGATGTTGTTAATTGAACCTTTAGCTTACCAATAAACTTTAACAGAGCCTGCTCGTGATACATTAGCAAGCATTCCATCTCAGATTTTATGAGATTCTGAAACGACTGTGGCATGTGTTGAATATCATTTTCAAGACGATGCAACTGCTTTAATGTTTTAAGAGCATGGGAGGTTGTTGTAATCATTTGGCGGAAAAGCACAAGTTTTCGAGATTTAACAAATACCTTTTTCTTTGAATTCGTTCGCTCTTCTTTATAGAAATCAAACAGCTGATTGGCTTTCGTTAGCTGATCCTTGATTTTCTCAATGTCTTCTTTTAACAGCGTATATTCAGAAGCATGGTAGATATTCATACGAATCCACTTAATAATTTCTTCAGTTGTACCAACAATTTTATAATAAAGCTTTGTTTCATACTTTGGTGGTAAGAAAATTAAGTTTACAATAAACGCTGAAAAGACCCCTAATAAGACGGTTGCAAAGCGGATGACTGCAAACTGAACAAAGTCATCACTAGGGCTTTCCATAATAGCAATAACGGTTACCAGCGCAAGGCCAATTGTATTGCCGATTTTTAGCTTTAAATTAAGCGTAATTACCATAACAGCCGTTAAACCAATAATAAACGGATGTGTGCCGAATAAAAGTCCAAACCCAACTGCTAGTAACGCTCCGATGACGTTAGCTTGAATTTGCTCCAAAACTGTCAAATACGAGCGATAAATTGAAGGCTGAATAGCAAAAACTGCTGCGATTGCTGCGAATGTGGGTGATGGCAGATTGAGCAATTCAGCGACTAACAATGAAAGTGTAATGGCAATTCCCGTTTTTAAAATGCGGGCACCAAGTTTCATGCTTTCATAGTCCTTTCTATACATGAGATTTTGATAAAATAAATAAAAGCTTCTTTATAGTATACATAACCCATCTTGAATTATATAAACAATAACATACTATACAAGGTTTGCATGTGGATATCAAGAGGAAGGAATAAGAAAAATCCCGTTAAATAACGGGATTTTTCGACAAGTATTTTTATGTTCAATTAGTTTACAAGAAAAAGAAGGATTACAATTCTTTGCTTAGCTGCTCAAAAGCTTTTTCTACGGCTTCTAACGTCACATGGATATCTTCTTCCGTATGTTCTGTTGTTAAGAACCAAGCCTCGTATTTCGAAGGAGCTAAATTAATACCTTGATGAAGCATGAGCTTGAAGAATTTTGCAAACAATTCACCGTCTGTATTTTCAGCCTGTTCATAGTTAGTGACTGTCTCTGTTGTGAAGTAAAGCGTTAGCGCACCTTTTAAACGGTTGATAGTAATTGGCATTTTATATGTACGAGCGTGTTTTAAAATACCTTCTTCAAGCATCGCACCAAGCTTGTCCATTTTGTCGTATACGCCTTCTTCTTTTAATACTTCTAAGCACGCAATTCCAGAAAGCATGGAAGCTGGATTTCCGGCCATTGTTCCAGCTTGGTAAGCGGGACCTAAAGGAGCAACTTTTTCCATGATTTCTTGTTTACCACCGTATGCTCCGATTGGAAGGCCTCCACCGATGATTTTTCCTAATGCTGTTAAGTCTGGCTTCACACCAAGTAAGTCTTGGGCACCACCATACATGAATCGGAAAGCGGTGATGACTTCATCATAAATAACAAGTGCACCTGCTGCGTGTGTTAGTTCATTTACCTGTTCTAAAAAGCCTGGATGCGGCTCGACAATTCCAAAATTCCCTACGATTGGTTCGACCAGGACACCAGCAATTTGGTCTCCCCACTTTTCTAAAGCTTCTTTAAATGGTTGAATATCGTTGAATGGAACGGTAATAACTTCTTTTGCAATACTTTTTGGTACGCCGGCTGAGTCTGGTGTGCCAAGCGTTGAAGGGCCGGATCCCGCTGCGACAAGCACAAGGTCTGAGTGTCCGTGGTAGCAACCAGCAAATTTAATGATTTTGTCACGACCTGTATATGCTCGCGCTACGCGAATTGTTGTCATGACAGCTTCTGTTCCAGAGTTGACAAAGCGAACTTTATCCATTGCAGGCATCGCTTCTTTTAACATTTTTGCAAATTTTACTTCATGAGCAGTTGGAGTACCGTATAATACGCCTGTTTCCGCTGCGTGTGTAATTGCCTTTGTGATGTGAGGGTGAGCATGACCCGTGATGATTGGTCCGTATGCTGCTAGATAATCAATATATTTATTTCCATCAACATCCCAAAAATAAGCGCCTTTTGCTTTTTCCATTGCAACTGGGGATCCGCCACCTACTGCTTTATATGAACGAGACGGACTGTTTACACCGCCGACAATATGTTGAAGTGCTTCTCCGTGAAGCTGTTCTGATTTCGTAAACTGCATAATATGCCTCCTAAAGTATAATTCCACGTTCTATTCTACCAAACTTATTTGTTTCTTGAAAAACATTGTAGAAGGTGTATGATAGAAAACTGTGCATGAACAATTTAAATAGTAGATAAAACTAGTTGAATAGATGGAGGAAACGAGATGACAAATGCAATTGAGGTAAAGGGGTTGCGAAAAGAATTTAAGGCCTATTCGAGTCGTTCAGGCTTAAAAGGTGCGTTTCGTGACTTGTTTACAAGAAATTATAAAGTATTAAAAGCTGTAAACGATATTTCGTTTACAGTCAAACAAGGTGAAATGGTTGGATATATCGGAGAAAACGGAGCAGGGAAATCGACGACCATTAAAATGCTGACGGGAATCTTAACACCAACTGGCGGTGAGATTCAAGTGAACGGAATGAACCCTCATAAAGAGCGTGAGCAGTTTACGCGTACCATTGGGGTAGTATTTGGTCAGCGTTCACAGCTTTGGTGGGATATTGCTGTTCAAGAATCGTTTCGGCTACTAAAAAAAGTATATAAAGTATCAGATGAAGATTATAACAACCATATGGAGCACGTGATTCGAACGCTGGATATTGGTCCATTATTAGATAAGCCTGTGAGAAAGCTATCTCTTGGTCAACGAATGCGATGTGAGTTAGCGGCAGCACTTATTCATAATCCACCGCTGCTTTTTTTAGATGAGCCAACCATTGGGCTAGATGTATTAGTGAAACTAAAAATTCGTCAGTTCCTAAAAGAAATTAACGAAAAATACAATACAACAATCTTATTAACAACGCATGATTTAGCTGACATTGAAGCCTTATGTGAGCGCGTCGTTATGTTGGATGAAGGAAACATTATTTATGATGGTTCGCTACAAAAGCTGCGTTCTAACTGGGGAGATATGAAACAGGTTATATTTGAATTTACAAAAGAACCACTTCAAGAACAGCTGCAATTAATTACACAGGGGTTACCTGTTACGTGGGTGAGGGGAGACCGCCTCAACAGCTGGGTTGCTAATCTTGAGAACAAAGGAGATAGCATGTCACAGCTAATTGCTAAAGTAGCAACGAAATACGAAATTGCTGATTTAAGTATTCATGAAATTTCAACTGAAGAAGTTATTCGTAACATCTATGAAGAAGGTGTTGTGAATGGATAAATATATTGAAATGATACGCATTCGTTTCTTAATGATGCTTGCGTATCGAACGAATTACTACAGCGGTATATTAATCTATGCGATTAATATTGGAGCCTACTATTTCCTATGGTCTGCTATTTACGGAGGGAAAGAAAATATTCAAGGGCTATCAATGACGCAGATGACAACATATGTAGCTGTGTCCTGGATGGCGCGCGCCTTTTATTTCAACAACATTGATCGTGAGATGGCTATGGAAATTAAAGACGGGAAAGTGGCGGTTGAACTAATTAAGCCCTATAACTATCTTGGAATGAAAATGATGCAGGGGCTTGGAGAAGGGATTTTTAGACTGCTATTCTTCTCCATTCCAGGAATGGTGATTGTCTGGTTTTTATTCCCGATAGATTTATCAGGCCACGTACAGACATGGATTTATTTTAGTTTTTCAATTATCTTTAGCTTTATTGTTAATACTCAAATTAACTTATTAACGGGAATTACGACATTCTTCTTGTTTAATAATGATGGATTAATTCGTGCAAAGCGCGTTATCATAGATTTGTTTTCAGGGCTTTTATTACCAATTAGCTTTTATCCTCTTTGGGCACAAGATTTAATGGGGTATCTTCCTTTTCAAGCAATCAGCTATATTCCAAGCATGATCTTTACAGAAGGATTTACGGGAAGTGAAGTGGTAACTGCATTGGTGACACAGCTTATTTGGTCACTGCTTTTATTTATTCCTATCGTCTTTCTATGGAATGTTGCAAAGAAAAAGATGGTCATCCAAGGAGGGTAAGCAATGTTTTATTTTTCTATGTTCTTTCAATACATCAGTCAATATATAAAAACCAGACTTCAATACCGAGCTGATATGGTTGTTGAAGTTGTATCTGATTTACTATTTCAAGCAGTAAACTTAATTTTTATTTTAGTTGTATTTGGCCACACTCAATTTCTCAACGGTTGGTCACGAGAAGAAATCATTTTTATTTATGGATTCTTCCTAGTTCCTTTTGCGGTATTCTCTTCATTCTTTAACATTTGGGATTTTAATGAGCGCTATATTGTTAAAGGTGAAATGGATCGTATCTTAACAAGACCTATTCATAGCTTGTTTCAAGTGATTTTAGAAAGAATGGAATTAGAGTCTTTATTTGGAGCAATCACCGGGGTGGCAGTGATGATTTATGCTGGCTCCATTTTAGACCTTTCGTTTGCTTGGTATGACTTTTTCATCTTTATTCTATTTGTGCTCGGGGGAGCGTTGGTATATGCAGGTATCTTTATTGCACTCGCAAGCATAGGTTTTTGGTCAGATGCTCGTACGTCTATTATGCCAACGATGTATAACATTGGAAACTATGGACGCTATCCTGTTGATATTTATAACAACGTCATTCGTTATGTGCTAACATGGATTTTACCGTTTGCCTTTGTTGGAGTATATCCAGCTGCTTACTTCTTAGGAAGAGAAGAATGGTATGGCTATGCATTTTTAACTCCAGTTATGGGGGTTATCTTTTTTACTCTAGCTATTGTCTTATGGAATGTTGGTGTAAAAAGGTATCGAGGAGCAGGCAACTGATGCCTGCTTTTTTTATGCTATTGAACAGTAATGAGTAGGTAGGGGACAACGTATAGTAATACAAGAACTTTTTTACTTAAAGGAGTATCCGTATGACGGTTTCGTTGATTCTAGTCATTGTGTTTCTAATGGTAGGAAGCATGAAATTTTTGTTTGAAAAAGAGCTCGGTGAATTTCATTTCTTCTCACTTGGTCATTTTTTTGTTTTACTTTATTCATATTTAACGGTTTTGCTTGGCTTTAGCTTAATCTATACGGTTTGTGAAATGAGTAATATAGAAGTAATTAGTGGAGGATTTTATCATCAAGAACATTATTTTTATACACTGTTCAACAGCATGTATTTTAGTGCCATTACGCTATTCTCTGTAGGGTATGGAGATATGTATCCCGTTGGTATTGGAAAGATGTTTGCAACAATCGAAGCTCTCATTGGGTATATGATGCCAGCTGTTTTTGTGATTCGCACGGTAAGTCGAAATGAGAAAGTTTAAAAGTTGTCTTAAATCGCGAAATTGGTTACCCTATAACCATAGAGAACTGTATAAAAGGAGCGATATAAGATGACAGTAACAGTAGGTGAAGTAGCACCAGATTTTAAACTAGCAGCTAACAATGGAGAAGAGGTGGCTCTATCTGATTATAAAGGTCAAAATGTTGTTCTTTATTTTTATCCAAAAGATATGACGCCGGGCTGTACGACAGAAGCATGTGATTTCAGAGATGCTCATCAAGAATTTGCAGACTTAGATGCAGTTATCTTAGGCGTAAGTCCAGATCCAATTGATAAACATCAAAAATTTATTGATAAACATGGACTACCATTTTTACTATTAGCAGACGAAGATCATCAAGTTGCTGAAGCATATGGTGTATGGAAGTTAAAAAAGAACTTTGGAAAAGAGTATATGGGCATTGAGCGCTCGACGTTCATTATTAACAAAGACGGTGAAATTGCGAAAGAATATCGCAAAGTGCGTGTGAAAGATCACGTAGCAGAAGCTTTACGTTTTATTAAAGAAAATTTAGCATAATTAAGGCATTCGTCTATAACAAAATCTTTCGTTATGCGTATGATAACAGTGTAGGGCATACCTCCTCAGGTGTTACGATATAAAGCGCGACTTAGATAGTCGCGTTTTTTTTTGAATGAATAAAAAATCGTTTAAAAATAATATATAGTAGGAATTGTTAATGAGATTGACAAAGTGAAGCAGTAAGAGTTACACTAATTGTAAGAATTATAAAGTAAGAATGCTTATAGAAGAGAGGTGCATGACGTGTCAAATCATTTACAAGAAGCGCTTGAAATGCTGAAAGAAACTGGCGTTCGCATTACACCGCAACGTCATGCTATTTTAGAGTATTTAATCAATTCAATGACACATCCAACTGCTGATGATATTTATAAAGCATTGGAGGATAAATTTCCTAATATGAGTGTGGCAACCGTTTATAATAATCTACGCGTTTTTAAAGAAGTAGGAATTGTAAAAGAGCTAACTTACGGAGATGCTTCAAGTCGTTTTGATTATATTACGACCGAGCATTACCACGTAATATGCGAAAAGTGTGGAAAAATTGTTGACTTCCATTATCCAGGATTAGATGAAGTAGAAGCACTTGCAGCGCACATTACCGGGTTTGAGATTAGTCACCACCGTATGGAGATTTATGGTACTTGTCCGGATTGTACAACTAAAAAAGCACATTAAAAAGCTGATAGTTATGATATACTATCAGCTTTCTTTGTGTCTTTTCTATTATATTTCTCATCAAACTCTTTTCCATCAAGGGCTGGATCTAGAGTCAAAGGCTCATTGCAGTACATACATAAGTCTACTCGTCCAAGCATTTTCGTATGTTTATTACAGGTTGGGCATGTGACCTGTACAGCTTTAGTAGAAAGCATGCCAATCCAAAAGTAAACAACGGTACTAGCAATGATACATAGTAAACCTAATAGCATAAAAATGGTCATAAGCCACATGGAAGATTTAAAAAAGATTCCTCCATACATCACGATGAAGCCAATAAAAATTAAGCTTAATGCAAATGTCCTGATCTTATTGATTTTACTTGAGTATTTAATTCCCATGAAAAATCTCCCTCCCACTTTATAAATATAGCATAATTGTAAGAAAAATAAGTCTTTTAGGTTGAATTAACTGATAGAACTGTTTAGGGAGTGAATACAAGAGAGAATTTGTTATAATAAGCTGTGAGGAAGTCCATCACGAACATTCACACTAAATGTGTTTCAATATAAAAGAAGATTAGACCAATATCTTTAATTATGATAGTGAGGAGCTTGCAGAATGGAAGATATTTTACGACCGCTATACCAAGAGCGAGCAAGTAAAAAAGAAACGTTAGGTATTTTATTAATAGAAAAAAGGAAAACAGATTCACCAGTTACAGATGACTTAGATGCCATACTATTTATTATCACAAGTAACAATGAGGTACCTGTGTTTGTGAAGCAGTATGAGTATAAAGAACAAAGAGCAGCTCTTTATATAGCTTCAGAACAGCAGATCAGCGAATGGATTATGATAGGTACCAACCGACGTACTGTTGATTGGGTGTTAAATGGAAAAGTACTGTTTGATCGTAATGAATACGTAGCAAATTTGAAAAAAAGACTACTGGATTTTCCGCGCGAAGATCGAGTGAAGAGGATAGGTATTGAATTTGCCAAGCTTATTCGCCGTTTTAAAGAAGGAAAAGACTTTTATACGTCAAATCATCATCTAGATGCATTCAATCATGTGGTTCATGCTTTACACCATTTAGCGCGTCTATCAGTACTAGAAAATGGGTTTTACCCAGAGGTTACTGTTTGGAATCAAGTGAAAAAAATTGAGCCATCTATTTATCGTTTATATGAAGAGCTTGTTGGCAGCCAAGAAGAGATAAACAAGAAGCTTGAGCTATTATTCTTAGCTAGTGAGCTTTATGTAAATAAAAAAGTTGATATAGGTTCTACACATCTATTAACAATTATGAGCGAAAAAGAAGAGTGGACGTTTAATGA
>NZ_JBBPAL010000001.1:510000-700000 GCF_038050335.1 Priestia sp. FSL W8-0001
AGGAGCTGTCCTTAGTACGAGAGGACCGGGATGGACACACCGCTGGTGTACCAGTTGTCTTGCCAAAGGCATCGCTGGGTAGCTATGTGTGGACGGGATAAGTGCTGAAAGCATCTAAGCATGAAGCCCCCCTCAAGATGAGATTTCCCATAGCGCAAGCTAGTAAGATCCCTGAAAGATGATCAGGTTGATAGGTCAGAGGTGGAAGCACGGCGACGTGTGTAGCTGACTGATACTAATCGATCGAGGACTTAACCAAATTAGAAAAAGCGAAGGCGACTAATTAGGAGCCATAGCTAGACAGTAAACTTAGTACTCAGCAAAATGTTATCTAGTTTTGAGAGAATAAAAACTTAAAAAGAGTCTTGATTTCTTTCAAAAATGTTGTATAATGTAATATGTCTGGTGACGATAGCAGAGAGGTCACACCCGTTCCCATGCCGAACACGGAAGTTAAGTTCTCTAGCGCCGATGGTAGTTGGGACTTTGTCCCTGTGAGAGTAGGACGTTGCCAGGCTTTATAAGATTCCACAGTAGCTCAGTGGTAGAGCAATCGGCTGTTAACCGATCGGTCGTAGGTTCGAGTCCTACCTGTGGAGCCATTTGGAGAGCTGTCCGAGTGGCCGAAGGAGCACGATTGGAAATCGTGTAGGCGGTTAACGCTGTCTCAAGGGTTCAAATCCCTTGCTCTCCGCCATTTATTTCTTAAATGGCCCGTTGGTCAAGTGGTTAAGACACCGCCCTTTCACGGCGGTAACACGGGTTCGAATCCCGTACGGGTCACCATAATTCTTATACATAGTTGGAGGATTAGCTCAGCTGGGAGAGCACCTGCCTTACAAGCAGGGGGTCGGCGGTTCGATCCCGTCATCCTCCACCATTTATATTCTTATCATCGCGGGGTGGAGCAGTCTGGTAGCTCGTCGGGCTCATAACCCGAAGGTCGCAGGTTCAAATCCTGTCCCCGCAACCAAAGTGGTCCCGTGGTGTAGCGGTTAACATGCCTGCCTGTCACGCAGGAGATCGCGGGTTCGATTCCCGTCGGGACCGCCATTATAAGAAGGCTCGGTAGCTCAGTTGGTAGAGCAAAGGACTGAAAATCCTTGTGTCGGCGGTTCGATTCCGTCCCGAGCCACCATCTTATGAAAACACGCCGGTGTAGCTCAACTGGTAGAGCAACTGACTTGTAATCAGTAGGTTGGGGGTTCAAGTCCTCTTGCCGGCACCATGTTTTTCTGGAGGGGTAGCGAAGTGGCTAAACGCGGCGGACTGTAAATCCGCTCCTTCGGGTTCGGCAGTTCGAATCTGCCCCCCTCCACCATCTTATAGGGGTATAGTTTAAAGGTAGAACTACGGTCTCCAAAACCGTCAGTGTGGGTTCGATTCCTACTACCCCTGCCAATTAACACGGCGATTGTGGCGAAGTGGTTAACGCATCGGATTGTGGTTCCGACATTCGTGGGTTCGATTCCCATCAGTCGCCCCATTTTTATTGGGCTATAGCCAAGCGGTAAGGCAACGGACTTTGACTCCGTCATGCGTTGGTTCGAATCCAGCTAGCCCAGCCATACAATATGCGGAAGTAGTTCAGTGGTAGAACACCACCTTGCCAAGGTGGGGGTCGCGAGTTCGAACCTCGTCTTCCGCTCCATATTTTGAATAAAGTGGCGGCATAGCCAAGTGGTAAGGCAGAGGTCTGCAAAACCTTTATCACCGGTTCAAATCCGGTTGCCGCCTCCATTATTCACAATAAGTCCTGCCGGGGTGGTGGAATTGGCAGACACACAGGACTTAAAATCCTGCGGTAGGTGACTACCGTGCCGGTTCAAGTCCGGCCCTCGGCACCATTTATATTATTTCTGCCTTTTTTATTTTGCCAGTGTGGCGGAATTGGCAGACGCGCACGACTCAAAATCGTACAGTAAGCCTTATTACGTTAACATTTCGGCAAAACCAACGTAGCACCATTTCCTTAAAATGTGCCGAAGTGGTGGAATGGCAGACACGACGGACTCAAAATCCGTTGCCTTCGCGGGCGTGTGGGTTCGAGTCCCACCTTCGGTACCAACCTTACATACATAACGTTTACCTTAACGGGTAGGCGTTTTTTTGCGTTATATACACACGATTTATTACCGTATGAAACGTGTGCCTACTAGCTACCGAATATCGTACGCATAGGAGGAAATAATATTATGGCTAGCAAAAGACGTAGTAACGCATTAAGTATGGATGAATTAAAGGTTACGGGTGCAAACATTACCGTTAACCTAACATTAGAAGAAGCTATTGGGGCGTTTATAGACGATTGCCATTTACGTAATTTAAGACCCCAAACGGTTAAATACTATAACAACGAATTTAATGCGTTTAAAGGCACGCTACGTGCGTTAGGTGTGGAGATAAACTTTATTAATAATCTAACCGCCGAAATAATTAAAACGGTAATAAGGCATATGCAAGCAAGCGACATTAAGCCCGTTACAATTAACACAAGGTTAACGGCTTTAAAAGCGTTTTGTAACTATCTAGAAAAGAACGATTATATTAAAGCTAATCCAATGAAGAGCGTATCCATGCTAAGGGAACACGCCGAAGTAATTGAAGTGTTAACGGAAGAAGAGTTGGCAAAGTTGCTACAAGCACCCGATCTCACTACTTTTACGGGCTACCGTGACTACTGTATATTAAGCCTATTTATCGAATGTGGGCTACGTGTTAGCGAGCTGATAGGTATTGCCGTAGAAGATATTAATTTGCATAACGGTACAATAGTTATCAAGCACGCCAAAACGTTCCAACGCACTTTACCAATACAAAGCCGTATGCGTGAAATATTGCAACGGTATATAGCCATTAGGGGCGAAGTAAACTGCAAAGAACTGTTTATTACAGTAGACGAAAAACCATTAAGCCGTAGGCAAGTGCAAAATAGGCTAGCCACTTACGGTAAAAAGATAGGTAAGAACGTAAGCCCACACTTAATACGACATAGTTTCGCCCGTTTATGTGTAATACAAGGCATGGACGCATTTACCTTAATGGCGTTGTTGGGGCATACAGATATTACGATAACAAAACGTTACGTACATTTATTTAGCGAAGATGTACAAGAGGTACACAAGCAAATGTCACCACTTAATAAGGTAACGGGCAGAAAAAGAATATAGAACGAAATTAGCTTGCCTTACGGCAGGCTTTTTTTTTATTTGAATAAAAGGGTAGCTGTGATTGAAGAAGGTTCTGATTATTGTTAGAATTTGTAATATAAATAGGGAATTTGTCTAAGGGGGAATAGTGGTGGCTAAAAAGAAAACCAAAAAGAAGACTAGAATTAAAGATAATTATAGTTATAAAGAAATGGACATGACCTTTGGTGGTGCTAAAGATATGCAAACAATGTATAAATTAGCGAAACTCACGGGTTACAGTGACCCTAATCTTGATGATGCTTTTAAGAAATTTGAAGATATAAATAAGCAATACAGTGCAATAAAGAACGTTCCTGACCGCTTTAATCATTTCTTTGCACAAAAAGGTTGGATAGCTTTTGAAACACTTAGTTTTGATTTAATGGAAAAGTGCGTAAAGCTAGCCGAAGCAGGTAAACCAAAGGAAGCCGAAGATGCATTAATCGAATATTTTACCGATAGGGATAGAATCTCTTTCCTTGTTACACGGCTGAACAACGTACAAGAGTTTAGACCACGTAGAACCTTAATGTTAAACGCTTTGGAGGATCATTTTAGCGGAAGGTATCACGCAAGCGTACCGTTATTTTTAATGCTTATAGATGGCTTCGTAAATGACGTTGAACAAATTGGTTTCTTTGCCGATAAAGTTAAACTTGATGTTTGGGATACGATTGCAGCTCATAGTAGCGGTTTAAGTGCAATACAAAAAATACTAAATAAAAGTCGTAGGAAAACTACCGAAGATGAAATTACTTTACCGTACAGAAACGGTATTTTACACGGTAGAGATTTAGGCTATGCCAACGTTAATGTATCTGCAAAAGCATTGTCTACGTTACTAGCGTTAAGGGATTGGGCAGACGCAATTAAGAAAGGTAAAAAGGGCGTTAATAAAGAATTTGTACCGCCAACACTCGAAGAATCAGCCGAACAGATTGCAAGTAGTTTAGAAGGTTTAGCGGAAAACCAACGCCAAAGCGAGTATTTAAATAACGTATGGAAACGCAGGGATATAACGGTTGGCGAAGATATGCCAGCTAAAGGTGAGCTAAGTGAATACGAAGAGGAAACGCCAGAAAAAGCAGTCATGCAACTATTGGAATATATAACCGCTAGGAACTACGGTAAATTGGCGATGATGCTTGAGTTCAATAGGAAATACGAAACCGTTGGTAAATTAGCAGGTAAGTTACGTGAAGTGTTTGAAGGTAAAAAGCTAGTAGATTACAAGTTAGTAAATGTTTACGATAATGCTTCTGCAATTAGCGAAGTTGAAACGGAACTAATATTTGAACGTGAAGAAGATGGCAAGCAAGTTACGGATAATCGTACGTTTAGGCTTATGTACCAGGACGAAGAAGGTAATCCTATTCCCCGTGGTTATAAGAAGGCAGAATGGAAGTTTATGTTTGATTTCCGCAATATTGAATACATTGATTTCCGCTAATTTTCGGGGGAAAGATAGTAAGCGTGTAAAGCACTTTATTTCCGTATAATTCTGCTAAAATAACGTTGTATTGTACGGATAGCACAATACGGCAAATACATTGGAAACGTAATGACATCAACGGATGTAACCGCATTGGTATTCGGTAAAATAAACGCCTATTGTGTACGTAATAATAGTAAACTTATGCGGTATTGAAGTTAACAAATAACGTATTGTTTACGTACGGGTAACGTTTGTAATTACGCTTAATTACTAGCCAAACGCCTTCGGCACGCAAGGGTTACGCCAAACTTAGGGGGTATCTTATCTACTACCGTATAAACATACCGTTATATGTACGCCCTATGCACGCCTACTACACGCCGTACTATATACAATATCTACCCGTTATATATGTAACTGTCCACGCTTTTAAACGTTGGTATAACGCCCATGTATAAATAACTGTATAAACGGTATTAACTACGGTACACTACAAACGTTATTGTAGCAGGATTTAACGTAAGTATACGTAGGCAAACGACAATCAATCGTACGCACTAGATGGCGTATTCAATATACATTAAATTGCATGACAAACGTAAGCAGAAGGCAACGCTTATACGGCGAGTATGCAACGGTAGGCAAAGGTATCTTCTACGGCAAAGAGGGGCGGGGGTATCTCGTCTGCGGATAGCGTGCCTAGCCCGTAAAATTTGCTTACAAGATTTTTAAAAAGCGGAGGGTTAGACGTAGTGCCATACGTTACTGCTTCGCCATCAACCCGTAACCTTACTTTACCTATATTAGCGGAATGCTTTCCGTTAGTTTAAACTAGACGGTATCATTATTACGTATGCTTTAAAGTTGTTTTAACCGTTAACTAATCTATCTCCCCAACGCTTAAAAGCGATGATATAATATTTTTAAAGGATAATATTGTAAAAGGGGGAGCGGTATTTGAACGCAATAGAAATACTAGAAAAGACGAAGAGTAATTTATCCGATGCAATAAACGAGTATTTTGATAGCAGAAACGGCGATCCATTTGCGGATTGGTCGGTACCCGATGCATTATACCAAGAGAGTCGTTCGATTATCAAAGCAATCGCCAAAGAACGAAAACTAACGATACCTAGCTTTATACCGACAAGCCGTACTATTGACGAAGCAGTTTCCGATTTAACTGCAGATATAGGCGAGTATGATAACCAATACACGCTAAGGAATATTGTTAGGGCTAGCTTTAACGAATACATAGACATCCTCGAAGAAGAACAGTTAGACGTTAAAATTATTCACGTTGAAAGCGAAGTGCCCGACCGTTTAACATTTGCCCATATAAAGGAAGATTTAACAAAGTGCGATAAAAGGTTCGCTGATGGGGATTACTCGGGAGCCATTACAAGTGCCCGTTCGTTAGTAGAGGGCGTTTGTAACGAAATAATTGTTAACATTACGGGGGAAAGTTTAAAAGATAAACTTGATTTACCTGCGTTATTTAAGAGAGTGCGGAAGGAATTAAACTTAAATACCGAAAACCCTAATTTAGAGAAACCTTTAAAGCAGGTATTAAGCGGGTTAATTAACATTGTAAACGGCTTAGCTGAAATAAGAAACGAGAACGGGGACGCCCATCACCGTAGATATGAGGTAAATAAGCACCATGCGTTAATGGTAATAAACTCTGCTAAAACCGTTGTAACGTTCTTATTTAATACATACGAATACCAACTTGATAAAGGTACGCTAGTTAAGGCGTAAATGTTACGGAGGTTTTTATGGCTAAATTAGACCAACGAAGAATTAACTTTGTAAAAAGTTTACCAATTAGGGTAAGAGCAGAGGTTTTATACCATTTTTTAAAAGAGGGAATAAGTAACCGTAAAATCGAGCAAATAATAGACGCTCTTAATGAAGAGGATGGTTGGCAGGCGTGGTCTGTTATTCATTTTTTCGGGTTTGACGGTAATAGCAAAGCTAGATACCCTAAATTAACGTTAAAGAAGATTGAAGAAAGTTTAATGAACGTTAACGTTGAAGATTTAGAAGAATTTCATTTAGCTAATCATGATGACGGTGAGATTTCCCGTAAAATTACTTTTACTGAAAATGACGGAAAGGACGTACTCCGTACGATTAAAGCCCGTCAAGGTCAATACAAGTTACGTAAGGCACTACTGCAAAATTACCGTTCAAAGTGTGCCCTATGCAGTATTAACGATCCTAAGTTACTTATTACTAGCCATATTAAAACGTGGTCAAAATCATCTACTGAAGAAAGGGTAAATCCATCGAATAGCATACTTTTATGTAAATTGCATGATGGTCTTTTTGAATACGGATATATTAGCTTAACTGACGATTATATAATACTTTATTCGCCTAATTTTAATTTTGAAGGTCAAGGGATTGCAACAAACATCACTTTTTCAAAGCCTTTAAGCGATTATCCTTCTCCATTATTTTTAAAAGAACATAGATTGAAACACGGTTATGAATAAAACAAAAAACGGGCTTGCGTAAATGCTTGCCCGTTATTCATTAACTAACATCATAAGCCATGTTAATAAGCCGTTTAGCCCTTTCAATATCCTCACCGTTAGAAATCGTAACCTCTAAATCACCCGTACCATAATGCCCTATATTTGTAACATCACGGGTAAATCCTGGCTCTAACGTAATACTATCGGGCTTAACCTTCAGATATAACAGTATTTTTGCCGTTTGTGGGTGGATCTCCACGCAAGCAAAGTTTTTTATACGTTTAAACGCTATGTAGTGTTTAAGTATTTTCGTTTGAACATCGTCACCTAACGCAATCATATACGCTTTAAGTGTTTCGTATCTATCTGTAAGTTCCGTGTTAGCTTGCTCCAAATAATCTGATACTGTTTTTACCCGTGTATTACGGTTTGTAGCCGTAGTAGCTGGCGTATCATCTTCAATATGTACGGTTTGTGCAGTTGTAGCGTTAACTAAATCTAATAATAATAGACCGTCCGTATAATGCTTATATTGGTATAACTCGATATTACGGTTAATTTGTTGTACGGCGTGTTCGTCATACTTAGTAAAACCGCCTGCAATACAAAGTAAACGAGGACTACTCCAGTCAATAGCGTCTGAAACGGTTGCACCGTATTTACGCATAACCATTAGTTCAAATTCCGCTTTATGATCGAGCAACCAATCTAGGTAAAATAAACCTTGATTTATTACATTCTCGTTAACAGACCGCTTATATTCGATAATAACGGGTGAATTGTTTTCATCAATGCCTAACGTATCAATTCTGCCTGCATGGCGTTTACCCGTACTATGTTCGGAAGCTAAGAACCGTACGCCTAAAAAGGTTTCTAGATGGCGTTCTAATATGTGTTGTAACGATTTTTCAACCGCAACTGACTGTCCTTCTAACTCGTCAACGGAATCCCCGTTTAGTCTAAATAGTTTAATATCGCCCAATTTACGTTCCCTCCCTACGGTAATATAATTATATCATTTCTATTCAGTAAAATCTTCCTAATAATATTAATCGTTAGCTGTCACTTACGACGTTGCGTTGAGTCACGTTTTAACTGCGTGAAAGGGGTAATGTACTACGTAGCCTTATACGGGCGTTGTCAAAGCCGACAAGTAGCCGATATTTATTTAACGGTAAACGTGCGAAACCTACCCCCGTAATTGTATAACAAGTGGGGATACGCCGTTATTGTTGTGTTAGCCAAAACACTTCCTCCACTCCCTATTGTAAACGGCGTGTCCTACGTTTTATTCCAGCCCTCTAACGTTATACCCTCTATCGTTTAGCTACCGTTTGACAGACCGCAAATGTCGGCGTGACAAGGTTGGATCGGCTACACTTAGTTAGACAGAAATTTTAAGGTCAAGTAGAATTAACTATACTAATCAGTTATGAGGAGAATCTACATGACAAAAAAAGTACGTCGAACGTTTACCGAAGAATTTAAGCAACAGATCGTGCAGCTATATCAGAATGGAAAGCCTCGTAAAGACATCATTCGAGAATATGAGTTAACACCATCTTCGCTTGATAAGTGGATTAATCAAAGTAAGTCCTCTGGTTCCTTCAAAGAAAAGGATAACCTCAGCCCCGAACAGAAAGAGCTGCAGGAACTTAGGAAACGTAATAAGCAATTAGAGATGGAGAATGATATTTTAAAGCAAGCCGCGCTGATACTAGGACGAAAGTAAATGTGATTAAGAACAACCAGCATAAATACTCGATATCAGCAATGTGTAAGGTCCTACAACTCCCTAGAAGTACGTATTATTATGAAGCAAAAGAACGAAAGAATGAAGATGATATAACTTCAGACATCATAGAAATTTTCCATCAAAGCCGCCAAAATTATGGTGCGAGAAAGATAAAGCATGAGCTAAAGAAAAGAGGGAAATTGGTTTCTCGTCGTCGAATCGGCAGAATTATGAACGAACAAGGACTTGTTTCAGCTTATACTGTAGCTCAATTTAAACCCCATAAGGATAAACCAAATAAAAGTGATCAAGCGAATGAATTAAATCGTGAATTTACACAAGAGGAAGAATTGACTGTCGTGGTCAGCGACCTAACTTATGTAAGAGTCAACAGAAAATGGTATTACATATGTGGATTTGTTGATCTCTTTAATCGGGAGATCGTTGGATTTAGTACAGGTGAGAACAAAGATACTCTACTAGTTTATCGAGCTCTATCGTCAATAAAAGGTAATTTACATACGGTTCAAATGTTCCATACTGACCGAGGAAGAGAATATAAGAACCAAGTCATTGATGAGGCCCTAGAAACGTTTAACATCAAGCGATCTCTAAGTTTGAAAGGCTGTCCGTATGATAATGCAGTAGCAGAAGCAACATTCAAAATCATCAAAACAGAGTTCGTAAAGAAACGTCATTTTGATAGCTTAGAAGAGTTACAAAGAGAGTTTACAGATTATGTGCACTGGTTTAACCATCTACGCATCCACGGTACTTTAGATTATTTAAGTCCAGTGGAATACAAATTTACGCACCTTAAGAAAACTGTCTAGTTTAGTGTTGACAATCCACAAAACATTCAATTCCCGAAGGGAAAGGGATGTTAATAAAAGATAAAAAACATAGTAGGGATCGTACAAAAGGTGTTGGAGCATTCATTAATACAGTGGCTGAGAGATTTGAAGATAAAGAACTAGCCTTTAAATATTTAGAGAAGGTTAGGGAAAAAAATCCTCGTTACATTAAAGACCAGTTGCAAATCATCTTGCGCGAAACAAAAGGTATCGATAACGAAGTACTGACTAAAGCGTTAGCAGAGTGTTTAAAAAGGAAATTATACAGTGCAACTGATTTTGGCGATATCATTGCATATGTGAAACGTCAGCGCCAGGTACATGAAACAGTTATTGATAAAAAGAAAGAAGTTAAGACTTTGAACAGGCTATCAGAATGGGTTTTAGAAACAGAAGCATACAAAAGAAAAGTAGATACTTACACGGTTTTAATGGAGGTTGAATAGCGATGAGCCAAATCCAACAATTACAAGACATAATGAAAGGGTTAAGACTCGTTGAAACTGCCAAGCATCTCCCCCATTTGATCAGAGAAGCTGAGCAAAAAGACCTTTCATTTACTCAATTCCTGTTAGATGTCACTTCTTATGAGCAAACTCGAAGAGAAGAAAAGCAACTAAACAACCGATTAAAGTGGGCAACTTTTCCTTTCAGCAAAACACTTGAGGAGTTTAATTTAAAAGAACAAAAGTCTTTAAGCAACAAACAACTAAATAGATTAAAAGATTTAACTTGGATAGAACAGCTGTACAATTTGATTTTATTAGGGCCACCAGGTGTAGGTAAAACTCACCTGGCCGTAGGCCTAGGAATAGAGGCTATTAACCAAGGGTATAAAGCGATATTCACATCAATGGGAGATTTAATTCATAACCTGAAAACAGAAGAAATCACACGAAAGTCAAAAGCAAGAATGAAAAGAATTAGAGAGGCTGATTTAGTCATAATAGATGACTTAATGTTTATGGCAATGGATCAACAAGAAGCTAATATGTTCTTTCATTTAATTAATGACTTGTATAATCAGTCTTCCATTATCTTGACCTCTAATAAGGCACCAAAAGAATGGGGAGAATTATTGGGTGATCAAGCTATAACAACAGCAATTCTAGATAGGATTCTTCACCGAGTAGAAATCATTCATTTAAATGAAGATAGTTATCGTATGAAGCATCGTTCTACCATATTTGGGGAACAAAGTGTTTCAAAATAACGAGCAAAAATTGTTTCATTCTACTTGACGGTCACAACCCTGTTCTTTTCGTATTATTCACTCTGGAAAATAATATTGTAGAATTATCGTACAAAAGTTATATTATTTATATGAAAAATAAAGGTATTAAAGCTAAAAATAAAAATTTAGTTTTAGCTGCTGAGGAAGCATTACTAATTCAGGCACAAGCAAAATTATAGTGAATAAGATATTATAAAAATAAGCTTAAAATTTATTTTTAAGCTGTAAACTCAATAATTTCTGTGTAGCCTGTCAATAATATAGGAATCATCAATAATTTCTGTTCTAAATTCCTTATTTTTATAGTATTAAGGAAGTATAAGGAGAAAATCCTTTTAAATTATTATACAAAATTATCTAATCTTAGTTATAATAAGAAATGTTGACTGTTTTAATTTTTTAATTTTTGATTATTATGCAGGATTTTTCTTGTTTTTTGTCGAAAAAGTACAATATTAAAACATTGTTTCCTTCAAAACTAAAGGAGGGATGTATGTATGATGGATGTTCGTCAAGTGGCTCTATACTTTAGAAACAAGAGTTTGGCAGGTCGGAATTTCTCTATTACACATTTGAAATTACAAAAGCTTGTATATTATGCTCAGGCGTGGAGTATGGCTATACATGGTCGTCCGGTATTTAATAGTGAATTAGAAGCATGGTTACATGGACCAGTGTCTCGTGAGTTGTATCGTGAATATCGTGATTACGGTTCTCGAGAAATTCCTCCCGTGGACAAAATTAATTTTCAAATTAATCCGGAAGATTTAGAAGTATTAGAAGGTGTATGGAAACTATATGGAGAGTATGATGGCAAGTATTTAGAAACACTTACACATAAAGAATCACCATGGTTAAATGCTTGGAGTAAAGGAATGAATGAAATTATCCAAATAGAAGATATGCAAGAATATTATGGTGGACTATTGCAAGGCGCTAATTAAATTGCGCCTTATTTTTTTGGGGGAATTTAATTGTCATTTTTTAGTAAGATACTTATATTGATTATTTTGTTTTTAATAAGAAAGAAAATAATAGCTCTAACGAAAAAAATAATTAATTTTATATATCCATATCAAAGTTTTATTTTTTACACCAAGCATGTATTTCGAAAAAATAATCAAAAGCTTAAGAATTTTAACATCTCCCTTTTGAAATTTATATCCACAATATCAATATGGAGAAAAGAACTAATCTATGTTGCAGGTAAATATAATTTTTACGCTACAATGATTAGTCCTATAATTTTTATAGGGCTATTTTATTTTTTATATTTAACTATTCCTAATACAAAAACTATTGTGTATGTTTTACAACATATTAACGAATGGTTTATGCAAATCAATTTAAATGTTGTAAAAGCAATAAAGAAGTATCCTTCATATACAATTGGAGTAATTGATGTAGCATCTAACGTTCTAGCAATCTTTTGGTCAATTTCTCTTACTATTTATTTTTTTGCTTATAGAGAGAGAAAATCTGTTGCTATTAGTAGTAACTTAGCATCTGGTAATATGGGATTTATAGTAGGTTTAGCTCTTATCCTTTTCAATACAATTTATGGGAAGATTTTCGCTATCCCATTTAATAAAGACAATATGTTAAATTTCTATGAAGATCCTCAAAACTTAGTAAGACTTCCTATATGGATTATCATTACTTGTATGAGTTTATTTTATGGGGTTAATACTCTTCGTAAAATGCTTAACAGTATCGACATTAGGACACTACTTAGACACTCAATGTCTAGTATTAATACTGTTATTATTCAAGTAATGATTTTGAACAAAGATTTTAAATTCAGAAAAGGTTTATATGAATATTTAAATGCTTCTATTGAAACCTATTATCAAACATTAATTGTTTGTGTGGAGAAAAATATGATGGAAGTTTATAATGAGTCTTCTAAGTCGTTGGAGCAGTTATCTTCTCTTTTTATTGAAGGTATTCCACAGGAGATGATGGATTATCTTGGGGAGAATTCACAAATTACCATACCTTCTCAGTTACTATATCAAGCTTCTAAGGCACAAAACTCTGAAGAAGCTTATAAAAGTTTACATAAATCGTTGCTAATTCAGCATGTAGCATTAATAAAATCACTACACGATCATAATCGTCATTCCGAAATATCACGATGTATAGAAATACTCTTTACTTTCGAGCCATCAGACCAGTTTGAAGATCTGAAAAAAGAATTTCATACTATTTTACATGAATTAATTATGTACTTGGATTCAGATGAACCCGTACTATTTCGAACAGTCTTAGACTTTTTAGAGCAGTTCTGTAGCCGAGAGATTGCTCAAGATGTTTCAAGTATTGGTGGGTTAAGAATTTATAAGCATTTACTATTAAATGCAGTAGAACAAGGAGATATAAACTTACTTAGTCATCTTGCATACTCTATGAAGAGGCTTATGAACAAAGGAGAAAAGGGTAAATCGGAAGTTGAAGCAGGTAAAACAGAAGTTGAGGTTTCATGGACAACCGGAGTTCATATTAAGATAGAAAGCAGTGAAAGCTCTAATATAGAGCAAGCAATCATATACCTCATTTTGCAGTCTATATTAAAAGGTATAGAGTTATCCAAGTATCCTGTAACAGGATTCTTAGTTAAATATTTAATAACTAATCATTCTCATGGTAATATCTTAAAGGATACTTTTGCAGAATTAAAGGAAAATAATGGTGAAGATATTTATTTATCAAGGGCAAAGCTAGAGGGGTATTGCTTTTCGGATTTGGATGTAGATTTTGTGTTTAATGAAGATACTATTATATATTGTATGCAAAAAATGGCCTTAATCATTTATACTCAGAGGGTCTTTGCTTATGAGAATTCCCTTCCTGGCTGGATGAAGATGGGGGATAATATTGATATAAAATTCGTATTAACTCCATATATCAAACCAGAATATTTAAAATACCTTGAAGAGAAAATATCAAAAGCCAAAGATAAGTTTGGATTACTTTCTTTAGAAAAGATGAAAGAGTATATAAAGATTCCAACAGATGAAGAGGAGAAACAAGAGAAAACCGCTGATTCTCCAACTTAAATTTGTTGTGGAATGGTTATTTTATAATAAAATTCGATTTACAAAGTCAATCTTCTAGATATAACAATTCTAGGAGGTTGATTTTTTATGTTACCAACAAAAGAAGAAATTATTGAACATTTATCAAATAAGATGACCTGTCAACAACGATTCAAATTTCCCCAATTTCAACGAAATGAAATTCCCCATTATGAACGGCTAAATCGTTGTTTGGGCAGGATAAATTCCTGCTTTTTTCTTTTCTCGCAAACGGTAGGAGTCACCCTTGATGTTAAATGTAATCGCATGATGTAAGAGGCGATCCAAGATAGCCGTTGCCAATACATCGTCACCAAAAACTTTTCCCCATTCAAGGTACGATTTATTAGATGTTAAAATCATTGCTCCTTGTTCGTATCGCTTTGAAACAACCTGGAAGAAAACATTGGCGGTTAGTTCATCAAAAGGAAAATAACCTACTTCATCTACAATTAACACGTCTGGACGACTCCAACGATTTACGAGTCGCTGGAGTGTCCCTTTATCATTGGCCTTGCGGCACTGAGCCACTAAGTCGTCGGCCGACAAAAATAGGGCTGTATATCCTTGGGTAATCGCTTCAATCGCAAAGGAGACGGCTAAATGAGTTTTTCCTACACCCGGAGGACCCAGTAATATGCGATTTTCCCCATTGGCAATAAAGCGACATGTTAAGGTTTCCTTGACCCTTTTCTCGCTCAGACTTGGTTGAAATGTAAAGTCAAAATCATGAATCGTTTTGGTGTAAGGCAGCTTTGCCCGTTTCATTCGCTTTTCTAGTTGATCAGAATCTTGTTGCTCCGTTTCATGCAAAACGATAGTGTGAAGAAACTCAGAATATGATACATTATCCTTAGAAGCGTCTTCTAGTAAACTATCAAGTTGGTTGGCTGTATGATGCCAGCCGAGCTTCTTTAAACGCTCCAATAAGAGTTCGTTCATCATACAGACTCACCTTCTTCCAGTGCTGCGTAAGCAGCGAGAGGGCGTTTTTCCACATTTGGAGATGGGGTATGAGAGTGAAGACCGTCGGTCGCCAAATCTTCAACGTTCTTCGCTTTCTGCCCTTTTTCTTTTGTATGTAGCCCATCATAGTGTTCCATTCGGATATGAGTAGTTGCTTTTCCTGTAAGAACCGGATGCTTTGCGATACATTCACGTTCATCGTAAATCTCTAAATGATGATCGAGTGTTTCTTTAATCTTAACCATTTGTCCAGCGTAACGGTAAGGAACTGAATACCTTTTTCCGCGGTACGACACCACACAGTCCCGACTGACTTCTCTGGTTTCCCAATGTGAAGTGGGAAACAGAGGCTTCACTCCCCATATCTGCAGGAACTTCTGTTCCTGCTCAAATCGTTGAAATGGTGACTCATTAGTAGTCTGATTGGTTTTCTTGTTAGCTATCTGATCCAACCATGTACGTACGGCTTCATTTAATGCATGTAAAGTTGGTTCGTGTTTTCGCTGAAAGAAGTTATCTTTCAAATACTTAATGGTTCTTTCTACTTTCCCCTTTGTTTGCGGACGTTTAGGACGACAGGCTTTTGGCACAATCCCATAGTAGGCTAAGAAATCCTCAAACTTGCGATTGAAACGAATCTCTACAGGACTATGCTTGATTACAACGGTTTTCATATTATCATAGAGAATTTGTTCTGGTACCCCATTAAAGTAAGAAAAAGCATTCATATGACACTTCATGAGGGTTTCGAGATTCATGTTGGTTGTAAACTCTACGTACTTCATTCGGGAATAACCTAATATCATCACAAATGCATAAATGTCTTGCAGATTGCCATTCACTAAGTATTTTCCCACGTACGCCCAATCCACTTGGGCTTGTTTCCCTGGTGGTGTTTCAAACCGTAAGGTTGCCTGTTTCTTTGGCTGTTGACGAAGAGGACGAACAAAGTCTCTTAAAATTGTCATCTTCCCCTCGTAACCCATCGTTTGAATTTCCTCTAACAGTACGACACAGTTGGTTGTTCCTTCTTTGACTCGTTGAAGGATGTAGGACTTATAGGGTTCGAGCTTACTCTCTTTCTGCTGCTCGCTTGCCTTACGTTCCGGCAACTGATTGCTTTTTAGATATTTGCTGATCGTTTTACGATCGAAGCCTGTTGCTTCTGCAATGGCTGTTTTCGTCCACCCTTTCTGAAATAACTCTCTAATCATAAAAAACTCCCCAATCTTCAGCACCGTTTCTTCACTCCATCTTTGATGTTTGTTTCGAAACGATTATCTGTTATTTTTGGGGAATTTAAAACCGTTGTTATTGGGTATTTTACAATCGTTGATTACAGACCAATCAAGACATTGCAAGTATTTATGGTATTACATTTCAAAAAGTAATCCAACTTATTAAAAAATATAAGCTTAATTCAAGTGAGCTTAGAAAAGTAAACAAATATACTGTTTATCTTCATTTATTAAATGGTGAAGTTGTTTATATAGGAAGTGGAGTTTGGTATCGGTGCAGAAGATATACTAATAGAAGAAACACGGAACATAAGCAACTAATGAAGGATGGTAAAATTGAATATAAGTTTGTAGGAGAGTTTAATCGAGAAGAAGATGCAAGAAGATTTGAAAAGGAGCTCATAAGAGAGTATAAAAAATTGGGGCAAGCCAAATTCAATAAGATTTAATCAAAAGCACTCAAAATAAATCATAAATAGGGTTGACTTTTCTGAAGGAACAAGGCATAATAATAAAGATAATCGTGTTAACCGAAAAAACAACAAAGTTCGACAAACGTTGAAGGTAAAGATCTAAATAAGATTCGAGTTGTTTTGGGGACTCAAAATCGTGTTCCTTCGGGAGTGTCGGTTCGACCCCGACCACTGGTATTAGTTTTACATAAAAGAGCGTAATGTTAAGACTTCAACAGAGATGTTGAGGTCTTTTTTGTGTTTAGTCTTTTCAAAGCAACTGATTAAGTTTGAATTAAATAAAAATTGTAAATTAGTTAACAAAATGTAATTGATCTCTCTAGAAGTCGAGTGTGAAGAGGTGTACAATAAGTACTAAAGATGAAAGACTCACGCAGTAAGCTTCTGTAAACGCTGAGGTGATAAGTTAGTTTGAAAGGGGATACATAGTTTTGAACGTAAATTATTTAGATCTACTGGCTAAGAAGTATGACACAGAAGAGAAAGTGGTAACGGAAATTATTAACTTAGAAGCAATTCTAAATTTGCCAAAAGGAACAGAACACTTTGTAAGTGATTTACACGGCGAGTATCAGGCCTTTCAACACGTATTACGAAATGGGTCGGGAAACGTAAAAGAAAAGATTAAAGATCTGTTTAAGGATACATTATCTCAACAAGAAATTAATGAATTTGCGACGCTTGTTTATTATCCAGAAGAGAAGCTGAAGATTATTAAAGCAAACTTTACTCGCAAACAAGAACTACGTGATTGGTATACGACAATGATTAATCGCATGCTTGATTTAGTTTTGTATGCATCATCGAAGTATACACGTTCAAAGGTGCGTAAAGCACTCCCTGAGCAGTTTGCTTATATTATTGAAGAGCTTTTATATAAGACAGATGAATTTACAAATAAAGAGCATTACTATCATAAAATTGTGCAGCAAATCATTTCATTAGGACAAGCTGATAAACTTATATCAGGACTGGCTTATACCATTCAGCGGTTGGTTGTCGATCATTTGCATGTCGTTGGAGATATTTATGATCGTGGTCCAGAACCTGATAAGATCATGGAAACTCTTATTAACTATCATTCCGTCGATATTCAGTGGGGAAACCATGACGTTCTTTGGATTGGAGCTTTTGCAGGTTCGAAAGTATGCTTAGCTAATATTGTTCGTATTTGTGCACGTTATAATAACTTAAATATTATTGAAGATGCGTATGGTATTAACTTACGACCACTTCTAAACCTAGCAGAAAAATATTATGATGATAATCCTGCATTCCGTCCAAAAGAAAATGTAGGTTCGCACCTATCTGAGCATGAACGTTTACAGATTACAAAAATTCATCAAGCTATTGCGATGATTCAGTTTAAGCTTGAAATGCCAATTATTAAAAGACGTCCGTATTTCAATATGTCAGAACGACTTTTGCTTGAGAAAGTTAATTATGAAACAAATGAAATTACACTTGGAGATAAAACGTATCCTATTGAAAATGGATGCTTTGCAACGGTAAACCCTGAAAATCCACAAGAGCTCTTAGAAGAAGAGGAGCAGGTTATTGAGAAATTATTGTTTTCAGTTCAACATTCTGAAAAGCTAGCAAGACATATGAACTTTCTTATGAATAAAGGAAATCTCTATTTGAAATACAATGGGAACTTACTCATCCATGGATGCATTCCTTTAGATGAAGAAGGAAATATGGAAAAGATGGTGATTGAAGGCAAGTTTTATTCAGGTCGTCAACTGTTAGATGTGTTTGAGCGGTATTTGCGTTCGGCTTTTGCAGGCCCGGATAAAACGGATGATTTAGCAACTGACATGGTCTGGTATTTATGGACGGGCGAATATTCATCTCTATTTGGAAAACGAGCGATGACGACGTTTGAGCGCTATTTCATTAAAGATAAAGCAACGCATAAAGAAAAGAAAAATCCATATTATTACCTTCGTGAAAAAGAGGATATGTGCCGTCGAATATTAGCTGATTTTGGATTAAATCCAGATCATGGTCATATCATTAATGGTCACACGCCTGTTAAAGAGATAGAAGGTGAAAACCCTGTTAAAGCAAACGGTAGAATGATTGTCATTGATGGCGGGTTTTCAAAAGCATATCAATCACAAACCGGAATTGCAGGATATACGTTATTGTCTAATTCTTATGGCATGCAGTTAGTTGCTCATAAGCACTTTAACTCCAAAAAAGATATCTTATTGGACGAAGCTGATGTACTATCCGTTAAGCGACTAGTTGATAAAGAATTGGAACGAAAAATGGTAAAAGAAACAAATGTAGGTGAACAGATATTAGAAGAAATTTCAGTTTTAAAAGCTTTAAGAGATTATCGATATAGCTAAGAAATAGGCTTTGCAAGGTAACTTGTAAAGCCTATTTGTTTATGAAAACTTAATAGTTCGTTAATATTTTCACATAAATTTAACAGAAGGGTTGCAATTTATGTCGAAAGATACTATAATGAATGTTGTTAAGAGATAGCACAACTTCATTTGCGGGTGTAGTTTAATGGTAAAACCTCAGCCTTCCAAGCTGATGTCGTGGGTTCGATTCCCATCACCCGCTCCATACATATTGTGATCACAACGCAGTATCTTGTTTACCAAAAACAAGGTGTTGCGTTTTTTATATTTTTAGGGTTATAGTGAATAAAAAAGACGTTTATCTAAATTAGATAAACGTCTTTGTGGTTAGTTGATAAGCGAATACGAAGCTTCTCCACCATGAATTTGTGTAAACATGGTGCTGAGAGATTCAGTTAGTTTTAAGGAGCTTTCAGTAGATAGAGAAGGTTTTAAGAAGATTATCTGAAGTGCTTCAGATGTCTGTTCAGAAACTGGAGCTCGGTTGGAGTCAACATAAGGACTTCCAAAAGGACCTTGTTCATCTGCTAATACAAGCTTATTGTATAGAGACACTTCTCGACCATTAATTGCAAGGTAACTTTCATCTTCATTCCCAAGTCGTAACGAAATGTCTCCATTTAAACAGCTTTTATCGTAAATGCCTAAAGGAACTTCGTACTGAAGGGAAAAGAAGTTATTTAAGTCTACAGCTGAATTAATTGTGGGTAAATACGTTTGTTTTTGAATTCGACGAAATAATGCTTCAATGGATGGACGATATTTGCTTGGATCGGTTCCAAACTCCTTAAATATGCATCTCCACTCCTTGATTCCTTCAAAAGAAGTGATGGTTCTATCTTGTAAATCAAAATAAATGGATTCTTGAAAGAGTCGTAACCTTCCTTTTAACATTTGTGGAGCTTCGCTTACTTCGATATTTCGATAATGAATAATACCTAGTTTAATATCATTATTTTTTTCTTTAATTTCTGGTGAAATGATAACGTTCATATAAAATACCACCTTTTCATTAGTGAGTTATGTATAGAGTAGAATTGTTCCAGTGAAAATGATAGTAAAAGCAATTCTACGCATTGAATTTTAAAGGAGAATAGCATAAATGGATTTTCAACAGTTAAAAAAAGAAGTGATTGCCTATAGTAAAGAAATAGGTATTGATAAAATTGGTTTTGCTAGTGCGTCAACGTTTGAGACGTTAAAAGATCGTTTATTAAGACAACAAGAATTAGGCTACGCTTCAGGGTTTGAAGAACCAGATATTGAGAAGCGTACGAATCCAACGCTTTTGGTTCCAAAAGCGAAGTCAATCATTGCTATTGCTCTTGCATACCCTTCTAAAATGCCTAATGCACCAAGAAGTACAAAGGAAGACCGAAGAGGCATTTTTTGTCGTGCTTCTTGGGGACAAGATTATCATACCATTTTACGAGATAGGCTCCAAAAACTTGAATCGTTCTTAAAAGAAAAAGTTCAAGGTGTTGAAGTGAAATCTATGGTAGACACGGGCGAGCTCTCTGATCGAGCCGTTGCCGAGAGAGCTGGGATTGGCTGGAGTGGAAAGAATTGCGCGATTATTACGCCGGAGTTTGGTTCATACGTATATTTAGGTGAAATCGTCACGAATATTCCATTTGAACCGGATCAACCAATTGAAGACCAGTGCGGTACTTGTAATAAATGTGTTGAAGTATGCCCAACAGGTGCATTAGTTACAGGCGGACAGCTTAATTCTCAGCGTTGTATTGCATTTTTAACACAAACAAAAGGTTTTTTGGTAGATGAGTTTCGAGATAAAATTGGCAACCGCTTATACGGCTGCGATACGTGCCAAACGGTATGTCCTGAGAATAAAGGTAAAGACTTTCACTTTCATCCTGAAATGGAACCAGATCCTGAGATTGCAAAGCCGAAGTTAAAGCCGTTATTAACAATGAGCAATCGTGAGTTTAAAGAAAAATATGGCCATGTATCTGGTTCTTGGCGTGGAAAAAAACCAATTCAACGTAATGCAATTATTGCACTTGCTCATTTTAAGGATGAAACAGCTATACCTGATTTAATTAAAGTAATGAAAGAAGATGTACGTCCTGTAATACGAGGAACAGCAGCTTGGGCCTTAGGGAAAATTGGAAACGATGAGGTGCTACCTATACTGGAACAATTAAAAGAAAAAGAGCAGGATGAGGAAGCCAAGCAAGAGTTTGAAAAGGGAATTGCGCTGTTAGTAAAGTCATAGAAGATGAAATTGTTGTGTTAAAAGGTAAGCTGTTCATCATAGCGTATAGTAAAAGCAGAGAAATGTGGTGAACAGATGCTAGCAAAGAAAAATGTCCTATATACATTGATGAAAGCCAAAGCAAATAGCTACGTGAATCAAGTAATCAGCGAGGACTTTAAGCCGTTTATCGAACAGGAATACGAGCTTAAGCAGTCTTTACTGAGAAAGAGAAAAGTAGAGGTTGTGAAGTGTACGGTTAAAGGAGCTATTCATGACGTTCAAAATGAAAATGAAGAGACAAAGGTTACTTATCAAATACACAAACGATTTTTATGTAAACAAGATGATTTATTTTACGTAGAAGAAGAGGTAGAAGAGCGGTGCGCATTGTTTTATAAAGATACGCTAATTCATGATAAATTGCTTCCTATTCATATAGATGAAATAGATGACTTAGAATTTAGTATGGATGATAAGGAAGAAGTAGCTGATCGAAATGGGTACTATGACCGTCTAGCAGCGGTACAGTATGCAGAAACATATTGGAATACGCCTAATCCAGCTTATAAATACTTTGAGGTGAACTGTACGAATTACATCTCTCAGTGTTTACGAGCAGGAAAAGCCCCTATGAGAGGTCAACCTAATCGAAGTAAAGGCTGGTGGCTAAGTAAAGATAATTGGAGCTATAGCTGGGCGGTGGCACACTCGATGCACAGTTATCTCCAAAACTCAAAACAAGGGCTGCGAGCCATTAAAAAAAGCTCAGTTAAAGAGTTAACAATGGGTGATGTTATTTGCTATGATTTTGAAGGAGACGGCAGATGGAACCACACGACAATCGTTGTGGCAAAAGATGCAGACGGGATGCCTTTAGTTAATGCTAATACGTATAATAGCCGCATGCGCTATTGGGCTTATGAAGATTCGACAGCTTATACGCCAAATATGAAGTATACGTTTTTCCATATTACCGATCAATAAATATCCCTTTTGTTTTGAAAAGTTAATGGTATAATGATGAATAGATTTGTATTTAGAGGTGACTATTTTGGGACTACATGTTGTTTTATATCAACCAGAAATTCCAGCTAACACTGGTAATATTGCGAGAACTTGTGCAGCAACGAACACAACTTTACACTTAGTTCGTCCATTAGGCTTCTCGACGGATGATAAAATGTTAAAGCGCGCCGGCTTAGATTATTGGGATTATGTTGAGGTTATCTATCATGATTCGTTAGAAGAAATTTTTGAAAAGTATCCAGAAGCCGCATTTTACTTCATCACTAAATTCGGAAAGAAGCCGCATTCATCCTTTGACTATAGCAATGTAGAAGATGATCACTTCTTTGTGTTTGGTCGCGAAACAAGTGGCTTACCTGATGAAATCATTGAAGCGAATATGGATAGATGCTTGCGTTTACCAATGACGAAAAACGTTCGTTCTTTAAACTTATCAAACACGGCAGCTATTTTAATTTATGAAGCGCTGCGACAGCAAGAGTACGGCGACTTATTAAGAGAAAATCCCCTTGATTAAGGGGATTTTCTTTTTTTTACAAGGATGACTGTTCTATGTAGGTTCATTCTATTTGCGCTTTACCCCAGGCTTGTCATTATACCCAGCCGTAAAAATTGCTGATAAAAAAGCAAGTGATACGCCTAAAACCAATAGTAACCTCATGGATAGAGCCTCCTTTATTTTTCTGTCATGCTCCTCCTAATTATTATAGCTAATTCATGGCACGCTGTGAATCTTTAATGTAGACAAAATTCTGAATTTCTTAATTTAAAAAGCATGTTCAAACATTTTACTGCATAGATTGTATTAATCTTGTTCACTAGCACCAGAACTAGTAGGGGAGGTCCTTTAATGGATATATTAAAGAAAATTGAAAAATACCGTGAAGCAGAGAATCGACTTAAATGGGAAGGTACATTTGAAGAATATTTAAAACTAATTAAAGATGAGCCTTTAATTGCTCAGCCAGCGCATTCAAGGGTCTACAATATGATTAAAGATGCAGGAATTGAAGATGTCAATGGGAAAAAGCAATATAAATTCTTCAGTGAACAAATGTTTGGTCTAGAAGAATCGCTTGAAAGGCTGGTTGAAGAATACTTCCATCCTGCAGCGAAACGATTAGATGTCCGGAAGCGTATTTTATTACTTATGGGACCAGTTAGTGGAGGGAAATCAACGCTAGTTACCATGCTAAAAAGAGGATTAGAAGCGTATTCTTTAACAGATCGTGGTGCTGTCTATGCAATCAAAGGATGCCCAATGCATGAAGATCCACTTCATTTAATTCCACACCATCTGCGTCGAGACTTCTATGAAGAGTATGGCATTCGAGTTGAAGGAAACTTATCGCCTTTAAATACAATGAGATTAGAGGAAGAGTATGGCGGCAGAATTGAAGACGTTATTGTCGAAAGAATCTTCTTCTCTGAAGATAAACGTACGGGGATTGGTACATTCAGTCCATCTGATCCAAAATCTCAGGACATTGCTGACTTAACAGGAAGCATTGACTTTTCAACCATTGCTGAATACGGATCAGAATCAGATCCACGAGCATATCGATTTGACGGAGAGCTAAATAAAGCGAACCGAGGAATGATGGAGTTCCAGGAGATGTTAAAGTGTGATGAGAAGTTCTTATGGCATTTATTATCTCTTACCCAAGAAGGGAATTTTAAAGCAGGACGATTTGCTTTAATTAGTGCAGATGAATTAATCGTCGCACATACAAATGAAACGGAGTATCGCTCCTTTATTTCGAATAAGAAAAATGAAGCCTTGCATTCACGTATTATCGTCATGCCGGTTCCATATAACTTAAAGGTTAGTGAAGAAGAGAAAATCTATGAAAAAATGATTCGAGAAAGCGACGTATCGGATGTGCATATCGCACCACATACGCTGCGCATTGCTTCCATCTTTACAACGCTAACAAGATTAAAAGAGCCTAAAAAAGGCGATATTGATCTATTAAAGAAAATGAGGCTATATGATGGCCAATCTGTTGAAGGTTACAACGATGCAGATGTGGAAGAGTTGAAGAAAGAACATTCGGATGAAGGTATGAGTGGAATCGATCCACGTTATGTAATTAACCGTATTTCATCAACCATCATTCGAAAAGATATTAAATCAATTAATGCGTTAGATGTATTGCGTTCACTAAAAGAGGGGTTAGATCAGCATGCATCTATTTCAGCAGAAGACCGTGAGCGCTATCTAAACTACATTTCATTAGCACGTAAAGAATATGATGAAATCGCGAAAAAAGAAGTTCAAAAAGCATTCGTATATTCATATGAAGAATCAGCGAAGACGCTGATGGAGAACTACCTCGATAACGTTGAGGCATATTGCAATAAAAACAAGCTGCGCGATCCGTTAACAGGGGAAGAAATGAATCCAGATGAAAAGCTAATGCGCTCAATTGAAGAGCAAATTGGCATTTCAGAAAATGCGAAGAAAGCGTTCCGTGAAGAAATCTTAATCCGTATTTCTGCGTATGCTCGTAAAGGGAAACGCTTTGACTATAATTCGCACGAGCGTTTACGTGAAGCTATTCAGAAAAAATTATTTGCGGACTTAAAAGATGTAGTGAAAATTACCACATCAACGAAGACACCAGACGAACAGCAGCTGAAAAAAGTAAATGAGGTAGTTGCTCGCTTAATTGATGAGCATGGCTATAATTCCGTTTCAGCGAACGAACTTTTACGCTATGTAGGAAGCTTATTGAATCGATAAAGAATGATAAAAAACATGGCACCGCTGATATGTGCCATGTTTTCTTTATCTTTTATATTAGCAAAATAGGCATTTATCTCATTCACAGTAGATGCTTTTTCATATGATAGTGTACAGCCGGACTTTTTAAAAGTCGAAGCTAAATTAATTAGCAAGTATACCATTTTGAGACATAGGATAGAATAACCAACCTTTCAAAAGCAGCTTGAACAAGGAGGGGAAATACGTGGGTAAAGAGATTGATAAGAGTTTTGCGATTTCCAAGGAAGACTGGTCCCTCCACCGTAAGGGTCATGACGATCAGAAGCGACACCAAGAAAAAATCCAAGAAGCGATAAAGAATAACTTACCGGATTTAATTACAGAAGAAAACATTGTCATGTCAAATGGGAGAGACGTTGTTAAGATTCCAATTCGTTCATTAGATGAGTACAGAATTCGCTACAATTATGATAAGAATAAACATGTTGGTCAAGGTGATGGGGAAAGTAAGGTAGGAGATGTGGTAGCCAGAGATGGATCTGGCGGTGATGGAAAAAAAGGTGCTGGCAAAGGTCAAGGTGCAGGTGATCAAGCTGGAGAAGATTACTTTGAAGCAGAAGTATCGCTCATGGAGCTACAAGAAGCACTGTTTGCACAGCTTGAACTTCCGAATTTACAGCGAAAAGAATCTGATAACATTGTTGTTGAACACATTGAATTTAATGATATTCGACGTACTGGCTTGATGGGGAACATTGATAAAAAGCGCACGATGATGTCTGCGTACAAGAGAAATGCAATGACTGGTAAGCCTGCATTTCACCCAATTTTCCCTGAAGATTTAAAGTTTAAGACGTGGAATGAAGTAACAAAACCTGAATCAAAAGCAGTTGTGCTTGCGATGATGGATACAAGTGGGTCTATGGGGATTTGGGAAAAGTATATGGCGAGAAGTTTTTTCTTTTGGATGACTCGCTTTTTACGAACAAAGTATGAAACTGTCGAAATTGAATTTATTGCCCATCATACAGAAGCCAAAGTTGTTTCAGAAGAAGACTTTTTCTCTAAGGGAGAAAGCGGTGGAACTATTTGTTCATCAGCTTACCGTAAAGCACTTGAATTGATTAATAAAAAGTACGATCCTAGCCGTTATAATATTTATCCATTTCACTTTTCAGATGGCGACAATTTGACATCCGACAACGCAAGGTGTGTTAAGCTTGTAAACGAACTAATGAAGGTTTCTAATATGTTTGGATATGGAGAAGTAAATCAATACAATCGTCATTCGACTTTAATGTCTGCATATAAGAATATTCAGGATGAACAGTTCCGCCATTTTATTCTTAAGCAAAAAGCAGATGTATTTCATGCGATGAAAAGCTTTTTTAGAAAAGAGCCAGAAGGAACAAAATATGCATAAGGTATCACTTAAGAAGCCACTTCTATACAAGAAGGGGCTTCTTGTAGTTGACAGCTATTCGTCTCCGTTATATAGTTTATGTAGTTAAACTATTTAAGTATATAAACTAGGAGTGTCTAAATGGAACAAGCTGATAATATAAAAAAAGCTATTTCTATATTTAATAAAGTAAACGATTATTTAATGAAGACGTACTTTTCTTCGCTAATTAATGATATTACGCCAAAGCAATTTAATGTGCTGAGGTCAGTTTATGATATGCAACCTGTAAACGTGCAGACGATTGCGAAAAAATATAATTTGTCAATGAGCTCTGTTAGTCAGCTTATTACTAAATTAGAAAAAGAAAGTTATTTGCATCGAGAACTTAATCCTGAAAATCGTCGGGAAATCCTTTTAACGCTTGGTCCTAAAGGGCAGGAATACTTTGATGAATATGAACGAATTGATCAATTTATTATAGAGCGCTACTATTCCCATTTATCTATGGAAGAAACACAGCAGCTAAAAGAAATTGCTAACAAGCTTTATCGAGTTGTAACAGGAGAGAACAGCGACAAATGAATGCGGATATCCAAGAAATTACGGTTCAGCTATTCGAAAGCTATGATAGTATTGCATTTATACTAAGTATTTTGTTGAATGTGCTCATTAGCATTGCTGGTGTTTTACCAAGCGTATTTTTAACAGCAGCTAATTTGGTTGTTTTTGGTTTTTGGGAAGGAATGGTTATTTCGTTTATTGGAGAATCAGTTGGAGCAGTTGTTTCGTTTTGGCTCTACCGAAAAGGTTTTCGAAAGCTAACTGCTCATAAGCGGTTGTCTTCTCCTAAAATTCAACAGCTTTTACATGCACGGGGAAAAGAAGCATTTCTACTTATTCTTTCTTTGAGACTATTACCTTTTGTCCCTTCAGGACTTGTTACATTTATTGCGGCTATTGGAAAGACTTCTTTAGGGATTTTTATTTTAGCAAGCTCAATTGGAAAGCTTCCTTCAATTCTTATTGAAGGCTATTCTGTTTACCAAGTCATGAATTGGACAAGCACTGGGAAGGTATTGGTTTCTTTCATAGGCTGCGTACTTATCATACTTGTAGTTCGAAAACTTTATACACGGTCTGCCATATGAAAGGAATGTTATAGGAAATGATTAATCAAATAGCAAAGCAAATCATTGAAATATTACCACAAAATGCGATTTCACGTGGAGTAGGGGTGTTAGGACGCTCAAGCATTAGCAGATATATCATCAAGCCATATAGCAAAATTTATAAAATTAATCTAGATGAAATGGAACAATCTTTAGACTCTTATCCTAATTTCACTGCATTTTTCACGAGAAAGCTAAAAGCAGAAGCCCGAGAAGTCGTAGCCGATCCATATACTCTTTCCAGTCCAGTAGATGGAAAAGTAGCAGAATATGGCGATATTAAGGAAGGAACTCTTATTCAAGCAAAAGGGATTGATTATCGAGTAGAGCAGCTGATTGGGTGTACGAAAGAAGAAGCTGAAAGGTTTGACGGTGGAACTTTTTTAACCATTTATTTAAGCCCTAGCGATTATCACCGCATTCATATGCCGCTTTCAGGAGCGGTCAAAAAAGCAACATATTTACCAGGACGTTTGTTCCCGGTTAATCGTATCGGAGTCGAGCATGTTCCTGGGCTATTCACAAAAAACGAGCGATTGATCACATATGTGGATACGCAAGCTGGAACAATAGCGCTTGTTAAAGTAGGCGCATTTATTGTTGGAAGTGTCCAGGTACCATACGGAAATCATACGACTAATGTAAAGAATGGAAAATATTATACGACATCTGTTAACGATACCTTTTATGAAAAAGGAGAAGAAGTGGGGTTATTTGAGTTTGGCTCAACGGTAGTCCTTTTGTTCGAAAGAGATAAGGTAAAGCTAACGAATACATTGGAACGTGGAACAAAATTAAAATATGGGGAACCGATTGGAACGTATAAGTCAGGAGATTTGGGATAAACACCAAATCTTCTTTTTATGTTTAAATTACATAATATTTCCAAATTTAGAAACACTGAAAGTCTAACTATTTAGAATTGAGGTGGATTTGATGCTGATTAAACGTTATCCCAAAAAGAAAAAACAAAAGCAAGCAAGCGTACCAAAGCAAGATCCAGCATCTATCAACATTCCGCTCAAACTAACAATTGAAGAAAATAAAAAGTATATTCAAGAGTACTTAGACTATACAAGTGATTTAGGTGAGCGCTGGTTAACTTTTAATGGTAAAAAAGCGCTTTTAATGTATTTTGTACCATTCATGGATTCGGTGAAATTAAACGAACATGTAATTAAACTAATGCTTCTTGAAAAGGAAGGAGACCCAAAAGAGGTTATTCAAATCGGTTCCGTTAACGAATCTCAAGATTTGCATGAAATCATTACGTTGCTCTGTCGCGGAGGAGCTATTTTATTTCTTGAAGATACACCCATTTTATATGTAATTGATGCTACGCTTCCTGCATCTAGGGAAGTTAGCCAAGCAATCGATGAAAAAGTTGTGCGCGGTTCTCATGAAGGGTTTGTTGAAAATCTAGATAAAAACATAAACTTAATGCGTCAGCGTTTTTTAGATGGAAGCTTAATCGTTAAATACCTTGAAGTCGGTACAATTTCGCGCACGAGAGTAGCTGTTTTATACCTTAAAGGAATTTCAAATCCAGAATACTATGAAGAAGTATTTCGACGATTAGAATCAATTGACGTGGACGCGGTGGAAAGCGGGAGTATTATTGAAGAAGCTCTTGAAAATTCACCGTTTTCACCTTTTCCACAGCCGCTTAATACAGAAAGACCGGACCGCGTGATGGGGAATTTATTAGAAGGAAGAATTGTGATTATGACAGCTGGAAACTCATCCACAATTGTTGCGCCTTCTTGCTTTTTTACATTCTATCAATCACCAGAAGATTATAATACGCGCTCTTTGTACGGCTCTTTCTTTCGATTGTTGAGGATCTTTAGTTTTTTTTGTGGCAATCAGTCTACCAGCATTATATATTGCTACGATTTCATTTCACTATGAGCTTATCCCTGTTGATCTAATTTTAACGGTGAAAAGCAATCACTCGTACCAGTAGAGACTCTTCAAACGATTTGTACATTGTTATTTGATGAAGGAAAAGGGTTAGCTCTACCTTATGCAAAATTTAATATGGAAAACATGTCTGTAGAAATAAAGGGAATTGCGTTATTTAATGGGGGGAATTTTCGGGAATAACGTTAAAAGATGAGGAAGCAAAAGCATTATTATTATCAAATAAAAAGAACAAATATATGACGATGACAGATAAGGTAAAGATGAATGGAAAAAAGACTATGCTCAAATCGATATTAAACCAGATGTAACTGTTGAAGTGATTCATCGAGGAATCATTAATTAATTACAAGAGGTTGAGACATAAGTGCTTCAAACAATGATATACCCCAACTATCACAAGTTAACTGCTTTTGATAGCTTGGGTATTTTTTTGTTGGTTCAAAAACAAATTCAAAAAACTAGCGTAAGGGAACGAACTTGTGCTTACAACCTAGCTATTATAACGAAGTAATGATTCGCCTTTGAGAAGGAATCATTTCATTGTGTCCCAGTCTCTTTTATTTTTAAAGTTTGGTATCCAGAAAAAGAGGTAACGTGATAGGATAAGGTAAGCTGAATGTTTCATAAATACATAGCATGTACAATATGATAGAAGTAAAAGCAGACGGTAAGGACAGAGAAGGTGTGGAAAAACATGACGGATAATACAAAGAAAAAAGTAAAACAAGGATTGCTTTTCTTGTTTATTATATATGGTGTGACACTTATTTACGTCACGCTCATTAAAGAAAACGAGCAAGTATATGGGCAAGCCATGAACTTAAGCTTATTTAGTACAATTAAGCTCATGTGGGCCAGTGGAAATCTTGAGCTAGCATTCGTGAACGTAATAGGGAATATTGTAATGTTTGCTCCAATTGGAATGTTTATACCGCTTTTTATGAAATCATTTGACGGATTTATTCAAGTGGTTGTCACAGGGTTCTTAATCAGTTTCACTGTTGAGATTTTACAATATGAGTTAACAGAGCGAGTTTTTGATATTGATGATATTCTGCTAAATTCAATTGGAACACTGGTCGGATGGATTTTAGTTAAGCTGCTCTTTTTCTTTAAAAGACTTATTTTAAAACGATAGACACCGAGATAAGTAGTTGCTTACCTCGGTGCTTTTTATTAAGAATAAAGTTTAGATCCTTTTTCAATAAATTCCTGTGATTTTTCTTTCATGCCTTGTTTAGCGAAATCAACGAGCTGTTTTTCATCCGCTAGTTGTCTAATATCATGAGAAATTCTCATTGAACAGAACTTAGGTCCACACATGGAACAGAAGTGAGCGGTTTTAGCACCTTCTGCTGGTAGTGTTTCATCATGGTATTCTCGAGCTCGGTCAGGATCTAACGATAAATTAAATTGGTCATGCCATCTAAACTCAAATCGAGCTTTTGAAAGTGCGTTATCACGAATTTGGGCACCTGGGTGACCTTTTGCAAGATCAGCAGCATGAGCAGCAATTTTATAGGTAATTACACCTTCGCGAACATCTTCTTTATTCGGGAGGCCTAAATGTTCTTTTGGGGTTACATAACAAAGCATTGCTGTACCAAACCACCCAATCATTGCAGCTCCAATACCAGACGTAATGTGGTCATAGCCCGGTGCTATATCAGTTGTTAGTGGTCCCAGGGTATAGAATGGTGCTTCGTGGCAAACTTCCATTTGTCGGTCAACGTTCTCTTTAATCAGATGCATTGGCACATGTCCAGGACCCTCAATCATTACTTGAACATCATGCTTCCATGCAATTGTTGTTAATTCGCCAAGCGTATCAAGCTCTGCAAATTGAGCTTCGTCGTTCGCATCAGCAATTGAACCAGGGCGCAGGCCATCTCCCAGTGAGATTGAGATATCATATTGCTTACAAATTTCGCAAATCTCTTCAAAGTGTGTATACAAAAAGTTTTCTTGGTGATGTGCTAAGCACCATTGAGCCAAAATGGAACCACCCCGTGAGACAATACCGGTTGTTCGCGTAGCAGTTAGTGGAATATAGCGCAACAGTACGCCTGCATGAATTGTAAAGTAATCAACCCCTTGTTCTGCTTGTTCAATGAGTGTATCACGATAAACCTCCCAAGATAGGTCTTCTGCTATACCATTAACTTTCTCTAAAGCTTGATAGATTGGGACAGTGCCAACAGGAACGGGTGAATTTCGAATAATCCATTCGCGCGTCTTATGAATGTCTTTACCAGTTGAAAGATCCATAATTGTATCTGCTCCCCACCTTGTAGCCCACGTCATCTTTTCAACTTCATCTTCAATTGATGAATGAACAGCAGAGTTTCCGATATTTGCATTAATTTTCACGTGAAACTTTGTTCCAATAATCATTGGTTCAACTTCTGGGTGGTTAATATTGCAGGGAATGATTGCACGCCCTGCTGCAACTTCTTCACGAATCGTTTCTGCACTCATTTGCTCACGAATTGCGATAAATTCCATTTCAGGCGTGATAATTCCTTTTTTTGCATAATGCATTTGGGTGACGTTTCTGTCATCCTTTGCTTTTTGTGGTGAATAATTAATAAGGGGAAAGCTTTTCGTTTCGTTCCGTTGATCGCCTTCTTTATAGCCGTTATCTCTTGCTTGAACGGTACGGCCAGCATAGGAAAAAGTATCGTTTCGTTCTGCAATCCATGGTTTGCGTAAAGGTGGCAGTCCTTTTTCTAAATCTACACTATAGGCTGGATCGGTGTATACGCCGCTTGTATCGTAAACGCGAACGGGGGTGTTTTGCTCTTCACCGCGGTCGTTTACAGTGGGGGAAAGGTGGATTTCGCGCATCGGTACTTGAATATCACTTCGAGTCCCTTGCACGTATACTTTTTTACTGTTTGGAAACGGCTGTTGCATTGAAATGATTACTTGTTCTTTAGACATACTTATTCCTCCATTATGCTAGTAGATTTTGAGAAAATAAGCTATACCGAACAAAAAAATCGGGCTCTATGTAAGAGCCCGATGGAATAGACAAAAAAGAAAACAGCATAAAACACCGTTCTTTCAAGACTACTTCCCTACGTTGGTATAACCCAAATCAGGTTCAGAGGGTTAAAGAGCACAATAACTCTTCTCTCAGTCTGTGTAATCAGACACCCCTAGTAGAAAATCATTTAATTGACGACTTCATTCTACCATCATTAGGGAAAAATGCAAGCGGTTATTTATCTTTTTGCTGCTTCAAATGCAATAACAATAGCGGTAATAATATGCATAACCATTCCCACAACTGGGATTACGCCGACAAATGATGTCACCATCCCCAAAATATTTCCGTAAGCTGAACGACCTTCTTTATGAGATAAAAATAGAGCAATTGCATGCAGGAAAAAAGCAAATACTAAAGGTCCCCATGAAAAGCTTATGATGAATGCACCACCAATTAGAGGAATACCTAAAAATGCTTCATACCCAGCCGTTAGCCATTTCATAACACGTACATTTCCGCTCATGTATAAGAGCCTCCTATTAAGTAATATAGTAGTATATACGAACGAATTAGCTAGAAGTTTCATTTTATAGACTGACTATTAATGGGAAAAAATATAATTGATAAAATATTTTAATTTTTGTATACAAATCTTAAAAGTTTTGTTAGAATATTTTTATTCAATTAAAACACCTTATAAATTCGTTGAAGAGAACGAGTAGGTTATGAAAACTGTTCCCCAGAGAGCTAACGTTTGCTGAAAGTTAGCGTACAGTTCCTAGCTGAAAATCATCTCTGAGAAAATATGCTGAAGCCTTATAGTAAGTATATTCGGACGTCCACCGTTAGAAGGAACACGTATGAACACGTACGTTGGCGAGTGCTGCTGTTTTTAGCAGAACGAGGGTGGTAACGCGAGAATTATATCTCGTCCCTTTTTAGGGACGGTATTTTTTTGTGTATAAAAAGGAGTGATTCGAGTGGAAAGTGATATTGACATTAGACAGAAAAATCAGAAATACAAACAATCTAGGAGGAACTCACATGAATGCTTTATCAAGAAAAGATACACTGTTTATTAGTTTAATGCTATTCTCATTATTTTTTGGAGCAGGAAACTTAATTTTCCCTCCATTTTTAGGACAGTCTGCTGGAAGTGAATTGTGGCCAGCTGTTACAGGCTTCATTTTATCGGCTGTGGGGCTACCAATCCTGGGTGTCATTGCTGTAGCAAAATCAAATGGTCTTCATTCATTAGCAAACCGAGTCCACCCAGTTTTCGCCGTTGTATTTACGGTCATGATTTACTTAGCAATTGGACCTTTTTTAGGAATCCCACGAGCAGGAAGCTTAGCATTTGAAATGGGCGTACAGCCTTTTTTACCTGAAGGAGTAAATGTAAAAGCCGCGCTGTTTGGATATACGTTTTGTTATTTTGCACTTGCTTACTGGTTAGCTTTAAAGCCTTCAAAGCTTGTTGACCGCTTTGGAAAAGTATTAACGCCAGTTTTATTAGTTCTTATTTCACTTATTTTTATTCGTGCCCTTTCTTATCCTTTTGAGCCGGCTGGTCAACCTGCAGGTAATTATGTCACAAAAGCATTCGCTACTGGATTTACCGATGGTTATGCGACCATGGATACAATCGCTGCGCTAAACTTTGGAATTGTCATTGCAATGGCTTTGAAGCAAAAAGGAATGACTAGTGCGAAAAGTATTATGTCATCATCCATTCGTGCAGGAGTAATTGCAGGAACGTTGCTAGCTATTATTTATCTTATGCTGGCATATTTAGGATCTGTTAGTCATGCCAATGCAGCAAATGGAGCAATAACGTTAACGAACATTGTATTTACGCTTTTTGGACCGTTCGGAGCTGTTCTATTAGGAGTTGTATTTACGCTAGCGTGTTTAACAACTTCTGTTGGATTATTAACCTCATGCAGTCAGTATTTTGAGCAATTAGTACCGAAAGTATCATATAAGGTTTGGGTTAGTACAATTGCCGTATTTAGTTTACTTGTTGCAAACTTAGGATTAACCATGATTCTAAAAATTTCAGTTCCAGTTTTAACAGCTATTTACCCTGTTGCTATTATGCTAATTGTTCTATCATTAACGAATTCTTTAATCAAAGGAAAGCAAGGTGTATATGCTTTATCTATTTTATTCGTTGGAATTGTAAGCGTAACGGACGCTTGTCTTCAGTCAGGGTTAAACTTAGGTGCTTGGGGGGAACTTGTAAAGACTTTGCCATTGTATAACACAGGATTTGGTTGGTTAGTACCAGCAATCGCTGGGGCTATGGGCGGTTATCTTCTTAGCTTATATAATCTAAAAGGTAAAGTAGTTCACTCAAAACAAGTTAAATCATATAGTAAATAAGATTGTCCATAAAAAAAGCCCAGTTTGGGCTTTTTTTGTTCTTCAAATAAAGATTGTGTTTTTATCAGCAAACAATTATGATAAAAAGCGAATATTCACGTTTGCTATGAAGATGAAAAAATTATGTAATCTTGAAAGGTAGAGTAAAAATGTGGGAAATTATTGTTGCGATTATTTTAGGAATTGTAGAAGGTCTAACTGAATTTGCGCCTGTATCATCGACCGGACACATGATTATTGTAGATGATTTATGGCTGAATTCAAAAGAACTATTTTCACCAGAGGTTGCTAATACATTTAAGATTGTCATTCAATTAGGCTCGATCCTAGCCGTTGTTGTTTTGTTTAGAAATCGTTTTATTAATCTATTAGGGTTAAATCGTAAAAATGAGAAATATGAACAGGTAACAAATCGATTAAAACTTTCTCAAGTTATCGTTGGTTTGCTTCCGGCAGCTGTATTAGGATTCTTATTTGAAGATTTTATTGACAAGCATTTGTTCTCGTTGAACACGGTGTTAGTCAGCTTAATTGCAGGAGCAATTTTAATGATTATTGCAGACCGCTTTGCTTCAAGAATTCCAAAAACAGAAACGGTAGATCAAATGACCTATCGTCAAGCCATTGGTGTTGGATTGTTTCAATGTATCGCTCTATGGCCAGGATTTTCGCGTTCTGGTGCTACGATTTCAGGTGGGGTACTTTTGGGTATGAGCCACCGAGCAGCTTCTGACTTTACTTTTATTATGGCTGTTCCTATTATGGCAGGAGCTAGTGGGTTATCATTAATCAAAAATTGGCAGTATTTCACAATTGATGCATTACCTTTTTTCATTGCTGGTTTTATTAGTGCTTTCATTGTAGCGCTTGTTTCCATTCGCTTTTTCTTAAAATTAATTAATCGAATAAAATTGGTACCTTTTGCTATTTATCGTATTGTATTAGCAGTTGCTATTTATCTTGTATTCTTTTAAGAATGCTAAAACAGCCTTGGTTACATTTAGAGCCAAGGCTGTTTTATATTTTGGCATTTATATAGTTAAAAAGTTTTGAGTCATAAAAATAAATTGACAAGCTTTCGAAAAACAGATAAATTATTCTTATTGAATAAAATATTAATTCTGTATAATATTTCAGAAAAATAATTTAATAAGAAGCTTAGTCTACATTAGAGCGGGGGAACCACAAATTTGGTATATCATATGCCTTGGGGTGAATCTTTCCTGAGTGAAAGTAGGGTACTCTCAAACCCGAATCCGACAGTTAACCTCGTCTGCTTATTGAGAGAAAGAACATTGTCTTTTTGTCGACCATTCTTTCTTTTAGAATGGTCTTTTTTAAATTTTCAGAAAAAATAAAATCGCTTTACAACAGAGAGGAGAGCACATATGAAAAAATTGCGGTTTGGCATGGCAACACAAATTTTTGTTGGTTTAATTTTAGGTATTCTAGTTGGTGTTATTTGGTTTAATGATCCAAGAGTAGCAACGTATTTACAGCCGCTGGGCGACTTATTCTTACGCCTGATTAAAATGATTGTTATTCCAATTGTTATCTCAAGCTTAATTGTTGGTATTGCGGGCGCTGGTAACGGCAAGCAAGTAGGCCGATTAGGTGCTAAGACTATCATTTACTTTGAAGTCATCACAACGTTTGCAATCATTATAGGTGTTTTATTGGCTAATGCTTTCCAACCAGGTGTAGGAGTGGACATTGAATCTGCACAAAAGACTGATATTAACCAGTACGTAGAGACAAGTGAAGAACAAAGTGAGAAATCCGTTGCAGAAACGTTCCTTCATATTGTTCCAACGAACTTCTTCCAATCATTAGTGGAAGGTGACATGTTAGCCATCATCTTTTTCTCCGTGTTATTTGGATTAGGTGTAGCAGCTATTGGGGATCGTGGAAAGCCTGTTTTACAATTTTTTGACGGCGTTTCTCATGCGATGTTCCATGTTGTTAACATGGTGATGAAAGTTGCTCCTATCGGGGTCTTTGCTCTCATTGGTGTAACTGTTTCTAAGTTTGGTTTAGAATCATTAATGTCTCTAGCGAAACTTGTTATTCTAGTTCACGCTGGTTTACTGTTCTTCTTAATTGTGGTTTTAGGAGCGGTTGCGAAATGGGCTGGTGTAAATATCTTTACATTAATGCGTTATTTAAAAGATGAATTGCTGTTAGCATATAGCACATCAAGTTCAGAAACGGTATTACCGCGTATTATGGGCAAATTAGAAAAAATGGGATGTCCAAAAGCTATTGTATCGTTTGTTATCCCAATTGGTTATACGTTTAACTTAGATGGATCTGTGCTGTATCAAGCAATTGCCGCTATTTTCTTGGCACAGGTTTATGGAATTGACTTAACCATTGTCGAACAGCTAACGCTAATCCTAGTGCTTATGATTACTTCAAAAGGGATGGCAGCCGTTCCAGGAACATCATTTGTTGTATTATTAGCAACGTTGGGTACGATTGGAATTCCAGCCGAAGGTCTTGCATTCATTGCCGGTGTGGACCGAATTATGGATATGGCTCGTACAGTTGTAAACTTAATGGGTAACACAATTGCAGGAATTGTTATGTCTAAGTCTGAAGGCAAGTACAATCCTATAAAAGCTAATGAAGTGATGAAACAGTCGAGAGAGGCAAAAGCAGCTAGCTAATGTATCTTCTAATCTCGTAACAATGCTTAATGCATAAGGCTACTTACCGGTTCTATTTTTATGAACAGGTAAGTAGCTTTTTTGATAATTTTTTGATTAGTTCTTTATTAATAAAGAAATTAAACCTATAATTATAGTAGGTAACAACAGATATGTTTTTAAATAAACAAGCTGAGCGTGCTCTAGTATGTGGCATGTGAGTGAATTTAGGAAGAAAGCGTGGGAGGCATTTACATATGTGGAAGAAGCGCATAGCAATTATTGTATCGATTATTGCAGCTTGTTTTTTAATTCCTTATAGCTTACCAATTGTCTTTGCATTATTAACAGCAATTGTTCTAGAAGGTCTTATTCAAAAGTTGCAGCATTCTTTGAAGTTTAGTCGAATCTATGCTGTATTAGTAGCGTTTTTATTATATGTTGTATCCATAACATTAATTGGTTTCTTTATTATTCGTACAATTGTAACGCAAGTAGTGGCTCTCTCAAAAGTTACGCCTTCTTTTGTAAAAGAGCTTTATGAAACAACAATTTATCCTAACATTATTAAGTGGAAGTATTATTCAAACGCTCTTCCTACAGAAGTCATTTCATCCATTGAAAACGCAATCGAAAGCACCATTAATTCATTGGATACACTATTAAAAGGAACCGTTGAGTTAATTATTAGCTTTGCTGCAACCGTTCCAGGCTTCCTGCTAGAATTTCTGATTTATTTAGTTGCTTTAGTATTCATTAGCTTAGAGCTACCGAACATAAAAGAAAAAGTAAAATCGTTTTTAACAGATGAAACGAAATATAAAACAAAGATTGTTATTACGCAATTAATGCAAGCAGGTGTTGGCTTCATTAAAGCTCAGATTGTATTGAGTCTTTTAACATTTGTGATGGCTTATGTTGGGCTATGGCTATTAAATGTTCCGTACACGGCTTTATTGAGTCTTTTAATCGTTATCGTTGATATTCTACCAATTCTAGGAACAGGTTCCGTTCTAGTTCCATGGGGAATATTTGCTTTAACTCAAGGTCAAGACTCGTTGGCAATTGGTCTATTTATTTTATTTGGGGTGATTACCGTCGTTCGAAGAGTTGTAGAACCAAAAGTTTTTTCAACAAACATGGGGATTTCTCCTTTAGCTGCGTTAATTAGCCTGTATATTGGATTTAAATTGCTAGGGTTTGTGGGGCTGTTTTTAGGTCCAGCTCTTGTCATCTTATATGATGCGCTTCGAAAAGTTGGCGTCATCCAAATTAACTTTAAAATTTAGGAGACTGAGACATAAGTAGTTCAGTCCTTACTATACCTGAACGATTGAGAGTTCATAACTTTTAATCGTTCAGGTTTTTTGTTGGGATTTTTTACAGAACGACTCGTTAATTCGTTAGATTGACAGCATTCGTTCTTTTTTTACTTTTCAATTAAAGGGGATTAATATACAATTATGACTTGTGAAGCTTTAAAATATCACGTTTTGTTATAGAGCAGTAAGTTAACTAAGGAGGAAGTCGTTTGTTAGAAACAATTGTTTTATCACTAGTAGAAGCGCTTAAGCAACTTTCGTATTTCGGCGTTATCTTAGCGCTAACGTTTGAATTTGTCCCAGCAGAGCTAGTCTTACCACTCGTAGGATATTGGGTATATCAAGGTGACATGAACCTTTATTTAGCTATTTTAGCGGGAACAGTTGGAGGCGTGTTTGGACCATTAACACTTTATGCTCTTGGTCGCTATGGTGGGCGTCCACTTGTCTTAAAATATGGAAAGTATTTTCTAGTAAAAGAAAAGGAAATCGATGCAGCAGATCGATTTTTTAATAAATATGGGGCAGGAGTAGCCTTTTTTGGTCGCTTTATTCCTGGAGTACGTACAGCCATCTCGCTTCCTTGCGGAATGGCAAAAATGAACGTTTGGCAATTTTCCATTTACACGTTTGTAGCGATGTTACCAATTACTGCCCTTTACGTATATCTGGGTTATAAGTTAGGCCCACAATGGGAAGATGTTGGACCTATTGTATCTCAATATATGCAGCCGATTGGAATTGGACTATTAGTTATCATTGTTATTTTCTTTACGTTTAAATATGTGAAAAAGAAATAAAAAGCATAAGGGAAAAGAGAGCGCCCAGCAAATAAGTTGTCTGGGCGCTTTATGTAGAAAGGGGAAAGCATGTGGAAACGACTGAACAGCTGGCTAAAGAATTAAAGAAGATTGAAAAGTGGGAAAAAAGTCAAAAGGGACTATTCTTTTGGGAAAAGCTGCTTCGCTTACCTTTTGCAGCGCTTGATAAAGTCACGCCTAGGTTTATCCACGAAAAAATAGAAAAGCTTCTTGACGAGGTTGCTAAGTACATTGATAACGGAGGCCAATATTTAGCTAATACTTCCGCTACGTTAGAAAAAGCATCTAAACGTTTAAAAGAAAAAGATTTAACATTAACGGATATTCAGCAGTTATCTATTCAAGAAATGGATGAGTTAGCAAATGCCTTTGTGGAGGCACGTCAAAAAAATGCTAAAATTCAAGGTGCTACGACTGGAATTGGTGGTATCTTCACGCTGGCTATTGATGTACCGTTTGTACTAGGGCTAACTTTAAAAACGCTACAAGAAGTAGCTGTTTCCTATGGATACGACCCGACAAAACAAGAAGAGCGTGTGTTTATGGTAAAGTGCATGCAGTTCTTATCCTCTGACATTGTAGGTAAGCGAGCAATTTTAGAAGAGCTATCAGAAGGGAAGCGAGAACAAAGCTTATCGCAGCTTCAAGGTTGGAGAGAGGTATTTACGACTTATCGAGATAACTGGGGATGGAAAAAACTTTTTCAAATGATTCCTATAGCAGGTATGATCTTCGGTGCTTATGTAAATAAGCAGGCGATTGGAGACATTGGAGAAATAGGGACGATGCTTTATCGTAAACGCCGCATCTTAGAACGATTAGAACAAGAAAAGAATTTACAAGAGTCATAATAAGACATTTCCTGCGAAATAACATTATTTCTAGGGAAATATGTCGATAAAAAAGCATCCTTGCTACTAAGAAGGATGCTTTTTACCTTAAACAATACCGAAGAAAGTGTAAAGTGCAATGATGACAAAAACCGCTAGCGTTTTAATGATCGTAATTGCAAAAATATCTCGATATGCTTGACGGTGAGTCAAACCTGTTACTGCAAGAAGCGTAATAACAGCACCGTTATGTGGAAGTGTATCCATACCGCCTGATGCCATCGAAATAACGCGGTGCATTACTTCAGGTGGTATATTAAACTGATTAATTGCCGCTAAATACTTTTCTGACATAGCGCTTAATGCAATTCCCATACCGCCTGATGCAGAACCAGTTATACCAGCCAATGTTGTTGTAGTCACAGCACCGTTAACAAGTGGATTTGTAAATGTCTCGGAAATTCCTTTACTAATAACACCAAAGCCTGGAAGAGCAGCAATAACGCCTCCAAAACCATATTCAGCACCCGTGTTCATAGAAGCTAACAATGCCCCGCTGATACTGGTGTTAAGACCTGCTTGAAAGTTTACTTTTATCTTTTTCCAATCATACAGTAGTGTCGCAATAATCCCTACTACTAGAGCCATTTGAACTGACCAAATAGCAAGTACAGATGAAAGCTCAACTTTTCCAAAGGAGTCAAGACCAATGGCAGTAAAATCAAAGCCATTTGGATACCAAACAGGCAAAGCCATTGTAAATACTTTATTCATAACACCTACTAAAATGAGTGGTACAAACGCTAAGATTTGACGAGGCAAGGCTGGTTTTTCACTTTTCGTACTTGTTTCTTCTTCTCCCATTGTTACATCATTTTCTAGCTTCTCAGCTGCAGCTGCGGTTTCGTTGTCAAAGCCGTAGTACCCTTCACCAGCAGCTTCTGCTTTTTTACGACGAGCTTCTAAATACTTCATCCCTACAAGTAAGACGAAAATGGCTCCAATAATACCGAGCATCGGTGCAGCATAAATATCAGTTTTGAAGAAAGTAGTTGGAATAACGTTTTGAATCTGTGGAGTACCTGGTAAAGCATCCATTGTAAACGTAAAGGCACCTAATGCAATCGTTCCTGGAATAAGCCTTTTAGGAATATTGGCTTCTCGAAATAGATTCGCTGCAAACGGATAGATAGCAAAAACAACAACAAATAAGCTAACTCCACTATAAGTTAGAATCGCTCCCATGATGACAATAGCTAAAATTGCACGCTTTGCACCAACAACTTGTACAATTGTTTTAGCAATCGTTTCAGCCAACCCTGACATTTCAACGACTTTACCAAAAATAGCCCCTAGTAAGAAAACGGGAAAATAAAGCTTGATAAATCCTACCATCTTTTCCATAAAAATATTTGAAAAGAAAGGTAATACATAGCTTGGCTCAGTTAGCACAACAGCAAAAAGTGCACAGATCGGTGCAAATAAAATAACTGAAAATCCGCGATATGCGACAAACATTAAAAGACTAAGTGATAAAAGGATAATAACTAGTTCCATTTCAAATCCCCCCTATAGCGTTCTTTATTTTATTAAATCGATATAATCCTCCTTTTATTTTTTAAAAAAATGTAAGCGTTTACTTGATGAAATATATTTGCAAGATTTGTGCCAACTTCTAAAAATCAGACAATAATAAACAAAGTCTGGATATTTGAATAGAAATATAGAGAAGTATAATTTTCATTTCCGAAAAACCGGAATATGAGAGATGTTTACTTCCGCAAATCCGGAAAAAATCCGTTTTTCCGGAATGAAAACAATTGTACAAGGAGAATTTGGTATAATAGATAGTAGAAGCGTGTACATAGGAGGAGCGATGGTGGCTAATAAAAATCGAATTCCTGATAAATGGTTTGAAGAGATTTTAAATGTAGCAACAGAATGGATCGTTGTAGTAAATGTTCAGGGTGAAATCCTTTATATAAATAAAGCTTACTGTGAGTTTTTACATACGACTGTTGAACAAGCAATTGGACGCTCTGTTCAAGAAGTGATTGAAAACTCAAGAATGCATATTGTGACTCAAACAGGCCAAGCAGAAGTAGCTAGCATTCATTTTATTAAAGGGAATGAGATGATTGCAAATAGATATCCTTTATATGTAGACAATGAATTAGTTGGAGCTGTGGGAACGGTAATGTTTCGGAATGCTAAAGATTGGCTAGCTTATTCTGAAAAAATACAGCCTCTATTAGAAGAATTAAATTATTATAAGAAAAAACTTGAGCACGAATCGGAAAGTAAATATAGTTTTCAAGATCTTATTGGAGACAATGAAAGGTTTCTCTTGGCTAAACAGTTAGCTGAAAGAGTGGCCAACAGTAAATCTGCTGTTTTGTTATTAGGAGAATCTGGGACTGGGAAAGAATTATTTGCTCACGCAATTCACCAAGCGAGTTCGCGGTGCTTCTTTCCGCTTGTTCGAGTCAACTGTGCATCTATTCCTCAGCAACTTTTAGAATCTGAACTGTTTGGGTATGAAGAAGGTGCGTTTACAGGTGCTCGTAGAGGAGGGAAAAAAGGAAAATTTGAGCTAGCTCATAGAGGTACAATCTTTTTAGATGAAGTAGGTGATATGCCTCTTCAAATGCAAAGCAAGCTGCTGCGTGTGGTACAAGAGAAAGAGCTAGAACGAGTTGGGGGGCAAAAAACCATCGATATTGATGTGCGAATTATTGCCGCTACCCATCGAAATTTAGAAGAAATGGTGGAAAAGGGTGAGTTTCGAAAAGATTTATATTATCGCTTGAATGTTATTAAAGTTGATATCCCACCTCTTCGCGAGCGAAAAGAAGATTTACCTGAAATTGCTTATGTGCTGTTAAAAAAACTAGAGCGGCACTTTCATCGCCCTGATCTCAAATTATCAAACGAGGTGTTACAGCAGTTACAAAAGCATTCGTGGCCTGGCAATATACGTGAATTAGAAAATGTATTGGAGAGAGCTGTTAATATTTTAGATGGTCAAACTATTCTCTTATCTCATTTACCTTTATACCTTCAAGACCTTGAAGGAGGCAATCAAGGTATAAAAAAAGAAAGCAAAGGCTTAGTGATGACAGAAAAGGATGAGGTCCCATCATTAAAGGACGTGGTGGCACAAGCCGAAAAAGAAGCAATCGTAAAAGCTTTAAAAAGTACGAATGGAAACAAACAGCAAGCAGCTAAGCTCTTAGAAATTGGTAAAACAAGCTTTTATGATAAATGTAAGCGATATGGAATTGATTAAAAGCATGATGCGCATAAATCATGCTTGTTTTGTTTAAAGCAAAAAAGTACTTTTATTTCGTTAGTTATTTACCATTGAGAGAAAGTAGTTTTACACATAAAAAATTTGCGGTATTTGTATCCAAATCAATCAATTCAATCACCTATTATTCAATGGCACGAAAATGAAAGTGCAGAAAATGCCTCACTCTATTTAATTAACACATTATTTGCAGTTCCGCATGTTAGTATTAACTTAAAGCACTTAAGCTATGAACACTCTCAGCTATTATCTTATTGGATTACATTTTGGAAGAATCATAGCAACCTTCTAAATGTTAACTTATTTATATATTTTGTTGACATTTATCTATGGAAAATGTTAACTTTTATTTTATATAGATTAACATATTTAGAGGGAGGGGATTGCCATGAAAGCAGCCTATATAAAGGATTGGGGAAAACTAGCTAATCAGGTTATTGAAGAAGGATACGCCCTAACAAAAGAAGAAGCTCACCAAATACTAACTGTTCCAGATGAACAAATTTTAAACATTATGAATGCCGCTTATCAAATTAGGCACCATTACTATGGACGGAAAGTAAAGTTAAATATGATTATTAATACAAAGTCGGGACTGTGTCCGGAAGACTGTGGTTACTGTTCACAGTCTATTATTTCAGAGGCACCAATTGATAAATATGCTTGGTTAACACAAGAAAAAATCGTTGAAGGTGCATTTGAAGCAAAGCGCCGTAAAGCGGGTACATACTGTATTGTTGCATCAGGACGTCGTCCGACGGATAGAGAAGTAGAGCACGTTATTGGTGCTGTAAAACAGATTCGTGAAGAAACGGATTTGAAGATTTGCGCCTGTTTAGGGTTTTTAAATGATGATCAAGCCTCTAGGCTAGTAGATGCAGGCGTACATCGCTACAACCATAACTTGAACACACACGCTGATCATTATGATGAAATTTGTTCTACACATAGTTATGACGATCGAGTTGATACCGTGCAAAAGTCAAAACAAGCCGGATTATCTCCTTGCTCAGGTGCTATTTTTGGAATGGGTGAGACGGAGGAGCAGCGAGTAGATATAGCTTTTGAGATAAATAGGTTAGATGCAGACTCTATTCCGTGTAATTTCCTAGTTTCAGTGCCAGGCACACCGTTAGAGAATCAAAAATCCCTTACTCCGATGCAGTGTTTAAAAATTTTAGCGATGATGAGATTTGTAAATCCGACAAAGGAAATTCGTATTTCCGGTGGCCGAGAAATTAACCTTCGCTCGTTACAACCATTAGGGCTATTTGCGGCTAACTCGATTTTTGTTGGAGATTATTTAACAACAGAAGGACAAGAGCCAACGTCAGATTGGCAGCTGATTGAAGACTTAGGGTTTGAGATTGAAGAGTGTGCACTATAAAAAGTGGCGATTACATCTTTGTAATCGCTCTTTTTTTGTTTACAAAACATCTATTCCACCTTTACAAAACTATACACTTTCTTCACAGTGGCTTTATATAGACAAGCTAACATAATAACTGTGAAAGACAAGTGAATAGATAACCGGTTATGAATAAGAGAAGCCATGAAAAAACAATAGAATGAAAGATCTATCCGTTTTTTTATGGCTTTTTTATTTACTTTATCTGAGGTGATTGTACGCATGGATAGAATAAATGAATTCGAATTTTATTTAAATAGAGATCGAATGATTGCATCCGTTAAAACGCCGAAAAGTCTAGAGCTCTTTTTAGAATCAGAAGTGAAAGCGGCTTTTCTTCTTACAGGTAACATTAGCGTCATTAAAAGGTATGTAGAGCTATTAAAGGAACATGACCGCTTTGTGTTTTTACATTTGGAGAAGATAAAGGGAATTAGTTATGACAAAGAGGGTCTCAAATTTATTGCAAAGTTCGTAAAGCCTACCGGAATTGTGACAACAAAGAGTTCTCTAATCCAGCTTGCGAAAAAAGAAGGTTTGATTGCTATTCAGCGTTTGTTTTTAGTGGATACCGACGCGGTAGCAAACGGGCTGAAAGTGGTTGAAGAAATCCAGCCAGATGCTCTTGAAATTATGCCAGCTTTAATACCCGAAATGATTGAAAAGTTAAAAATAAAAACCTCGTGTCCACTCATTACAGGAGGGCTCATTCAAAATCAACGACATATCGATCAAGCATTACAAAGTGGAGCAATAGCAGTATCGACAGGTAGAAATTGGTTATGGAAGACACAAAATAGTCATGAATAATTGTCTAGGTCCGTAAAGTAAAAAAGGGAGTGATGATATGAAGAGAGTACAACTGCAAAATTTTAAAAAATCATATGATCAAAAAACAAATGTCATTAGCGATATCAACGTCACCATTGAAGCAGGAGAATTTTTCGTCTTGGTTGGACCATCTGGATGTGGAAAAAGCACGATGCTCCGCATGATTGCTGGACTTGAAGAAATTACAGAAGGAAATTTGTTTATTGGAGAAGAAAAAGCAAATGGCTTGTTACCAAGTCAGCGCAACTTATCAATGGTATTTCAAAATTATGCGTTATATCCGCATTTAACCGTAGAACAAAACATCACCTTTGGATTGCATACAAAGAAGATATCTAAAATAGAGCAAAGAAAGCGCTGTCAAGAAGCTGCTGAGCTTTTGGGGCTTGACCAACTTTTGAACCGTAAACCAAAACAGCTTTCTGGTGGACAGCGTCAGCGTGTTGCGCTAGCACGAGCAATTGTTACGCAGGCACCCATATGTTTAATGGATGAACCATTATCAAATCTAGATGCAAAGCTTCGTGCCAAAATGAGGTCCGAAATTCGGCAGCTTCAGCGCAAGCTAGGTATCACAATGATTTATGTAACACATGATCAAACAGAAGCTATGACAATGGCAGACCGCATGATGATTTTAAACGGTGGACATATCCAACAGGTAGGAAAGCCTTTAGATATTTATAATTCACCTAACAATACGTTCGTTGCTTCATTTATTGGAGGGCCTCCTATGAATCTAGCAACGGTACAGGTGCATTCACATCAGCTGGTCTTTGAACAGGGCCAGTCACTTTCATACCCCATGTCTATTGAATTGATGACGGAATACAAAGATTTAATCGTTGGGGTAAGACCAGAAAAAGTGAAGCTGGCAAAAGGGGAAGAGCCAAGTCTGTTAGTAAAGGTTGTAAACGTAGAAATCTTAGGAACGGAAACACTAATTACTTTTACAGTTGGTTCAACTGAACAATGGGTTGCAAGATGGAATGGTCAATGGAACATTGCTGTCGGTGATGAGATTCCGATTTATATTGATCCGAAAGATATCTTTTTATTTCACTCTGAAACCGGTGAATGCGTGCATCAAGATACAAAGCATATTACGTCACATACGGTTGAGGAGGAGTTAGCATGAGTGCTATACCAAAGCTATCAAATGCTGAGGTGATACAACAAAAGCCTGCTTCTCGAGAACGTTCATCGTTGTTAGAAGGCTTAATTTACTTATTGCCGTCTATCCTTTTATTTGGCGTGTTTCTTTTCTATCCTATGCTTCGCACGCTGTATTTAAGCCTATTTATAACAGATAGTCAAGGTGTTCCCATAAGGTTTATAGGGGTGGATAACTTTGTGAATTTACTATCGAACCCTAATTTCTTACAAAGTATGAAAGCTACCTTTTTATTTGTTTTATACACGGTCCCCATTGGGATTATTATCGCTTTATTTTTAGCTTTAATCGCCAATGAAAAGTTAAAAGGAATTGGCTTTTTTCGCACGATGTTTTCATCGACAATGGGTATGAGCGTAGCGGCATCATCTGTTATTTGGATGTTTATGTACAATCCGGCCATTGGCATTATAAATAAAGTCCTCAATACGGTAGGGGTTCAAGGAGTTCAATGGCTGCTTGATCCAAAGTTTTCGCTTATTGCAGTTTCGATTTCAACCATTTGGATGAACGTTGGTTTTACATTTTTAATTTTGCTTGGTGGGTTGCAAAATATCGATGAAAAGCTATATGAAAACGCACAAATTGCAGGGGTAAGTTATTGGTATCAACTAAGGAAAATCACAATTCCAATGCTATCTCCAACACTCTTTTTTATCATTACCGTTTCGTTTATTAACGCGTTTCAAACCTTTGGGCAAATCGACATTTTAACCAAAGGAGGTCCGACAGATTCAACAAACGTAATCGTGTACTCTATCTATAAAGATGCCTTTATCAATTATAATGTTGGATCTGCAAGTGCACAGGCTGTTATCTTATTCTTTTGCATTCTGCTTTTAACCGTCCTTCAATTTAAACTAGGCGAAAGGAAGGTTCACTATCAATGAGCAAAATCAGAAAGTTTATCACGTATACGTTGCTAATTATATCGACTTTCATTATCGTATTTCCCATTCTATACGCTTTTTCCATCAGCTTTATGACCGGGGCACAAGTACTAGAAGGAAAGATTTTACCAACTTCCTTTACGTTCGATAATTACAGAGCGGCCTTTGAGCGAGTTCCGCTTTTAAACTATTTAGTTAACAGTTTTATCGTATCCATTTCAGTTATGTTTGGTCAGATTATTGTTTCCAGTCTTGCTGCTTTTGCTTTTGTGTTTATCTCATTTAAAGGGAGAGAAGCATTATTTTTTCTCTTTATCTCCACGATGATGATACCGTGGGAAGCGACGATGGTTCCAAATTTTTTAACTGTTCAAAAGCTTGGTTGGTTAAATAGCCATCTTAGCTTAACGATTCCGTTTTTTGCTTTAGCGTTTGGAACGTTTTTATTACGACAACAGTTTAAGACAATCCCTCATGAACTGTATGAAGCTTCTCAAGTTGCTGGAATTAGTCGATTTCGATTTTTTTGGAAGGTCGTACTACCAGTTTCAAAGACGAGCTTAGTTACATTAGGAGTCTATAGCTTTTTAACGACTTGGAACATGTACTTGTGGCCACTTCTTGTTACCAACACTGAAGAGGCACGAACAGTACAAATTGGTTTAAAGCAAATGCAAACACAAGAGATTTCAACTGATTGGGGGGTGGTGATGGCAGCGGTTGTTGTGGTGATTTTACCGACATTATTGCTTCTATTCTTAGGTCAAAAACGACTTCAAAAAGGTCTTACACAAGGTGCAATTAAATAAGGGAGTGACAGTGATGAAAAAATGGTTAGCAATACTTAGTGCTTGTATGTTAATGCTTGTTGCAGCGTGTTCAAACTCGAGTAGTGGTTCTGAAGTACAAGAAACAAAGAAAACAGAGGATGGTAAAACAGAAGTTGTCTTTTGGCATGCGATGAGTGGTGACTTAGAAAAAGTTTTAAATACGATGGTAGACGATTACAATAAATCACAGGATGAAGTAGAAGTAAAACCAATGTTTCAAGGAACGTATGAAGAGGCATTAACAAAATTCAACACGGTAGCAGGCACAAAAGATGCGCCTGCTGTTATGCAAACATTTGAAGTAGGAACAAAATATATGATTGATAGCGGGAAAATTCAGCCTGTTCAGAAGTTTATTGATGAAGAAAACTATGATACCTCTCAGTGGGAACAAAATATTTCAAGCTACTATCAAGTAGATGGTGAACAGTATTCAATGCCTTTTAATTCGTCAACGCCTGTTCTTGTTTATAACAAAGATGCATTTAAAGAAGCTGGGTTAGATCCTGAAAAAGCACCAATGACTTATGATGAGCTACAAAAAGCAGCAGAAAAATTAACAAAGAAAAAAGGAAATCAAACAACGCAGTACGGGTTCTCTATTTTAAATTATGGTTGGTTTTTTGAAGAGCTAGTAGCTGCACAAGGCGGTTTGTATGTTGATAATGAAAACGGACGCAACGGTAACGCTGAGAAAGCAGTATTTAATGGAAAAGAAGGGTTAAACGCTTTTAATCTGATTTCAGATATGTATAACGACGGTACTTTTTATAATGTAGGTCAGAATTGGGATGACATTCGAGCCGCGTTCCAATCGAAGAAAGTTGCGATGTTCTTAGATTCATCAGCAGGTGTCAAAACGTTGATTGATAATGCGCCGTTCGAAGTGGGGGTAGCCTATTTACCAGTTCCAAAAGAAGAAGATCGCCAAGGTGTTATTATTGGGGGAGCTTCTTTATGGATGTCGAATGGAATCAGTGAAGAAACGCAAAAGGCAACATGGGATTTTATGAAATATCTTGCAACACCTGAAGCTCAGGCGAAATGGCATGTAGAAACAGGGTATTTTGCTATTAATCCAAAAGCATACGAGCAAGATATTGTAAAAAAGGAATGGGAGAAATATCCTCAATTAAAAGTAACGGTTGACCAATTGAGCCAGACAAAGCCGTCTCCAGCAACACAAGGTGCGCTGATTTCTGTTTTCCCAGAATCTCGTCAGAAAATTGTATCGGGGATGGAAAGTTTATATCAGGGTGTTAAACCACAAGAAGCTTTAGATCGAGCAGCAGAAGAGACCAATCGTTCTCTTGAAGCAGCGAATCAAAAATAAGAAATGGTATAAGGCCCGTTTATGAAAAATCAAGCGGGCTTTTATTCTACATAATAAGGGGAATCGGTATGATCAAAAAAACAAAGGTGTATGCTCATAGAGGGTTTAGCAGCCAATTTCCAGAGAATACGATGCGAGCATTTGAAGAAGCTAGGCAGAGAAACGTAAGTGGTATTGAATTAGACGTACAGCTCACAAAAGATGGAGAAGTCGTTGTTATTCATGATGAAGAAATAAATCGAACTACTAATGGTATCGGCTATGTTCAAGACTTTTTCTTAAAGCAAATTATTTTATTTGATGCCGGAACTTGGTTTCATAAGGCGTTTCACCAGGAGGCTATTCCTACGCTTCGAGATGTGTTTGAATGGATAGTTAGTACAAAGAGTCAGTTAACCCTTAATATTGAGTTAAAAAATGATGTGATAGCGTATGAAGCTCTGGAAGAAAAGGTGCTAGAGCTTATAGAAGAGTATGAGCTTGTGAACCAAGTCATTATCTCATCTTTTAACTACAAAAGCTTGGTGAAAGTTAGGTCTATACATCCACATATTTCACTAGGATTTCTATTTGAAGGAATCGATAACAAAGCGGTTGAAAAAGCTTTGACTATTCAGGCAAGTGGCCTTCACTGTGAGCCTCAGTATGCATTTTCAGCAGAAGGAAAAAGAGCACAAGCGTCTGGACTAGAGCTTCGCGTATATACGGTTAACGACAAGCATTTGTTTCTTCAGCTTATCAATGAAGGTGTAGAGGTTATTATGACGGATGATTTGGAAATGAGTAGCAGGATATAAGTAAATGAGAAAGGCTGGGACATAATTATTTCAGTTGATGAGATATCCAAACTGTTGAGAGGTAAATCCTTTTGGTAGTTCGGATATTTTTGTTGGTTTCGAAAATAAGTTAAAAAACTATTAGAATAGAAGGATTGTCTGTAGCATGATGGAACGAATTTGTTCTTACAATCTAACTATTGTAGAGACGTCATGATTCGTATTTGAGAAAGAATCATTTAGTTATGGCCTAGCCTCTTTTCAAGTTGTACAAATACAACTTCTTTTCCACAAAACTAAATAGTTTAATAGGATCTATTTACGTGTTAAGAGTCAACAATGTTTCTATAGACCCACACGAAACTCGTTTGGTACACTAGTTTTGCTCATTTTGTTGAGAAAGGTTGCGAACAGTGTGGAAAATTATTATGAACAAGCTCAAAAAGGTGCATGGGTTAGCATTGTCTCATATATTACATTATCAATTTGTAAGTTAGTCATTGCATTCATTACTAGTTCATTCGCTTTAAAAGCGGATGGTTTAAATAACGTAACGGATATTGTTGCTTCAATCGCTGTATTAGTTGGATTGAAAATCTCTCAAAAGCCTCGAGATCATGATCATCCATATGGACATTCGCGTGCAGAGCATATCGCTTCTTTAATCGCGTCATTTATTATGATGGTTATTGGTTTACAAGTTCTTGCTGATGCAGGACAATCTATCTTTCTAAAAGAAGTGGAAGCTCCTAATCTGTTAGCTGCATGGGTAGGGCTGGCAGCCGCAGTTATTATGTTCTTTGTCTATCGTTATAACATTATGCTTGCTAATAAGCTAAACAGTCAGTCGCTTCGAGCCGTAGCAAAAGATAATTTATCAGATGCATTAGTCAGCATTGGCGCTGTTATTGGAATTGTCGGCTCTCAGTTTGGATTACCGTGGATTGACTTGGTAGCAGCTATCATTGTTGGACTCATCATTTGTAAGACGGCTGTAGAAATCTTTAAAGAAGTGACACATTCCCTTACAGACGGGTTTGATCAAGAGCAGTTGTTGCATTATAAAGAAGTTATTTCTGAAGTTCACGGAGTTAATGAAGTTCACGATGTTAAAGCAAGAATGCTAGGGAATCACGTTGTTTTAGATGTAACGGTGAAGGTCGATCCTTATCTAGATGTCATTAATAGTCATCAAATTGCTGATAAGATAGAACATATGATGAGCGACGAGTATCAAATTAAAGATACGCTGGTACATATTGAGCCGGATGTATCAAGAAAGTTAACGTGAAAAGAGTGTTTTTCTTTAGGGAAAGCACTCTTTTTTCTTTTGAGAAAAATTGATTGTTAGAAAAAAGTATTTTAAAACTCTTCACATTTTCAGACAAGTATCCGTTATAAAAGAGGACAGTGAATTAATGAATGTAATGTAGAAGGGTGAGAGCATGAAAAAATTAAGCACCAAAATGATTTTATTCTTCACATCGATTATCATCATCTTATTATTGCTGGTTTCAGGAATTGTTTATCAATTTACGAAAAAGCAAATTGAACACGATGTGCAGGTACAATCACAAACGCTCGTGGGAGAGCTCAAAACAAATATCGGTAATTATTTGAAAATGTATAGTCGTAAAGTAGCTGAGTATAGTGAAAACGACGTACTGGTTAATTTTCTAAAAGAAGAAAAAGAGCCACAAAAAGACAGCTACTTTAGCTGGCAAACGGTTCAAAAGGAATTTCAGCAAGTCAGTGAAAAATATCCAAATATGGCGCTTCAGTATATTGGAACAGAAAATAAAGGAATGTACACGGTTCCGACGCTAGAATATGATGCAGACTATGACCCAACTGCTAGACCTTGGTATAAACAAGCCGTTGAAAGTCCTGGAGAAGTTATTTATACAGAGCCTTATGAAGATGCATCTACTGGCAAAACTGTCGTGACTATTGCTAAAACCATTGATGATCCCAAAACAAATCAACGCTTGGGTGTTATAGCAATGGACTTAGAGCTGAACGCATTAAACAGCATGATTACAGAAGCTGAAGTGAATTATGGTGGATACGGCTTTTTATTTGACCGACAAGGTGTCGCATTGGCTCATCCTACAGAAACAGGAAACAACTTGAGACAAGAAGAGTTTATGGATGCTGTTTATGCAAAGGATAAAGACTTCATTCGCTATGAGTTTAAAGGAGAAGAGCGTGTTTTAGCTTTTGATACAATCGAAGACACGGGATGGAAAATAGGAAACGCCTTTATTTATGATGAGATGCTCAGCAGTGCCAAGCAAATTCTGAACATCATTATGATTATCGCAGCTGTTGGGGTCTTATTATCAATCCTACTAATCTTCTTTATTTCAAAAAGCATGACAAAGCCAATCGTTCGATTAAAAGAAGAAGTTGCGAAAGTAGCAGAGGGAGATTTAACGGTTCATATTGAAACCAAATCTAAAGATGAAATTGGTCAACTGACCAATTTGTTCAACGTGATGGTAGGGCGCAATCGCCAATTGATTGCAGCCGTTCAAGAATCTGTGGAAACAGTCAAGGTTTCTGTGGAAAATTTAAGTGCAGTATCAGAAGAAGCGACGGCATCTAGTGAAGAGATAGGAAGAGCGATTCATGAAATTGCAAGCGGAGCGACGCAGCAGGCTTCTGATGCTGATTCAACCAACCATAAAACGATGAGTTTATCAGCTCAAATTGAGCAGGTAATTGACAAAAATACGAAGATTAATACGCTAACTAATGAAGCCATTCAAGCAAATACGCATGGCTTACATCAAGTACAGTCACTGCGTGAACAAACGAATCAATCTGCTAAAACGATTGAATCAGTTCAAGTTGTTATCAATGAACTGACGGATAAAATGCAAGAAATTGAATATGTTATTCATACGATTAATGATATTTCAGATCAAACAAATTTACTTGCGTTAAATGCGAGCATTGAAGCTGCTAGAGCAGGGGAACATGGAAAAGGGTTTGCTGTAGTGGCGGAAGAAGTACGTAAATTGGCTGAACAGTCATCTACTGCAACAGAGAAGGTTCGTCAAACAATTGCTAGTATTCAAAAAGAAGTTGCCGTGGCTCGTCAAGAATTTGATCACACAAAAGAGCTTTCAGTAGCGCAAGAAGGAGCTGTAACGGATACAGAGCAATCGTTCCATGATATCGCTCAAAATATTGAACAGGTCGTTACATCCATTCAAGATGTAATGAATAATATGCAAGAAATTGATACCCATAAAGATGGTGTGGTAGCATCGATTCAAAGTATTGCTGCCATAGCGCAACAGTCAGCTGCAGGAACAGAAGAAATTACTGCATCAACTGAAGAGCAAATTCGAGCTATTTCCACTGTGTCTGAATTGGCTGAACATCTTCAAGAGCTAAGTGAAGGGCTAATGAAAATGATTCATCAATTTAAAATTGAAGAGAGCGCAAAAGCAGAATAAACAGCTAAAAAGCACAGCCTCACAGGCTGTGCTTTTTAGTGTCAAATTCAGCTAGCTTTTTGAATGGATTCAGCTTTGGGTTTCTTAGAAGTAAAGCGATCAACTAATTGTGAAATCGCTCCGTCTCCAGTTACGTTACACGCTGTTCCGAAGCTGTCTTGAGCCATGTATAGTGCAATCATGAGAGAAGCCATCGTCGCATCAAAACCTAGCATTGTTTGCAGTAAACCTAAAGAAGCCATAACGCCACCACCTGGTACACCCGGTGCAGCAATCATTGTAACACCTAACATTAAAATGAAAGGTAAGACTGTCCCAAACGCCACTTCTGTACCATTGATGTACAGTACCGCCATTGCACATGAAACAATGGTAATAGTGCTTCCTGACAAGTGAATCGTTGCTAGTAATGGAATTGAAAAATCAGCTACTTTATCGCTTACTCCGTTCTTTTTCACACGTTCCATTGTAACGGGAATTGTTGAAGCGGATGACTGCGTACCAAGTGCTGTAAAATAAGCTGGCATCATATTTTTTAATAAAGCAAGCGGGTTTTTCTTAATCAACGTGCCAGATACACTGTATTGAATAAGTAAAATAGCAAAATGCAGAATTAAAATCATCAAAAATACCTTTGCAAAAACGCTCACAATTGTTTGCACTTGCCCACCTTGTGTCATGTTAGCGAAAATCCCCAGAATGTGAATGGGCAATAAAGGAATAATGACTTTACCGATGAGTAGTTCCACAACCGAACGGAAATCAATCATTACTTTTTTTAATGAATCATTTTTAATAGCGGCCATGCCTAGCCCCAGAGTAAAAGCTAAAACAAGTGCTGTCATCACTTCCATTGGAGCCGGAATTTCAAGCTCTAAGAAAGGTTTTAATAATGCTTTCTCAGGGTTTTCAAACGCAGAGGATTGAATGGAGTTATTCAACATAACCGGATATAAATTATGGGCAACAAGATAAGCCAATAATCCAGCTATTGCTGTGGATCCATAGGCTAGAGCAGTTGTTAATCCGAGATACTTTCCTGCTCCCTTTCCAATCTCTCCGATTCCTGGAGCAATGAATGCAAGAATAATGAGAGGAATTGCAAATTCTAAAAAGTTTCCAAATATTTCATTAAACGTAGCGAATATACGAACAAACCATCCCGGCATAAAGCTTCCGATTACAACACCGGCAAAAATGGCTAGAATAATCCGTGGTAAAAGCCCAATTTTTTTCATGATGTCCTCCTGTGAAGTACAAATGTTTTCTAAGAATGTATTATACAGAAAGAGTAACGAAATGTTAAGAGGAAATTTTGTTCAGGGCAAATAAAAACAGCTTTGTTCAACACTAAGCGTGTAGAACAAAGCTGTTTTATCTTTAAAAATACTGGTTGTAGGGAATTAACGGAGCTTGATTCGTTTTTGCTGTTATGCAAATATGTTCATCTGTAAACGGGTGCCAAAAGGCTAGTTTAAAGGCATGTAAAGCTTGCTGTTGACCACTTTGTTTGCGTCCACCATACAAGGTGTCACCGATTAAAGGATGGCCAATAAAACTTAAATGCACGCGAATTTGATGCGTGCGTCCACTTTCAAGCATAAGTGAGACGAGCGTTTCGTTTTTTGACTTATTTTGTGTCAACACTTGAAAATGAGTAACTGCAGCTTGCCCGGATTTTGAGACTCTTCGCCTTGTAGAGTGATGACGGTCTTTCCCAATTGGTTCTGAAATTGTTCCTTGTTTTCTAGCAAATAGTCCATGTGCAAGAGCAACGTATGATCGCTTAATTTTTCTCTGCGCAAGCAGTTGGTCGAATACAGAACTAGCAATACTGTGTTTTGTAAATAGAATAGCTCCTGACGTATCGCGGTCAAGCCTATGAACGTGTCGGGGTTTTGTATATAAACCTTGCTTAGAAAAATAATAAGCAGCGGCATTTAACAGCGTCTTAGTATCCTCAGGAGATGAAGGGTGCGTATCCAGGCCCTGCGGTTTATTTATAATTAACACATGAGGGTCTTCATACAAAATCTCAAGCTGCAGAGGATACGGCTTAATCGTATGCTCTTCTGGACTGTAAAGATGAAGGTCGGCTTTATCTCCTTCTTGTAGCACGTAATTCCACGATAGCGTTTCCCCGTTTATTTTGATGCTTTTATTCATTCGAAATAAATGCAGCGTTTTTTTAGGAAGATGCCACTTTTCTTTTAAATATTCTTCAATTGTTAACTGATTGTCTTGCTTAGTAATGGGAATTGTTACCCATTCACTCTGTACATTCACGCTTATCTCATCCTTTTCTTTCATGAATTATGGTAGATTTCAACAAGTGCGGAAGTTCCTTTTTTTAGGAGGAAATAACTACCTTACCTTCTTTGTTTTTATTTATGTTATCCTACGTATATAAACTTGTTTTATAAAAGGAGGGGCAACGTTGAAAATTGCATGTGCAGCTCCAGCTGAGATGGAACATTACATAGAAGAATTAACGGAACAACTTCTATACGATTTATTACCTCAATATGTATCAGATGAACGGCTACAGCATATTCATAATCATTATTTACTTGGTCATCATGATGAGTCTAACCCATTATATAATGGATTACTTGATGAAGCATTGCAAGTCATTAGTAGTTTACAAACGGTTATTGCTTTAGTTGAATCGATTCAACATCGTCCAATTGAAAAGAGTGATCGTGATCGATTCAGTAAAAATGTTAGAATACTCAGTAAATTCGGGTTTATCTTTCCTTTATCTATTGAACTATTTGAACGAGAAAATTTACTTGTATCCTATTCACAGACCTCATCTCAAACTGAATATTATCATTAAAATAGGAGCATCCGCTGGATGTTCCTTTTTAGGATGTTGAATAGTTAGAATTTTTAATTTTGTTTAATATAATGAAAAAAAGGGAAACTAAATTCTCAGTTATGTGCGAAAGAGGGTTGTTAAATATGTCAACAATAGATTTGTCAAAGTTTGAGAAAAAAATGATTATCCGAAACATTAAACACTCTGATATAGATGCAATTTTAGCACTTCAAAAACTATCATTCCCGGGGATGGAGCCGTGGAAGCGTGAACAGTTAGAAAGCCACCTAGAAATTTTTCCAGAAGGTCAAATTTGCGCAGAGTTTGACGGTGAAATTATTGGTTCATGTTCAAGCTTGATCGTCAACTTTGATGAGTATGATGACCAGCATACATGGGATGATATTACAGACGAAGGGTATATTACAAATCATAATCCAGAAGGCTATAACCTATATGGGATTGAAGTGATGGTTCATCCAAATTATCGAGGCATGAAAATTGGACGACGACTATATGAAGCGCGCCAAGATTTAGCACGTGAACTGAACTTAAAGAGTATTATTATTGGGGGGCGCATTCCTAACTACCATAAGCATTCAGGAGAAATGTCCCCTCGTGAATATGTAGAACAGGTAATTCATCATAAAATCTATGACCCTGTTTTATCGTTTCAATTAATGAACGGTTTTACTTTGATGCGCATCAATCCTGGCTACCTGCCAGATGATTTAGCTTCTAATAAATACGCAACGCTCATGGAATGGAATAACGTAGACTATGTACGACGTTCAAAGCGTCATTTTAAAACATCATTCCCAGTGCGTATTTGCGTTGTGCAGTATATGATGAAGCAAATCAATTCGTTTGAAGAATTTGCTACTCAAGTGGAGTACTATACAGACGTTGCGTATGATGCAAAAGCAGATTTTTGCGTATTCCCAGAAATATTCACAACGCAGCTTATGTCATTTTTAGATGAGCAAATTCCAAGTAAAGCAATTCAGCGCCTTACAGAGTACACGGAAGAATATATTGAGCTTTTTACAGGGTTAGCTGTAAAATACAACGTAAACATTATTGGCGGTTCACACTTTGTTGAAGAAGATGACGGTGATATCTTTAATATTGCGTATTTATTCCGCAGAGATGGAACAATTGAGAAACAGTATAAAGTTCATATTACGCCAAATGAACGCAAATGGTGGGGCATTAGTCCAGGAAATGATGTCGAAGTATTTGATACAGATTGCGGGAAAATCGCGATCCAAATTTGCTACGATATTGAGTTCCTTGAACTGGCACGTATCGCAACGGATAAAGGAGCTAACATTATCTTTACACCTTTCTGTACGGAAGACCGTCAAGGTTACTTACGTGTTCGCTATTGTTCTCAGGCACGCGCTGTGGAAAACCAAATCTACACCGTAATTGCAGGAACAGTAGGGAATTTACCAGAAACGGAAAATATGGATATTCAATACGCGCAATCAGCTATCTTTGCCCCTTCCGATTTTGAGTTTGCAAGAGATGGTATTGTAGGGGAATGTAATCCAAATATTGAGATGGTTGTGATTGGGGACGTTGATCTTGAGATTTTACGCAGACAGCGCCAGTCAGGAACAGTTCGTCAGTTAAAAGATCGTAGACATGACGTCTATAATATTAAATATAAAAAGTAAATTATTTTACACCATGCAAATGCATGGTGTTTTTTTTTGCTCATCTTTTGTCATAATATAAAGAAATAAATAAACAGAGTGAGGGGAAAACATGAGTTTTCATGGACAATCCGTTTTGCCTGCTGTACGTGATATGAAGCAGTTGGAACGTTTTTTAGCAAGTGAATATGAGTATGGCGTTTTGTTAGATAACCAAGTGGGATTACTGCGAGGCATTATGAAAGAAGTTCATCGTCATCAAAAAAAAATGATTATTCATCTCGATTTAATACATGGCCTAAAGCAAGATGAATATGCAGTCGACTTTCTATGTCAAGAATTGAAGCCAGCTGGCATTATATCCACTCGTACCAACGTGATCTTAAAAGCGAAACAGCGAGGTATTTATGCCATTCAGCGCGTCTTTTTGCTAGATAGTACAGCCCTTAAGAAAAGCTATGAGCTCATTAAAAAGGTCGAGCCAGATTTTATTGAGCTGCTACCAGGGATTATTCCATCACTTCTTAAAGAGGTAGCGGAAGAAACCGGGATACCAGTTCTCGCAGGTGGTCTTATTCGAACGGAAGAAGAAGTAAAGAATGCAATCGCTGCAGGTGCAGCTGCAGTCACTACTTCGAATAAACAATTGTGGAATACATTTAAATAAAGAGTTATGAAGTTTGAATTTTTTGTCGGAAATGTATTGACAACGCTTTCAATGGCTAGTAAACTTGTAAACAAGTTAATACATGTGACGGAGAATAGGAGATCCACGATATAGCTCTTTAAATTTATATACATGAATTTAGAGGGAAGTATGGTGGATTTTTTTATTCTCTTATCGTTGTAAACGGTTTCTTATTAGACCAAAGGAGGGTTTTTATATGAGTCCATTTTTAGGTGAAGTAATTGGCACGATGATTTTAATTATATTAGGTGCTGGAGTTTGTGCCGGCGTTAATTTAAAAAAATCATATGCAGCAAATTCAGGTTGGATTGTTATTACGTTTGGTTGGGGACTAGCTGTTGCAATGGCTGTATACGCAGTTGGTAACATTAGTGGTGCTCACTTAAATCCAGCTGTAACAATCGGATTAGCCATTGTCGGAGATTTTTCGTGGAAGGAAGTACCACTTTATATACTAGCACAAATGATTGGTGCAATTTTAGGAGCAACATTAACATATTTACACTATCTACCGCATTGGAGAGAAACAGCTGACCAAGGAACAAAATTAGGTATTTTTGCAACAGGGCCAGCTATCCCAAATCCATTTTCAAACTTATTAAGTGAAACAATTGGCACATTTATTCTAGTGGTTGGCTTATTAACAATTGGAGCAAACGAGTTTACAGAAGGATTAAACCCATTAATTGTAGGTTTTCTTATTATAAGTATTGGTTTATCACTCGGTGGTACAACTGGTTATGCTATTAACCCTGCACGTGACTTAGGTCCCCGTATTGCACATGCAATTTTACCGATTGCGGGAAAAGGATCATCAAACTGGGGTTACGCTTGGGTACCTGTGTTAGGACCTGTAATAGGTGGATCGTTAGGAGCAGTATTTTACCTTGCAGCATTTAAAAACCAAACAGGCAGTGCATTATGGATTGTATTAACAATTGTAGTAATAGTATTTGCAGGAATATATGGTTTATCAAAAGAAAAAAAATGCACCAGGAATGGTAAAGAAAAGCGCTATTAAATAAATGAATGCGTTTTAATCAGAGCCAGAGTAAAATAAAAGAAATGATACGAAAAGGGGAAATAAAATATGGAAAAATACATTTTATCATTGGACCAGGGAACAACAAGCTCTCGTGCAATGTTATTTAATAAAAAAGGAGAAATTGTTCACGTTGCTCAAAAAGAGTTTACTCAATACTTTCCTAATCCAGGTTGGGTAGAGCATAATGCTAACGAGATTTGGGGCTCTATTTTATCAGTTATCGCTTCTTGCTTATCAGAATCAGGGGTAACGCCTAAACAAATTGAAGCAATTGGAATTACAAATCAGCGTGAAACAGCAGTTGTGTGGGAAAAAGCAACAGGTAAGCCGGTTTATAATGCAATTGTATGGCAATCTCGTCAAACAGCAGGCATTTGTGAAGAGCTGAAAGAAAAAGGATACAACGATACGTTTCGTTCAAAAACAGGTTTGTTAATTGATGCGTACTTCTCAGGTACAAAAGTAAAATGGATTTTAGATAATGTTGAAGGTGCACGCGAGAAAGCTGAAAACGGTGAGCTTTTGTTCGGTACAATTGATACATGGCTGATTTGGAAGTTATCTGGAGGAAAAGCTCATGTAACCGATTACTCGAATGCGTCTCGTACACTAATGTTTAATATTTACGATTTACAATGGGATGATGAGCTATTGGATATCTTATCAGTGCCAAAATCAATGTTACCTGAGGTCAAGCCATCATCAGAAGTGTATGGGCATACGGTTGATTACCATTTCTTTGGTCACCACATTCCAATTGCAGGAGCAGCAGGGGACCAGCAAGCAGCTTTATTTGGACAAGCATGCTATGAAAAAGGAATGGCGAAGAACACGTATGGAACTGGGTGTTTCATGTTAATGAACACGGGTGAAAAAGCCGTTAAGTCTGATCATGGGCTTTTAACAACGCTAGCTTGGGGCGTAGATGGAAAAGTTGAGTATGCACTAGAAGGAAGTATCTTTGTAGCTGGTTCTGCCATTCAGTGGCTTCGCGATGGGCTGCGCATGTTTAAGGATGCAAAAGAAACAGAAAAATATGCTAATCGCGTAGATTCAACAGATGGTGTATACATGGTTCCTGCTTTTGTAGGTCTGGGCACACCGTATTGGGATAGTGATGTTCGCGGTGCCATGTTTGGCTTAACGCGAGGTACAAAAAAAGAGCATTTTATTCGAGCTACGCTAGAAGCATTAGCATATCAAACAAAAGACGTGCTAAGCGCAATGGAAGCTGATTCAGGCATTACATTAAAAACCCTTCGTGTAGACGGTGGAGCAGTTAAAAACAACTTCTTAATGCAGTTCCAAAGCGACTTGTTAAACGTTCCGGTTGAGCGTCCTGAAATTAATGAAACAACGGCGTTAGGAGCAGCTTATCTTGCAGGTCTGGCTGTAGGCTACTGGAAAGATCGCGAAGAGATTGCGCAGCAGTGGAATATGGAAAAGTCGTTTGAACCTGATATGGAAGAAAGCCGTCGTGAGGACTTATATGCAGGTTGGAAAAAAGCAGTTAACGCAGCAATGGCGTTTAAATAAAAGTAAATGTAAATATTGTTATTTTGCGTTTTAAAATTGAAAAATTCCTACTGAGATAGAGGAAAAACCTTTAAAATGAATCATGGTTATGCTATACTAAAGACAAGTTAATAATTTGGTTGGAGAATCGGAGAGACCACGAATCCATATGTTATACATATGCGATTTGTGGTCTCTTTTTTTAGATAACTGTAAAAAAATGAAAAAAGAAAAGGGGAATGACAAATGTTTTCAAGCAAAACGCGTGTAAATAAATTAGAAGAAATGACAACTCAAAAATATGATTTACTTGTTATTGGTGGAGGTATTACAGGATCAGGAATTGCTTTAGATGCAGCAAATCGCGGAATGAAAACAGCATTAGTTGAGATGCAAGACTTTGCATCTGGAACATCAAGTCGTTCGACAAAGCTCGTGCACGGTGGTCTGCGTTATTTAAAACAGTTTGAAGTTAAAATGGTTGCGGAAGTTGGGAAAGAGCGTGCAATTGTGTATGAGAATGGTCCGCACGTAACAACACCAGAGTGGATGCTACTACCGTTTCATACAGGAGGTACGTTCGGAAAGTACTCAACATCTGTAGGACTACGCGTATATGATTATCTAGCAGGTGTTAAACGCTCTGAGCGCCGTAAAATGTTCAGTGCTGAAGAAACATTAAAGCGTGAGCCTCTTGTAAAGTCACAGGACTTAAAAGGTGGCGGCTATTATGTTGAATACAAGACAGATGACGCACGACTAACAATTGAAGTAGCGAAAGAAGCAGCAAGTCGCGGTGCAGATTTAGTGAACTACACAAAAGTAGAGGAATTTATTTACGACAACGGAACGGTTATTGGCGCAGTTGTTGTTGATCAAATCACGAAAAAATCGTACAAAATTCATGCGAAAAAAATTGTTAACGCAGCTGGTCCTTGGGTTGATTCTCTACGTGAAAAAGACAATTCAAAAAAAGGAAAGCAGTTACAGTTAACAAAAGGCATTCACTTAGTAATTGATCAAAAGCGTTTTCCACTGCAACAAGCTATTTACTTTGATACACCAGATGGGCGTATGGTGTTTGCTATCCCGCGTGATGGTAAAACGTACGTTGGAACAACGGATACAGTTTATAAAGAAGATGCAAGACATCCACAAATGACTGTGAAAGATCGTGAATACGTAATTGAAGCAATCAATTATATGTTCCCAACAGTAAACATTACTGTTGATGACGTTGAATCAAGCTGGGCTGGTGTGCGACCATTAATTCATGAAGAAGGAAAAGATCCATCTGAGATTTCACGTAAAGATGAAGTGTGGACATCACATTCAGGTCTAATTACGATTGCTGGAGGTAAGTTAACTGGGTATCGCAAAATGGCAGAGCTTGTGGTAAACACAGTTGCAGAGCAGTTAAAAGCAGAAGGAGCTACGTTTAAGCCAAGTCAAACAAAATATTTACCAATTTCTGGAGGAGATGTGGGTGGTTCTAAAAACTTCCCGAAATTTGTCGAGGAAAAAGTGAAAGTTGGCGTAGAGCTGGGGTTGTCACCTGAAGCAGCTACAAAGCTTGTTAAGCGTTATGGTTCTAACATTGATGTATTATATCGCTACATGACAGACTACAAGGATAAAATGAAGGCAAGTAACTTACCGACAAGCGTATTTTTACAAGTACAGTATGGAATAGAAGAAGAGATGGTGACAAAGCCAATCGATTTATTCATCCGTCGTACAGGCGCGTTATTCTTTGATATTGCTTGGGTTCGTGAGTGGAAAGAAGCCGTTATTAAATACATGGCACAAGAGCTAAGCTGGACGCCTCAGCAAACGTCTGAGTATAGCCAAGAGCTTAACAAACATTTACATGATGCAGTTGTGCCAGTTGATGAAAAAGGTAGCCAAATCGCTGATATTTCATGATACAATAGTACTGTATTTCAAAAATTGTCAATTGCGTAAGAAGTAATAGCAGGAAATTCGATTCTTTCATCGAATTTTTATCATATTGCGTTACAATATTGACAAGGTATGACATGTCATTTTAAAGGGAAAGGCGACATTTGTCGTTTTTCTCTTTTCATACATAAAGGTATTGATGAGGAGGCTTTTTTCATGAACTGGAAGCAAGTATACACATCTTGGATTGAAAATGTACATTTAGATGAAGAGTTAAAGGAAGCGTTAGCAAACATTAAAGCGGATGAGAAACAGCTGGAAGATTGTTTCTATAAAAACTTAGAGTTTGGTACAGGTGGAATGCGTGGCGAAATTGGTCCAGGTACTAACCGTATGAACCTGTATACAATTCGTAAAGCATCAAAAGGATTTGCAGACTACATTGCTGCTGCAGGTGAAGAAGCGAAAACGCAAGGAGTTGTTATCGCTTACGATTCAAGACATAAATCGCCAGAATTTGCGATGGAAGCTGCTAAAACGCTTGCAACTGAAGGGATTAAAACATACGTATTTGATGAGCTTCGCCCAACGCCGGAGCTATCTTTTGCAGTTCGTCAATTAGGTGCTTTTGGTGGGATTGTTATTACAGCGAGTCATAATCCCCCTGAGTACAACGGTTATAAAGTATATGGTCCAGATGGTGGTCAGCTGCCTCCAAAAGAAGCAGATGAGCTTGTAGGATACGTAAATGCTGTTGAAAACGAACTTGAGCTGTCAGTAAAAGAAGAGCGAGAGTTGAAGTCAGCTGGTTTGATTGAAATGGTTGGTGCTTCCATAGATGAAGCGTATAATGAGAAGCTCAAAACCATCTTATTAAATCCTAGCTTAGCACAAGAGATAGGTCCAGAATTAAAAGTGGTCTTTACACCACTTCACGGTACGGCTAATAAACCGGTTCGAAAAGCGTTAGAAACAATCGGTTATACGAACGTAACTGTTATTGCAGAACAAGAGTTACCAGATCCTAATTTCTCAACAGTAAAATCACCGAATCCTGAAGAGAAAGCAGCGTTTGAATATGCTGTGAACAAAGGAAAAGAAATCGATGCAGATTTATTGATTGCTACAGATCCAGATGCCGATCGATTAGGAATTGCTGTGAAGGATTCAAGCGGTGAATATGCATTGCTGACAGGAAACCAAACGGGAGCAATTTTACTTCACTACTTGCTTTCTCAGAAAAAAGAACAAGGTGTGCTTCCTGAAAACGGTGTTGTATTAAAAACAATCGTAACATCAGAAATAGGAGCTGAGATTGCTCGTTCGTTTGGCTTACATGTTGTCGACACGTTAACAGGGTTCAAGTTTATTGGAGAAAAAATCAAGCAATACGAGCAAACAGGGGAATACGAATTCCAATTTGGTTATGAAGAAAGCTATGGTTATTTAATTGGTAGCTTTGCACGTGATAAAGATGCGGTGCAAGCTGCTGTGTTAGCAGTTGAAGTATGCGCGTATTACAAAAAGCAAGGTATGACGCTTTACGAAGCACTTCATCAAATTTTTGAAACATACGGTTTCTATCAAGAAGGATTAAAGTCATTAACGTTAAAAGGAAAAGAAGGATCTGAACAAATTCAACATATTCTTGCGACGTTTAGAAATGAGCCACCAAAAGAGATTGCAGGTCTTAAAGTATCTGTTCTTGAAGACTATACGCTAGGAACTCGTCAGTTTGTTGAAAGTGGAAAAGTAGAAGATATTGAGCTTCCAAAATCAAACGTACTTAAATATGTACTAGAAGATGGTTCATGGTTCTGCTTACGTCCATCTGGTACAGAACCAAAAGTTAAGTTTTATTTTGGTGTCGTAACCAAGGATGAGCAAGCGAGCGCTAACCAGTTAGCTGAGGTTCAAAAAGCCGTTATGAATCAAGTAGAAGAAGTTATTAATCGCGTGAACGCTTAAAAAAAGGCTGAGCTTATTTGCTCAGCCTTTTCTATACAGCTTTATTTGAATGAATTCCTTTGTAATAAGGAGAAGCTGTTAAAGCTTTATAAATTCGAGGCGCAATTAACGCCGCTATAATCGTAAAGATAATGTCTTTTACACCAAACCAAAGCATAACTTTCCAAGCTGTTGCGTAGCTCATTGCTGGAGCTTCTAACCAATAGTTAACGGCCATGTACATATACGTTGTTCCAATGATATAGATAATGGCAATACCTGCAAGCGAAGCGCTTATAAATACTGAAAGGTGAGGTTTCCCTTTCCATTCAATAATTTTCCCCACCACATAGGCAGCAACGATATATGATAATAAAAAGCCGCCCGTACTGCCAAATAAAACACTAGCTCCTGATTTAAACTGAGCAAATACAGGTGCTCCTGCAAGCCCCACAAGGAAGTATACAATCATGGAAATAGCCCCTAAGCGACTTCCTAATAAAATCCCTGCTAGTATTACGAAAAATGGCTGCATAGACAGTGGAACGCCAGCTACCTGTAAGAATGGTGCCCAAGATGTAATATTTGCACCAATAGCCATGAGAGCTGCGAACATCCCTGCTAATGTTAAATCAAGTGTACGAAAACGAAGTTTTCCACTCAAAGTAATCTTCTCCTTCATATGTAAGATAGTCAATGATACTCAAATTGTACGTGTAAATGATTATTTATGTCAACTTATTTTTTATACAGGTTCACAAAAAAAGAAAGAAGAGGAAAGCCTCTTCTTTTATCTATAGGTAATGTTACGTTAAGGGATCCACTGCCACAAAATCATTCAGGTTGTGCTCTGAAAGCTCTGAAGCATGGTCAATATAACGCAATAACGAATACAGTTCTTCTTGAATTACTCGATAGTTTCGTTCAAAGTTGTAGGCGTGTAAAAAATGTTCGATTTTCTTTGAAAGAAAATCATCTTGAGTGCGAACCATTAAAATTAACAAGTTATCCCATTGTGATCGATTCGTGTAATATAAAGCACGGTCATAATCAATTGTGTCCATTAACAGTCCTCCTTTTGAGGAGTTGAAATTAGTGTATGACATTTACGAAATTTGTTCCCCTGTAAATGTTGGTCAAAAGACCAATGTATAAATAAAGGTTAGGGGGCCAAAATGAAATTAGAATCGATTATTTTTTCTAAAAGTAAAACACTACCTTCCTAATTTCTTATAAAGAACCTGATTCAAAACACATGATTTGTGTCATTAGGACATAGATTGAATTAAGGGATATAAAGGGGGAGTTGTAGTGAAGGAAGCGGACTATAAACAACTACATCGAGCGATTGACGAAATTACTGAAATTGCAACAGGTTTTGGTTTAGATTTTTATCCAATGAGATATGAAATTTGTCCAGCTGATATTATTTATACATTCGGTGCATATGGCATGCCTACAAGATTTTCTCACTGGAGCTTTGGAAAGCAGTTTTATAAAATGAAGCTCCACTATGACCTTGGTTTAAGCAAAATTTATGAACTGGTTATTAACTCAGATCCTTGCTATGCATTCTTACTTAACTCAAATGCACTGATTCAAAACAAGCTTATTGTAGCCCACGTTTTAGCTCATTGTGATTTCTTTAAAAACAACAGCCGTTTTGCAAACTCGAAGCGAGATATGGTTGAAAGCATGGCTGCAACTGCAGATCGTATTAAAGAATATGAAGTACAATATGGAAAGCGAGAAGTGGAGAAGTTCTTAGATGCCATTCTATCGGTTCAAGAGCATATTGACCCATCCTTAATGAGAGCAAAGCTGTCATGGAGCATGGATGATGTAGAAGAAGAACAGGAAGAGGTGTCATCACCATACGATGATTTATGGAACCTGGATTCACGTGGGAAAAAGAAGAGCCGTCAAGTAGAAATGTTTAAGAAATTTCCACCTCAACCTGAGAAGGATATTCTTTTGTTTATCGAACAATACAGCCCATATTTAGAAGAATGGCAGCGCGATATTTTAACGATGATGAGAGAAGAGATGCTGTATTTTTGGCCACAGCTTGAAACAAAAATTATGAACGAAGGCTGGGCATCCTATTGGCATCAGCGAATCATTCGTGAGATGGACTTAACAAGCGATGAGGCCATTGAGTTTGCAAAGCTAAATGCAGGTGTTGTCCAACCGTCCAGAACAAGCATCAACCCTTATTATTTAGGCTTGAAGATCTTTGAGGATATTGAAGAACGTTATGATAATCCTACTGCTGAAATGCAACGACGTGGCATTCAAAAAGGCTCAGGGCGAGAGAAAATGTTTGAAGTCAGGGAAGTTGAATCTGATATTTCATTCATTCGAAACTACCTAACAAAAGACCTTGTCATGAGAGAGGATATGTACTTATTTCAAAAACAGGGGAAAGATTATAAAATTGTGGATAAAGACTGGACAGAAGTGCGAGATCAGCTTGTTAACATGCGCGTAAATGGTGGTTTTCCATATATTACAGTCACGAATGGTGATTACTTAAAAAATGGAGAGTTATACTTAAAACATTGGTATGAAGGAATTGAACTGGATGTTAAATATCTAGAAAAAGTTGTGCCATACTTGTATCAATTGTGGGGGAGACCAGTGCATCTAGAAACCGTAATGGAAGAAAAGCCAATTGCATTTACGTACGACGGGAAAACGGTGCATCGAAAGCACTTATAATGAAAGGAGAAGCATTCGCTTCTCCTTTTAGCGTATTTACAGTTTAATGAGGATACGACCTTGAGCCTTTCCTTCAAGCAGTGTTGGAAGATGGTTCGGTACATCATTAAGAGAGATTTCTTCTTGAATGAAGTCTTCAAGCTGATAGGGCTTAAAAGTTGTTGCTAGCAGCCTCCATGTCTCGTTTCGAAGGGACATTGGGCAATAGACAGAATCAATACCGAGTAAGTTCACACCACGTAAAATGAATGGGAAAACTGTAGTTGGGACAGCTGTTCCAGCCGTTAAGCCACTAGCTGCAACAGACCCACCGTATTGAAGTTGTGATAGCACGCTTGCGAGCGTTTCACCGCCTACGCTATCGACTGCAGCAGCCCACTTTCCTTTGGCGAGTGCTTTGATCTTTCCGTTGTAAACATCTTCTCTAGTTAAAAGAGTGGTAGCCCCAAGATTGGTTAAATAGGTGGCACTAGAAGATTTTCCAGAGCTCGCAGCAACCTCATAGCCCAGCGTTGATAAAATAGAAACCGCAAAGCTTCCCACACCACCTGTAGCGCCAGTGACTAGGACAGGACCATCTTGTGGTTTCAAGCCCGAATCAATTAGCTTCTTTACAGATAAAGCAGCCGTAAAACCAGCTGTTCCAATTATCATAGCTTCTTTTAAGGTTAATCCATCGGGAAGAGGGACAATCCAGTCGGCAGGAATACGAGCGTATTCACTATAGCCACCGTAATGAGACACTCCAATTTCATAGCTGGTTGCAATCACTTCATCACCGCTTTTAAAGCGAGGGTTATCCGAAGTAACAACCGTACCTGCTAAATCAATTCCTGGTACAAATGGATACGCTTTGACGATATTTCCATTGGGAATGCTAGCTAGGCTATCCTTATAATTGATACCTGAATAGTGAACTTTAATGAGGACATCACCTTGTGGTAAATCATCAAGTGTGAGCGTTTTGATATGAGAATGAACCTGTTCTTCTTCTTTTGTTAATACAAGAGCTTTAAAATTTTGCATGTCCTCTTGTCTCCTTTCATATCATAAATCTTATGTTTATTATAAAAGACAAAAAGTCAAAAGTATAATGTAATGCAGATAATGAAAAAGACTGCGGTTAAGCAGCCTTTTACTGAATCATATTTAAAAAGCGACGAGTTCGCTCTTCTTTAGGTTTTTGGAAGATCTCTTCTGGTGTTCCACGCTCCATAATAACGCCTTGGTCCATAAAGATTACTTCATCTGCCACTTCGCGAGCAAAGCGCATTTCATGTGTAACCACGACCATGGTCATACCTTCTTTTGCTAAATCTTTCATAGCTTTTAGCACATCACCTACAAGCTCAGGGTCTAAAGCAGATGTAGGCTCATCAAATAGCATGACTTTAGGATCCATAGCCATTGCACGCGCGATACCCACACGCTGCTGTTGTCCTCCTGATAATTGAAATGGATAAAAGTTCACTTTGTCTCCTAGACCAACTTTTTGTAGTAGGGAAACAGCGCGCTCTTTTGCCTTTTGTTTTGGAACACCTTTTACAATAACAGGTCCTTCCATGACATTTTCAAGCGCTGTTTTGTGAGGAAACAAATTGTAGCTTTGAAAAACCATTCCCGTTAAGCTGCGAAAAGACGTTATCTTTTGCTTCGGTAAATTTTTCTCAAAGCTGACTTCTTGGTTATCGATGATGATTTTACCATTAGTAGGAAGTTCCAGTAAGTTTAAACAGCGAAGAAACGTTGTTTTTCCGGAACCTGAAGGACCAATTAGAACCACTACTTTACCTTGCTCTATGTTTAAATCAATTCCTCGCAATACGTGTAAATCATCAAATGATTTATGAAGGTTCGTAATGTTAATCACGCTAATAAACTCCTTTTTTAATACGGTTATCTATCTTGAGACATAACGGTCAAGCTTTGCTTCAATGCGTCCTTGAACAATGGAAAGAATGGTACACATAATCCAATATAAGAGAGCTGCTTCCGTATAAAGTAGTAAAAATTCATAGTTTGTGGCCGCAATCTCTTGTGCTCGACGAAACATTTCGGTTACTAAAATAAGAGATGCTAACGACGTATCTTTAATAAGGCTAATGAATGAATTTGATAGCGGCGGAATCGATACGCGCGCGGCTTGAGGTAAAATAATACGTTTTAAAGCTTGAGCGTATGTCATGCCGATTGAATAGCCGGCTTCCCATTGACCTTTAGGAATGGATAAGATGGCAGCACGAATAATCTCAGATGCGTATGCGCCCACGTTTAATGAAAAGCCAATGATTGCAGCAATAAATGGATCAATTGTAATGTCTAGCGTTGGCAATCCATAGAAAATAATAAATAATTGCACAAGTAAAGGTGTCCCACGAATAAGTGACACGTATACGCGCGCAATTATAGTAAATATTTTTATAGAAGATAAGCGACCAAGCGCTGTAAGAATAGCTAAAATAAGGCCTAATACAAATGAAATAAGCGTTAGTGGAATGGTATATTGAATAGCTCCCTCTATCATTGGATAGAGGGAGGATTGAGCGATAGAGAGTAAGCGCTCTGCACGCTCAGGGTCAGTAAAGATACTATTTAGGAGAAACATCTTCACCAAACCATTTCTCAGAAATTTTAGCGTATGTGCCGTCTTCTTGCATATCTGCTAAAGCTTTATTTACTTCTTCCACTAACTTACCGCTATCTTTGCGAAACATTAATCCACTTGCTGATGCATCTTCTGCTTCATCCACAATTTTTACAGGTGCATTTGGACGCTGCTTTTTATAGTCTAAGAATGATAATTTATCATTAATTGTACCGTCTACACGTTTTGAAACGATTAGTTCTGCTGATTGCGTGAATCCTTCAACACCCACTAGCTCAGCTTCATATTTTTTTGCTAAATCAGCATAGTTACTTGTGAGTGATTGTGCTGATTTTTTACCTTTCATGTCTTCAAATGATTTAACATCATTATTGTCTTCACGAACAACCAGCACCGCTGCAGACTCAATGTATGGGTCAGAGAAGTCGTATTTTTCTTCACGGTCTGGGCGAATTCCAACTTGGTTAGCAATCATGTCAAAGCGCTTTGCGTCTAGACCAGCAAACATTCCATCCCACTGTGTTTCTTTAAATTCAGCTTTCACGCCAAGACGTTTTGCAACTTCTTGTGCAATTTCAACGTCAAAGCCTGTTAGCTTATTAGCGTCGTCATGGAACGTAAATGGAGGATACGTACCTTCTGTTCCAATTGTCAGAACGCCATCCTCTTTTACTTTTTCGTATAAATCTTGATCACTTTTACTTGCGTTATTTGTTTCTTTGTCATTTGAGCCACAAGCTGCTAGGACAACTGTGAACGCTAATAAAAGGAATAAAAATGCAACTGATTTTTTCATTTTTTGTTAAACCCCCAGTAATTTGATAGGAATTATATTTCTTGATAGCGTAATTGATATTAAACAAGAAGAAGTTAAAAGTCAATAAAAAAACTTCTAATAGATAGTATGGCTTTTCTCAATGGGTTTATGTACTTTGTAGACCATCAGAAAAAGGGTGAAGACTAAAAAAGGAAGAGGGGGCTTAGCACATTTAAGATGATTAGTTTAAGGGTAAAAAGGAAAGGGAATAAGTAGATAGCCGATGATACTTTAACAAACGTGACGCTCTTCTCTTATCGTTTTTGGGACAATTGTTTTATTTTGATCAGATATTCCTTACTCATACTCGAAACTTGTTATAATAGAGAGAAGAGCATTGAAATTAGGATTTGAAAAGTGGAGATAAGTTTAATGAGAAAACGTGAAGTATGGAAATATATTTTATTGATTGTAACAATTGCGGGACAAGTCATTAGTTTTATCTTTTTAATGGTCAACAGTATAGCTGCTTTGTTATTCTACGGATTTTATATTTTAACATTTGCCATCTTACTGAGCTCATTTCTGTGGGAAGAGCATAGGGAAAAAGAAAAAGAGCTCGAAGATTATTAGCTCAATACATGAGAAAAACGGTCCAGTAGGTTGTAATCACTCACAAATATGTTATACTTCTAAATGAAAAGTGAAAATATTAGAAAAAATCACTAGGGGAGCCTTTATGGCTGAGACGAAAAATTCGGACCCTTTGAACCTGATCTGGTTTGTACCAGCGTAGGGAAGTGGATGAGCCATGTTTACATAATTAATGCATGCCAAACCACTCTACGTTGTAGAGTGGTTTTTTTACGTTTATGTCGAAATAAAGGTGAGGATGCTATGGTACCCAAGTTACACGCTGTGTCAACAGGGAAACAGCCTCTTGAACAGCTTTTGAAAATTATCAGAGACATTGAACCATATGTAGGAGCTATCCATATTCGAGAAAAAGAGCGAACGGCACGAGAGTTAGAAGTGCTTATTGGAGACCTGAAAAAAGAAGTTCCGGCTTCAAAGCTAATTGTTAACGATCGAGTAGATGTAGCTTTTGCTGCTCAAGTCAAAGGTGTGCATTTGGCTTATCACAGTCTAAGTGCTCAAGGAGTAAAAGCACATTTTCAGCAATTGATTGTTGGTAAATCTGTACACAGCGTTAAAGAAGCAAAGGAAGCTGAACAATCAGGCGTCGACTATGTCATTTATGGTCATATCTATCCATCGCAATCAAAACTGGGTCAAACACCTCGGGGACTTGAACAGCTGAAACAAGTCGTTGATTCAGTGCAGATACCGGTAATTGCAATCGGGGGAGTTATGCCTTGCAATGTAAGAGAGGTATTGAGTACAGGGGCACATGGCGTCGCTGTCATGGCTGGTGTATTTAAAGATGAAAACCCGTTACAAGCGGCAAAGGAATACGGTGAACAACTACGAAAGTGGAGTGATACATATGGAGGCACATTATGATGCGCTCGTTATTGGTGGTGGAGTTATTGGAGCTTCAACTGCGTATCAGCTTTCTAAAATGGGGTATAAGGTAGCCATTTTGGAAAAAAATCAGATTGGTTGTGAAGCATCGGGAGCAGCTGCTGGAATATTAGGAGCACAAGCTGAAATTGATGAAGAAGGGCCTCTTTTGGAACTAGCCATTCGAAGTAGAGCACTTTTTCCGAATCTGGTAGCTGAATTAAAAGAAAAAACAAATATTGATGTTGAGCTCATTCAAAAAGGCTTGTTAAAAGTAGCAACAACTGAAGCTGAAGCAAACGTGCTACAAGACAAAGCGGAGCGCCACAGACGGTGGGATTCAGACGTTAGGTGGTTATCTCCTGACGCAGCAAGTGAAGCTGAACCGCTCTTAACCCCTGATACATACGGGGCGATTAGCATCCCAAAAGATGGACAGCTGATGCCAGCTAAGCTAACTCATGCTTTGGCACACGGAGCTTTATACCATCAAGCGGCAATTTATGAGAACTGTCATGTCCATCACTTTATATACGATAACAAAAAGGTAGTTGGCGTTCGGACATCAGCGGGCAACTTTTACAGCGACCAAGTGATGGTAAGTGCAGGTGCTTGGACAAAAGAGCTGGTGGCCGCTATTCATCCAAAGCATCTGTTTCCTATTAAAGGTGAGTGTATATCTCTCACGACGAATCAGCCAAGCATTCAAAAGACTATTTTTTTAGATGAAGGATTTTATATTGTTCCAAAAGCAGGAGGAAGAGTAGTGATTGGAGCTACAAAGCGCGCCCATGATTACACGAAGCACGTATCTGCAGAAGCTATTGAATTTCTAATTAGCAAAGCGATTTCTCTCGTTCCATCACTTGCAAATGCATCGTTTGAAAAAGCATGGGCAGGACTTCGTCCGCAAACAGTAGATGGGTGGCCGTATTTAGGACAGCACCCTGAGCTAGATAATGTTTACTTAGCTTGTGGGCACTACCGAAACGGTATTTTACTAAGTGCGATTACAGGGAAAATTATGGCGGAACAAATGATGGGTGAACATCCAAAACATTCCTTTTTTACGGCTTTTCGCTTACAAAGAGAAATGGAGGGAACGTATTGAACTTAATAATTAATGGGAAAAGCGTTGATATAGATTCCTCAATTCAGACGGTTTCTCAACTATTGGAATCAAGAGATTTACACGAGAAAGTGGTTATTGTCGAGTTAAATAAAAAAATTTTACAAAAGCAAGATCATGAAAAAGCGTTGCTATCAGAAGGCGATTTATTAGAGATTGTTTCATTTGTAGGAGGAGGATGAAAGTTATGTTGAAAATAGGAAAATATGAATTTGCATCTCGTTTGCTTTTAGGTACAGGGAAGTTTCCAGATTACACAACGCAGCGTCAAGCAGTGGAAGAATCAGAAACAGAAATTTTAACATTTGCAGTGAGAAGAATGGATATTTTTGATCAGTCTCAGCCTAACTTACTTGAAGCTCTTGATGTTAAAAGATTTACGCTCTTACCAAATACAGCTGGAGCCAAAAATGCTGAAGAAGCTGTTCGGATTGCAAAGTTGGCAAAAGCATCTGGGCTGTGTGATATGGTCAAGGTTGAAGTAATTGGCTGTGATAAAACGCTATTGCCAGACCCAATTGAAACATTAAAAGCAAGTGAAGAATTGCTAAAAGAAGGATTTACAGTGTTAACGTATACGTCTGATGATGTTGTACTTGCTAGAAGACTCGAGGAATTAGGCGTTCATGCTATTATGCCTGGAGCTTCTCCAATTGGATCAGGACAAGGAATTATTAACCCGCTGAACCTGCAGTTTATTATTGAGCAATCTAATGTGCCTGTGATTGTAGATGCGGGTATCGGTACAGCTTCTGATGCTGCCAAAGCAATGGAGTTAGGTGCAGATGGTGTTCTACTAAACACGGCTGTATCAGGTGCAAAAGATCCTGTAAAAATGGCTCGCGCGATGAAGCTTGCAATCGAAGCGGGGCGTGATGCTTACTTAGCTGGTCGCATTCCATTTAAAGAATATGCGGTAGCCAGTAGCCCAACAGAAGGGATGAGCATCGGGTGACAGCGCGCTATTCACGTCAAGAGCTCTTTTCTCCAATAGGTAAAGAAGGACAGAAAAAGTTATCACAAAAGCATGTCTTATTAATTGGAGCAGGTGCGTTAGGGACAGGAAATGCGGAAGCGCTTGTTCGAGCCGGAGTTGGAAAGTTAACAATAATTGACCGAGATTATGTGGAGTGGAGTAATTTGCAGCGTCAGCAGCTTTATAGCGAGAGGGATGCAGCTAATCGTATTCCAAAAGCAGTAGCTGCTTCGGAAAGGCTCGTCGAAATTAACGGAGATGTTGATATTGAAGCGCACGTAGCGGACGGGACTCCTCAATTTATTGAACAGCTGTTGGTAAACGTGGATTTAATAATCGATGCTACGGATAACTTTGATACACGGCTTGTGATAAATGACTTATCACAAAAACACCGAATTCCCTGGATTTATGGAGCATGTGTGGGGAGCTATGGAATTAGCTATACGATTGTTCCTAGAGAAACCCCATGCTTAGCATGTTTGCTGGAATCAGTACCTTTAGGTGGAGTTACGTGCGATACGGTAGGGATTATTAGCCCTGCTGTCCAAATGGTTGTTTCACATCAAGTCACGGAGGCACTAAAGATTCTTGTAGAAGATCATGAGGCGCTACGGTCACAGCTAGTATCATTTGACGTTTGGAGAAATGAATACCGTACCATAAATGTTCATGCTCTAAAATCGGATGAATGTTCATCGTGTGGTCAACACCCAGTTTTTCCTGCGCTTCAATTTGAAAACCAGTTAAAAACAGCGGTACTATGCGGACGTGATACTGTACAAATTCGCCCTGCAAAGGCAACAAAAGCACCTAACATAGTGGAGTTAGAACAGCATTTAAAAGGTAAAGGGTACCGAGTGGACCGAAATCCGTATCTTTTGTCCGTAGCAATTGATGATTATCGCCTTGTTGTGTTTCAAGATGGAAGAATCTTTGTACACGGCACAAAAGATACAGTAGAAGCAAAGAATCTTTATCACCGTTATATCGGGTAAATGACGAAAGGAAGATTTTTATGAGTGTAGCAAAAGCATTGACAATCGCTGGCTCTGATAGCGGAGGAGGAGCCGGAATTCAAGCAGACTTAAAAACATTTCAAGAGCGTAAGGTATTTGGAATGTCCGCTATCACAGCAGTAACGGCTCAAAACACTTTAGGTGTTCAAGGTGTGTATCCGTTAACTGAAGAAGCAATTGCCACGCAAATTGATTCAGTTGTTACTGATTTGCGTCCGGATGCTATTAAGACTGGCATGATTTTTAGCTCTGATATTATTCGTATTGTTGCGGATAAGCTACGTAAGTATGAACTGAAAAATGTAGTAGTGGATCCGGTTATGATTGCAAAAGGGGGACAATCACTACTTCAGCAAGAAGCTATTGCTGCGCTAAATGATGTACTGTTACCATTATCTGAAGTCGTGACGCCTAATATTCCTGAAGCAGAAATTATGACGGGATATGAAATTACAACAATGGAACAGCGCAAAGAAGCAGCCAAAAGTCTTCATAGCCTTGGAGTGAAAAATGTGGTGATAAAAGGGGGACATGACAAATCACAAGAGGAGATGGTTGACTTAGTGTACGACGGTCAGTTCTTTCATGAAATTGTTCATAAGCGTGTAGATACGAAGCATACGCATGGAACAGGTTGTACGTTTGCTGCTTGTATAGCAGCCGAGTTAGCTAAAGGGACAACTCTTCTAGAATCCGTTCAGCTTGCTTCAGATTTTGTTCATGCTGCGATTAAGGACACGTTACAAATTGGAAGCGGGCATGGACCTACAAACCATTGGGCTTATCGCAAGCTTACGTAAAACAACATGACAGCAAAAAGCAGCATCTCTACTTTTGAGATGCTGTTTACTATTCACTCAGACCCACTCGGCAACGGATAAATTGAGGATCTAACAGTTCTTTATAAATAAAATGAGCGGTGTCACCTGTGGATATTTTTTTTTCATCTAAGGGAAGGACGTTTTTTTCAACGCGGTAGCGCTCTGTAATATGTCCATCAGGTAAGTAAGTAGGGCATACAATCGTCCAAAGAAGGTTACTCTCTTTCAAGGTCAGAAACCCTTTTAGGTGATCTTCAGCAGCTCTTGTAAGCTTACGCTTTGATTCACTAGACTGAAATCTGTATAGTGAAGGTTCCGTTCGTGTTTGTAAAATCCCTGCTGTGCCGACAGTAATAATTCGTTCAATACCTTGATTATTCATTGCTTTCACAATAACAGGCATGCTTTCTGAAATAACGTTAGCTCCGTCTGTACCAAGTGTACTAATGACAACGTCTTGCCCGTGAAATAAGCAATCCAGCACTTTTTCTTCACGAGCGTCTCCTTCAATGACTGTGAGGTTAGCATGTGAAATAGATAGGCGCTGTATGTTCCGAACCAAAGCTTTTACTTTGTGATTGTTTTCCAATAATAGTTCAAGAAGCTGTTGGCCAACGCGGCCTGTTGTGCCTAATAAAGCAATGTTCATATCTCATCTCTCCTTTATGTAAATATACGAAGGGCATGAATCTTTTTTCATAGAATATAATAAAATAGTTTCTAGAAATAACCAAATGAAAAATGGTTTGTAATAGCAGTTGACATTCATTTTCAAATAAGAAGGTTTCTGATATGATATATTTGTACTATTTTGCACTAAAAGGTAAACGCAATTATGTAGTATAAAATTTTATTATTTTTTTAGGAGAGTGAATGACCTTTGGTAGACCTACCCCTGAGTCAAATTATTTTGTTGGCAGTTCTTATCTTATTATCAGCTTTCTTTTCATCTGCTGAGACAGCTTTTTCGAGCGTAAATAAAATACGTCTGAAAAACTATGCTGATGAAAAAAGACGAGGAAGCAAAAAAGCGCTGTTGATTACTGAAAACTTTGACCAAGCGTTATCCACCATTTTAATTGGAAACAACATTGTAAATATTGCTGCATCGTCTATTTCGGCGAAAGTAGCAATTGATTTATTCGGCGGTAATTCAGCGCTTGTCATCAGTACAGTAGTTATGATCATTTTAATTTTAATCTTTGGTGAAGTATTACCTAAATCATTAGCAAAAGAGCATGCGGAAAGCTTCACATTGATGATATCCGGTATTTTATACTTTTTAATCAAAGTACTAACACCAATCTCTTATCTCTTTGTTTTGCTGAAGTCTGGTGTGTCAAAGCTATTTACAGGTAAAGAATATAGCCCTTCGGTTACTGAAGAAGAAATTAAAGTAATGGTTGATTTAAGTGAAGAAGAAGGCGTTATTGATAATCAAGAAAAAGAGCTTGTTCATCGTTCGTTAGAGTTTAATGAAATTGTTGTTGGACAAATTCTTAAACCAAGAATCGATATGGTAGCGATAGAGGTCAATCAGCCGATTGATGAAATAAAAGAAATCTTTTTAGAAGAACGATATTCGCGAATTCCAGTTTATGAGGACAATATTGACAATATTATTGGGATTTTATCAGAGCGCGATTTTTTAACATACTTAGTTCAAGAAAAAGAAGTAAATCTTCGTGAATTAGTACGTGAGCCAATGTTTGTAGTCGAATCAATGAAGATTTCTGTTTTACTACCTGAATTGCAGAAGAACAAAGTACATATGGCAATCGTTGTAGATGAATTTGGTGGCACTTCCGGTCTAGTGACGCTTGAAGATATTTTAGAAGAAATAGTAGGCGAAATTTGGGATGAACATGATGAAGCTGTTCGCTATGTTGATCAAATTAGTGAAACAGAATTTGAATTTAATACAGAAATTCCGCTTGATGATTTCTTAAAGTATGTTGAGGTACCGGCACCAGAAAGTTCTTACCATACGCTTGGCGGCTGGATTTTCGAACAATTTGAACGAGTTCCTGTTGCAGGAGATTTCTTTAGTTATGAAGGCGTAACGTTTACAATTAAAGAGGTTGAAAATCGTCGGATTCGTAAAGTCAACGTTCAAATTCAGTCAATGTTAAACAACGAAAGCGAAATGGAAGTAGCAGACTAAAGACGGTATCTTACTGTCGTGAAAATAAAGAGCACCTCAACAGCTGTTGAGGTGCTCTAGCCATGTTATAAAATTGTGTAAATATTAGTACTTGCCGCCACCTAATTGTTGCTCAGCTAATTGTACTAAGCGCTTAGTGATTTCGCCACCAACAGATCCGTTTGCACGAGCTGTTGTGTCTGGCCCTAAGTTTACGCCAAATTCACTTGCGATTTCGAATTTCATTTGATCGATAGCAGCTTGAGCTCCAGGTGCTACTAACTTGTTTGATGAATTGCTGTTTGATGCTTTTTGGTAGTTTGCCATGTTTATTCATCTCCTCGTTAGATAAAATAATAGTAGTATGGTTGAGCTAGCTGGAATTGAACCAGCGTGGATAAGTTTAGCAAGAAACTTATCTGCCTACCTAGGCGTAGCCCAGTAGTAGATGTTTGCTTTGTTGTTACTAGTAGTATGATAAAGCATTCAAAAGTTTATACATCAGAAAATATTAGTAATTATTGGTAAATTAAAGGAAAATCAGTAGAGTAGAAATAATGGAGTTGCACATATTATGTATATCTTATCGAAGTGAAGAAGGGGTAAGGAAATGATGCATATATGTGAGCTTTGCAATGGGCTGTCCACTTTATCTGAATATTGTAAGGTATGTGGCTATGAGTTAAGCGATATGGGAAAGGTTAGCGACTATTTCGATGATTACAGCGCGTATATGGAAATTGATGAATTAAAGCTTGAAAATGGCATTTCAAATGATTACGTGCAGCATATGTGCACACATTTTTTCTATTGTCAGAGATGTCAGCACGAAGAGATTAAGTTCATTAAAGAATAAAAAAGAGAAGAGTTTTTCCTCTTCTCTTTTTTATTCTTATTCTTTTTCTGCACGAATGCGGCTTTCTGTTTCCGCGTCAAAGAAGTGAGCTTTATTTAAGTCTAATGCTAAAGTAAGCTTTTGCTGGGCTTTTACTTCAGAACGAGCGTCTACGCGAGCGACGAAGTCTTGTTCGCCAATTTTAGCATAAACCATTGTTTCAGCTCCCATTAGCTCCGACACATCAACATTAACGGTTACTTTTGTGCCAGCTGAAGCTTCAATGAAGACAGGCTCGTCATGGAAATCTTCAGGACGAATACCTAGGATAACTTCTTTATTTACATAACCTTGGTCACGTAATACTTTCATTTTTCCTTCTGGAACTGCCAGAACAGAATCGCCTACCGTAATTTTACCATCTGATAAGTTTCCTTTTAGGAAGTTCATTGCAGGTGAACCAATAAATCCGCCTACGAATACGTTTTCTGGCTTTTCATATACCTCTTTAGGCGTTCCGACCTGTTGGATAATACCGTCTTTCATAACAACTAAGCGACTAGCCATTGTCATTGCTTCCGTTTGATCATGCGTAACGTAAATTGTTGTTGTACCTAAGCGTTGGTGCAACTTAGCAATTTCAGAGCGCATTTGCACGCGAAGTTTTGCATCTAAGTTTGATAGCGGCTCATCCATTAAAAATACTTTTGCATCACGAACGATTGCACGTCCTAATGCTACACGCTGACGCTGACCTCCTGATAAAGCTTTTGGCTTACGATCTAGGTATTGTTCTAACCCAAGAATGCGCGCAGCATCTTTTACACGACGGTCAATTTCATCTTTTGGAAGTTTACGAAGCTTTAATCCAAACGCCATGTTGTCATATACAGTCATATGAGGATATAATGCGTAGTTTTGGAATACCATCGCAATATCGCGGTCTTTTGGAGCAACGTCGTTCACGCGCTTATCATCAATATAGAAATCACCTTGTGAAATTTCTTCTAAACCTGCTACCATACGTAGAGTTGTTGATTTACCGCAGCCAGATGGCCCAACAAATACGATAAACTCTTTGTCTTCAATATGAAGATTAAAATCTTTTACAGCCGTTACGTTTTTATCATAAATTTTATAAATATGCTCTAATTTTAATTCAGCCATTTCTCATTCTCCCCCTTGAATATGTGCCCTTGTTATTATGAAACCGCTTTCTGTATGAATAGTGTACGATGAATAGAAAAACTGGTAAATGGAAGATGTGCACAAAAAAATGAAAAGGTTTTCGTGCATGTTTACGAAAACCTTTTCATTTTATTGATTTAGAGACTCAGCTGCTAAGATAGCAAGGTAAGCTGAAACGGCCCCTTGAAAGTTTTTAATATCTAAATCCGTTCGGTCAATAAACTTATCAATGCGATACTGCAAGCTGTTCCGGTGCATGTATAGCTTCTTTGCAGCAAGTGATACATTCAGGTTGCACTCTAAATAACATTTAACAGTGTTAAGCAAAGTTTCATCATCTTTTATTAACGATAAAATGGTATTCATTTGTTCCTTGGCAGCGGGAGACATCTCTTTAATCAACCAATAGGGGAGCGTCGTTGAAAGCTTGATCACCTTTTCTTTTTCAAACACTTTTTGAACTTGTTCAAACCAGCTTTTCTCCATGTGAAAAGCACGAGAGGGTGAGAAAGGAAAAGAGTGCAGCTGTCCTTCAAAAAACTGCATATCACTTTCAAAGTCATGTGATAAAATTGTTACGCTGTCCTGTAAATCTCTTGTTAATTCTGATGAGTCCGCTACTTTTTCAATAATTACTCCGCTTTGTAAGTTGTCCCATAAGATGGTAATGGGCGTTGCATACATGGATGAAAGGGCATCTTCAAACTCTGTGTGCTGTTCAAACAAACGTTTAATTGAAAAGTAAGTAAAGCGAATAAGCTTGAATTTATCCAGCTCATCTATCACCGCAGGCTTGTCTTCGAATAGTAGCTGATACCAATATGATTGTTCTGCTGACAGCGTGGTGGTCATTGCTTCGTAAGGAATAAGAAACGCTGAGAGTAGAGCAAGTTCCTTCTCAGAAAGTGCGTCTTGTTCAATTCCAATAAAATGATATCCATCGCTTCGAAACCATTTATATTGGTGAAAGTGGTAGGGAACATCTGAATATAGTAGTTTATTGCCAAAGATGCTTTTTAGTTGCTCCATCATGAAACTCCTTTCTGCTCTGTACTTTTAACTAGTCTTGATAGACATGAAATAACATTAGTTCATGAATAAGGGAAGTAACTTCCTCTTGATTGATAGCGGGAGAGAGTTGATGTTTAAACTGAATTTCTCCTGTTTTTAGATAGTTCGCTTCGTAGTAAGTACCGCTTATATAAAAGGAGATAAACCATCCTGGCATTTCTTTTTGCTGATACAAAGGCTTGATTCGAAAGTGTGTAATCATAAAAAATCCCCTTTCTCATTTTCACTGCTTTTTAATAAGCTTATCATGAGAAGAGGAAATGGAAAGCAACTATTTTAAAAATTCGTTAATTTATAGAATAACCTTATCAGATGCTTAATTCCAATGGATCGAATGTGAGGTTCATCAAAAATCATCGGCTTTGCGTTGATTTCAAAGATATAATAATCACCGGTTTTTGTTCTTCCGATATCAAGCGAAAATTCTCCAACAAATTGAAAATGCTGATGAAGCTGCTGACCGCATGCATCTATTAGAGATGTTAAAAAAGAAGTGTCTATATCAAAAGGTAGCTCCTCAATAGATCTAAGAATTCCTCCATTTAATGTGTGAGTTGTTACACTCTGACGCTCGCTTTGTCTAACTCCGATTCCACTGATGATATATCGCTTCTTAAAGCGATTAGCTAGTATGCGAAGGTCATAGCGCATGTCTTGAAGGGTATCGGTTTCAATTGTTTCTTGGACAATGTAAGAACGAGTAGGGAGAGGCACATGTTCAAGGGAAGAATAAATCTTTTTTTGACGAGAGCTTTCATAGTGAATGCTTCCATCTTGAAGAGTTGTTAAGGTGAAAATTCCTCTCCCTTTGCTACCATGAATTGGTTTTAAGTAAACTTTTTGATGTTTTTTAAGCATAATACGTACATCTTCAATCGATAAAAGTAGCCGAGTATCAGGGAGGTGCTTTTGTGTAACGGTGTTTTTTGATAATAGCTCATACGTTTCCCATTTTGAAAAAAAGCTGGTGTTAAAAAAAGGAATATGAAGATGCTCGCTTTGAGACATTAATTCTTTAAGTTTTTCACGTTCGGTATAGCGATTGGGAAAGCGATTGTAGATAAAATCAGGAAGAGGAAGCGTGGCTTGTCGCCATTCACCGCTTATCTCCTCAAAATAAACACCATATACGTAGCGCTCATAGAACTGTTCAGGAGAAAATAAAACAAGGATTCCTCCGGTTGTCTGCAGCGCTCGATGGATTTCCTTGAAGTAGAGGTGTTGCTTCTGGTTCAAGCTGTTTAAAACAGCGCTGCTCGTAACAATCCCAATTATGGGACCTGCTTTATTTCCTCTAGTTCGCAAGCAAACGGAAGCCTCAGTAGGTTCAAGCTTAACAGGAAGCTCGATGTTTTGTGAACCCCATACGTAGGAGGAATGTGCTTCTTGATGATACCAAGTGTCGTCTGTTTTACTGTAAGAAACAGTAATCATGGATATGAAGCCTCAAGGGATAAAATGGCTTGCTTTGACAAGAAAATGGCATATTCTAACGACAGCTTTCTTGTATATTGATCTTCTTTTCGTAGAGATGGGTGTAAGAAGATAGAACGACCTGGTTTTGAGTTAGCTTCAAACATCCACACGTTTCCTCTCGTATCAACGCCGAAGTCGAATCCGATTTCACCAATAAGGCCTTCTACCTGGTGATCTAATGCTAAGCTGATGAGAAGAGCCGTACTTTCTAATAGCTTTTCTGTTTTCTTTCGTGTTTCTGGATTCGTAAAAACCCGCTGTAAGGATTCAATTTCCCCACCGTTTGTCATGTGCGTCGTGACCGTTTCGCCACCGCTAATTTTTGCTGCAATGGCAGATAGTTCCCATTCATTGTGTAAATTTTTATTCGTATGGACGCGAAAATCAACAATTCGGTTATCCTTTTTAAATAGTGGGATTGCTTGCTGTGCAATGTAGTGGTCGCGCTCGTTTGTTTTAAATATTTCATCGACTAAGACAGCTAACGAAGCATGTGTTTTTTTTATGAGTTTCTCTTCTTTAAAACAAATTTGATAAACGTGCTGAGTAGAACAATAAGAAAGTGTATAAATACCACGTCCGAGACTACCGTTTTTTGGCTTTAAATAGACTGATTCGTACTGTTCTAACATCTCAGACAGCTGCTCGAGGCTAGGTGCATCAATTGTATAAGGTAAGAAATTTCTTACCGCCGCATCTTTCTGTAGCAGGGTGTGGACCGTCCATTTGTTAAAGAAGTTAGGATTAAAGAGTGGAATTTGATATTCATCGGCTAATTTTTCTTTAATCGTTTGAAAGGCATCAAGGCTTTCTGTTTTTCGATTCGGTAATCGATTGTAAATTACGTTTGGAAGAGGAACTTCACGTTGTTCCCAGCCGTTTGATGTATAAAAATAACCTAAGATTGTGCCAGAATCCCATTGAATATGATGAATGCCAAATAAAAATGGAATTCCTCCCGTAATGGAAGCAGTTGACAAGAGCTTTGCAAACAATAAAGATCGTTTGCCGATTGGGCGTAATAACGAACCGGTAAATCCTGCTGATAGTATGCCGATTAAAGGACCGATATAGATGCTATGTTCATCGGTATAGATGTGAACATCATTATGGATAGGAAGGTGTAATAAGTCCAACAGGTTTTGTGAGATTTTGATTTCATTCACCGCTTCAGGGTCTTCGTAAACCTGACAAATAGAAGAAAACGTACCGAAATAAATAGTGTTTAGTTGATGATGATAAAGAGAGGATGGTACATAGAGTACATCCTCTTGTTCTGGTAACACTTTTAATTGAAAAAGTAAGTTCGTCATTGTTCTACTCCTTATGTTGAGATGAAGGTAAAGTAGCCAAATATGAGCAGTAGGCCATCACATTTTCATACATCTTTTCAGTAGATTCTGGAGTTGTTTCAATGATTGTTTTTCTTCCAGGCTTTGAATTTAAATCAAGAAGCCAAATGCTATAGTCTCTAGAGATACAAATATCTAAGCCAAGTTCAAAAAGAGAAGGGAGCTGAGCTTCTAGCACAAGCGGTATTCGTTCACATAAGCTGCTAATTTCATCTGTGATAAATGTAGCTTTATGAGGTGGAAGTCGCTTCATTAACTCTTCAAATGGTGAAATAGAAGCCCCGTGGCTAATATTTGTAATAAATGAGTCTTCTTTTCCTTTTCGAACGCCTCTTCCAATCTCATTCCAATCTCCGCTTGCATCTTTTTGCAATAAAACGCGAACATCAAGAGGAGAGTACTGAAGTGATAATAGTGGAATGAAAGGCTGAGCGAGATAAGTTGCATTTTGCATGATGTTAAATAGCCAAGCATGAAAATCCGCTAGCTGTGTGAACTGCTTTGTTTGAAGACCTTTTTTGGAATGAAAAGATGCTTCAATGATTCGAAAGCGTTGAACAAGCTTAACAATTCCTTTTCCTTGTGCACCTGCAATCGGTTTTAGAATAAGAGCGTCATGTAAGCGTAACAGCTGCGTTATCTGCTCTTCAGCCGTGATTTTAGTTGTCGAAGGAAGATAAGGAGACAGGTCATCATCTTTTATGAGCTCTGTGTAAACATCCCATTTATTTGGTAGACCATATCCAAGGAACGTAATCGTTGGATTTTGTTTCAGCCAGTTGACAATGGGTATAGCTTTTTTAGAGAGGGAATCACCGCGATAAAAGCATCGATCATAAATAAACATAGGAAGAGAGAATGTATCGTACTGCCACTCATTTATTTCTGAATTATATTTATATCCTGTTATTTTCTGCGATACCGGCTGAAGTTGAAAGGGAGTAAATCGATAAAATTCAATATTGTACGCAGCTGCGTATTTTGCAAGATTGGTTGCATATTCTACTTCCTGTTCGGGATGAATGGTAATAAAACCTAATGAAATCATAAGAAAGACCTCCTCATCTTAATGAAAACGTGTAATGGTAAGGCAATAATTCATAAGGGCTTTAGTGGATGGACGAATCGTTTGAGAAGCTTCGTCACTTTGTTTAGAAGGTTTTGTATTCACTTCAATAATCCAAGGCTGCCCGTTGGCATCAATAGCTAAGTCAATGCCAAACTCCGCATAAATTTCGTCTTGATATGGTAAATTAATACAAATTTCAAGCGCAATCTCTTTTAATAAAGCGATGATATGTTTAGCAGTATGCTCATCGTATAACGAAGTGAGTATATGTTTGGGTGAATAGATTTCTCCTCCACGTGCAACATTTGAAACAAAACAACCTCTTTGAGAAACTCGCGTTATAACCGATGTTACTTTCCATTTGGAGTGGGAGTGTTTGTGACAAAGGATACGAAAGTCAAAGGGGCACCCCTTATATGTTTGAAGGTCGATTCCTTCTTGGATAATAAACCCTTGTTTTTTTAACGTGTGAAATAAAGTTTCAAATATGTCGTGTGCAGAATCGTATTCTTTTTTATACTCGTGTCCAATCGTAGTATAATCAAGGTGATATTGCTCATTGACGTGCGCGATTTTAAAAATATGTTTACCTTGGCTACCGTGTATGGGTTTTAGAAAAATGGTTTGGTAAGATGATAGTGCATCCAATAGATCTTGCTTACACCGGAGCTGATACGTATCGGGTAAATAGGTGTTTAAGTGCACTGTTTGAGACAAGCGTTCGAACACCTTCCACTTGTTTAAGTAGTGAGCGTTAAAAAAGGGAATTTCATTTTCAATCGCTTTTGTAGTAAGCTCTTGAAATTTAGCCGTATGCTCCGTTTTTCGATTATGGATTCGGTTATGAATGACATTTGGTAGAGGTACATTTTGTAGTACCCAAGAATTATATTGAAGCGTATAGCCTTTTTTCGTTCCGTTAAGTAAATCATCTAGTGTACTGACATAAAAGAAGCAGTTTTCCAAATCGCTAAGAGATGCAAACTCTTTACAGAAGGTTGTTATACTTCCAAAGAGATCTAGCGATGACTTAATTTCCGTGACGACACAAATAACGGGACCAATTAATAGTTCCTCCTTAGATGGAGAAGAAAATCGTAGAACGGTTTCGTCTTCAAATAGCCCCCATTCTTGTAAAAGGGTTTTGCAACACATAATAGAGTAATCAGAGCTTGTAAATGGTATAATGCTTACTTCTTGGTGCATACGACCGAATGTGATGGTAATATGAGTATCGCAGCTAAGTTGTTGGCAAAGTCCCTGACTCATGTAGATCTGATTCTTACCCAGTTTTGACTGAGATGCTTTAATCATTACGCATGGAGGGTTCATAAATACGTCCTCATTTTTTAATTTTATAGGCGAATGCTGATATATGGTATGATTTGCAAAGAGAATATGTGAGAGAATTTGTTACAGAAAGGTCGAAGAAAATAATGGAACAGTTTATTACAATCATTATTATGGCCGTCATTGGGGCGGTCATCGGTGGTGTTACGAACCACTTGGCTATTAAAATGTTGTTTCACCCATACGAAGCCAAATATTTATTTAGGAAAAGAATTCCATTTACTCCTGGGCTTATTCCAAAAAGGCGAGATGAACTTGCTGTTCAGCTTGGGAAAACGGTGGTTGATCATTTATTAACACCAGAAAGTTTAAAGAGAAAGTTAAAAGATCCAGCCTTTCATCAAATCTTATTACGAATGGCAAATGACGGGCTTGAAAAGGTATTTACAACGAAGCAAACGTTAGCCGAGGTGCTTTACGCTATTGGTATTAAAGAAGCTCAAGATAAAACAAAGAACGCTGTTCGTAAGCTTGTAGAAAAGAAGTATATTGAGTTTATGACGAGCAAATCAGGTGAGTCACTTTCTTCTTTATTAAGTGAGGGAACAAAGCAAAAGGTAGATCAAGTCATTCCTGTTATCGCAAAGCAAATTTGTGAAAAAGCGGTGGAGTATTTTGAAAGCGAAGAGGGAAAACGTCGCTTAGAACGCATGATTGATGACTTTTTAATGAAAAAAGGGATGCTTGGAAACATGATTCAAATGTTTCTTGGAAATACAAAAGTCATCGATAAGGTCCAGCCAGAAATTATTAAGTTTTTCAAGCATGAAGGAACGAGTGAGCTTTTTGAAAGCTTGATTGAAAAAGAGTGGAAGAAGCTGCAAGAGAAGACGGTGGATGAAGCGGAAGAGTTTATTGGCAGAGAAACAATGTTAGAAGGCATTCAGAGTATTGTTGATCGAACTATATCGGTAGATACCTTATTTGCGAAGCCTGTTTCTGAGCTTGTGGCACCTGCTCATTCGTATGTGCAGAAGGTTGTTCCGGTAGTCGTTGAAAAAGCAGGGGATTTTTTAGTAGAGCGCATTGATTCGTTAATGAGCCAGCTTAAATTAGAAGATATTGTTCGTGAACAGGTAGAGTCGTTTTCAGTGGAGCGCATTGAGGAATTGATTTTAGGGATTTCAAAACGTGAGTTTAAGATGATTACGTATCTAGGAGCGTTACTTGGAGGGATAATTGGAGTGGTTCAAGGAGTTATTGCTCTGTTTATTGCTTAAGTATTTACTTCAAGAGAGAAAAAACGATCTTACTAATTGAGCTTTTACTTTATTTGATTGATTTTGAGAAATAAAGGTCTTAAGCTGAATTTCTCGCCATAATTTGTTATAGTAGTTGGGAAGATGATTATAGTAAAAAAATTTAGGAGGACGTTTATATGTCTGTAAACTTGTACGATGTAGCAAATGAATTAGAAAGAGCCATTCGTCAAAGCGACGATTATACAAATCTAAAGAGCCTGTATGGGGCTGTAAACAATGACGAAGGTTCAAAACAATTATTTGAGCGCTTTCGTACATTACAAATGGAGTTACAGCAAAAACAAATGACGGGTCAAGAGATTACGGAAGAAGAAGTTCAACGAGCACAGCAAACAGTAGCGATTGTTCAACAAGATGAAAATATCGCGAAGTTAATGGAAGCTGAGCAACGTATGAGCATGGTAATCGGTGAGCTAAACAAAGTTATCATGAAGCCATTAGAAGAGTTATACGCTGAATAATAGCTTAAAAAATCAAAGCGATTAGAACTAATTTTAGTTCTAGTCGCTTTTTTGTATAGAAGGAACACATGCAAAAAGGTTGATCTTCACTCCGGATTGCTTGCTTTCCACGGGGCGAGCGTTGAGCCTCCTCGTCACTACGCTCCTGCGGGGTCTCAAGCAGCCTCGCTAGTCCCATAGGAGTCACGCATCCTTCGTTTCAATCACCAGCTTCTGTTATAGGAAAAGAAGCACTCATCTTTGTACCTTTTTGCTAGAAGATAGGGGCTTGATCATGTACATGCAAAAATTTCAAAAAAATAACAGGAACTTATTTACAAATAAATACATATGTTATATAGTTAGTTACATTAGTAACTAACCAATTAACTTAGAAGGTGGTCGTATGGATTTTAAATTAAGAGAGGATCTGCCGATTTTCCAGCAGATTGCAGAGCAGGTTGAAACAAGTATTTTGGACGGATCCATTCAGGAAGGTGATCGCGTTCCTTCTACGAATGAGTTTGCCAAGTACTATCAAATTAATCCAGCCACTGCTGCTAAAGGGGTTAATCAGCTTGTTGACCAAGAGATTTTGTTTAAAAAAAGGGGCGTAGGGATGTTTGTAGCAGATGGAGCTAAGAGTATTATTTTAGAAAAGCGAAAAAAAGCATTTTTTAATCAATATATTGTCCCGCTAAAGCAGGAAGCTGAAAAGTTAGGAATTCAACTTGAAGAACTACAGTCTTTATTAAAGAGGGAGGAATAAGGGTGAATATTACGGTTGAACACGTTACAAAAACGTTTGGGGAGAAAAAAGCATTAAATGACTTAAGTTTAAGTCTAGAAGCTAATAAGATCTATGGTCTGCTTGGACGAAATGGAGCAGGAAAAACCACGCTTATGCAAATGCTAGCAGGACACATAACGCCAACTGATGGTGAGGTAAAAGTTGAGGGGCTATCACCTTTTGAAAATCGTGAGGTTTTGAAGAATATTTGCTTTATTAGTGAAAATAACAACTTCAAGAAAAAGCTTAAAATTAAAGATGTCTTGAAGGTGTCATCTCTTGTGTATCCAAACTGGTCACAAGAGGTTGCTAATGACTTATTAGCACGCTTTAATCTTAATGGCAAAATGAGTACCAAAGGTTTATCAAAAGGAATGGAGTCTGCTTTAGGTATTACAATTGGCTTGGCTAGTCAAGCACCGCTTACCATTTTCGATGAACCATACATCGGCTTAGATGCGTCCGCACGCTATTTGTTTTACGACTTGATTTTGGAAGCATATCAAGAAAAGCCACGAACGATTATTCTATCTACCCATCTAATTGATGAAGTAAGCAATTTATTTGAAGAAGTAGTCGTTATTCAAAAAGGACAGAAGTTGCTGCATGAAACAGCAGAAAATATGATGAATAAGGCTCTTCATATTAGCGGGAAAGAAGATGTAGTTGACGCTTTTATTAAAAACCAAAACGTCATCCATCAATCTGTTATCGCAGGTAGAAAATCAGCAGTGTTGTTTGGAGGACCATATAACCTTGCTGAAGTACGTGAGCATAGATTAACGATTGAGAGTATTAACGTTCAGCAGTTGATGGTTTATCTCACAGAAGAGAACAGGAGTGGAAAGCTTTATGTTTAAAGATACAAAAGCAATGCTGTATTATTTATTTCTTGATCATCGCTCGTCAATTTTAATCTTTTGGAGCATTTTTATTGGGAGCATCTTGGCTATTTTAACAATTACGACGGCTGCTGATACTTCTGTTATGGTCGTATCACCAAGCTTACCAATCCTTATTTTCTGCGGGATTGCAGGGTTTGTAATGGTGAAAGAGTCGCTACCTTTTTGTATTAAAATGGGCATGACGCGAAAAAGTTTTTTAACAAGCGTTTTTTTATTCAACATACTGTTAGCGGCGGGGATATCCATTATTCAAGCTTTTGTAAATGCACTATTTCGTCTAGTCATTGACATTACATCTACACAGGTCAGGATTTTTAGTACCATTGAAGCTACTACTATGAATTCTACTTGGTATAACCAACTTCTATTTGACTGCATTCTTTGTTTCTTTTTGCTATCAGCGGGGCTTTTGTTAGGAAGCGTCTTTTACCGAACGGGTTTGATTGGAGGAGTAAGTGTCATTGCTTTTCTATTTGGGCTGTTTTTATTTTCAACTACAAGAGACTGGATTGTTGAACTGTTTGTCACAATAAATGACTCGTTTCAGGTCACTCCTAACCTAGGTACAATATCGGTACTGGCCGTTTTAACAGTTATTCCAACATGGCTATTGCTCAGAAAAGCATCAACGATCTCTTATAACGTACGATAAAATCACATTTTAATCCCTTCTAATTATAGTCATATGCTCATATAACTAATTATCAAGTTTTTTTTTAATAAATACCAACGTTCTAACGTGGTAATAAGCTGAGAGACATCTGAGAAGGAAGGGATTTAACAATGACATATCGATTACTGGCGTTAAATATTGATGGTACCATTTTAAATAGTCAAGGCCGTATTACAAAAGAAACGAAAGAAGCAATTCAGTTCGTCAAAAATAAAGGCGTCTACGTTACGCTCGTAACAAATCGCCATTTTCCATCTGCGCGAAAGATTGCAAGGTCCTTGAAAATTCATCCAACAATGCTCATTACGCACAGTGGAGGGTTTATCGCTTCTTCCGTTGATAAGCCGGTATTAGACCGAAGATTAAGCGAAGAAAAAACGTTTAACCTTATTCAACTGTTAGAGAACTTTAACTGTCATATTCGAATTTTACATGAACGCTTTTCAATTGGTAATCGTGTCAAGCTTCCAAATAATATCGTGGCTAAAACGATGTTGAAAACAGGAGAACCACTTTTTTATCCTGTTCAGTTTGTAGACTCATTGGGAGATGCGCTAAGGGATGAGCCAGTATCGACTCCAAAAATTGAAGTGTATTTTGCAGATAAAAGAGAAAAGGAATATGCAGAACAAACCATTGCATCTGCGGTGAAGGACATTGAATGGTTTTCTTACCCCAACGAAAATCGATGCTACATTACGCCAAAAGGAGCGAATAAGGCATCGGGTATTCGCTATGTAGCAAGTCAACTAGGCATTCCGATGGAAGATGTCGTTTCAATTGGCAATTGCTATGATGATATCGAAATGATTGAGCAAGCCGGTATGGGTGTAGCTATGGGGCATTCGCCAACAAATCTCAAAATGCTGGCCGATTGGGTCACAAGGTCAAACAATGAAAACGGAGTGGCATATATGATTAAAGAGCTGTTTAGAAAACAGCAGCGATTAGGTTACTTAAACCAGCTTGATGGAACGAGACTAAACTAAGGCACAGAGGCTGGGACATAAGTATTTCAGTCAATCATCAATCCGAACTATTGGGAGGTAACGACTCTTTTATAGTTCGGATTTTTTGTTGATTGTGAAACCAATTTTAGAGAACTAGCGCAATGGAACGAACTAGTTATGATAACCTAAACATGTTAGAAAAGGCATAATTCGTTTTTTAATTTAGCAGCAATTGACCGAGTCATTGATGTTCTGTAAACTGATAGAAGCTTATCTATGTTTAAAATTGAAAGGTGATTATCGTGAAAATATATGTTCAAGGGTTAGAAGACGAACGATTTCTTCGACCGCTTCAGCTCATTTCTGACTTATTCTTTGAAGAGAGCGATGTTTCTTTTACTTCAAATCAAGAAGAAGACCTACAAATTACGTTTACACTAACTGTCAATGAGCAGATTTCAGCACATATTGCTTTAAAGGCTCGAGACCATGATAAAGTATATAAAGAAGAACTAACAAAGCCAAACTTAGTAGGTTTATCTGAAAAAGAACAGTTCAAGCAAGTGAAAAATGTTGTCCTCCGCGTCTTTTTATCTGTGCTCCAAGAATATACGAATATCGTACAAAAGTGGGGAGTTCTAACGGGAATTCGTCCAACAAAGCTTCTTCATATGAAGCTTCAAGCTGGAAAAACAAAAGAAGAAGCTCACCAGGAGTTGAAAGAGCAGTATTTAATTACGGACGATAAAATTCAGCTGATGCAGGATATCGTCGATCGCCAACTAGCCGCTGTTCCTGATCTTCATGAGTTATCTGGTGAAGTAAGCATTTATATTGGCATTCCTTTTTGTCCGACAAAGTGCGCATACTGCACGTTTCCTGCTTATGCGATTAACGGGCGTCAAGGTTCGGTTAATTCATTTCTGGGTGGCCTTCACTACGAAATGCGTGAAATTGGAAAATGGTTAAAAGAAAACAATATCAAAATTACAACTGTTTATTACGGTGGAGGGACGCCAACAAGCATTACTGCTGAGGAAATGGACATGCTGTATGAAGAAATGTATGAATCTTTTCCTGATGTGAAAAACATTCGTGAAATTACGGTGGAAGCAGGGCGCCCTGATACCATTACAGCTGATAAGTTAAAAGTGCTGCAAAAATGGAATATCGACCGCATTAGCGTCAATCCACAGTCGTATACGCAAGAGACGTTAAAAGCAATTGGGCGTCATCATACGGTTGAAGAGACGATTGAAAAATTCCATTTATCTCGTGAAATGAACATGAACAATATTAATATGGATTTGATTATTGGGTTACCAAATGAAGGCGTAACGGAGTTCTCACATACGTTAAAAGAATCACAGAAGCTGTTGCCTGAATCGCTGACGGTTCATACGCTTTCCTTTAAGCGTGCATCTGAAATGACGCAAAATAAGCGTAAATATAAAGTGGCTGATCGTTATGAAATCAGCCAAATGATGGATATGGCAACAGAGTGGACAAAAGAAAACGGCTATAAGCCTTACTATCTATATCGCCAAAAAAATATTTTAGGTAATCTTGAAAATGTGGGCTATGCTTTTCCAGGCCAAGAGAGTATCTATAATATCATGATTATGGAAGAGAAACAGACGATTATTGGATTAGGTTGCGGGGCTTCTAGTAAATTTGTTCATCCAAAGACAGGTGTGATTACGCGTTTTGCTAATCCGAAAGATCCGAAGTCATATAATGATGGGTTTAAGCATTATACAGAAGAAAAAATTAAAATTCTAACTGATTTATTCAATGTTTAATAGAAACTGCCGTGTATTTATTCCGAAAATACATGGCAGTTTTTTAATTTGCATAAAGAGAAGGAAATATGTCGAAGACGATTGAATATATAATTTGTTGCAAACGTTTTCTAAAAATAAGTGAGGTGCTGTTCAATGATGAATGTACAATTAACGATTCCTTCAATGATGGAGCGAGCAGAGACGTTTTTTAAGAAGAAGGAGGTTATTTCAAGGTCCACAAAAGGTATGGAACGTTTTACCTATGAAGAAACGGGAAAGAGAACGCGAAAATTGTCTTCCATGCTAGTAGAGCTGGGAGTAGAACGAGGTGACCGTGTTGGAACGTTTGCTTGGAATCATCATCGCCATTTAGAAGCTTATTTTGCAATTCCAGGAATCGGTGCCGTGTTGCACACGATTAATATTCGCTTAGATCCTCAGCAAATTATTTATGTTATTAATCATGCAAAAGATAAAGTACTTTTAATTGATGAGTGCTTTTTACCGCTCTTTGAAAAAATCCACCAAGAATTACCTCACGTAGAAGCTTATATTATTATGTCTGACGAACCCTCGCTCCCTGAAAGTAGTGTAAAGCCAATTTATCATTACGAAGAGCTGCTAAAGCGTGGAGATGAAACGTTTGCTTTTCTTTCAGATATTCAAGAAGAAGAGCCAGCAGGAATCTGCTACACTTCCGCTACCACAGGTAAGCCAAAAGGCGTTGTTTACTCACATCGAGGCATTTATTTGCATTGCATGGCACTCGGATTAAGAGATGGTGCAGAGCTGTCTGAAGCTGATATTGCTATGCCGGTAGTTCCAATGTTCCACGTTAATGCATGGGGCTTACCGTTTGCTGCTGTTTGGCTTGGCACAACCCTTGTAATGCCGGGAGCTTTTTTCACTCCGACTATCTTAGCGGAGATGATTCAAAATGAAAAAGTGACGATTGCAGCTGGAGTACCAACAATATGGCTAGGTTTGCTGCAAGAGCTTGAAAAAGGTGAGTATGATACCAGTCATGTGCGTGCGTTTTTATGCGGAGGGTCTGCGGCACCGCCGAGCGTTATTCAGCGTTTTGAAGAAAAGTTTAATATTCCATTTATGCATGCGTACGGCATGACGGAAACCAGTCCCCTTGTCACGATATCCAGATTAAAAAGTTATCAAGAAGAGAAGTCTGCTCCCGAGCGATTAGCGTTAAAAGCTAAGCAAGGATTCCTTGTTCCTGGCGTTGAAATGAAAGTAATCGGTCAGAATGGAGAAGTAGATTGGGATGGTAATGAAATGGGTGAGCTCTTGCTCAGGGGACCTTGGATTGCTTCAGAATACTATGAAGATGACCGTACGAGCGAAGCGTTTAAAGATGGTTGGTTATATACAGGAGACGTGGTTACAGTTGATGAAGAAGGTTTTATTAAAATTGTTGATCGTACAAAAGACTTGATTAAAAGCGGTGGAGAATGGATTTCATCGGTCGACATTGAGAATGCATTGATGGGGCATGAAGGTGTCTTTGAAGCATCGGTTATTGCTGTACCTCATGAAAAATGGCAAGAGCGCCCAGTGGCGTGCGTCGTTTTAAAAGAAGGATATACAGCACAAGTAACCAAGGAAGATATTTTAACTTTCCTTTCGCCTCAATTTGCGAAATGGTGGCTTCCAGACGATGTGATTTTTATGGATGAAATTCCGAAAACAACCGTCGGTAAATTTCTAAAACGAGCACTTCGTGAACAAGTACTAGAACGCTATGAATTGAAAGGGTGAAGGAAGATGACTGTAAATTTAAAAGTTGTTGAATTAGAAATGGAAGAACGCGTGGCTATTTTATCTTTAAATCGACCGGAATCATTAAATGCTCTCAATATAGAAGTGCTGCAACAGCTTGTTCAATGCTTAAAAGAAGTAGAAGAGAGCCAAGCAGATATTGTCGTCTTGCAAGGAAAAGGAAACGTATTTTCTGCAGGTGGTGATATCAAAATGATGCTGGATCCAAACAGAGCAAACTCATTTCGTAAGGTAATGGATTTAATCAATGAAGTGACGCTAAGGTTATACACGCTTCCTCAGCTTACCATTAGCGCTATTCACGGAGCAGCGGCTGGCTTAGGGCTTAGCATTGCGCTCGCGAGTGATTATATCATTGCGCAAAAAGATGCTAAGATTGCTATGAATTTTATTGGAATCGGACTTATTCCAGATGGAGGAGGCCACTTCTTATTAGCAAAACGCCTCGGTAATCACCGTGCAAAACAGCTTATTTGGCGGGGGGAAACGCTATCAGCAGAAAAAGCGTATAAAATTGGGATAATTGATGAAATAAAAGAAGGAGATTTGGCGAAGCATGTAGAAGATTATGTTTCATACTGGCTCAAAAAGCCAGCGCTTGCTTTAAAAGAGACGAAACGAATTTTCGTTGAAACGTCAATTGAAGAGCTGAAGACTGTATTACAGTTAGAGAAAAGAAGTCAGTTTAGCATGAGCCAAAGTGATGATCATCAAGAGGGGATTGAAGCGTTTTTGGCGAAACGTTTGCCGGTGTTTAATCAGCGTTCAAAAGATATTTCCGAAAATTAAGTGAACTAGTTTAAAAGCAAGTGTTTTTGTCTATCATGTAGATAGAGCATGTTTAAAAAATTAGCATCAGTGGTATCAAAAGATAATAATAGAAATTAATGAGGTGATTGAAAGATGAATAAAACAGATTTAGTAAATGCAGTAGCTTCAAAATCGGAATTAACAAAAGCAGACGCATCAAAAGCAGTAGATGCACTATTAGACACAATTTCTACAACATTAGGTCAAGGTGAAAAAATTCAGCTTATCGGCTTCGGTACATTTGAAGTTCGTGAGCGCGCAGCTCGTACAGGGCGCAACCCACAAACTGGTGAAGAAATGCAAATCCCAGCTTCTAAAGTACCAGCATTTAAAGCAGGTAAAGAATTAAAAGAAGCTGTAAAGTGAATAAAAAAGAGACTGAGACATAAGTAGTTCAGCCTCTACTATACCTGAACGATTGAGAGTTCATAACTTTTAATCGTTCAGGTTTTTTTTTGGTTGATTGTGAAAACAATGTTGGAAACAGGGTGGAATGGAGCGTGAGACACTCGACTCCTGCGGGAAAGAGAGGGAAAACGGAGATCCCGCAGCGCAGCGAGAAAGCTCAGGTTCTTCCCCGAGGAAAGCGAGTGGCCGTAGCGCAATGGAACGAACGAGTTGAGACAAACTAAAGAGATGGGAACAGCTAGTGTTCGTCTTTTAAAAGCAATCATTTTGTTATGTCCCAAACTGTTTTTATTTTAACGATGAAATAATACAAGCTTCCCGTTAGCTTGTACGCATCGGTGCGTTTTTTCATGGTAATTTAGCTCCGTTAGTTTACTCATTCCAATTTCTTTTGCATCACGTTCACTTGCAGCTTCAAACGTTTCATCCAATAGTTTTTCTCCGTCTTTTTCAAAAACTGTTAGCGTATACATTGTCATGAAGACCTCTCCTTTAGAAAATGGATATCTGTTCACTTTATTAAAATTCGAAGTTTATATTGAAAATTCCTGCTTCGGTTTACAACTACATAAAATTTCTATACAATAAGAAGTAGGTCTAACTGAGTGATTTTTTCAGCACGTCGCCAAGGATAAGTAGATTAGTAAGTGATAAAAACATTTAAACTTCGGTTTGTTTAAAACTTTTTATTCATTTCTATTATCCTGTTTCTTTACTGGTGACTAGGCTGTTGGTTCAAGAGATAGTTAGCGAAGTAATTTATTAAAAGGAGGAGAAATATGTCTCTGTTATTGACGGATGTGTCAAAGCAATACGGCTCATTTACAGCCGTGAACAATTTATCGTTACATATTCCAAAAGGTGAGATATTTGGATTTTTAGGGGCTAATGGTGCAGGGAAAACAACAACGTTTCGAATGGTATTAGGCTTGATTGAACAGTCGGCGGGAACCATTACGTGGAAGGGTGCACCGATTACATATGAAACAAGCAATATCGTTGGTTATTTACCAGAAGAGCGAGGGTTGTACCCAAAGCTAAAAGTGCGAGATCAGCTTGTTTATCTTGGTAAACTACGAGGGATGAACAAGAATGATATTTTAAAAGAAATGGATTATTGGTTGAAGCGTTTTAACGTACCTGACTACGCCAATAAAAAAGTAGAAGAGTTGTCAAAAGGAAATCAACAAAAAATCCAGTTCATCGCATCAGTGATTCACCGTCCAGAACTGCTTATTTTAGATGAACCGTTTAGCGGGCTGGATCCAGTTAATGTTGAGCTCCTCAAGTCAGCGGTCATTGATTTAAAAGAGCGAGGAACAACAATCGTCTTTTCAAGTCACCGTATGGAACACGTGGAAGAACTTTGTGAGCATTTATGCATCATGCACCATGGTCAGCCTGTTGTGCACGGCAAGCTAGGGGACATTAAACGCTCTTTTGGTAAGAAGAATGTTATCGTTCACGGAGAAGGTCCATTTGAACGCTTAGAAGCTGTAGATGGAGTTGTCAAAATGAAACAAACGGTTGAAGGTGTTAATCTGCAAATCGAGAATGAGGATGTCTCTCAAGCTATTTTCAAAGAGCTGGCAGACTTTTCATTTGTGCGAAAATTTATTGTAGAAGAACCTTCTCTAAATGATATTTTCATTGAAAAGGTAGGTGCTTCGTATGAATAAATTTTGGATCATTGTAGCGCATACGTATTTAAACAAGCTTAAGACAAAATCGTTTATCATTACGACTGCTATTACAGTCCTGCTTTTATTAGGAATTACGAACTTAGATACAATTATTAAAGCATTTGATAATGACGAGCAAACGACTGTGGGAGTTCTCAGTGAATCCGAAGAGGCGTACAGCACATTCAAGGAAAATATGAAACTCATTGATGAAGACTTAGCGCTAAAAGAAATTAAGTCGGAGTCAGAAGCTAAGAAACAGGTCAAAGACGAAGAGATTGAAGGGTATCTTCAGCTATCAATCAATAGCGAAGAGCTACCACAAGGTGTTTACAAGTCAAACTCTTTAGCAGAATCTGCGGTTGCGACGTCCTTACAGCAGGGACTTCAACAAATGAAAGTTGCTTATGCTACCCAGAAGGTCGATTTAGACCCTCAGCAGATTGAAGAGATTTATAGTCCAGTTGCATTTGAAAAAGAAGCGTTAGTAGATAATGCCAAAACAGAGGAAGAACTAAGTCAAGCTAGGGGACTTGTGTACGTCTTACTGTTCGTTATTTATTTCTCCGTTATTATGTACGGCAGCATGATTGCGATGGAAGTTGCAACTGAAAAGTCATCACGAGTGATGGAAATTCTCGTGTCCAGCGTTTCTCCAGTAAAGCAAATGTTTGCAAAAATTACAGGGATTGCGTTATTAAGCTTGACTCAGTTTACAATTATTGCTGCGGTCGGCTATATGTCTTTACAAGGAAGTTCCAGCGAACTTTCTGATTTCCTAGGGTTTTCAGATGTACCGATTCAGACGTTTGTGTATGCATTCGTTTTCTTTATTCTAGGTTATCTCTTATTTGCAACCCTAGCTGCGTTTTTGGGGTCGCTTGTTAGCCGTATTGAAGATGTACAGCAAATGATTACACCGATGACGCTTGTAATTGTAGCAGCATTTATGATTGCTATGTTTGGTTTAGGGAAGCCTGAAGCGTCATTTATTACTATCACGTCATTTATTCCGTTTTTTGCACCAATGATTATGTTTTTGCGTGTTGGAATGCTAACAGTGCCAGTGTGGGAAATTGCGCTTTCCATTGGCTTACTCGTTGCAACCATTGGCTTACTCGCTGTGTTTGGTGCTCGAGTTTACCGAGGTGGCGTTTTGATGTATGGAAAATCTTCATCGTTTAAAGATATTAAAAAAGCACTTCAGTTAACAAAGAAAGAATCCATAAAAAAATAAGAACAGAAAAAGGCATGAGCTCATATCGTAGTGAGTTCATGCCTTTTTCGGTCGAGTCGTGCATTAACGAAGTGATGGTGTTAAAATAAATGTAAAGGAATGACAGGTTACAGCGAGAATAGACGCGTAACGTAAGGAGGAACTGACATGGCAAAAGGAATTGGCCAGCATGAAGTAGGCGAACAAGTGGATTTATACTTTTTAATAAAATCTTCAACAAGAGGAATTGCAAGTAACGGAAAGCCGTTTTTGACGGTAATCTTACAAGATAAAACAGGCGATATTGAAGCGAAGCTATGGGATGTATCTCCTGAAGATGAAGAAACGTATGCTGCAGAAAAGATTGTAAAGGTTGCAGGAGAAGTAATGAATTATCGCGGTAGAAATCAGTTGAAGGTGCGCAACATTCGCCCAGCACAGCCGCAAGATGGAGTTCGAGTTTCTGATTTTCTAGAAGTAGCACCATTATCTCGAGAAGAAATGGTTGAATATATTACACAAAGCATCTTTGAAATGAAAAATTCTAATATTCAGCGCCTGACGCGTCATTTATTGAATAAGTATCAGTCAGAGTTTTTAGAATATCCAGCGGCAACAAAAAATCACCATGAATTTGTCTCAGGTTTGGCTTATCATGTTGTATCGATGCTTAAGCTTGCCAAAACGTTTGCTGACTTATATCCATCATTAAATCGAGATTTATTATATTCTGGCGTTATTTTACATGACTTAGGAAAAGTATTTGAGCTTTCTGGTCCTGTTTCAACAACCTATACGGTTCAAGGGAATTTATTGGGACATATTTCAATTATGGTGAATGAAATTGGGAAAACAGCTGAAGAGTTAGGTATTGAAGGTGAAGAAGTTATGCTTCTTCAACATATGGTTCTATCTCACCACGGGAAAGAAGAGTGGGGGAGCCCTAAAAAGCCGCTTATTAAAGAAGCAGAAATGCTCCATTTAATTGACAACGTCGATGCTAAAATGAATATGTTAGATCGTGCTTTAGACAAAACAAAGCCAGGTGAATTTACAGAGCGTATCTTTGCATTGGACAATAGATCATTCTATAAACCAACAGTTGAATAAAAGTATCAGTCATATCCGAGACAACTTGTACATATAGTGGTTGTAAATAACGGATGTGGAGGATGAAGAGATGGTAACATTACCGATTTGGATTTATTTAGTTGTAGCAGGTATCTTTTTTAGTGGATTTATGGCCATTCGCTCTGCACAGCAAGAAAAGCACATTGATGAGTCATTTATTGAAAAGGAAGGTCAAATTTTTATTGACCGGATGAATGTGGAAAAAGAGCGCCGCGAAGGCAATTCAATCTAAGCACATGAATAAGAAAAGGGCCGTTCCTTCGAACGGTCCTTTCTTTGAGTTAAGTTATTAACCCTGAGCATTTGTGCTATCTGTTTTTTCAAACGCAGGCTCAACCTTTTTATCTTTTACATCTACATTTGCATCTTCAAGCTCTTTTAACAGCTTTTCTTCTAGCTTAGCTTGGTCAACTTTTGAACGCTTAATCTCTTGCTCTAAGTCAGCTTTCATATCCTCAAAAGAAGCTAATTTCTTTTTATCTTCTAGCTTAATGATGTGATAGCCGTAGTCTGATTTAACCGGCTCACTAATTTCGCCTTTTTTAAGCTTGTAAGCAGCAGTTTCAAACGCTTCTACCATTTCGCCAGCACCGAAATATCCAAGGTCTCCACCTTTTTCGGCAGAACCTGTATCAGTTGAATATTCCTGCGCTAATTTTGCAAAGTCTTCACCTTTATCAAGCTTAGCCTTTACTTCTTTTGCTGTTTTTTCATCTTCAACTAGAATGTGACTAGCTTTAATTTCAGGCTTTTTCGCTTCATATGCTTCCTTTAATTCCTTTTCTGATACTTTAATATCAGCTGTTGCTACTTTGTCACGTAAAAGGTCTACTTTAAGCATGTCTTTTACGGAATCTTCACCATTTTGCTCAATAGCTTGGTCAATTTGATCTCCGTATTGTTCACGAAGATTGTCTAACTCTTGATCAAGTTCTTTATCAGTAATTTTATATTTTTCGCTAAGTACTTTTTCATCTACTACATTGCGCACTAAAGTGTTGAATTGGTCTTGACCAATTAAATTCTTCATTTCCTCATATAGTTCACCTTGAGTCACGTTTCCTGCATCAGTTTCAACAATGACTTTTGCTGAGTCACCTTTTGATTCTGAAGCATCGCTACTACAAGCTGATAATGCTACGATACTTGCAGCAGTTGACAGCGCAATTAAGCTTTTTTTCATATGTACACACTCCTACTCTTTGTTTTCATATAAAGTGTAATGATAGTTCACTCATACGTTTTACTATACCATATTTCTCAAATTTAACGAAATGAATATGGAAATAAAGTGAAAACAAGAATAAAAAGTAATTATTTCCCTTAATTAAATCCGTTCTGAAAGTAAGAAATGCAGAAATAATTATTAAAATCGTGATAAACGCCTAGACGCTTTAGAGTGTTCATGCATAACATGCAGTATTAGTAAACGAAGGAGGTGCTCATATTATGAGTCATGGATATGGATATGGAAACGGTTTTGCGTTATTAGTTGTGTTATTTATTTTATTAGTAATTATCGGATGTGCTTGTTACTACTAATAACACCAGAGACTGTAGGAGATGAAGGAGGAAGAAACAAATGGGTAAACATGGATATGGAAACGGCTTTTCTTTAATTGTAGTCCTGTTTATTTTACTAGTAATCATCGGCTATGGCTTAGCATACTAAGCAATAAAGTAAAACGCGGTGACTGGGTTCACCGCGTTTTATGTGAATAATACCTCAACATAGGAAGAGATCAATAAAATTGTAATTAAAATATTAATTGTACGAAATACCTTTGGTTGCTTCTCTTCAGGAATTTCTTTTTGTAGACATAATGTATTTGTTAGTGTATTAATGTAAAATAAAATAAATAAAGCAAACGGTATAAAGAATATGTACATAAAGTAGAATCCCCCTAAAATCGACGTCAATTATCTGGACTATACGTAGTTTATCTAATGAGAAAGTAATATCTAGCGAGTAATGTCAATATTAACATTACCAAAAAATAAGGAAAATAGATAGAGATTCGCTAAAACTTCCTGTAAATTGCGGAAGAACTGTCGAAAATAAGGGGGTATCGAAATGTCCTTGCGAAATAAAGACAAGGCCGTTGAAATGCATTGTAACATAAAGAATTATTTGGAAGAAAGGGTTCGAATCATGTACAATACGAAGTAGGGACATGAACGGTGAAGGAGTAGAGTAAAGGATGGAAACTTTAGAATCTAGAGTGTCACGTTTAGAATACTACATAAAATTGCTAGCTGGAACGCCTGAGCAGGAAGCAAAGCCATTTATTGAGCTCGTTGTTAAAGAAGAGCTAACGAGAAGAGAAGTAGAAGATGTTTTACTTCTATGCGAAGAAATTAAAGAGGTGTACATTGAGCAAAAAGCGGAAGGCTTAACTGACTTCGTTCCGCTTCTTACACAATTTGTTGGAATGCTTAATTATAAGCTGGACCCGCAGGAAACAATCGAGTCTTTACTGAATCAAAGCTCGTATCAAGATGTAATGACAGAGCTTTTTAATATCGTGCAATGGATTCGTGACTAGTTCTTAATTAGAAATGCTTTCTTTTTGATCAGTCACGATTTTTTCTCTTTTTTCTAGCTTGCCATCGTTATCAACAAACTCTTCTTCAATGTGATGAAATGAACGTTCGAAAATATCCATGAAGTCTTCCCCATAAATTTTACGGATTACGGTCATTAGTTCCATAAACTCTGGAAATTTGCCATACAAGTTTCGAAGGGGAAGAGCACCATTAAAAACAGAATTCTCGGATGGCTTGTAGTTCTCCATTAAAGCTAGTAAAATATCTTCGCCCTTTTGCGTTAGTTGAATGTAAGTGTTGCGCTTATCGGTTTCTTTTTTTGAAAATTCCAACAATCCTCTTTCTTCTAACTTTTTAGAAAAGTTAAACGCTGTTGAAACATGCATTACCCCAAACTTTGCAATCTCTGAAATTGATGCCCCGTTTAAATGATATGAAATCCATAGAATATGGTGCTCATTAATATTTAAGTCATAGGGCTTAATCCACTGCTGCCAATCTTTTTCTACGGTCTTCCACAGTGCTTTGCTTAATTGGGCAATACGTTGGCTAAATAAGAGTGCTTCTTTCAAATCATACACTTGATCACTTGTTTTTTTCATTTTCTCCCCACCTACTTTAGCGCAATTGCTTTTTTTATTTATCTTCTATTATGCCAATAAAATAAAAAATTATAAAGATGTAAATTTACGAAATTTTAAAAAATTAAATAAAGGAGGTAAAAAACCTCCTTTATTTCCCTTCAATTTTGGTTGTTTGTATGTGCTTTTCTAGGTGTGAAAGTGAATCTTCAATTTCATTTAAGTGTGATTGGATGGACTGCTGGTGTGGACGAATGTCTTTTTGGAATTCGTTGAGCGTTTTTGAAAGGTCTTTTGCGATATTTTTCACTATAGTATTTCCATCTTTAGCAGTCGTTTGAATCTGCGTTTTAAGATGTTTAATCTTTCCAGAGATGTCTTCTTTTGTTTCTTTTACTTGATGACTTTCTTGCGCAATGCGTTGGCGCAATGTTTTACCTGAAGTAGGGGTTAGCAAAAGCGTTGCAGCCGCTGCGGCAATGCTCCCAGCCGCAATGCCTGTAAAAAGGGAGGTAGTACGTTTCATAAAATCACTCCTATATATTATTTCTTTTTATGAACAAAGTTGTTCATACTGACATCATCTAACTTTTTTAAGAGTCAAAGAGTTTATACTGTATTATGTTTCCTAACCGTTAAGAAATAAACCTGCTAAATACAAAAAGGGCCCGCGTGGTACAGGCCCTTTCAAATCATGATACTTTTGCTGAAATACTTGTGCGCTTTAGTACAGAGTTTACGATCGGGTACACCACAACCATAACAATGGTATTTACAACCGTTGCAGGTAATACAACGCCTACAATTAGCGCCATTAAACCACCTGGTAACCCAACGATAAGTGCTGCTGCTGACAAGAAAATAATGCCTGATACAAGTGTACCAACCGCTGTTAGAGCGGCAGCTACAGGTGTCTTCACTGTTGTAACGTTACGAACAAGAAGTAATAAACCAAAAATAATAAAAGCAGTGATTGGTTTATCAATGATGTTTGGCACTTGCCCACCAGGGAATCCTGTTGTTAAGGCAGAAATAGCACCCGTTGTTAATCCAAGCAGTAAAACGTTTTTGACCCCAGGGAATAGTAAAATACCTAAGAACATCATGGTTAACATCATGTCTGGCTTCATACCAAACAAGACAGGTGGCATAATCGCATGCAGTACGGCACCAATTCCAACTAATAAAGATAGTGATACTAATGTTTTTGTGTTCATTTCTCATCTCTCCTCTTCTAAGCTAAGCTCTAAATATACCAATAGTGCGCCTGTGCCTATTGCATATATTTATAGACTAATTATAACATAAATCTGTGAAAATAGAATCAATCAGTTTACGCGTGAACGGATGCAAATTCATCCATAAATGCCGCTAATGCTTGACATGCTTCTAGTGGAACAGCGTTATAAATAGAAGCACGGCAGCCGCCTACAGAACGATGTCCCGCTAAGCCAACAAAGCCTTGTTCTTTTGATTGTGCTAAGAAAGCAGCGGTTAATTCTTCATTTGGTAAAGTAAACGTCACGTTCATTAGTGAGCGGCTATCATTTGTTGCATGCGGTGTGTAAAAGCCATTTGACTTGTCGATGCTAGAATAGATTAACTCTGCTTTTTTCTTATTATTTTCTGCAACTACTGTGACGCCCCCTTGTTCTTTGATCCAGTCTAAAACAAGAGATAGCATATAAATACCAAACGTTGGAGGCGTGTTATATAATGAGTTGCTTTTAATATGCGTATTGTAATCGAGCATAGTTGGTAAGTTTGCTGGGATTCGCTTTAACAAGTCTTTTTTAATAATAACAACGGTTACGCCGGATGGGCCTAAATTCTTTTGAGCACCGGCATAAATCAAGGAGAACTTAGATACGTCGATTGGACGGCACAAAATATCGCTTGACATATCCGCGATTAAATCAATGTTTTCAAATTTTGGATATTCAGCCCACTGTGTGCCAAAGATTGTATTGTTAGATGTGATATGCAGATACGCGGTGTTTGAAGGTAGAGCAGCGCGATCTAATGTTGGAATTGAACGGTAATTTTCTTCTTTAGTAGACGCAACAACCGTTGTTTCACCAACTTTTTTAGCTTCTTTTAATGCTTTTTCCGACCAAGCACCAGTGAGCACAAATGCTCCTACTTGATCTTTTCCTAAAAAGTTCATTGGAATCATTGAAAACTGAAGGCTAGCTCCGCCTTGTAAAAATAAAATTTCATGTGTGTCTGGGATTGAAAGTAGTTCTGTTAATGTTTCTTTTGCATGGTTCAAAACATTTTCGAATTCTTTGCTACGGTGAGATAACTCCATTACGGACATGCCCGTCCCTTTAAAATCCGTTAGCTCTTGTTGAGCAAGTTGTAAGACAGGTAGGGGAAGTGCAGATGGTCCTGCGTTAAAATTGTAAGCACGTTTTACTGAAATCACGTTAATTCCTCCTCAGATTTTCACATTCATCACAGACTGTATCTTGCTTCTTTGTCAGAAAGAATATCACTATACTATCATGAAAATAATTTAATGTGTGAAAACTTTTGAAAAATTTTAAGTAATCAGTATAGAAAATAAAAAACGTAGGAATGCGTGACAAAAGGTGTTAAAATCGATAAATACATAAAATATCTAAACAGGAAGAAGGTTATCATCTTGACGTGGCATATTAAAACATTTGATCAGCTGACAACGCATGAGCTATATGACATCTTACAGGAGCGTACTAGGGTATTTGTTGTTGAACAAGAGTGTGCTTATTTAGAGGTGGATGGAAAGGACCAGGCTTCTTATCATTTATTTAAAGTGGAAAATGCGCAAATCATTGCATACATCCGTTTAATGCCTAAAGGAGTTAGCTATCAAGAAGCTTCATTTGGTCGCGTCCTTGTTCACTCAGATTATCGAAAAACAGGGATGGGAAGAGAGTTAGTTCAAAAAGGATTAGCGTTCTTAAAGGATCAAATGGGAGAAGAGGTTGTAAAAATTCAGGCACAAAGTCACCTGCAGCATTTTTATGAATCATTTGGGTTTTATGCGATTTCAAACGTGTATGATGACGACGGGATTCCGCACGTAGATATGATTAAAGAAGAGATTGAGACATAAGTGTTTCAGTCAATGATCTATCCGAACCATTGAGAGTTAACGACTCTTTTATAGTTCGGATTTTTTGTTGATTGGGAAACCAATTTTAGAGAATTAGTGGAATGGAGCGTAAGACACGTGACTCCTGCGGGAGATAGAGGAAAGGCTGAGACCCCGCAGCGTAGCGAGGAGGCTCAGATTCCTCCCCGCGGAAAGCGAGTGTCTGTAGCGCAATGGAACGAACCGATTATTATAACCTAACTACTTTAAAAAGGCGTCATTCGTCCTTTAGAAAGGAACATTTTGTTTTGTCCCAGACTCTTTTGTCTTATAAACGCTCCGAAATTTCAGCTGCGATGCTCTGTAGCTTTTCAGGTGTGTAGTCGCTTGTATGCTCTTTCCACACTGCACCAAAGCCGTCGCCTTCACCGTAGCGAGGAATAATATGCATATGATAATGAAACACAGATTGACCTGCTTTTTCACCGTTATTATTTAAAATATTGATTCCAACTGGCTCATATGTTTCTTTGATTGCCGTGGCAATTTGTGGTACGACTTCAAATAAATGACGAGCAATTTCAGGCGTAAGCTCATGAATATCTTTTTTATGTACTTTAGGAATAACAAGCGTATGGCCTTTTGTGACTTGGCTAATATCTAAAAATGCTAGTACATGTTCATTTTCAAACACTTTGGCACACGGAATTTCTCCGCGGATAATTTTACAGAAGATGCAGTTTTCATCGAGATTACTCATATTATTCACCCTTCTTTCATAAAAATAAAATAGCTTGTACGACTTAATTTTAGCATAAATAGAAGAGGAAAAAGAAGAGAACAGTAAAAAGCGAGATGCAATCGAATGATGCACCTCGCTATGAAGAAGGAAACAAAGCTTCTATTTCACTATATTGCGTTTAAGGAACACCTCATTTACGTAATAATGTGCCTAATTCATGTAAATTGTCTTCGACAAACACCTCATTCGACATTTTAATGACAAGCATTAACGTAGAATAAAACGTTTCTTCTCTTTGACAAACACCTCATTTAAGCAATTTGTAGAATGGATAAATAAATTGAACGAAGTCGTTCGTGGTCTTTGACAAACACCTCATTTACACAGTGATAAATGAACAATATTGTCTACCTTTTATAAATCAATTCCAATTACGCTCATGACTAACATCCCCTTATTATAACGCTTAACATAGGGCTTCATGATTAATGTCTGGTGTAGACACCTCATTTCAGATGTAGAAAGCTAATGTTGAACATCAACTGCTTTCCTTCTTCCCTAATTAGAATGTCCACGTAGTTAAAAACTTAAACTGGAAATATAATCCTTATTTTTGGTGGTTAAAAAAATGTATCCTTGAAGAAGATTTGGTACAATAGATAAAAATGAGCGGTTTGTCATCATTGCTATGTTGTATGGAACACTTTCATTTACCGCGTATGTCACGTTATTTTGTTTACTAAATTCACGTATTTAAAGGAGAATTCAATGAGTTTATTACAAATTCAACATTTAACTGGAGGATATACAAAAACGCCTGTATTAAAGGACGTATCTTTCGAGGTTAATGCAGGAGAACTAGTTGGGCTTATTGGCCTTAACGGAGCAGGTAAAAGTACAACCATTAAACATATTATTGGGTTAATGGAGCCAAAGAAAGGATCCATTGCTATTCATAATAAAACGTTTCAACAGGATTCAACCGGCTATCGTACGCAATTTACATTTATTCCTGAAACACCAATCTTATACGATGAGCTAACGTTAAAAGAACATTTAGATATGACGGCAATGGCCTATGGGTTAGATTCCAAAACGTATGAAGCTCGCTTAAAGCCGCTGTTAAAAGAATTTCGTATGGATAAAAAGCTGAAGTGGTTTCCAGCTCATTTTTCAAAAGGGATGAAGCAAAAGGTAATGATTATGTGTGCCTTTTTAGTTCAGCCTTCACTTTATATTATTGATGAACCATTTTTAGGGCTAGATCCACTTGGTATTCAGTCATTATTAGATTTAATGACTGATATGAAAAAGCAGGGAGCCGGCATTTTAATGTCTACGCATATTTTAGCCACAGCAGAGCGCTATTGTGACAAATTTGTTATTTTACATAACGGTCAAGTAAGAGCACAAGGAACGCTAGCGGATTTAAGAGCCCAGTTTAATAAGCCAAACGCAACGCTAGATGAAATCTATATTGAACTGACGAAGGAAGAGGACTATGAGTAGTATTGAAGGGCTGTGGCAGCAGCGATTTCAGCAGCATCTAAAAGATACGCGCCGCTATATGAAGTATATTTTTAACGATCATTTAAAGCTTGTGCTCGTGTTTGCCATTGGGGCAGCTGCTTATTATTATCAGCAGTGGTTAGATACGTTAACACCAGCTTTTCCATCAGCGTTTTTAATTGCAGTAATCATGAGTCTGGTACTCACGAGCGGTTCTATTCGTACGTTTTTAAAAAGGCCAGATTTAGTCTTTATGCTTGCGCTTGAATCAAAGCTACAGTTGTATTTTAAAAAGTCATTTTTTTATACGTTTTCCACATATATTTATGTGCTACTTATACTAACAGCCGCTGTTGCTCCGCTGCACGTAAAAGTAACGGACCAGACGTACTCAACGATTTTTACGCATTTAATTCTCTTGCTGATTTTAAAAGCAATCAATTTAAAAATGACGTGGTGGAGCGTTTATTTTGAAGAAAAGTACGCAAGGTGGATCGATTACCTTGTACGTTTCCTGTTAAATGGAGTGTTTGTTTATTTTCTATTTGTGGGATCTTATGCGTTTTTCCCCGCTGTTACAGGAGCTATTATTATCGGCTTAGCCCTATATTACCGTTCCCTTGTAAAAGCAAAGCCGTTGAAGTGGGAAACATTGATCGAGCTTGAAGAGCGGAGAGTGGCAATGTTTTATCGCTTGGCTAACTTATTTACGGATGTTCCGCAACTAAAGGAGCAGGTAAAGCGTAGGGCATACTTGGACACTATTCTAAAGAGTATCCCGTTTCAACAGCAGGCAACTCATCGCTATTTATATACGCGTACGTTTTTGCGCGCAGGAGATTATTTAGGTCTGCTAGTACGCTTGACGGTCATTAGCGGGTTAATTTTGATAGCGACTCCTTTTGCTTATGGAAATATTGTTATTGTACTGTTAACGCTTTATATAACAGGATTTCAAATCATGCCGCTATGGAAACATCATAAACAAGTTTTGTGGTTATCTCTGTATCCTCTTCAAGAGCAAACAAGAAGAGCAGCGTTTTTAAGCATTATTCGAAATGTCTTATTTTTGCAAGCAGCTTGTTTAAGTATTGTGGTAGCAGCTTCTAACTTGCTTGTTGGTTTGTTTGCTTTTGTTGCAGGTGGGCTATTTGTTCAATTTTTTGTTACTGCTTATATTAAGAAAAAAGCCATTGCATAAAAAATCTGCCTCCTAGGGCAGATTTTTTTCGTTTGAGGATAATAACCGCAGACGATATACATTCATTGCAACCTGAGTGACATGATCAAGCAGGTGATAATTTGCAAAAGCACCAACAAAAGCGCCAAATCCAGGCATGAGCTGAAGCATTTTAATTACATCAATATAGTCACGATACTCTTGCTGAAAGCTTTTCCAATCGAGATTATGTTGAGACGATTGATTCCATTCCTGTATAAGAGCAAAGACTTCCGTTCGCTTTTCTTCGCTACAAAACGCAAGGTGAAAAATATATAAAATGAATAGCCGTTCGTCTTGCTTGCGGACGTCAAAACCGTAAATAGTAGCAATATCAAACAAACATTTCATCTTAATTGACAAAAAAAGAGGAAAGTCAGCTGCGCCTAACAACAGTCCGCCAGCGCCTGTTCCTGCCCCCTCAACGGCAGCAGTTTTACGATATTTAGAAATCGTTGCCTTAATTTCAGCTTCACGCTCTTCAAAGCTTAAATGGCGATTATAGTCCTTCTTTGTGGTAATGGTAGAGCCAATAATTGTGGTCTCTACCATTTTTTTTATGCTTTCCGTAATTATTTTATGAATGCTTTCTGGTACTTTTTTATTCAATTTGTTTTGCAGCTGCTTGGCATTTCGCTGAAAGGCAGATGGACGCTTTAACAGCGTAATCTTCCAGTGTTCTGCATCAGCCAACGCTCTTTGTTCATACTCAGTCATTCAGACACCCCTTTTTGAAAACCGCTTTTCTTATATACGAAGCAAGAGACAAAAAGTTTCTACCTATGCAAAGAAGCCTCCACACTCAATAGATGGAGGCGAACTAGTTAAGATGTAATGGATTCTGCTTTTTGTTCTTTAGATAAGTATTCAATTGCTGCTGTACCGAGTGTTTTTGAAGCGATTAACATCGCTTTTTCATTAAAATCAAACTTTGGATGATGATGTGGATAAGGAGTATCGACGCCTTCAGGCTGCGCTCCTGTGAAAAAGAATGTTCCTTTTATGTGCTGCAGATAATAAGCAAAATCTTCTCCACCCATTTGCGGTTCGGTTTCTTCCACTTTTTCCACTTCTGGAATTGTTTCTGCTACTTTTGCTAAGAACGCATTTTCTTCGCTATGATTGACAACGGCGGGGTAGCCGCGTTTAAACGAATAGTCATAGGAAGCATCAGCAGCTAAGCAGGTTCCCTGAATGACACGCTCAATTTCTCTTTCCATATCATTGCGTACATCTTCGCTAAACGTGCGAACTGTACCAACAAGCTTTGCTGAATCAGCAATTACGTTAAAGGCATTTTCCGCTACGAAAGAACCAACAGTAATGACGGCTGATTCAACTGGATTGACGCGTCTGCTGATAATTTGCTGCAAGTTAACCACGAGCTGAGAAGCAATGACAATTGCATCTTTGGTTTTGTGAGGTTGAGCACCGTGACCTCCAGCGCCTTTAATGGTAATTTCAAATCGATCCGCTGCCGCCATGAACGGACCGTTTCTGTGCTGAATGACACCTGTAGGGGTAACAGCCCATAAATGTGTGCCGAAAATCGCATCTACGCCATCTAAGCATCCATCTTCAATCATTGGTTTCGCTCCACCAGGCGCATATTCTTCAGCATGCTGATGAATGAACACAATCGTTCCTTCTAAGTGATCTTTTAACTGTTGAATGGATTTAGCGAGAACCAAAAGGGTAGCCGTGTGTCCATCGTGTCCACAAGCGTGCATTACGCCAGGAACAGTTGATTTATAGGGTACGTCTTTTTCATCTTGGATGGCTAAAGCATCAAAGTCGGCACGTAAAGCAACTGTTGGACCAGGCTTTTCTCCTTTAATCGTTGCGACGATGCCATTTCCACCAACGTTTGCTCGGTAAGGCACGCCAATTTTGTCATAAAAGCTACGGATATAAGTAGCGGTTTGGAATTCTTTGAAAGAAGGTTCAGGGTATTGGTGAAGATAACGTCTAATTTGGACCATTTCATCATAGCTTTTTTCTAGTAAAGAGTGTAGTTCTGAAATCATTAAGTCAGATCCTTTCATTGATAATAGCTGTTTGTAGAGTTTTTGTTAAATAAATAAATAGTTTAGAATTATTTGACATTTTATATTATATCAATATTTGATGAAAATGAAAACAAATGAAGCGTTCCCAATAAAAATTGATTGTACATTTGCTTTTGTTCGATGAATAATAGAAGGAGATAAATTTATACATGAGGAAGTGGCGTATGAAATATCGATTTATTCTTTTATTATTACTTGCACTGATGGGGATGTTTATAGGTGTCGTTATGACAATTAATGGACCGGTGCACGGCATAGATGCGTTCTTTCTAACCATTGCTACAAACATACATAATCATGAGCTGGTGATTCGAATTTTAGAAGTTACTTCATTTTTTGCTTCAAAGCCAATGATTATTATTCTATCCCTTTTACTTGTTGGAGTATTAGGTTTCAACAAGCGTGACACTGTAGGTGCTGTGACTGTACTGGCTTTTGTTTTAAGCGGTTATTTACTGAACAACGCCGTAAAAGCATGGATTGAACGACTACGTCCGACATTGGGAGTAGAGGGATACAGCTTTCCAAGTGGTCATGCCATGCTGGGTTTGATGCTTTATGGGTTTTTATTGTTTTTTATTATTTTTTATGTGAAGAATGAGACGGTTAGAAAGGCTTCAATTATCGTTTTTAGTTTACTGATTTTATTCATTGGTGTCAGTCGTTTCCTATTAGCTGAGCACTATATGACAGATGTTTTGGGTGGCTACTTACTAGGTGGTTTTTGGCTGACAGTGGGTTTGCTGTTTTATACGTTAGTAAAAGCTTATTTAACACCAACTGCTCCAATGAATTCAAAGCAATATATGGGATGAAAAAATCCTGGTCTAGATTATTAGACCAGGATTTTTATCGTATCCAAATTTAACTGTATTACTCATGCTTTATAAAAAATGTAAAATTTAAATAAGAAACATTGCTACGACGGTCGTGACAACTAATCCAATTGCCACGGGCTTTAAGTTTCTGCGCGCTAGCTCAAACGGACTCACACCACAGATAGCCGCAGCGGGGATCAATGCCCAGGGAATTAGCGTACCGCCGCCCATAAAAAACATATAATCATTTCGCTGATACAATAATGATTTCTCTAGGGTTTCCTGTTCCTCTTTTATATTCTTCTTTGGTATCAATAACGATTTGCGTGAAAATGCTATTCATTAACTGCTTTCGTTCATGATCAGTAGAGTATTCCCATACAGTATCGATGTTAGAGATAATATATTTTGTTTCTTCATTGGCAGTTTTGCTACTTTGATTTATACTTTTCAATTCTTTATTGATTTCTTTTTCTCGTTCTCTAAGTTGGTTAGATTTTTTTATCAACTCGTCAATGTCGATAATATCATTTTCGTACATCTTCTTTTGTTTATCTAAAAGTTTTTCAAGGTTTTTCAATTCATTAGTCAATTCATTGATTTTTTCATCTGAGTAATTAGATGAATCAGTGGAATTATATATATTTCCAACAAGTTTATCAAACATGCTAAAAATTGTTTTTGTTAAATTATCTTCTAAAATAATATGACTAGTACAATTCTTGCCAGCTTTTTTTCCAGAGCATCTGTATGTTTTTTTACCAGCTGATTTGTGACCCGAAAGAGAATGACCGCATCGTGCGCATTTTAGTAGGGTTGAGAAATAATAATTACTAGTGTGCTTTTTTCCTCCACCATTTCTTCTTTTGTCCAGTAGATCTTGTAAAGCCCAAAATTCTTCTTTAGAAATAATCGGTTCATGACTGCCTTCATATAGAGTTTGCTCTCTGGGTGGTTTTTTATAGTCTTTGGAGTTTTGATTAAAGGTTAAGTATCCGGCGTAAACGGGATTGTTGGCAATATCTCTTACTGAGTCTACATGCCATTCTCCACCTTTACGAGTTGAAAAGCCTTTGTTTGTTAAATGTTTAGCCAACGTATAAAAGCCAAAGGTTGTTGTTTGTTTGAAAATTTCTTGTACAACTGCTTTTTCTTTATCGTTAACGACTAATTTCTTTTCAACGATTTTATATCCGTAAGGAGCCATGCCGCCTTTCCACATACCAAGCTTTGTTTTTTTCTCCATACCTAAACGTACACGTTCACCTAAATTTTCACGTTCCCATTGAGCGATAGCTGCTACTAGTGTTATAAATAAACGTCCCATAGCATTTGTTGTGTCATATACTTCAGTAGCACTTTTGAACATACAATTATTATCATCGAGTATCTTTAAGATTTTATATAAGTCCATAACAGAGCGTGTCAGCCGATCTAAGCGATAAACTAATAAAACATCAATATTTCCTTGCTTCAATGTGTCCATCATTTTTTCAAAAGCAGGTCGTTGCAAATCTTTAGCCGAATAACCTTCATCAATGTACTTATCTACTAACTCCCAACCTTGAGATATGCAATATGCTTCTAGCTTTTCAATTTGAGCAGCAATTGAAAAACCGTGTTTGGCTTGTTCATCAGTTGATACCCTTACATAGACAATACATTTCATGGAGCATCCTCCTAGAATTTAATATCAAGGGGTGGCATGTACCAAACTAATTTCCCTTTAATATGAATAGGCGTATGTTCTTGCGTTTTGGCATCATAGTATTGGGTTTTGTGTTTTGGATTGAAACTTTCCGGCTCAAGAGTAATACCGTTTTGGAACTTAAAAAATCTTTTTAGTGTTGCATCATAGCCATTTACTGCCACAGCTGCCACATCACCATTACGGACTTCTTGAGTAGGATCAATTAAAGCTAAGACATTAGGAGGAATGAGTTTATTCATACTATCACCATTAACTGTTACTAAAAAAGCATTAGGATATCTTTCTGCTACTTCTACTGGGACATTAACCCACTCTTGAATTGGGGCCATATCTAAAGGTAGACCAGCAGCAATTGACCCTAATAAAGGCATCTTTACAGAATTACCTTCAATCACTTTCGGTGTATGAGGGTGTTTAGATAAAATCTCTATTTTGTCTTCAATAATATCACTTTTTAAAATTCCAAAATGGTCTGCAATCTTTTGAATTGCCCCCATCCTAGGATCTTTTATGTTATTTTCCCAAGTCGATACAGCTTTATCAGATACACCAGCTATTTCAGCTAATTCTTTTTGTGATAGGTTATGTAGCTCTCTCAATTTTTTAATATTTTTCCCTATACTCATTTTTACTACCTCCGGCCTAGTTTATATACAATATATTATACCAAAAGTAGAAGGTGTTCAATCAAAAGTAGAAAAAATTCTACTTTTTAAAGGAGGGAAAGAAGATTATGTAGAAAATATTACACTTTATATAGTTGACATTCTACTTTTGGTAGATTAATATGTGTTCGTGAGGAAAAAAAGTGAGGTGATAAAGTTGAAGTTCACTTTGAAACAAGCAAGGTTACTAAAAGGGCTCACTCAAAAAGAGGTTGCTAAAAAGCTAGGTGTCCACGTGCAAACCTACAGTAATATGGAAAGGAACCCTGATGATGTAACAGTAGGTGAAGCAAAACTGATTAGTGAAATATTAGGGTTTAGTTATGATTTTATTTTTTTTAATGACAATTCTACTTTAAGTAGAATTGTTAACGATGATTTTAATTTATAAAGTAATTATTGTTAAAACTTAATGTTTATGATTTGTCCCGTCATTTCTTCTACATATGATTTATCGAGGTGATCACTTATGGATCTTAGTGCATTTCAAATGACGGAAGAAAAAATTAGAAAGATAAGACCAATTGTTGAAAAAGCTCTTTCAAGAAAATATGGGAAAGAAATTAAGATCTTTGAAATGACTGTTGGAGGAATAACAGTGAAAATTCACAAGGAGTAACAACATGAAAGCACAAGTATCAAAACGTATAGAAAAATTGTAGCTGATATGAAGCGTAAAGGGTTCAATGTGGATGTTGTATCTCGTTATATCAAAAGTGATAAGAAGTTAACCGAAGGGAGGTGATGAAGTTGACAATTAGCAAAGAAATTCTGTCCTACGTGGCTGATGGTGACACTCACATTAAATTGGATAGCATTGAGTACAGTACGGATCTAAGAGAGATTATCACAGTTGGTTATATGCTTGAGCACCCACATGATTGAAGGGAGGTGAAGCGATGCAACAGGTAGAGAATCCAATAGTCACTGATGTTGAAAAAGATCCACAGATATATGGAATTGATGCAGCTGGTAATGAAGTATTTGTAGGAGAAGAGATTTTTCAGGCGGATGAGGAATTTATTCTGGCTGAAGTTGTAACGAAGGAAGTTGAAGAGTTTTTTAAGGCTCTAGGTATAGAAAAGGTTGTAGCAAAATAAAAATGCCTTACTCAATAAAGTAAGGCACAAAGCAGGCAATGCTGCTCCGAAACTTAGACAATTTCAGAGTACAGCAATTGTTCTTAAAAAGCAAATGGAGGTAGCACATGAATATTTCTTTTCTAGAAATGCGCATTGAAAACTTTAAGAACCACCATGTACTCACAGTTAACTTTAATGATATGACCAAAATTGAAGGCAAAAACGGTGCAGGTAAGTCCAGTATAGGGGATGCAGTGACGTATGTTTTATATGGAACGGATGCATTAGGGACTAAGCTAGATCCGCGACCAGTTGGTTGTGACGATAAGGTTGAAACGAAAGTAGAATTGCTCTTGAAAGTAGATGAGCAACAAATTCTCCTTGGCCGTATTCAAAAGAAAACAGCAAAGTATTATGTGAATGAAGTGCCCGAAAAAGCAACACGGTTTAATGAAATTGTTGAAGGGTTATTTGATAAAACATTATTTCTATCGTTATTTAATCCAACCTATTTTTTTACACAACACTGGCAAGATCAACGGAAACAACTACTCAGCTACGTAAGTGAGCCTTTAAATAAAGAAGTACTTGCAGAGTTACCCAGTGTATCTCAAAGTCAACTGGAGCCTCAATTAAAGAAACATTCTTTAGATGACCAAAAGTTACATCGAGATCGCTTTAAAAATCAAGATAAGGCATTAGAGCGAGCGAGTGAACGTGTGGTTATGCTTAAAGAGCAAGTGAGTAATAACGATTACAATATAAATGAGCATGAATTGAAAGAAAAAATCGACGTTTTGAGTAAAGAGTTATTGGAATACGAAAATCGTAATATAAATGTTCACCAACAAAGCAGAGAGAGAAGTCGTTTAGAGCTTCGAAGCGAATCATTAAAAGGTGAAATTCAACGTCAAAAAGACATTTTAACAGCAATAAAAACAGAAACACTGGACGAGCATTGTGCTACGTGTGGACAAGCATTGGATGAAAAATCAATAGCTAAGGTGAAGCAGCAACGCCAGGCGCGTTATAACACTGAAGCTGACAAAGGCATTAAGTTGGTGCAGGAGCTTAAAGATGTAAATGAAAAGCTAAATGAACTGCCAGAGCCAGTTGAAGAAAATCCTGCAGAAGCTTCACGCCTTGTGAAGATATATAGTGAGCTGAATAATTTACGTGATCAACTAGGTGATATAAATCGAACAAAAGAGCTGCTTGAGAGTATTGCGACTGCTGAAGAAAATCAGCATAGCATCCGTAAAGAGCGTAACGAATCGCTTGTGCTTATTGATGCAATTAAATCGTTCCGTACAAAACGATCTGAACTAATGGTTCACAAGATAGATAGTTTATTTACAACCATTTCTGTTCAACTGTATGAGCAATTAAAAAACGGAGAAGAGCGTGCAACTTTTGAAATTGAAAGGGATGGAAAGCCATATAGCAAGCTTTCTACGGCTGAAAAGATAAAAGCTGGATTAGAGCTAATTGAGGTTCTGTCTAAGCAGTCAGAGGTTGTGACACCGACATTTGTCGATAACGCTGAAAGTATTTTGAATTTCACCAAACCATCTGGACAAATCATTGTTGCTAGAGTGGTAGATAAAGAGCTTGAGATTATAGGTGTTTCACTAAAGGAGGAAGCAATTAATGAGTAAAAATCAAGTAACAAACGTTAATACACAAGCAGTAGTAGGGAATTTCACTCAATCGGAGCTAGATACAATTAAGCAAACCATTGCAAAAGGAACTACAAATGAGCAATTCTCATTATTTGTTCAGACGTGCGTTAACTCTGGATTAAACCCTTTCTTGAACCATGTACACTGCATCGTTTATGACGGAAAAGCCGGACCAACAATGAGCATTCAAATTGCGGTTGAGGGTATCTTATTTCTTGCTCGCAAAACGGAAGGTTATAAAGGGATCGATGCCCAAATCGTTCATGAAAACGATGAGTTTAAATTTAACGCTGCTAAAAAAGAAGTTGTACATGAAATTGGATTTCCACGAGGGAAAATCATTGGGGGATATGCAATCGCAAAGCGAGAAGGATTCGACGATGTGGTTGTAGTGATGGAATCAACAGAAGTAGAACATATGAAAAAAGGTCGAAATTCAACGATGTGGAATCAGTGGTTCTCAGATATGTTCAAAAAACACATTATGAAGCGTGCAGCTAAAATTCAATATGGTATTGAAATTGCAGAAGACGAGCCGGTGACAAGTGCTGCAACAGAATCAGTAAGCTCTTATCAATCTGGTCGAGTTGATATTACTCCATCAACTGCTCAAATTACAGTTGGCGAAACAGAAGTAATTGATCCAGATGAAGAATTAAAAACAAAATGGACTGAAGTGTACGGCAAAACAGAGAAGTTAGGTTGGAATCGTAATCAAACAAGCGATTATATCAAAACGAAAATGAAAAAGAATCCAAAAGAATTAACGCTTCAAGAGGTTGTTGGATTGCTGAAATTATTGGATTTTGAATTGAAACAACAGCCTGCTCAAAAAGAAAATTTTGATGATTTAACACATGAATTTGAGGAATTTAAGCAAGAAACGCTTCTGTAAGTAAATGGAGCACACAATTACAATTCCTCACTGTTATAAATGGATGGCTAAAGGTAATAAAAAGCTGTATCTCCAATATGTTAAAGGCTATGTTGCTAGAAGTCATCCAGAGTTACAGCCCGTTCGAATTGAAGGTCATAAAGTAATTTGTAAAGTGAAATGAGGTGAGACGATGCCTGAACCTTTTTATTTTCCTATCCACTCAGGTCTATTATCACCAGAGCATAGAGAACAAATCGGTGCTGCAATATGGGAGTTTATCTGGTTTATCTCAAAGACAACCAAAGAGTTTCAGGAAGGTGATGAAAGGCTGGGTATCGTTCTTGGAGGGAAGCCGATAAAGCATGCGGAAATTGCAATAGATTTAGGTGTGAGTGAAAGCACTGTGAAGAATCATGTGAATCGATTGAAGAAATACAAATACATTGAAACGAAACGTGCACCTTACGGAGAAATTTATTATGTGAAAAACTCGAAAAAATTCAAGCCAAAGAGACAGGCAAGAAATGGTCTATCTCTTAATGAGAGAAAGGTAAAAAACGACCTATCTGAAACAAGAGATAGACAAAATTTTACCGAGAGACAGACAAAAAATGGTCTATGTAATAAAGATATAAAAGATATAAAAAAAGAAGAAGAGGAAGTGCTCATGATAAACAGTAGTGATTTTCAAAAAATCGCAGATAAATTTATTCAACGAAGAGCAAAAGGACTCGTCTTATCGAAGATGGATGAAGCAGCTATTTATAGATTGTTAGAAGATCATATTCCTGTAGACAAGGTTTTATTCTTAATCGATAAAATTTTTGACGAATATAAGCCGAAACATCGATTAGATTATATCGCCAAGTTCGAATATGTCGAAAAAGGTGTACTGGATCGCTATCACAAAGAAAAAAAGAAAGCGAGCAATTTAGATGCGTTGGATGAGATTGCTAAGAAATACGAAATGGAGTGAGCTGAATGACCAGTAAGGAAACTATAAGCATCTTACGTTATATCGCAGAAGCTTATCCTCATTTTGATATTACAGAACAGCGTGTTGCGGTATGGATCGAACAGCTTAAAGCAGTAAATTACGAGAAAGCATTTGCCAAGCTTAAGAAACATGTGTCGCAGTGCAAGTTTCCTCCTACAATTTCTGAGATTTATGTACAGGAAGAAAAATCACGTGTAAACCGTGCACACCTTGAAAAAATGCGTAAATTGAGAGGTGAGGACTTCTATGAGCGTTACTATGCAGACTTTGGAAACGAGGTACAGTATTGAAGCTGAATGCACGCTCCTAGGGAGTATTTTGCTACAACCAAGTATTCTGCAAGAAATTAACGTGAAGCCGGAGCATTTTTATGATCCAAGGAATAGCCAAATCTATTCCTGGATGCTTCAGCTGGCGGAAATGAAGAAGCCTATTGACTTTGTAGCACTAGTAAACATGGCTGGTAATGAAAAAGTGGAGAATGTCGGTGGAGTTACATACTTGATGCAACTAACAAACGCGGTGCCGACAACAGCCAATTTCGACTATTATGCAGAAGTCATTTTAAATCTGTGGAAGCAACGAGCTGTTCAAAATGTCTTGCAACCATTTGAATCAGGATCTACACAAGATGTTGATATTCAAAGCATTATTCAGCAGCTAAACAAGATTGATACCACAGGAACGAAAGAGCGCTTTGATTTATCTTCAAAGTTATCAGACTTGTACGAGTTACCCGATACCCCAGTTCCAGCAGGATTAAGTGGTATCCCTTCGGGTTTTAAAGATTTAGATGAAATGACAGACGGGTGGCAAGATGAGGATTCTATCATTATCGGCGCTCGCCCTAGTATGGGTAAGACAGCTTTCATGTTAAATATTGCAGGAAACGCTGGTTTGAAAGGAACTATACCATGTGTTTTTTCACTGGAAATGAGCGCAGATAGCTTAATTAAACGTATGTTATCAGCCATTGGTGGAATTGACGGTAACAAAATTCGGAATCCATTCAACTATTTTGATGATAAAGACCGCGTTAACTGGGTGAAAGCAATCGGCATCTTGGAGCGCATGCAGATGCAAATCTTTGATAAGCCTGGGCAAACGGTCAATGAAATGCGCGCGCAGGTCAGGCAAGTGCAAAAAGATTATCCAGGTAAAAGCCTGTTAGTTATGATTGACTATTTAACGCTCATACGACCACAACATGATCATAACGGAAATGCTCATTTGCAAGTATCAGAGATTTCAGCAGCGCTTAAAGCTATGGCAAAGGAATTTAAAGTGCCGGTCATTACATTGGCTCAGCTGTCTCGTGGGGTAGAGAGCCGAGCAAATAAGCGTCCAATGATGTCCGACTTACGAGAATCAGGCAGCATTGAACAAGATGCAGATGTAATTGGCTTTCTTTACCGCGATGAGTACTACGACAAGGATAGTGATAAACGAAACATCTTGGAAATTGATATTGCTAAGCAGCGTAATGGTCCAACTGGTGTAGTAGAGCTATTGTACTTGAAAGAGCAAAACAAAATATTAGATTTATCACGAAAAAATACAGGGAAATGAAGGTGATGTCATGGCAGTTTTAAATCTAGCTGTTCAAAAGAGACGAGACTTTTTGATTAATGAGCTCGTGAAGTTTGGCTACTTTAAAACGACTGAAGGGAAGCAGTTGTATGAGTTAACTCTTTCAGAGTTAGAGCACATTCACATTACGGTTAAATGTAAGTTTGGTAAACAGATGCAGGAGGACGAGTGAATGGCGATTGATTCAAAAGAAATTGATAGAGTCGTAGATGACTTTGAAACAAAAGCTTCTGAGATTCATGAAATTATAGACAAGCTTCCTGCAGAACAGCAGGCATTTTATAAAGGTAAGGTTCAAGGCTTGGAATACGCAGCAAAAGTCGTTAGGACGGTGATGGTGTAATGAGGTTTGTGGGGATTGATCCATCAACTAAAACAGGTTTTGTTGCGTTAGACGAATATGGTCAGGTTTTAAAAGCGAAGGAGCTAACAGGTGTAGGTTCTCAAGATCCCAAAAGAATGGTCACACTGCTTCACGAAATTAATCTACACTTACAGTCCGGTGACAACATTTGCGTTGAAGGTTTTCCATTTGATACACAAAAAGCGATGTTTGCTGGGGGGCTACATCACGGGATACGAAACGAGTTGTACAAGCGAAAGTTAAAGTATCACGAAATAGCGCCAAATGCTTTAAAGAAGTTTGTGAACGTTACCGGATGGATAGGAGAAGAAGGAAGTAAAAAACGGCTCACTGGTAAGGAAAAGAAAAAAGCAGTCATGACAGCCGTTGAGCAACATTTCAGCTTTAAGCATGCAAGTGATAACGTAGTTGATGCCTATATTCTAGCGAGGATTGCGTGGCACCTACATCATCAAGAATTGTCATTAACTCGTTATCAACGAGAAGTACTAGCTAAGGTGACATCATGAACAGAAGGCAGCTTAAAAAGATTGTCTACTCACTGACAGAGCCGCAGTTAAATAAGTTGATACGTGATCACGAAAGTCGTGGATGGGTGCAAGCGAGTGATATTAAAGAGCACGGTTATGGGGTTGGCGTTCTAATGACATTTGGAGAAAAGGGAGAGATGAAGGATGCAAGTAACTGTTAAAGCAAATTTCAACAAGCAGACTAAGGATAGCAAGAAAGAGCTCGTCCAGTTTTATGTGAAAGGGGAAGACGAGAAGAAACAGGAGCTTAACCAGCTTACTCGTGAGGTAGTTGAACTAGAAATTGAAGGTGTAGATCAAAAGCTTACTTGTGAGTTTAGCAAAACAACGAAAGATAATAAGAAAACAACGCTTGAGTTCATTGTCAAAGGTGATACGTCAGCCGAGCAGTCGTTTAATTTCTACAAACGAGCAGGATCAGACGTTACGTTGAAGATTGTTGAATCGCAGATGAGTATTGATGAGTTTTATGAAGAGCATGAAGGTGTGGAGTATCAAGTGGATCAGGGTGGCAATGTGAATGTCAGTCCTGGTCAGATGTCATTGGATGATGTTGAAAGTGAAGGTGAAAAAGAGCAAGAGCTACTTGAGAAAACACCGTGATTGAGTTAAAGCAGCACTTAGTAGAAAAAAGGGAGCTCATGAAACAAATTGAGCTCCTGCAATCTGAAAACCATCAATTAAAGAAGCAGTATGTTGAAACGGCTAGAAAACTTAAAAGGTTTAAAAGTAAGTGCAAAGAGCTTGAGCATAAGTTAGGGAATTGACGGAAAATGCGAAATAGGGGGAATGGAAAAATGAAATCTTTTCAAGTTATTTATTGTGAAGAATGTGATATGGAATACAAGATTATATGGGATGATAAAAACTTTCAAGAGCCCACAAAATGTGCAAGTTGCGGTGTGGATGAACCAGAAATAGTAGCATCAGGTTTCTTGGTTTAATGAACAATTCGAGAACATAGCGCAGGAGGAATGATTGCCCATAGCCGAATAGGCTCACCAAACAGCTCTATTCCTACAGTACACCTTGTATGTGTAACATACAAAGCCTTAACGTTTTATTGGACCTGTGTTCAAAATAAAAAGGCGCTCTGTCAGGAGCGTCTCAAAAACTAACTATTTTATTATACCGTAATTAGAATAAAAAAAGATCAGGATTTCTCCTGATTAAGCCTAATAAAATTATACCATATTGGGGGGATTCTGATGAAACTTCAAGAAATTAAAATAAATGTTGATGCTATGAAATTGGAAGTTGATATAATCGAGCAAAAAGGAAGCTTCGTTATTGTTGTATGTAGTGGTAAAGCCAAGTTAACAACATTACCACATCATGGTGAGACAAAAATTATTACTCATCAAGGCAAGGTGAAACGGGTTAAGTTTGATGAGGGAGAAGACTTTTAAACTTTAAAAATTTCTAAATTTTATCACTTTTTCTTTAAAAATATTTTAAATAGTATATAATTATAAAAAAGTGATAAACTATAGAAAAGAGGGATTAAATGAAACAGTATAGTTTCAGTTCAGCGGTCAACCAAAAGATTGTCGATGGTATTTTACATGGGTATAAAAATTATATTCATGAGAGAAATGATAAACGCGTAACCATGAAGATTAGTGATGCTTATGCATGGGTAAAGGGAAATCACATTGATGATCAAACGGCCAGAGAGTGTGAAGAAATTGGTGTTATTTATCGAAAAGCTAAAGCGGGCTATACATGGGGATATTTACAATTTTCTTCTTCTGAAGATAAAAGCATGTTCATAATTAAAAATGCTAAGTATTTTAATGCTGCTAACTTCCCAGGTGGGAAGGGGATAAATGGAAAGAAAAAACGCAGTAATAATGAGGATAACTATTTAAAGAGGCTCTCTAAAATCAATAGAACAGTTGATTTTCCAGAAGAGTTGTCACTATTTCCATCTAAGACGGAAGATACTGAATTTATGTCTATTTTTGATGATAACGTCATGAGAGCTTTGGAAATCACAGAGGTAGATAAGTTACAAGAAGATTATAATAAATTCTATATTGTTACTTACGAAATTGACGAAGCATATATGATTTCAAAAATACAGGTTTTCATGCCTAATCCAAATGATAATAAGGCATATCTAGTGGAAGATTTAACTGGTTTTATTAATAATAGTTCAGTTGATTTTGAGGACATAGATATAACGGTTTTAGAAAACGACGATATGGATTATGATTACGAATCACCAGCTGCAATTGATTTTGATATTGTGCATGAAGATGAGTTAGAGCAAGATAAATCAAAGGGTGATCAAAGTTAGAAATTAATTTAGGAGGTAGATACCCATGTTTGTTGGTACAAATTTGACCAACATTCGAATTCTCCATGGCTATACACGCAAACAACTTGCTGACATGCTTCAAGTTACTGAACAATCTGTTTGGCAATATGAAAATGGTTATATGTCTCCAAAAATGGAAATTGTTAATGAGTTAAAAAAAATCTTCAGAGTGAAAAGTAAATATTTTTATTCTGAAGATTTCCTTGATAGAAATGGAAAATCGAATATACAACAAAGCCACATTGCTTATAGAGCTGAGATTGTCAATAGTGCTCAAAAGACTCAAAGTGAGGCAAAGAACATTGAGTTTATTAGCTCCTTTTTGAAGATTATTGAAAAAAAGCTTCATTATCCTCAGAATGAAATAATAAAATTAAGAGAAATGGTTATTCAATACATTACTACATCAAGTGATGAACGAATCAAAAAGATTCAACGAGCAGCTAAAATGGCAAGAGAATTTTTGGAAATAGATAATAAAAGTAATTTGAATTTATTATTTATGCTTGAAAAGAAAGGCGCTTTTATTTTCGAAAAAGCTATAGGAGAAAAAATCGATGCTTATAGCCTATGGTCAGAAGATGAAAGACCTTTTATTATATTAGGTAATTTAAAGAAATCTGCAGTAAGACGGAACTTCGATTTAGCCCATGAGTTAGGGCATTTATTGTTGCACTATAAAGTGGAATTTTCTTCTCTTGATAATAAATCACATAGGCAGCATGAACAAGAAGCAAATTTATTTGCAGGAGCTTTCTTATTACCAGAAGAAGAATTTATCCAAGATTTTAATAACCTTCCAAGAAAATCAAATCCAGAATCTTACATTGATTTGAAGAAGAAGTGGATGGTTTCTATTCAAGCACTTGCATATCGTGCCCAATCTTTAGAGTTGTTGGATTATCAACAGTATAGATACTTTAATATAAAGTTGAATCAATTGGGATACAAAACTAGGGAGCCACTTGATGAAAAAATAAAGATTATGAGACCAGGAAAAGTAAGAAGCATTTTACAGCTCCTTTTTGATAAAGATTATTTATCATTACGTACGCTCCTCGATACTCTAATGGTAGATATTGAATTTCTATCTAAATTATTAGGAATAGAAGTGGAATTCTTTGAAAAATACCAGAGTCAGTTATCTAAAGAATTTACAGTCTCAGACTTAACTATAAAAGCAAAATAAAAGTTCTACCAGCTAACTGGAGGACACCAATCGCTACACAGTATAACTGTGTAGCGATTGGTGTCCTTTTTATTTTATAAAAGGGGAAATGACTATGGCGCAAACTACATTACTTAGAGATGTGGATGGAAAGGGAACAAAGATAAACGTTGAGAAAGCATTTGCGGATTATCGTATGTACATGATGACAGTGCCAGATGACATTATGCCAAAGGTAACACCTAGCTATTCATTAGTGCCTCCAAGCGATACGAATGCATTTTATTCTTCAACAGAAGATACGGCTATTAAACGTGTAGACTATGAAATAAAACGTGATACCTTCATGCAGCGCGTGCAACGCGCGGTCAACCGTTTGAATAAAAGAGAACGAGAATTAATTATAAAAACGTATATGACTTATGAGGAAGTGTACGTTTTTGATGTATACAATGAAATGGGGATTAGTGAAGCAACCTATTATCGAATTCGTGAGCAAGCTTTCTACAAACTTGCATTTGCATTACAAATTCAAGTCTATAAGGAAAACGAGACGCCTGCATAAGGGGTCTTTTTTATTTATGAGAGAAATATGAAAGGATTTTGAAAGAAGAACGAAAGGTTATTAGGTTCTAGGGGTGCTATTATGGTATTAACGAAAAATATTTAAACAATAGTTTTTAGAGGCTTTGTTTTCCGTAAAGTGACACCAATGACAAGTTCTGTATCCCAATGACTTGATAAAGGTTCAAATTACCATCTTTTATACGATATAATTTGTACAGGGGGTGATAATATGAGTACAGCAGGACGTTGGAGTCATTTAGACCCAGGTGGCGCTTCACCTGTATTATGTACAGACCCTGGAGGTGCTGGTCCGACATTAGATCCAGGTGGAGTAGCGCCATCAATGGACCCAGGTGTTATTTAAATTGAATAGTTAATAAGGAGAACGCTGAGTAAATCAGTGTTCTTTTTATGTTGAAATAAAAAACATTTTTGTATAAATTTCCATTAATTGAGTTGACGAACGTCATCTATTTTGGTATAATTAAAGTATCGAAAGGAGGTGAACAAAGTGGACATGGAAACAGTTGAAAGACTTCTTCGAATGTTAACTTGGCTAACTGGAAGTGTCGTTGGAATTATGACGATAGAGAAGGAACTAGCTGAAAGAAGAAAGAAGTCGAAGAAAAAGAAAAAGCGACGCTCTCCTAGCAAAAAGAAACGTCGCAAATAACCAAGGGAGGTAAGGGGGTAACCCCTTCCTCTTACTAAATATTATATCATGTCCATGAAAAAATATGAAATTCTTCTCTTTTACGTTTTTAATGTCAATCTTGTTCGCTACGCATTTTGCAACGATGGATTATAATAAGCTGCATTGGTTAGACATTACAGCTTCAATTTTAGCTGTCGTGTGGTTAGTGCTGACAATTATTATAATCGTTTTAAAAAGGAGGAACGCTTGAGTTATGAGTGATTCATTTCACATCACGAATAGAGAACAGCTAATAGAATTTCTAGCATCTGAGGTAGTAACAACTTCCGATGCTATAGAGATGCTAGGAGTTAGTCGTCAGTATGTAAATAAGCTAGTTAACACTGGTAAGATAAACCCTATACGCGAAAGCCCAAAAGAAAAGTTATTTCTTAAATCTGATATATTAGCAAGGAAAGAAAAAATGGAAAAAAATAAATGAAGTAAAAAGCATCCTGTATATTGGGGTGCTTTTTTATTTCTATGAAAGGAGTGGTTGGTCATTAAATATACATTTATGAGTTTTCGTCGATTTATTGGATTTTGGTTATTGCTTTACTTTATAGGTATGTCACTCGAAGAAGAGCAATTCTTAAGAGGATTATTAATTACTAATACTTATTTCCTGCTAGAGATAGTGGTTTTTATTACGAAAAAAGAAACTGCTGATAAAGAGCAATTATAAAGCAGTCAGGAGAATGTCAATGTTAACAACGTTTAAAGTCATACTCATTATTGTTCTACTTGTAACAGCATTAGGAACCATTGGGGCAAGTAGTAATAACGAACGTACACATTACTGCAGCTTAGCCATTGCATGCATAGCAGCATTAACCTTTCTCTTTAAAACCATGTAAGAGGTGATAGTAAATGAATGGATTAAATATAGAAGAGTTCCAACAAGCTATCCAAAAAATTTGTAACGGGGTAGCTTTATTTATTGAACGTATAAAGAGTTTTTCATCTAGATTAAGAGTAGCTGCAAGAAAGTATATAAAAGTTCAAGCAGATATTAAAAGAACAAAGCATATTCGTCAATCATGGGTAATGAAACAAGATACTTGTAGAGGTAGCCAAGTGTTATGTAATAAGCCAAGAGCGCATATAAGAAAGCTTTTGTACTAGGAGGACAAGTGATGAATAAGAAATCAATTGGTGAAGATGCTAAGTTACTTGTTATTGAGTTAGATTCCATTAACGATGTACCAAAGGTTTACTACAAAGGTGAAGAGATTAAGATGAAACAAAGAGTAGACTTCACGTGGATTACTAAAAATGAGTGCGAACAGCTATTTGAATCTCCATACATTAATATCGAACAGGTGGTGACAGGTGAAGGTTGTCATCTTAAACGTATTGGATATAACGAAAGAGTAATAGAACAACCTAGACTCTTGTTATCTTTTGATGAACATAAGGACAAGGGGACTGTATTAGATAAGTGGATTAATAAGTTATTCAACAGGAAGAACGGTAATGGTTGAGTACAAGACAATCCAACAGAAGCGTAAGTTCTATGACAGTGGTGATTGGAAGAGAATACGTGAAAAGATAAAGAAGCGAGACAACTATGAATGTCAAGAGTGTAAACGTAAGGGGAGACTCACCTTTGATACGAATGAATACAGTGAAAGTGCAAAGCGTAAGAAGATAAAGCTGGTTGTCCATCATATTAAAGAGCTTGAATATTATCCGGAGCTTGCATTGGATGAGGAAAACCTTGAAACAGTGTGTGTGGATTGCCACAACAAAGAACATGGTCGAGACTTTAAAAATAAAAAGCCGAACAAATGGCAACATGATGAGATGTGGTAACCCCCCGGTCAAAAGTTTTGGCCTTTTTTTCGTTCCTGGGCACCGGTGAGGGGGCTCGATTCCGCAGATTTCTTCGCGCACATAAGGATTTTTAGAATAGATATTGAAAGGAGGGAGGGCATGGGCAAGACGACTATTAGGAAATCGTTATTGGAGCAGCTTGAAAATAGAGGTTTTTCTGGAGAAGTCTATAGAGATTTAGTCAATGATTATATGAATCTCTGGGACAACAAAAACGCTTTGCAAAAGGATATTAAAGAAAGAGGCGTTGTTTTTAAAGACCGTTCTTCTGTAGGTGTTGAGATGTATAAAAACAATCCATCTGTTAAAGATCAATTAGCGGTGAACAAACAAATGCTGCAGATATTAAAGGACTTATCTTTAAATATTCCTGTAGAAGATGATGAAGATGAAGATGATCTAACATGATTAGAAATAAGTATGTGGACCAATACATTCAATCGTATCGAGATGGAAAGATTCTTTTAAATCAGGAGAGAATCGACTTAATTACCTATCTCGAAAAGTATGTTTTGACGCGAGACGATATTTACTTTGATGAAGAACAAATCGAAAACTATATAAAATTTAGTGAGAAATGGTACTTTAAATTAGATCCGTGGGAGAAATTTATTGCACCATTTATTTTTTTATATTTTAAAGAAGATGACGAATTGTTCTTTGAGGAATTTTTTATCACAATGGGCCGTGGTGGAGGGAAAAATGGTTTTATCTCTACACTCGCTCATTATTTTATTAGTCCATTGCATGGAATAAAAAATTATGATGTGTCAGTTGTTGCAAATAGCGAAGACCAGGCAGAAATGAGTTTTAAGGAAGTTTACAATGCAATTGATGAAAGTTCGTCTTTAAAGAAACAGTTTGCTTCAACGAAGCTGAAGATAACCGGAAATAAAACAAAAAGTGTTTTCCGTTTCCGTACATCGAATGCGGGCACCAAAGATGGTGGCCGTGAAGGTTGCGTTATTTATGATGAAATTCATGAGATGGTAGACCGAGAAATTGTCGATGTATTTTCTGGTGGTCTTGGTAAGGTTCGTAACCCGCGTGAATTTTTTATAGGAACAAATGGATTTGTTCGTGAAGGATTTTACGACAAGTTAATGCTTCGTTGTAAAGATGTGCTTAGCGGAGCTGATTTAGAAGATCGAATTTTTCCGTTTATTTGTAAGCTTGATGACAAAGAGGAAGTTAACAGTGAAGATATGTGGGAGAAAGCAAACCCTGCATTTGAAAAGCCTTTAACATCCAGAGCAAAGCGGTTAATGAACAAAGTCAGAAAACAATTCCGTAACAAAGATGGACGCGTTGCTTTTATGACAAAGCGGATGAACTTCCCAGAAAAAGATTTAACAAAGTCTGTTGCATCTTGGGAAGAGATTTTAGCTACTAACCGCCCATTTCCTGATCTATCACATCGTACATGTGTAGGTGGTCTTGATTTTGCCAGTATTAAAGACTTTGCAGCGGTTGGCTTGTTGTTTAAATTCGGTGAGGACTATATTTGGAAAACCCATTCCTTTGTTCGAAAGGGATTCTTAGATACGGTTAGCTTAAAGGTCCCAATAACTGAATGGGAAGAGGATGGGCTTTTAACGATTGTGGATGAGCCGGTTATTGATATACAACATATTGTAAACTGGTTCGTTGAGATGCGTGAACGATATGGTGTAACAACGATTGTAGCAGACACCTTCAGATTAGATTTAGTGAAATCAGCATTAGAGGCTGAGGGTTTTCATTTGCTGTATATACGAAACCCTAAAGCCATTCATTCCTTATTAGCTCCGCGTGTTGAAACATTATTTGCGAAGCGCCAGCTTATATTTGGTGACAACCCATTGATGCGCTGGTATACAAACAATGTATACGTACACATAAAAAAAGACGGAAACAAAGAGTATTTGAAGAAAGATGAGTTTAAACGTAAAACAGATGGATTCCAGGCATTCATTCATGCCTTATGGCAAGCAGATAATATCATTGTTGATGAAGCAGACTTTATATTAGGGGGAATTAAGTTTTAATAAAAACAAAAAAGAGGCTTGGTTTCCCAAAACCTCCCTATAGAAAAAAGCAAACAAACGTTCTTGTTAATTATATGCATAGGGGTGGAAAAAGTAAATGAATTTGCGTATCAACACGATTTACAACATGGATTGTTTGAAAGGAATGGAGTTACTACCAGACAAGTCTATCGACATGATTTTGTGTGATCTTCCGTACGGAACTACTAAGTGTAGTTGGGATGAGATTATTCCTTTCGGTAGACTTTGGGAACAATACGAGCGAATTATTAAAGATAATGGCGCTATTGTCTTAACTGCTAGCCAACCGTTTACAACGAAGCTCATCGCAAGTAATATTCGCTTGTTTCGCTATGAGTGGATATGGAAAAAAGGAAGACATTCTACAGGTTTTCCAAATGCAAACCGAATGCCTTTAAAAAACCATGAGAATATTTGTATATTTTATAAAAAGCTCCCTACTTACCATCCGCAAGGATTATTACCTTTAGTGAAAGCACGTAAGAAGTCGAGGAAAACAGTAAGCAGCATCTATGGTAAAAATGAGAAAAGCCTTTTAAATGACTACACACCTAAGTATACAAATTATCCAAAGAGTGTTTTAGATTTCCCTAGAGATAGCAAAACGTTTCACCCAACTCAAAAACCACTCACTCTTTTTGAGTATTTGATTAAAACATACACTAACCCTGGTGACGTGGTGTTGGATAATTGTATGGGGAGCTTTACAACAGCTGTAGCTTGTGACAACACCAAACGAAACTGGATCGGCTTTGAATTAGAAGAGGAATACTGCGAGAAAGGAATAGAGCGCATTAATAGCAACCGTGAACATCTAGGGCTTTCCCAAGTTGAAGTAATTAAAGTCTAAAGATTATGCAATGTAAAGGGGGTGAGGACAATTGGGTGGCTAGATGGGATTTTTAAACGAAATAGTGAACTTGGTTTTATGTTTGATGTGGAAATGTTTATTACAAAGGCAAACCGAGTTCACATGAAAAAGTTAGTTCTGGATACATGTATCGCATTTTTAGGCAGGACAATTAGTCAATCTGAATTTAGAGTGAAGAATGGTTCTTCCTATGTAAAAGACGAACTGTACTACCGGCTAAATGTCCGACCAAACAAGAACATGACAGCCAGTACGTTTTGGGAGACGTTTATTCATAAGCTTGTCTTTGATAATGAATGTTTAATTGTCCAATCGGATGACGGAGATCTTTTACTTGCAGATGACTTCCAACATATTGAGTATGCCGTATATGAGGATGTCTTTGTTAATGTCACCGTTAAAGAATATACGTTTCAGCGGAGCTTTAAACAGAACGAGGTCATTCATTTACGTTATCGAAACGAAAAGTTAACGCCTTTAATTGATAGCCTATTTACTGATTACGGAGATTTATTTGGGAGAATCTTAAATTCTCAAAAACACAAAAATCAAATCCGCGGTACAGTAGATATGGATATGTTGGCTGCCAAGAGTCCACAGCATCAAGCAAAGCTACAAGAATTCATCGACAACATGTATAAAGCAGTTGGTGAAAAAGATGTAGCTATTATTCCTCAACAACCAGGATTTAAGTATGAGGAAAAGTCGAATGGAGGAAAAACCGGCCAAAGTGTTGATGAAATTAATAAAGTCACAAATGGTTTTTTCAATCAAGTAGCAATGGCGTTAGGGATTCCAACAAGCCTGGTGTATGGAGAGATGGCAGATGTGGAGAAGCAAACAAAAAATTATATGCTTTTTACCGTTAAACCTTTATTAAAAAAACTAGCGGATGAAGCAAATGTGAAGTTTTTTGAGAAAGACGAATATCTAGCTGGGCAAAAGATTGATATTAAATGCATTTCTTATCAAAGCATCTTCGACCTTGCTACAAGTATTGATAAGCTTATTTCTTCTAGTGCATTTACAGGAAATGAAATTCGTCAGGAGGTAGGTTATGACCCTTCCGATGATCCGAAGCTGGACAAGCATTATATTACGAAGAACTATGCTGAAATGAGTCACGATGAAGGAGGTGAGAAACAAAATGACAATGAACATTGATATTAAAGGGCCAATTATTTCTAACGATGAAGCTTGGATTTATGAGTGGTTTGAAATGGACGCTACAAGCCCGCGTATGATTATCGAGCAGTTGGAAAATGCAAATGGAGAAGATATTATTGTATCTATTAACAGCCCAGGCGGTTATGTAGATGACGGTTCAGAAATCTATACAGCTCTTAAAAACTATCCAGGATATGTAGAGACACATATTGTTGGTTTAGCTGCAAGCGCAGCTTCTTTCATTGGAACTGCAGGAGATAAAGTGTTAATTTCACCAACAGCTCAAATTATGATTCACAATGCGTCTATGGGGAACCGTGGTGATCATCGCTCAATGGATAAAGCTTCTGAAATGCTAAAAATCACAGATAGAGCCATTGTAAATGCGTATGTGTTGAAAACAGGTAAAGAGGAGCAGGAGCTATTAGACATGATGGCCAAAGAAACATGGATGGGTGCACAAGAAGCATTAGAGCATGGTTTTGTTGATGAAATTATGTTCACGAATCAGACATTTAAAGCAACAGCTTCAAGTGCTGTCACGGCAATGATTCCTCAACAAGTCATTGAGGGGTTTCGAAAAGGCAATATGAAAAAAGGACAAGGGATTACAAAAGAGGATTTACAAGCATCACTTGCTGATTTAAAGGCAGAAATCCTAAATGATTTACAGCTTAATAAAAGAAATGAACCGAAAGAGCCTACTCTTCCACCTGTTAACCAGAGGAAATTGAGTAAGCTCTTTTTAAATTTATAAAAATGGAGGAATCACCAATGACAATTAAATTTACGAATAAATCCGAAGCTCTTCAAAATGCAAAGACGAAGTTAACAGCTGCTCTTTCAAGTGAAAATAGCACAGAGCAAGAACAAACAGAAGCGTTTCAAAACTATTTTGATGCGCTGCAGCAAGAAGTAGCATCAAATATCAGTAAGCAAGTAAATAGCGAAATGCTAGATCGTTCAATTTTACAACAACGTGGCCAAAATGTTTTAACATCCGAGGAAACAAAGTTTTTTAATGCAGTTGTGCAAGACGGCGGATTCAAAGATGATTCTATTCTTCCAGAAACAACACAAGAGCGTATTTTTGAAGAACTAGTAACGGAACACCCTTTACTTGGTGCGCTTGGACTACAAGACTTAGGAGCTGTTACAAAGTTCATTTATTCAGATGCAACAAAAGCTTATGCTTGGGGCGAGTTGTTTGGAGATATCCGTGGGCAAGTCAATGCAGCATTTAGAGAAGAATCTATTGGTCAACTTAAATTAACAGCTTTTGCTGCTATTCCAAACGATATGTTAGAGTTGGGGCCAGTTTGGGTGGAACGTTTTGTTCGTACGGTTTTAATTGAATCGTACACAGTAGGTTTAGAGTTCGGTTTTGTAAATGGCGGTGGAGCTGTTGTTAGTCAACCAGTAGGATTAATGAAAAATGTTGACCCTACTACGGGTGCCATTACAACGAAAGAATCTTCTGGAACATTAACGTTTGCTCCTTCTCAATATGGCGAAACAGTAGCTGGCGAGCTGTATGAAGTGGTAAAAGCTCTTTCCACAAATGCAAAAGGAAAAGCTCGAAAAGTATTAAACAAAATTGTAATGGTTGTCAATCCAATTGATGCAATTGGTGTACAAGCACGAAATACCATTCAAACTGCTAATGGTCAGTGGGTAATGGCTTTACCGTATAACATTCAAGTCGTTGAGTCAGAAGAGGTACCGGTTGGTAAAGCGGTATTCTTTGTGAAAGGTGAATACTTAGCAGCTATTGCTGGTGGATATAAACTTAAAAAGTTCGACCAAACGTTAGCCATTGAAGATGCAACCTTGTACACAATTAAGCAATTTGCAAACGGAAAGCCGAAAGATAACAAAACAGCATTGGTGTATGATCTTAATATTTCATTCGATACGACACCAGCTGTATAAGGTATGAGGTGATGTAATTGGCCATCACAAATGAAATTCTAATGGAATTTAAAGAACGAAATCGACTAGGGAATCATGAGGATGCGAATTTAACGCGCATCCTTTCTGCTTCCGTTACAGCTTTAAAAAGAGTTTGTGGTGATTATGATATTGAACAAGACGAAGAGTTTAAGGAGCTTGTATTTGAGCGCTCTCGTTACGTTTACAATGATGCTTTAGAATACTTTAACGATAATTTCTTAACCGAGATTAATAGTTTAAGTGTTGATAAGGTGCTAGAAACAATGACATTGGAAGATGGTGAAGAGAATGCGTGAGTTTAAATACAAGCCACCACGTCTTCATAACGGAGAGTTACGGACACCTATTCTTTTTTATAGAAATAAACCGAATGTTGGCCCACTACCAGGAGAGTCAAAGGATGAAGAGGTCTTTCGTACATTTGGAAAAGTCGACCGTGTATGGCTAAAAGACTTAGAAATGGCCAAAGCAAACGGTACATTATCAGATGTCACCATTACCATTCGAGATCCATTGACTGAATACCGTCCATCTAATTTGCACTATATTGCGATTGACGAAATCGATTATCAAAATATCAAATACAACATTAAAAGTGTACAACCCAACCTTCAAGATAGGCGGTTTATTGATATTGTCGCAGGAGTGGCAAATGTATGAGTGTGAAGGTTACAGGCCTTAACCAGCTATTAAGTACCTTAGAGAAAAAATATGGACCGGCAGCTGTCCAACGTATCAGTGACCAGGCATTAAAAGAAGGAGCCAAAGCCTTTGTTCGTGAGTTAAAGCTGCAGTTTGAATTGTTTAAAGATACAGGAGGCTCCATCGAAGAGATTACCATATCGAAGCCAATGACGATTGCGGGTGCACGAACGATTAAAGTTCATTGGCGTGGCCCAAAAGGAAGGTATCGTATTATCCACTTAAATGAGTGGGGAACGGTTAAAAATCCTAACCCAAAAGGTAAAGGAGCTATTGCCAGAGCATTACGCAATGCTGAAAAAGCGTATCAAGCAGCGCTACTCAATGCAGTAAGGAGAGGATTGTAGTGCTTTATCAACTATACGATGCATTGCTAACAAGTCCTCTTATTCAGCAAAAGGTTGAGAATCGTATTAAGTTTTATGAGTATCCACCCACTGACAACATGGAGGGTGTATATATTGTCATTGATCCATTAGCAACACCGCGTCCCGGTGATTATGCGGATAATAAGCCGATGACTGATGAATATTTCTATCAAATTGAGGTCTGGTCACAATCTTTAGAGGATACACAGCGTGTAGCAAAAGAAGTACGAATCATTATGACAGAGGTAGTCGGTTTTTCTCCATATGGAGATGGGATAGATGAATATGAACCAGAAACAGCCATTTTTCGCGATGCCAGACGCTATATAGGCAAAGAATACATTGTTGAGATATAAAAGGAGTGGAATAAATGGTTACAAAAAAGAATTATAAATCATTCACTGGTTTAACAGAGTTTCATTACGGTGTATTAAATGAAGATGAAACAGGAATTGTAGAAACTTCACCCGAACGAATTGAATTCGCTCAAGAGATTTCAGTTGATACGCCACAAGAAATTACAAGAGCCTCTGGAGATAATAAAACAGCCGAATTGGCAGTGGCTAATGGGCCTATTTCTGTTGTGACGTCCTTTCATAAAGTGCCAATGGAGGATAAAATAAAAATCTTGGGGTTAAAGAAGGTTGGAAGTGGTGTAGCTTATACACCGAATATGACACCGCCTCACGTGGCTTGTGCGTTCGCTCGAACAGCTGAGGATGGTGGGACAGAATGGTTAGGGTTTGCAAAGGGGCTCTTCACGATGTCTTCTATTTCTGGTAAGTCAAAAGAAGATGGATCTATTGAGTTTTCAAAAGATGAAGTAAATGGCGAATTCATGCCAAGAAAAGTAGATGGCATCGAGGATGAAGATGAAGGAACAATGTTTGTTTTTTATGATGCGAAAGGGTCAACAACGAACAGAGATTTCTTATTCAATTTAATCTTTGGTAAACCTCATCCAGATGCAACACCTGAAGTATAAGGGAGGAATTGATGATGAGCAAAGTAAAGTATGAAGTCGTACAAAAGTTCAAAGATGTTCAAGATAACGGGAAAGTTTATCAAAGAGGAGACCGTTACCCAAAGCCTCTAAATAAAAAAGTAAGTGAAGAACGATTGAATGAGTTAGCTTCTACGAGCAATAAGTTAGGACAACCCGTTATTAAAGTCATTGGAGAATAGTCAAAGCTATTCTCTTTTTTATATAAAAAATAAAAACGTAAAGGATGGATACACAATGGCAAATTTAAAACGAAATACAATTGAGCTTGTAACCGATGTGAAAGAAGGAGAAATTATCACAGAAACCTTTCTGACACCACCATTTATTCCGTTATCGGTAGTCTATCAAGCAATGGATTTAGCTGCTGAGATGCAAAAAGTGAAAGCCGATAATGAAAAAGAATTGATTGATAAACTTGTAGATTTTGTCGCAAATGAAGTGTATAAAGGGAAATTCACGAAACAAAATCTGATTGACGGTTTACATGCACCACAAGCTGTTGAAACACTTCAAGCTCAAATTGCGTTCATTGCACGAGGTCAACAAACAGATGAAACAAAAAAGTTTTTGGCGAAGAAGAACTGAGTGATGAAGATTTCACATTGGAAAAGCAAAAGGATTACTTAGATAAATTAGTCCGTTCCCTCATGAAAGAAGGAAAAGACATCAACGAAGTATTAAATATGCCTTATCACTTTGTGTTAGACCTATTGGAAGAACAAAACAAGCCGCAACGAGGAAACTCTTTCTTCGAATTAATCTAACCTTATCTATAAAACAGTTCATGCCATGAAGACTTTCTATGTTTAGAGAGTCTTTTTTTATTGGCTTTATGAAGGGAGGGTGAACAATGGAAAGAGTTGAAGGTCTTGCGATAGGACTGAATTTAGACACCTTACAACTTGAGCGAGGATTAACTGGTTTAAAAGACAAACTAAAAACCGTAGATAGCGAAATGAAGGCCAACCTTTCCGCGTTTGATCGTGGTGATAAGTCGATTGAAAAATATGAAACGCGTGTCCAAGGTCTTAATAAAAAACTAGAAGTGCATAAACGTGTTGTCCAACAGGCGAAAGTTGAATATGAAAAGATGGTTCAAGAGCATGGAGAGGGTTCTAAACAAGCCGAAGCTGCAGCACGAACCTATAACAACCAAGCTGCCTCTTTAAACAACTTACAACGCTCTGTTACCCGTGCCGAAGCAGGCTTATTTGACTTAAAAGAAGAACAGCGACTGGCAACAAGCAATTGGGCTAAGTTCGGTCAAGAAACAGAAAAAGCAGGAGAAAAGCTGAACGGATTTGGTAGAAGTTTAACAGACATTGGTCAATCTATGAGTATGAGCATTACTGCTCCTGTACTTGGTGCGTTTGCAGCTGTTACGAAAGGAACAGAAGAACTGCGTGGGGATTTGGCTAAATTAGATGCGAATGCCTTTAGTTCAGGGTTTAATGTGGATGTCATGCGGAAAGAGTTAGAGAAAATCAATGCCATTGCACCAGATGTGAATGCGAATGTAGAAGGTCTTTCGAACTTAATGGCGACACCGTTTAGTGAACAAGGCCTTTCACAAGCTGTTGATTTATTATCTGGTGCTTCCATTAAATTCTCTGAAACACTTAAATTTGAGGGATTAGCTGATGGGTTACAAGAAACATTAGCAACCGGTGCAGCAATTGGGCCTTTTGCGGAGTTGCTTGAGCGTTCTGGCATTAACCTTGATACGTTTAACGCTGGTTTAACGGATGCCATTAAAAACGGAACAGAAGAGCAGTATGTGTTAAAAACGCTAGCTGATACAGGGCTTGGTGGTTTGAATGAAGAGTTCCGAAAAAACAACGAAGGATTGGTGGAGTCACGACAAGCTTCTATGCAGTTCCAGCAGTCCATTGCTGAGCTAGGGACGACGCTCACTCCAATTGCGACAGAAATCACACAAGGCATTACAGGTGTTGTCGATAAATTTAACAGCTTAGATAGTAGCACGCAAAATACCATTCTTGCATTTGCAGGAATAGCTGCTGTTATGGGGCCTGTTATCACATTTGGTGGCATGTTTACGATGATGCTGAGCAACATTGTATCGGGGATGGCTCCTGTCATAAGTAATATCTCAAAAGCTGGTGGTCTCTTAAAATGGTTACGGTTAGGTTTTACCGCCTTAACAGGACCAGTAGGTCTCACAATTGGAATAATCACGCTACTTGCCACCGGATTTATCGGACTCTATAAAAACTCAGAGACCTTTAGGAATGGTGTTACATCACTAGGATCCAAATTACAAGAGTTTGGCCAAAATGTGCTAAGTTTTCTAGCGCCAGCTATTGAGTCGGTAAAACAGTTTTTTCTTGAACAGTTTTCGGTGATTAAGCAATTTTGGCAGGACAACTCTTCGACAATTATTCAAGCACTCTCGAATGTAGGAATGATGGCGTCAAAAATCTTTCAAGGGATTTCTTCTGTCATCCAGTTTATCATGCCATTTATACTTGGAATCATCAAATCTGTTTGGGGGAATATCCAAGGAGTTATTTCCGGTTCACTAAATGTCTTGATGGGCCTAGTCAAAGTTTTTTCGGGTCTTTTCACTGGCGATTTCCGAAAAATGTGGGAAGGACTGAAACAGATTTTCTCTGGAGCCATTCAATTTATTTGGAACTTCATTCAACTAAACATGTTTGGGAAAATCCTTTCTTTTGGAAAAGTGTTTGCATCCAGCTTTAAAAATGTCTTTTCGGGCTTATGGACAAACGTAAAAACGATTTTTTCAACAGGCGTATCGAACGTGAAAAACTTCGCTGTTAATGGATTTAATAGTATGAAATCCAGTGTCGGTACTATCATGACCAATATGAAAACATCAGTATCCAAAGTATTTACGGATATTGTTGATGGAGCAAAAGCTCTTCCTGGAAAAATTGGTGATGGAATCAAGTCGATGGCTGGAAAAGTCGTCAGTGGCATTACTTCACTGAAAAACAAAATGGCCGAAACGCTTGGCGAAGGCGTCAATGGAGCCATTGGTGGTGTGAACTGGGTTTTAAAGAAAATTAATGTGAAGGAGCTTCCTCTTTGGCCGATTCCGCAATATGCCAAAGGGACAAATGGGCACCCCGGAGGACTTGCGGTACTAGGTGATGGGAAAATGAAAGAATTATTTGTGACACCTAGTGGCTATATGGGGCTGTCTCCAGACCGAGATACCTTAATGAACTTACCTAAAGGTACACACGTCTTTTCTGGACCACAAACAAAACAGTTGATGGATGAAGGTACGATACCTCAATATTCTGGAGGTACAGTTGGAAAGTGGTTTAAGAAGAAGGGACAACAACTTTCAGCTGGTGCTGGTAAATTGAAAGACAAAGCCGTTGATACGGCTCAAGCTGGTGCTCAAAAGGTGAAAGATGTAGCGCTTGATGTATGGTCATACCTTGATAATCCAAAAGAATTGATGAAACAGGTATTCGCAAAGTTTATTCCAAAGTTACCAAACATCGGTGGAGCATTTAATGATGTCATTGGCGGATCAGTGAAGAAGGTTAAAAGTGACTTTGTGGATTATATCAAGAAGAAAATGAAAGACTTAAATCCATTTGGTGGCGGAGCCAGTCCTAGTGGTAAGGGAGCAAAAGCATGGCGACCGGCTATTTTAGCAGCTGCAGCACGAATGAATGAATCTGTATCCGAAAAAGAGGTACAAGGTATTATTGCTCAGATTCACAGGGAGTCCGGTGGTAACGAGAAGATTGTTCAATCATCGGCTGTATGGGATATTAACACAGCCAACGGAAACCCAGCTCGTGGATTACTGCAGCACATTCCACAAACCTTTAATGCTTACAAGATGAAAGGACATGGGAATATCTATAGCGGATATGACCAACTCTTAGCATTTTTCAATAATACACGTTGGAGAACGGACCTTCCTTATGGAAAACGAGGCTGGGGACCTAGGGGAAAACGCAAATACAAAAACGGCACAAATTTTCATGTTGGTGGAAGTGCAATGTTGGGCGATGGGTGGGAGTATGAACCATTCTTGCTTCCAGATGGACGTTTAGGCCTTAGTCCCGATGTACCAACTGTTTTTAATAACTTACCTGCAGGTACAAAAGTATGGTCGAACATTCAAGACTTTGTGCAATCGACAAACCAAAGTCAAAAAACAGATGCCATGAAGTTACTTGCGTTAGTTGGGAAAAAGCTTGAGCAACAATCTTCTGCACCATCAAATAACGCTCAAACAAGCAACTATCAGCAATTAACAGACCATCCGTTCATTCAAAAGATTTTAGCTGTTTTGGAAGAACAAAGTGAGATTCTAAAAGCTATCGCAATGAAAGATCCAATTATCTCAGTTCTATTAAATAATAAAGAAGTAGCCAAAGCCATTTTTAAAGACGTAACAAAACTCCAGGATGAACACAAAGACATCAAGAGACGATTTAAGGGGTGATTTGTATAGGAATGATGTTTAATGGTGAACGTAAACCCTATCTAAAGGTATTGAAAGGAAGGGAGCGTCCGGCTTGGGCGCCTCTGAAACGAAATTTATTAACAGTTCCGAATCGACCAGGTGCACTTCCTAAAAGCACCGATGTCGAACCTAGACCACTAGCTGTTCCTATTGTCATTAAAGGAGTAGATTTAGCAGACTTGCAAAAAATCAAAGAGGACTTAGCCGCATGGCTTGTGACGGATGAGCCATGTCCTTTGATTTTTGACGATGAACCAGACCGTATTTATTACGCTTACGTTGACCAAAGTATTGATTTTGAGGAAATCGTAAAGCTAGGGATGGGAACGCTGAATTTTATTTGTCCAGATCCTTATAAATACTCAAGTGTTTCTAAATATCAGCATTCCATCATTTCTGAAGGTATGTCACTTGTTACACCTTTAAATAAAGGGACAGTCAAAGTAAAGCCTATCTTTGAGATACAAGTTGACAATGACTATACACATATTGATATTTCAAATGGTGATCAAATTAATCGTATTGGTCGGATTGTGAATCTTGAAGAGTATGCTGCAGCTCGTGAAGAACTGATTTTAAATGATAAGTTAACCACAGCACTTGGTTGGGCCAAAACAGAAGGGTCAGTTAATATCGATGGACGAGCTACGGGTGACATGAAATCAGACGGTTATCGATTTATCGCTGAAAACTTCGGAACTATGTCAGAGGGCTGGCATGGGCCTTTTTATAAAAAGACATTAGGCCAAACCTTAACGGACTTTCGATTAGAGGCAATACTTGAGCTATTAAATACAGGAGAGGACAAGTTTGGGAAGGTTGAAGTGTATCTCTTAGATAACAACAACCTTCCTGTTTGTTCAGTCACTATAAAAGATGTTGATTCCGCAGGGAAGCGCATTTATGCGAATGTTCGACTAGGTGGCGGTGACATTGGCTTTAAAGATGTCATTAGTACACATGGTGAACAAGAGAGCACTTTTTGGAACTTCTACGGTATGCTTCGAATTGAAAAAGTAGGAGAACGATGGACAGGCTATGTAGCTAAAATTAATAAAGAGACAGGTCAACACACAGCTCGTGCATTTGAATTGTTTCATGATCGTGAAAACCAGTTTTTACGACAACCAACCCAAATTGGCATTTATATTGCACAATACGGCACCCGAAAGGTGCCTTCTTTGCGTGCGGATGATGTTCGAGTCTATAAAATGAATTCGTTAACGGAAAATCAAATTCCGTATGTTGTGCGTGCTGGTGATGTTGTAACCTTTGATCATCAAAGTGAAAACATTTTAATTAATGGCGAGTCACGTATGGATTTAAAAGCGTTTGGCGGTGAGTTTTTCCACCTTGAACGCGGTGATAATGTCATTGTGACAAGTCCAGCACTACCAACAAAAGCCATGTGGAGGGAGCGATTTAGATGATTCATGTGTTAAACAGCCAATCAGATCATATCGTTGCCTTTTTAAGTTATGGCTTAGAAGCAGCTACACACACAAGAAACAGTAATTTAGAAGAAGTTCTCACCTTTTCCTGGCCAGCTATTGATGAAAAGGCAGCTTTTATCCTGCAGCGCAACAGAGCTGTCATTGAGGATGAGGACGGCCAATATCGAGAGTTTATTATTGATGCTGCAGAAAAAGACGGTGATGTACTAGAAGTTACAGCAACCGCCTCTTATTTAGATTTAAAGAAAGCCAAAGCCATTGCACCTATTACCTTAACGGGCCAAACAGCAGCGACAGCTACCTCGTATGTATTAGCCGGCACAGAATGGGAGCCCGGGGTTATTGAGCATGCTGGTGTGCGGAAGGTTGTCTTTGATAAGCACATTAATCCTTATCTAGCTTTACAACAACTTGCCTCAGAGTTTGGTTTAGAGCTTGTGTTTCGTGTTGAAATTAGTGGCAACCGCATTGTTCGTCGTGTTGTTGATTTAGTGACTCGTGTTGGGCGTTTTAAAGGGAAAGAAATTGTCTTCGGTAAAGACCTACTAGGGCTAGTTCGAAAAGAAAAGTCAGATGAGATTGTCACAGCACTTTTATGTCTTGGGCCAGAAAAAGAAGACGGTACGCGTATAACGACGACTGTCGAAGATGAAGAAGCACGGCAACGCTGGGGGCGTAATAACCAGCATCTATGGGACATTTATGAGCCGGAGTCTTCTGACCAAGATATGACGGTTGAACGGCTCAAATCGCTCGGTGAAACTGCTTTAAAAAAACGCATTAATAGTGTTGTAGAATATGAGATTTCACAAGGTGATTTAGAGTCTATTCCTGGTTATGAACATGAGCAATTTCGCTTTGGTGATACGGTCCGTATTAAAGACCTTCACTATAAGCCCCCTTTGTATATGGAAGCACGTACGATATCTGTTGAACGTGATTTACTAGATCCATCTGAAAAAGAGCATGTTCTTGGTGAATTCATCGAATACACTGAGCGTGACGTATTAGCCGAATTTGATGATTTTAAGAAGAATATGCGTATACGTATTATCAAACAACCAACGCCTCCACAGGGGGCTTACAACGTTCTCTGGGTGGATACCTCACGACCAGTTCATGTGTTGCATACATGGGATGGGGTGCAATGGCGCAAAGTCACGCCAACAGAAGCCAGTGAGGTCGGTGCTGAAACGCCTCAAGGTGCTCAAGAGAAAGCAGATAACAGTCGTGATGAAGCAAAAGAGTACACGGATGGTAAAGTGGTTGAAATTGGAGAAACCATTGAACAGGTTCAACAAGACGTATTTAACCGAGAACGTGTGATTAAAAGGCAACCGACTGAACCTGTTAATCCTCTATACGGAGACTTATGGGTGGATACAAGTGATCCATTACAACCCATGTACATGTGGAATGGCACAGAATGGCGTGCACTTGGTCCAACAAATGCAGATGAAATGGGTGCAGTCCTAAAAGAAGAATACGAGCAAAAGGTTCAAGAAATCATTGCGGATCTAGCCAATAAGGTACCAAATGAAAATTACTCTTCAACAGTCCAAGAGATTATGAGTTCACTAAATGGAAAAGCTGGTTTAGAGTATGTGAACGGTCAACTTTCTTCAAAAGTAAATGCAGGAACCGTTTATACCAAAACAGAAGTTGACAACGCATTGAATAGCCGTGTATTAAAGACCACTTATGAAACAGACAAAACGGGTATTGTGCAGCGTTTAGACAGTAGTGAAAACCGGTTAACAGTTAATGAAAAAGAGATTGGGTTACGTGCAAAGCAACAGGCTTTAGATACTGTGTCCCAACGTGTAACATCAGCTGAACAAGCTATCGTGTTGCAAGATGGAAAAATTGAGCTCATGGTAGAAAAAGAAACATTTAACAACCTAAAAGGAACAGTTGAGAGCTATGGTACACGTATTACACAGGCAGAAAGCAATATCAACCTAAAAGCAGAAAAGACAGCTTTAACTACAACCAATCAGAACGTTTCAAACGCTTTGCAGTCCATTACAAATCTTCAGACGGAAATCGACTTAGCATATGAACAAATTGCGTTACGAGCGAAACAAACCGACTTTAACACATTGTCAAATCAAGTTTCTAGTCACCAAGCTCAATTAACCGTACACGCTAATGAAATTGCTTCAAGAGTGACACAAGATCAATTTAATGCTCTTTCGATTGGTGTACGTAACCTGGTCTTAAACTCGACTTTTAACAAAGGTTGGGATAATTGGACAGGTGTAAGTGGCGGGTTTTCTATTGTGAGCGCTGAGGCAGATAAGCCTTTAAGTAAGATAGCAAAAGTTACTGCTTCGGGACTTTCAACAATCTCTATAAAGTCAGCTTATGCAAACACTTTCCTTGCGAAGAAGGGTGATACTATTACAGTATCAATGGATATAAAGGTTAATGACTTTAATCAATATGATGAAAAGAAGCCTTTTATATTCGAGTTATTAGATATTAATAGAAACCGTGTTGAATATAAAGATGTTTCGCTAACTGATATGAATATTACTTCATTGCCTAACAATGAATGGGTTAGGGTTGTATATGTTCATAAAGTCCAAAATAGCTCTGTTGTTTACGGTAGAGTAAGATTGTCTTTATTTAAAAATGGAACAGTATTTTACCGAGAAATTAAAGCGGAATATGGAAATAAAAACACTAGCTGGACAGAAGCTCCAGAAGATGTTGACGAAAAGATTAATGGCTTAGATGGACGTATCTCGACAGCAGAAACAACTATCAGCCAAACAGCTACTGAGATTAAGAGTCTTGCAAAAAAGAGTGAATTAGATACTGTAAGTGGTCGCCTGGATACAGCAGAGAGCACGATTAGCCAGCAAGCTGCAGCTATTGCTCAACGTGTAACATCATCTACATTCACACAAGAAATTACAAATACGAAATCGTATGCTGACAGTAGCGCTCAAACAAAGGCAAACACGGCAGAAACAAACGCCAAAAATCATGCGAATACAAAAGCTAGTACAGCCGAAGCAAATGCCAAAAGTTACACAGACGGAAAAATCAACACAGTAAATACAAGGCTTACAAGTGCAGAGAGTTTAATTACTCAACAAGCCAATGAAATTGCTTCGAGAGTAACGAAAACCGAATTTGAGAGTCTTTCTATTGGTGGTCGTAACATTGTCAAAGGGACTTCAAATGAATTTAAAACAGCAACCTTTGGTGGATGGGACTATTACTTTACTGATCAGCTACTACACTGGTCAAAAGGTGACGTAATAACGGGGAGAATCTATTTAAAACCAGGTAAATATGAAGCATCCATTATGATTCATATAAGATATACAAATGGAACATACAATCAATATCGAGGCAATGTTATTGCAGCTGGCTCAGAGGGTTATTCAATAGTAACCCTAACAATACCTAATCGAGACGATATTTCTTATATTCAATACTCAATTAGGCATAGTTCTGGGTCAAACCCATCAAATACTGTTCAATATAAAGAGGCTAAGATAGAAAAAGGAAGTAGACCGACAGACTGGACACCAGCTCCAGAAGATATAGATGCACAAATCAATAGCGTAAGTGCAAGGGTATCGACAGCAGAATCAACTATCACACAACAAGCTGGTTTAATCGCTCAAAAGGTTTCTACAACTGATTTTAATGGCAATACCATTGCCTCTAAATTAGTTCAGACATCTTCGGCTTTAGATTTAATTGCTCAAAATTTAAATTTAACCGGATTAGTGACGTTCAGCACGTTTAATAGTGATGTCCAAAGTAAAATTACTGCTGGAACAACAGCTAAGTCTACGCTTGACTCAAAAGCAAGTATCTGGGATGCGAAAGAAACCACAAGCGGAGCGCAAACGAAAGCGGATGCTGCTAGAAATAGTGCAATTGCTGCAGCTGCAAGTGATGCATCCACAAAAGCTAGTAATGCAGAAGCAAATGCTAAGAATTATGCCAGTTCAGCTGTTAGTACAGTGAACGATTGGCGAGTAAGTGGTAAAACCACGATAAATGGTGGAAAGATTGAAACTAATACAATTACTGTACGTCAAATTGCTGTTGGAGATTTTACGAATTTGTGGCCTAATCAGAACTTAGATCCTAAAATCGGCAGTTTTGGTTTGCCAGCTATTATGAATGATACACATAACTATTATTCCATTCCTCTTAGTAGTCGTGACCACATTGCTCATGATATACCTATACACATGATAGCTGGTGATGAGTTTTTAATTACAGCAGATGTGTATCGATATAAAGGTAGTAGAAGCTTGCAAGCTGGTTTTTGGGAAGGAAAACCCGATGGGAGTAATACTTCCAGTCCATGGCGAATGAATTCATGGGAAACACCTGCTCCTTATCAGCAATGGACTTCTGTGGCATGGCATCATAAAGTAACGGATTCCACGACATTTCAAGGGAAACCATACTTTCAAATTGACCAACCCTCCAGTGGTGGAGATACAGGCTATATGATTCAAAATATAAAAATCATTCGCAAACACACTGGAAAAATGGTGGTTAACGGTACAATCTCAGCCGAAAAATTAAACGTTAATAATCTTTCTTCAATTTCTGCTAACTTAGGGGTTGTAACAGCTGGAGAACTACGAAGTGTTATCATCCGAGCGTCTACCTTTGATACCTTGAGTGGGAGTGTTATTAATATTGGCAGTGGTGGTGCTGGTATTGATTTATATGACGGTTCATTCCGTCTAAAACAATCAGCTGGACATTATTACTCGATTAACAACTCAGGCCAGCATATCTTCTGGCAGGGGTCAGATCCATTTATTCGTATTCAGAAAACACAAGACTCTGATTCTAACCCTGCTGTTCAAGGGGCCAGAGCGCAGCTTGTCTTTTTAAAAGACCGAACGGCTGTATATGCTCGTAATGCAGCCAATACGGATTATGCTGATTTTGCTGCGAATGAGTTCCGAGCGATTGGAAAGTATGTCAGCATTGTGAATGGTAATTTAGAGTCTACAACAGGCTATATAGCTGTCACAGCAGCTACTGAAAACACAGGCTCTACACAGCATATTTATTTGCGTCCGAGTGGTTCGGGTAGTGTGCACGTACTTAGAAATACAAGTTTTAACATTGATAGTAGTAGTCCAGATTACCGACCAATTATTGTGCAAACAGTGGGTACACGTTCAACGTCTCTTTCAAAGACGAATATTCGAGAAGTAGATTTCAAAGCAACCTCTTTGTTAAAAGATGTGGACGTACATGAATACCACACTATTTCTGATGTCGTTGGTGGTAATTACTTTGATAAGAAAATAGGGTTCATCACGGAAATGACACCTGCTCTTATGAAGTTTGAAAACAACATTGATTTGTATACAACACTGGCTCTTGTGTGGAAACAAAACCAAGAACAGCAAGAGGAAATTGAACGATTAGAAAAAGAGAAAAACGATATACACGATGTGTTAGGTGTCTTAATCCAAGAAATTGACGCATTAAAAAAAGCTGTTTCTGCAGCATAAAGGAGTCCCTTGTAGGGGCTCTTTTTTATACCCATAAACGAAAAAAGGTGGAATTTAATCATGGAACAAAACCAAACAAATCAAACACAAGCGGTACAAGTTAATTCTGATTTAATCATTCAGCAATACCAAGAAGAACAGTTTCGCTTGAATACAGAGTTAATGAAGTACAAAGCGTACTCTCGACAGCTAGAAGGAACTGTTATCCAACTAGATCAAGAAGTAAAAGCTGCAGAAGAGCGTCACCAGAATCAAGTGAAAGAAACAAATAAATTCAAAGATCAGTTAAAAAAGCAGCAAACAAATAATCGTAACAATACAAAACAACATGGCCAATCCAAGCGCTAAATAAATGTGTTTGAATGCGTCTATAACTATGCTGATGACGTTAAACTGCATAAGACCTAATCAAGGTGGAATGCAACAATGGAAGTACAAGTGAAAATGATTAACGGATTAAACTTTGAAACGATTATCGAGGAGTATAACACACAAATTTTAGCCGAAACATTAAACAATCAAGAGTATTCAATGGTCATTATTGGTGACGTTATTGCACAACGTTATTCAGTTGTTCGCGTTATGACAAAAGTAGAGAATCCAGAGGCGAATGTTGAGATTACGTTAAACGATAATACGGTTATCAAAGTGTATGTAGAAAATTATAACCCTCTAGACGTCTTACAAAGCATTAATAGCGCTGGTGGTGGAATGGTGGCTATTGGTGAAGCTGTGTTACAAGCTTCTCAAATTGTGCGGATTATGCGTATTAAACAAACAACAGTAGTTTAATAGATAACAAATAAAAAGAGGGGCTATTGCCTCTCTTTATTTTTATAAAAGGGTGGGGTAATTATGTTTGAAGAGCAAGTTTGGAATACACTTCTTCAAAATGGGCCATTTGCAGCATTATTTATTTGGTTATTATTTAAGGTTACAAAGGAATCAAAAGAGCGTGAAGATCGTTTAATGAGTCATGTGGAGCGTACCACAGATACGTTGCAACGTATTGAACAAAGTGTGACAGGTATGCAAGATGAGATTAAAGATATTCGTGAACAAATAGAAGGTCAATAAGTCACTGTCTCTGCAGTGGCTTTTTATATACCTAAAAACAAGGAGGAGAAAGAGAATGACTTATAAATTTCAACAGTTACCACAATTGGTTGATAAGCGAGGAAAACTACCAAGCAAAGGTTCTTACAATAAACGTGCGAAAGGGGTTAAATCCATTACAACTCGTGTGTGGCACCATTCTTTAACAAAGTTATCTGCAGGTGGCTCAAACATTGTTGCCTTTGCTAACTTCCACGTTGGAACAAACGGCTGGCCAGAAATTGCATATCACCTAATTATTGATCCAAAAACAATCATCAATGGAAAAGCTGCTATTTATTATTGTGTGGACATCAGCAAACGAAGCTATCATGTGGGGAACAGCAACACAATTGGTCTTGGTATTTGTGTAATTGGAGACTACCGTACAGATAAACTAAGCCAAGAAACAATTGCATCTATTACTGATTTGCGAAATACCTTAATTAAAGACGGCATCGGTAAATATGATAAGTCTCACAATGAAATGCCAGGTTACAGTTGGAAAGCATGTTGTGTATATGACTATAACAAAGCATTTAAAGATATTTTAGAAACAATTGCACCTGGAGCAACTCAAAAGCCTTCATCGCCACCAGATTTATATACAATTCAAGAAGGAGATACATTTTGGTCAATTGCTGAAAAAGATGGACCGGCAGGAATTACAGTCGATGATTTAATTGTTGCTAATCCTGGTGTAGCGCCAATTAAATTAAAAGTTGGTCAAACAATTAAGCTCGGACAAGCGCAGTATTGTTACACACCGAAACCAGGAACTCTTAAACAGCCACAATCTACTTATCGATACCCATTACCTTCAGGAGTACTTAAAAAGTGCGCACGGGGAGAATCTGTACGTCAATTACAAGCAGCTTTAGCTGCAGTTCACTTCTATCCAAATAAAAATGCAAAAAATAATGGTGTTGATGGCATCTATGGTAATGACACAGAAGATGCAGTAAGACGTTTTCAAAGCGTTTATGTACTTGGACAAATAGATGGAATTTATGGGCCGAGGACGAAAAGTAAATTACAAGCTGTTTTAAAATCAAACGGTCAATAAAAAAGTTTTAATTATCTATTTTGTTTTAACAATATATTTTTATGCTCTTTATTTAATTTTAAAAGATGTTGAACATTTGGTTATAGTAGAAAAAATATAATAATAGGAATTTATTTCTATAAATATTGTAAAATAAACTAATATATTGTATTGTTTACTTGTATTAACATTATAATCTAATATAGAAAAGGGGATTTTATGAAACGTTTTAAAATGTTAATGTTTTTGTCAGTTTTTGGTGCTATCTTTGCTGTATCAAGTATTTCTGCTAATGCGAGCGAAGTTTCTACAGATGAAGGTGATTTAGAAATTTTATTTAGTGAAGAGGTAGAAAGCGAAATTGAAGAAAATATGGAACCTGTTAGCATAGAAAATCCAACCTCAACATATGTTACTGAAGATGGTATAGTGGTTGAGAGAACATTAACTGTAGAAGATGTCGAACCAGATTCAAATCAATTCACTACTTTCAGTTCTCTTTATAGGGAAGTAAATATTGGTTATACAGATAAGCGAATGTTAAATACAATTAGCCAAGCAACTCTTAAGGGGCAATGGACCGTAGGACTAGATAGATATCAAACTTCAGCAACCATTAAAAAATGGAACTATTATAACATATCTATAACTAATGGTAAGTATACAAACAAAAAAACGACAATTCCGAAGCCAAAAGGAAATCCAGCACAAGCTGTTGGAACTGCCACAATGACTTCAGCTAATACTCCAACATCTAATACCCATGATACGCGTTGGACAGTTAATATTAAGCCAAATGGATCTGTAACATCTAGTTTTATAAAATAAAAGCAGGTGATTAGCTATGGCAGATTTTATTTATAACAATTTTTTTTTAGTAATTATTGTTTTGATTGTTCTATTAATTATTGTATTTAAAATTCGAAAAAATTAAACAGTAAGTTGGAGTATAAGAAAATATGGAATTTCACAGAATTTATTATCTTTTCGTTAAGTATATTTATTAGTGAAGTTGTTGTTCTATTGTTACCTCTTATGACAATGGGAAAGGAAATTCACTACAATATGCATTTACCTGGACAAGTAGATGGTGTGTATGGACCTAACACAAAGTCCAAACTACAGGCGGTGTTAAAATCTAAGATTATTATATGAATAAAAAAGAAATCTCCCCTCTTGCAATTAAGGAAAGTCATGATATAATGATGATAATATATGAATTGGGCTAGTTATAGCTAGGGGAAAACCTTCTAATTTTGAATTAGGAGGTTTTTTTCTTTTGGTTATCAGATTATAACTATTGATCATGAAATTATACCGTAGTATAATTGAAAGAAAAAACGAATATAGGTGATTTCATGGAGAGGCCCTTTAGAACTTTAGACGAGCAGATTAAAATTTTAATAGGTAGAAAGTTAGTTATTGATGACATTGAAGGAGCCAAATTTCTATTAACTAAGCATGGCTATTATTCTATCATTAATGGTTATAAAGATATTTTCCTTAAAGTAAAAACAAGCCTTACAGAAGATGATTGTTTTAAAGAAAATGTTAATTTTAATGAAATCATTAACCTTTATCGCTTTGATGTAGAAGTAAGAAATTCGATTTTATCAGCTTTAGAGAACATTGAAAGCACACTTCAAACTAACATTGCTTATATTCTTTCAGACAAATACGGAGATAAGCAACAAGATTATCTTCGTCCATCTAACTTTAGACTAGGACAACGAACTAGGAATGGTCGGATGCAAAGAGATGTATTATTAGAAAATTTAAAAGCTATATGTATTAAAGATCAGCATCCAATGAAACATTACCGTACTCGTTATGGTAATGTTCCTCCTTGGATTTTAGTTAAGGGTTTAACCTTTGGAAATATAATTTATATATATAAATTCACTAGTGTCGCATTAAAATAATTCAACGCTTTATAAAAATCTAAATTTTCAGTAATTTTATCTTTGCATAAAAAAGCCTTTATAATGGTTGGGCGGTACTAAACCATCCAAATCCAAAATAAAGGACAATAAGCATGGATAAGTTTACACGAAAAACATCATTTGAACAATGGTTTTCACCGATTTTCTCCACAAAACTCGAGGAATTGGTTGAAAGCTATCAATTAAATTACTATACAAAGAAGCTACACATTGCGTCATTCTTGAAATTGTTCGTATTCGCTCAGCTCAATGAAACCGAGAGTCTGCGTGCAGTCAGTGAGACATTATTTTCTGACGACCTTCAAAAAGCGACGCATTTAGAAGCGATTAGCTTTTCGCAGCTCGGACGCCGATTAAATCAAGTGCCGACTGAAGTGTTCCAACAGGTATTTTTGGATTTAGTTGCCCAAATTCACGAGAAATCACATTATGAGCAGCGCCGAGAAACGACAACACCACTGAAAATTATCGACTCGAGTACGTTGCCATTGAACTTGAAAAACCATAAGTGGGCTGAATTCCGTAAAACAAAGTCGGGCATCAAGCTTCATTTACGTCTTGTTTACGCAGAAAAAGGCTGTTCCTATCCAGATAAAGCGGTGCTGACAAACGCGAAAGAACATGATCGTGGTCAGCTGGAAGTACTCGTTGACGACAAAGAATGCATGTACGTCTTTGACCGGGGTTACTTGGATTATGAACGATTTGACCGCATGACAGACGATGGGTATGTCTTTGTGTCACGCTTACGAAAAAACGCTGTCATGCGTGTAATCGAGCCATTTAAACTGCCTGAAGACTCGCTTGTGTTTTCAGATGAAATGGTTTTGATTGGTACACCACAAAACCGTGCAGAAAACGCTTTTCGCCTCATCAAAGTGCTCGATTCAAAAGGAAACGAACTGCATCTGATCACGAATCGATTTGATTTAAGCGCTGACGAAATCGCTGAGTTATATAAGTCGCGCTGGGCAATCGAGCTATTTTTTAAATGGCTGAAGCAGCACTTGACTATTAAAAAGTTCTACGCACAAAGCGAACAAGGCGTGCATAATCAGGTGTACATCGCGATGATTGTCTATTGCCTGCATGTACTGGCACAACTGAACACGAATAGTTCGAGAACGTACTTACAAATTAGTCGTTTACTGAAGGCAGCTCCATGGAAATCCGCTCACTTATGGCTACGAAAAATCGCAGGAAAAGCGGTCCCATAAAGGGTTTCCCGCCTCTGTCACACTCGTCAACAGTTATAGTAAAAAAATGGATGTTTACTACCTCTGTTCAAGAGTATTCGTTTTTCTTTATAAAAGGAAAAATAAGAAAACAGAAAATTCGGTTAAAATTTATGCGACGCTAGTGATATAAATTATTTAAAAAAGAAGACAAGGAATCTTTAATTTCCAGATGTTTATGCATGCCTATCTTTGAAATTAATGAAGAGGTCAAACAATTCTTTGCGAAAATGTTAGATATCTTCGGGAAATATCGAAATTGGGCTGCTCACGGTGGGAGAATATATAGTCATAAGGTAAAAGAAGAATTACCTTTTTATTTGCCTTTACATAACGAATTTGGAATTACAAAGAAAGATTACAATAAAGGGCGTGGAAAGAATGACCTTATGGCACTTTTTATTGGGATGTTTTTCTTTATGGAGTCTGATTTTCACGGTTCAATGATTATCTGCGTAGACGTGAACCATGCATTAAAGTATTACAAAAAAGAGAATCCTCGTTATTATGAAGCCACTCTAGAAAAGATGGGGTTTCCTTTAGATTACGATAATTCTCTATTTGAAGGTAAAGTGAGAAGTCTTAACAGAAACCACGGTGAACTTCTTGCACGCATTAGTTTGCAGAATTCTTCTCCTGATCCTGTAACTAAATAAATTATTAGGTTCATCAATACAATCCTGAATTAGATGAGTTAGTTAGGCGTCATTTTAAGCCAACCCATGATTCTTGACGAGTAGATGAGACATATGTGAAAGTGAAAAGAAAGTGGATGTACCTCTACCGTGCCGTTGATTTTAAAGGGAATACAATTGATTTTTATTTAAGTAAAACAAGAGACACAAAGGCTGAAAAGCGCTTTTTTTAGAAAGCTTTGCGGTCTTGTCATGTTTCGAAGTCCCGTATGATTACAGTAGACAAGAATCCAGCCTATACTATGGCGATTGAAGAATTAAAGAATTAAAAAAAGGTACCTGTAGGCATCCAATTAAGGCAAGTCAAATATCTGAATAACACCGTAGAATAGAATCCTCGGTTTATTAAAAAATGAGTTTCGCTCTATGTTAGGATTAAAATCTTTTAGCACAGCTACATATATTATTTCTGGAGTAGAAGCGATGCATACATACCATAAAAAAGAGCAACTTATTTCAAGAGACAAGTCTGCCCAAAATTAAATGGAACTCATCCATGAACTATTTGGAATTGCTACTTAAGATTAGATTCCACTAGGGGACTTTTCGCCTCTTTATATTTTTCTTCAGTATTTGCATCAGAAAAAGAATACGTTAAGTAGAAGGTCCTTTTTAGGAGCTTTTTTATTAAGACACCAACACAAAATATCGTGTTGGTGTCATCTAAACTAGGAATTCAGCTTATTAGGGAAGCTCTGCTAATCGTTGGTTTAATCTATTTAGTTTTTGTGCTAATTTCTTTTTTTGTCATTAGGGTGTGAAACTTTAAAAAACGTTCTAACTAGCTTTTTAGTAGCAAGCCCCATTGCCACAGAATAACAACAAAGGTCTTCAAGTGTATCTTGAACAATAAGCTGTTGTAGACCTGTATCTGCCTGTGCTAAATCCGCCTCTGTTAATTCTTCATCTAGGTCTATATCTTCTTCGTCTACTTCTTGGAAATCATCATCTGTAGTTATATTTACAGTTAATCGTTCATCATCAATGACTTCTTTAATATCGAAATCATTACTACATATAAGGTTAGCTGACAAATACAATGCTCCCGCAAGGGAATCAATCTCGCCAATATTAGTTGTATTTTTAATAGGTCTGCGTTCTTTTTTCTTTTTTTTATCTAAATTTGCGAATCCTGTCGTAACCCTATCTACATAAAGGCTATAAACCACCAACTCTTCAGGAGTTAAATTGTCTGTAGGGTTAAATAAAAGCCAATCTTTTTGGTCTATGTACTTTTGAGCGATGTGCTTATTTATAACTAGTTCGTCCAATACAGACTGATGGATATAAATTGTTTCATATATTTCTTTAATCCAAGCAAATATATCTGCATCTCGAAAACCAATCGCATAATTGATGATATTTGTATCAATAAAAACTTTCCCTAAACGTTTCCCCTCTTTCATTACCCTTTGTCCTCTTCTTCCTCATCATCGGATGGTGCAGCTCTCATTTTGTCCATTGCTTTTGCTTGCAATTCTTTGGCTTTTTCAATAGAAGAATTGGCGAGCTTGGTAGCGCCTTGGATGTGATCTAGCTCACCTTTCGCAATTTCATTTTCGATAGATTCTGCGTACTTTGCAAAGCTTACAAATGGAAGTGGACGGTCAAGAGGGCTTTCTGGAAGGTTAAATCTTCGACGAAATATAATCCATTCATGCTCTTTGTAATTTTGCATTTGTTCAGAAGCGTTAGGTAAATCCAATTCGAAAACGCGACGTGCTACGGCTTCATATGGTGCAGATGACATATCCGCAATCATAATGACAGCTTTTTCAGGTTCTATATCTTTAACTAAGTTGTCCCATAAAGAGCGTACAAGTGGTTCTGGCATCATAAGAGCCGCCGCAAAACGGTCTGCCGCACGTTCTTCATCTATTTCATTATTAATCATGTCTTTGATTTTTAGAACATGCCATAATTCATGCGTAGCTGTAAAATAACGGGTACGTAAGGGCAAATGAGTATTTAATACAACAAAAACCTCACCTGTAGTATAAGTGACGGTTGCTCCTTGATATTTTTCATCATCAACATCCCGATAAATCACATGAGAAAGTTCATGTAGTTTAATTTCTATACTAGAACCTATAAATACATCTGAGCCGAAATGTTCATTTAAAACCTGATATGCGTGAGCTTCGCCTACCTTTTCAGCTCTTTCTCTTTCTGTTAGTCCAGAGTGATAATGTCTTTTTGTCATTTATTTAACCCTCTTTAGAAAAATTAGCTCTTTCAATTCGGAGATAATCTTCAATCGCAAACATCATCTTTCTTATGTCCTCTTTTGCATTCAGTGAATCAGCACTTCCACGTAACTGAAAAGAATATGGTTTTTCCTCCGTTTGTTCAGGAGAGATTAAATCTTGGATTGTCACACCCATTGCCTTCGCCACATCAATCATACGTTCCGGTGTAAATTGACGTTTATTTGTAAGTATATGCCCCATAAGAGATTTACTCACACCAATTTCCTCCGCCAATGATTGGTACGTTCTACCTGACTCTTTTAACCATTTTCTTACTTTATTTATAACCATGATATCTCTGTTCATACTAATACCACTTCCTTTATCTTCTACTAATAAGTTACCTTATACTTTATAGTATACACAAAAAAATAAAAAATGTGTAGACTGTCTACAATTTTTATGTAGACAGTCTACACTGCAATAAAAGACATTAAAAAACAACACAATCATTTTTTATATTCTAGTAATACAGATGGTGTTTTACAGCTCATATTAGGAATGCATGAAAAATATTTTATATCCAAACACCTGTTATATCAAACAGTATGTCTAAACGAGGAGGAACATTATAATCATTTTTAAATAACTAAGTTGGTTTAATGATAATTCAACGCAACTAAAATAACACAATTATTAAAGAGATAATATTAAGAAAAGCTGCATAAACAAGAAATAAAGCCTCACCGAGAACCTTACTGCTACGGGGGTTCTTCTTTGTTTTATAGACTTTTTCTATTTTTAATTCTTGTCTACCCATCATAAGCTCTCCTTACACAGTTCTATTTATTCAATAGTTTATTATATCAAGGGTTCAGAAATCCACCAAAACTATACTCTAATGGAGCCTAACCCATAAAATCACCATCAAAATAAAGCTTATCCATCACATTATTTACAATGCCATTAAAATATCCAAACAGATTATCAATCTTCGCTTCTTGCTTAACCTTCATCACAAGTTCTTTCACAGCTTTTAATCCAACAGTTAACTCTTGCTGTGGAGTGAATGCACGTTCTTCTGTCATATGATTAATAACACGGTTGCATTGCTTCACAACCTTCCACATTTCTGAGATTGTGGAGGACTCATTATAAAAACAGCTTACTAGATCAGTGAATTGTTCTGGTACCCAATGAGGTACAAAATTTGCTTTAGAAAAAGAATTAGCAGTTTTAGAAGTTAAAGCGCACGCTGTATTACGTTTATTATTAATGTTTTGTTTTAAGGAAGGATTAGTTGTTTTAATGGGCGGACACTTCTTTGACTTTTCAATAGGTGCCTTGTCGGACATTTCTTCAATTGGCTCAATAATAATTGCATTGGATGTCTGCAGCATGTCTTTACTGCGTTTCATTGGCACCTGTTTAATCATCTTTAAACCTTCAAGTTTCTTCATTAAACGCTGCACAGTTTTATAAGATACTTCTAGCTTAGCTGCAATGGTATTCTTATTCATGTAGCTCACACCTAACTGCTTACAGCTGTGGCGCTTTAAAAGCTCTAGTAAGGCTAGAAGTCTTGCGCGTACGTCTGTACGCTTAATAGCCTTATTCAGCATATCTTTATACGTTCTAACTGTTTCGTTCATTTCTTCAAGATCTGTAAATGTAGAAAGGTTGTTAAATGATTCTAAACTTGCAATAACTTCAATTCGTTTCTTCATAGGGTCCTGTCTCCTTTTTAGAAACAAAAAGCAACGATTCACCAGTGATAGCAAACCGTTGCTAATGAACCCTGTAATGTATTAAACTACATTTAAGAGTACAGCAAGTGTTTGCCTATCCTCAGTAGGCGGACGGTATAAAAGGTGTTGGCGCACGTTTTATACACGCTGTGCTTTTTTGTTTTTAGTAAGCAGAAAGACTATATGTATATTATTTATGGTGGAGTACCGCCGCCAACCCAGATGCCCGCAACTTGCCCTAAAGCAGTCAGCGTAGCAGTACCGCTGCCAATTGCAGTAGCAAATAGTTGAGAAATGGATCCTACAAGCGAAATTCCTGAAAAGCCGGAGCCATCTAAGCCGGTAATCGCACCGATGGTCATGACGGTCACAGCAGCAATCTGTTCATTTAAAGGAACAACGGAAGAAATGGCTACGCCAAGGTCATTTACAATTCCGTGAGAACCCTTTGGTAAAAAGTCTCCGATAATACTCGTGAATCCCGCGTCACCTAAGTAGAAGAAGGCAGCAATAGGAATGACCGGGCCAAATACTTTAAATCCAAACTGAAATCCTTCAATTAGGTAAGACGTTGTTTTTTCTAACCCTTTGTTTTGGTGTCCGATGATGGAGATAATCATTAAGATAAAAAGCGAAGTGCCTCCAATTAAAGCCGTTGCATCCCCGCCTTGCAAGTTAAACGTAAACATTGCCCACACATTTAAGGCAAATAGTATTGGAATTAAAAGTGCAAGGATTCTTTTCAAAACAAGAGGCATCTGCACCTTTTCGGTATTTTCAGCTGCTTCAATAAGAGGAGAAGCTTGAACTGGAAGTGTACCGTTCTTTAAATCTCTCTTTAAAAAGATAAAAGCCGTAACGGTTGTGACAACGCCCATTGTAATCACTAATGGAACGCTTGCTTGAATAACATCTGAAACGGGTAATCCTGCTGCATCCGCAGTGAGCTTTGGTGCTGCTTGAATGACAAAATCCCCAGAAAGAGCAATCCCGTGACCAAATAGATTCATGGCCATTGCGACACCAAGCGCTGGTAACCCGGCTCTTAATGCAACAGGTAATAAGACGGCGCCTAACAGTGCAATGGCTGGAGAAGGCCAGAAAAAGAAGGAAATGATCATCATGACAAGTCCAATGACCCAATAAGCGAGAGTAGGTGTCTTAATGAAGCGAGCAAAAGGAGAAATCATCATGTCATTGACGCCCGTTGTAATAAGCGCTTTACTCATGGAAACGATAATTGAAATGATTAAAATAGTAGGCAGCAACTCTGTAATAGCATAGATAAAACTGGAAAACACGCCGCTAATCGATCCTGTTAGAGAAGAAGTAGCAGTGAATGAAAGAAGAAAGATACCGATAATACAAATGATCGTAGTATCCCGTCTAATAATCATGAATCCTAAGATAAGTAAAATAAAAGAGATGTATATCCAATGAAGAGAAACGAGGTCCATTCCCATAAAAAATCCCCCTATAGTTCAGTGTATAGTATCATATGAATGGGTGTTTTCATATGACACTGACCTAGTAGAGAGATTGGGGTATTTTAGTGCATAACATGATAGCTTGTGACGTAAGAAGGTCTTAGAAAAATAGCTGGCTGTTTATCTACTCCTTCTGATGTTCCGCGCTTTTTATGAGCTTGGTTATAGGCTTGAGACGCTTGCCAATCCGTAAAGGCTTTTTCTTCTTCCCAGGCAGTTAAAATAATATAGGTATCGTTGCTTAATGGACGCAAAACGCGAATCGCAGCAAAGCCGGGCTCTTTTTCAATTAAGCGGGCACGTTGATTAAATCTACTTTCAAATAAAGGACGTCCTTCATCTGTAACCGCAATGTTGTTCATCACCACATATTTTCCATCTGCAATCGAGCCTACGTAATCTAGCACTTCATAATTGTGACCTTCTTTAAATATTGTTTCACCAGTTGTTTCATGTAAAAGGCAGCCTTGGTCGCCTTCTTTATGAAGTAAATACAATTTTTCTTCGGGGTGTTGTTCTTTTAAGTGCTGTAAAAATTCAACAGTTCCATATGTAATAAAGAAATTCATTTTTGAACACTCCTTCTTAATTGGAAAATGCATACATTTTAAAGAGATTAATCATACTAAAATTATAAAATGTTAAACAAAAAAATACAAAAATAGATGCTCGTCCTTTAAGATGATATTGACAGGCTCATGCTTTCTTCATATGACCGCCGTACTACATACGCTATTATGCAATGAAAAGAAGAGAGGTGGTAGCATGTACAAACGAGCACTTTATATATTCTCTATCGTAGCGGGTATTTTATTATTTGCTCTGATTGGGTATATTATGATTTTGTTTTTTGGGAGCTATGTAATTGATGAGAAAAAATTCGTCATGAATTCGGCTACAAAGTTGGTTGACCAAAACGGTGATGAGATTACGAAGCTATATGTAGAAAATCGCGATCCGGTTTCAATAGAAGAGGTGCCAAAACATGTGCAAAACGCATTTGTTGCAGTTGAAGATGTCCGTTTTTATGAGCACCACGGCATCGATGTAAAAGCAATTGGGCGAGTGCTATATAAAGATATTTTAGCAGGTAGTAAAGTAGAAGGTGGAAGCACACTGACGCAGCAGCTAGCTAAAAATATTTTTTTGACAAATGATAAGTCATGGCTTCGTAAAACAAAAGAAGTAATGGTAGCTATTAACTTAGAGCAGCGCTATAGTAAACAAAAAATTTTAGAAATGTATTTAAACCAAATTTATTTTGGACACGGTGCTTACGGGATTCAAGCTGCATCTCAACTGTACTTTAACAAAGATGTATCAGAGCTTACCGTAGAAGAAGGAGCTCTTCTAGCTGCACTCCCCAAAGGTCCAAATTCGTATTCTCCTATTCTTCATCCAGAAAAGAGTATTGAACGGCGAAATGTGGTTTTAAACTCGATGCAAAAAGCGGATTTTTTAAGTGCAGAAGAGGTGGTACGACTGCAAGGACGTACGCTTAGTTTAGACGTACAGCAAAAAACGAAAAATCCTGCTTATTTAACCTATATTGATATGGTGATTGAAGAAGCAGCGGAAAAACATCATATTTCAAGCGATGATTTATTAAGAGGCGGATATACGGTAACTGTTCCGATGAACAGGGACTATCAGGAAACAGCTTATGAATTGTTTCAACAAGCTGCTTATTTTCCAGGAGTGGATGAACAAGCCCAAGGTGCTTTTGTATTAATGAATCATCGTACGGGCGGCGTTTTATCCGTAATGGGTGGACGAGACTACGTTCAAAAAGGATTAAATCGTGTAAAAGTAAAGCGTCAACCAGGTTCAACGATGAAGCCTTTAGCGGTTTATGGACCTGCTTTGCAGGAAAGCCTTTATAAACCGTATTCTCTCTTAAGTGATAAGAAGCAAAACTTTGGGCAATATAAGCCCCAAAATATTAACGGGCAGTATGCAGGAAAAGTTACAATGTATGACGCAATTAAAGACTCCAAGAATATTCCAGCGGTTTGGACCTTAAACAAGCTAGGAATTTCGACTGCAAAAGCCTATTTAACAAAGCTGGACATAGAAACGGAAGACAAGGGTCTATCAATTGCATTAGGAGGATTAACAGAAGGAGTTACGCCTCTTCAGCTAGCATCTGCCTATAGTACGTTTGCTCAAGACGGTGAAAAGAAAGAACCGTACTTTATTTCAGAAATTAAAGACCAAAACGGTGACGTGATTGCTAAGGCAGAGCAGGGTACTACAAACGTATTTTCAAACCAAAACGCATGGTATATGACGAAAATGCTAGAAGCTGTTGTCAAAGATGGAACAGCATCGGTAGGTAAGTACGAAGGAGCGCTGGCTGGGAAGACGGGATCCACTTCTTATGCTGGGGTGAAAGGAGCAACGCGTGATGCTTGGTTTGTTGGCTATACGCCAAGTGTAGTGGGAGCCGTTTGGATGGGATATGATCGTACGGATAACCAGCATTACCTTACAAAAGGTAGCTCTTATCCAAGTCAATTGTTCAAAGATATTTTGACAGAGGCAAAGCAAGAAACAGGTAAAGTATTTAAAAAACCAAAAGGCGTCAAAGATTTACCTGACCCAATTAGGCTGCCAATTATTAACTCGCTCCAGCAAGAGTTAACATTTCAACCATTTGGACTGCTGACGGTTAATCTAACGTGGGAACCTTCAGAAGATAAGCGCGTTGTCTACTATGTTTATGAAAAGCAAGGTAGTGAACGAAACGTAATTGGAAAAGTGAAAGGTAAAGGCTCATATGAAGTAGAACGCATAAATCTATTTAAATCACCAACGTACTACATCGTTCCCTATAATTCGCAAACGAAAGAAGAAGGAATGCCTTCTAATGAGGTAACACCAACATTATTTAGCGATTAAATTGTTATAGTTAGTCGATTTTTTGACATTTTGAGCAGGTGTCTATACAACGGATACAGAAATGAGTATAGTGACAAGTAGAGAAAAGAGATAAACCGCAGTTTTTATCAAACTGCGGTTAGTATTGAGGACAAGTTAGATTAGGAAAAACAAATAGTACTTGAGACGAACAGATAGAGAAAGGTGGAAGCCATGAGTCAACAACTGATGAATGATACATTTTTAAAAGCATGCCGAGGAGAAAAGACGGATCATGTACCAGTTTGGTATATGCGTCAAGCAGGCCGTTCTCAGCCGGAATACCGTGCTTTAAAAGAAAAGTATTCATTGTTTGAAATTACGCATCAGCCTGAATTAGGAGCTTATGTGACGCGCTTACCAGTTGAGCAGTACGGAGTCGATGCAGCTATTTTATATAAAGATATTATGACACCGCTTCCTGCAATTGGAGTGGATGTTGAGATTAAAACAGGTATTGGTCCTGTGATTTCAAACCCAATTCGTTCAATGCAAGATGTTGAAAACTTAGGGTATATTACGCCTGAAGAAGATGTAGCCTATGTATTAGATACAATCAAGCTTTTAACAACGGAGCAGCTGAACGTTCCTTTAATTGGATTTGCTGGTGCACCTTTTACAGTAGCTAGCTATATGATTGAAGGCGGACCTTCTAAAAACTACAATAAGACAAAAGCATTTATGTATACGGAGCCAAAAGCTTGGTTTGCATTAATGGATAAGTTAGCGGATATGACAATTACATATGTAAAAGCACAAATAGATGCTGGAGCAAGAGCTATTCAAATCTTTGATTCATGGGTTGGCGCGTTAAATGTAGCAGACTATCGCTACTTTATTAAACCAGTAATGAATCGCATTTTTACAGAGCTAAAAGAAAAGAATGTGCCGCTTATCATGTTTGGCGTAGGAGCAAGTCACTTAGCAAAAGAATGGCACGACCTTCCGCTAGATGTAGTAGGTCTCGATTGGCGTATGCAAGTTCAGGAAGCACGAGAGCTTGGCCTAACTAAAACGCTACAAGGTAATTTAGATCCAGCAATTTTACTAGCTCCTTGGGAAGTTATTGAAGAACGTGCAAAAACTATCCTTGATCAAGGAATGCAGCAAGACGGCTATATCTTTAACTTAGGACACGGTGTATTTCCACAGGTTAATCCTGAGACGTTAAAAAGGCTTACTGCTTTTATTCATGAATATTCAATAAATAGACAATAAATTGTCAAAAAAAACGGAGCCTTATTTTTTGTCTTTTTATTTTTGTTCGTGAGAAAATGTAGAAACAGACGAATTCTAACAAAGAGGTGTAAATCATGAGTAAAAAAGTCATGGGGTTACTCGTAATGGCTTACGGTACCCCATATAAAGAAGAAGATATTGAAAGATATTACACGCATATTAGAAGAGGAAGAAAGCCATCTGCTGAAGCGCTTGAAGACTTAAAACAGCGCTATGAAGCAATAGGTGGTATTTCACCTTTAGCGAAAATCACCGAAGAGCAAATGCGATGTCTTGAGCAGCATTTAAATGAAATTCAAGATGAAATTGAGTTTAAGGCTTACCTTGGTCTTAAGCACATTGAACCATTTGTTGAAGAAGCAGTAGAACAAATGCATAAAGATGGGATTAAAGAAGCGGTTAGCATTGTGCTTGCTCCACATTTCTCAACGTTCAGTGTGAAATCTTACAATGGTCGTGCAAAAGAAACGGCTGAAAAGCTAGGTGGCCTGGTTATTCATTCAATTGAAAGCTGGTATAAAGAGCCTAAGTTCATTAATTATTGGGTCGAGAAAGTTAAACAAACGTTTGATTTAATGTCAGACGATGAAAAACAAAAAGCTGTACTTATCGTGTCAGCTCACAGTCTTCCAGAGAAAATCATTGCAGCTGGAGACCCTTACCCGAAGCAACTACAGGAAACGGCAGACCTTATTGCTGAAGGTGCGGGAGTTAGCAATTACGAAGTTGGCTGGCAAAGTGAAGGAAATACGCCAGATCCGTGGATTGGTCCAGACGTACAGGACTTAACACGTGATTTGTATGAGCATAAAGGATACCGTTCTTTCGTATATACACCTGTAGGATTTATTGCGGATCATCTTGAAGTGTTGTACGATAATGATTATGAATGCAAGGTTGTGACGGATGAATTAGGTGCAAACTACTATCGTCCGGAAATGCCAAATGCTAAGCCAGAATTTATTGATGCATTAGCAACAGTGGTGTTAAAGAAATTAAATAACGAATCTGAAAATCAATAAAAATAGAAGAAGCGAGCTATGACCCTAGCCGCTTCTCTTTCTATTGAATTTTAATGAAAAGGCGATGATTACATGACGGAAGCAAACAAAAAGATTGTTATCATCGGTGGTGGAATAACAGGTCTTTCAGCTGCCTATTACTTACAAAAAGTAATTAAAGAGAAAGGCTTGCCGTATGAATTTCAATTAATTGAAGCAACCCATCGATTAGGAGGGAAAATTCAAACCGTAACCCGTGATGGTTTTACAATTGAAAGAGGTCCCGATTCCTTTTTAGCACGTAAATTACCGGGCTCTAAGCTGGTAAAAGAAGTAGGATTAGGGGATGATCTTGTTCATAACTCAACCGGCCAGTCTTACGTATTGGTGAAAGAAAACCTTCATCCAATGCCAGAAGGTGCCGTGATGGGCGTGCCAACAAAGATTTCTCCTTTTGTGACAACGGGTCTATTTTCTCCGATTGGTAAACTGCGCGCCGCTGCCGATTTTGTTATTCCCAAAACAAAGCAAGAAGGTGACCAATCACTGGGCATGTTTTTTAGAAGACGCTTAGGCGATGAGGTTGTTGAAAACTTAATTGAGCCTTTGCTTTCCGGCATCTATGCAGGAGACATTGACCGTTTAAGCTTAAAATCAACGTTTCCACAGTTTTTACATGCAGAGCAGCGACATCGAAGTTTAATTGTCGGTATGAAGAAGTTTAAAGAACTTCAGCCTAAGCAAGCGGAGGATGCTAATGCAAAAAAGCAAGGTGCTTTTTTAACGTTGAAAAAGGGCCTGCAGTCGCTTGTTGATGCAATTGAAGAGCAGCTTAATCCGTTGGCGGTCGTCAAAGGAGTTAAAGTTGAAAAAGTAAACCGTATGGGTGAACGATATGATTTAACATTGAGCAATGGAAAAGAGATTACTGCCGATGCAGTCATTATCACTTCTCCTCATTTCGCTGCTCAATCGATGTTGTCGCACTATCCAATATTTGAACCACTTCGTGAGATGCCGTCTACTTCTGTTGCTACAGTAGCGATGGCTTTTCCGAAAGAAGCAGTGAAAGAAGATATTAACGGTACCGGATTTGTTGTATCTCGCAACAGCGATTATACAATTACGGCTTGTACGTGGACTCATAAAAAGTGGCCTCATTCCACTCCAGACGGTAAAGTACTACTACGCTGCTATGTGGGAAGAGCAGGAGATGAGGCAATTGTCGATCAGTCCGACGAAGAAATTGTTCAAGTGGTATTAGAGGATTTAAATCGCATTATGCAGATTACGGAAAAACCAGAATTCTATGTGGTGACGCGATGGAAAAAAGCAATGCCTCAATACACGGTTGGACATCAAGAGCGTTTAGAAGAAATCAATCAAGCCATTGAAGAACAGCTGAAAGGTTTATATCTAGCGGGAAGCTCTTATGAAGGACTTGGGTTACCAGACTGCATCGAACAAGGTGAGAATGCAGCGAAGCAAGTCTTGAAATATTTTCAAGCAGAAAAAGCGGAGCAGAAGTAAACCTGCTTCGCTTTTTCTGTAAAAATTCTCATGGAGTTGCGTCGGCTGACAGGTTTATGCTATAGTTACAACGTACGAATTGACCGTAATGTTCATTTGGTCAAAAAAGAGGGGTGTATCAATTGGCAATTGATCGAAAGCAATCGGTGCTAGACGCAGCGTCAAAATCGTTTTCACTGTTTGGCTATAAGGCAACGACAATGGACCAAGTCGCTAAAATGGCGAATGTTGGAAAAGGAACTATCTATACGTTTTTTAAAAACAAAGAAGAGCTTTTTGATGAAATTGTGTCTAGAATGATTCGAGATATGCTGCAACAAGCAGAGTCAGCAATCTCTTCTGAGCGCACGTTTTTTGAAAATGCTCAAGCTGCTATTTATCGCATGCTCCAATTTCGAACAGAGCATCAGCTTATGCTCAAGCTCGTTCAGGAACAGGAAATGGGTACGTCAGCTGTAAAAGACGTGTTGGTACAGGTTGAAAACGAAATTTTGACGTATATAAAAAATAGAATTGAAGCAGCCATTGCAAAAGGTGAAATTCAAAACTGTGACCCAGAAGTGACGGCGTTTTTACTCGTGAAAATGTACATTGCGTTAGTTTATGATTGGGAAAAACAGCATAAGCCGCTATCTGAGCAGCAAATTGGTGAACTAATTGAACTGTACTTTTTGAGAGGGTTATTTACTAAATAAACAAAAGCCGGACTTCATTGAAGTCCGGCTTTTTCGTTAATCATTTGTTTGGTTATGTTCTTCTTGTTGCTTTTCTTTCTCACCTAGCTCTTGTTCACCTTTCTTCTTTAAGTCGAAGTAAGCGCGTAGAGCCGCTTGACCTAACTGTCTATTTAACGCATGTCCAGGGCCTTTTACGTAAGAAGATGGTACAACAACCGCCATTGCAACCTCTGGATTATCGTAAGGTGCGTAGGCAATTAAGTTAGAGTTACGAACGGCTACCCCTTGGTTGTAAGTCTCAGCTGTTCCTGTTTTGCCGGCAGGCTTATAGGGCTCTGAACTAAACTCATTTTTTGCAGTTCCGTTTGTCATTACGCGGCGGAATCCAGCTTTCACAGCATTGATTTCTTCTTGGCTCATTGTAATGCGGTTTAATACTTCCGGTTCAACGGATTTTTGTACACTGCCTTTCAGCTCCGTATCAAGCTCAGGCTCACGAATTTCCTTCACAAGCTGAGGCTTTAAACGATACCCGTTGTTAGCGATAGTAGCTGTATACTGAACGAGCTGTAGAGGCGTATACGTGTCATACTGACCAATTGCCAAATCGAGCGCTTTACCAGGTAAAGAATAGTCACTTCCAATCATCCCTGTAGTTTCGTTGTCTAGCTCAATACCTGTTGAGACGCCTAGACCAAACTGGCTGTAGTATGAACGAAGCTGATCCCACGTTTTTCGAGGAATATTAAGAGCACCATGCGGTACATAGTTTTCTCCAGCCATGCTTAAAACGGTTTTATACATGTATACGTTAGAAGACTGTTCTAACGCGCGACCGATGCCAGCAGATCCAATTGGGTGAGAAGACTGTTTCTTGCCACCGCCTTTAAAGTACATCGGTGAGTCATAAAATACAGTGCCTAAGTTAATAGCTCCTGAATCCAACCCTGCTAAAATGGTTGCACCTTTAACGGTTGACCCCATTTCATAAGAGGTAGTAATATTACCGAGCGCAAAGTCTTTTACTTCTAATTTGCTACTTTTGTCATTGTAAACAAGCTGCTTCCCGCCCATAGCTAAAATTTCACCAGTATGTGGATCCATCATAATAATAAATGCACGATCTAATTTGCTAGTTCCAGGTTTGGCTGCTTTTGCTTTTAGCAATCCGTTAGTCAGAATTTCTTCAATTTGTTTTTGAAGCTCCATATCAATGGTTAAGACTAAGTCGCTACCACGTTGACCTTCCGATACAATTTTTTCTTCTAAAATGTTTCCAGAGCGGTCAGTTACGTGCTGAATGCGGGCTTTTTGTCCACGCAGTACGTTTTCATACTGCTTTTCTAAGTAACTTTTTCCGACGCGATCATTTCGGCTATAGCCGTGTGATAAGTAGTATTGTAAATTCTCACGCGGCAGTCCTTCATCAGCGGACGTAATGTTACCGAGTAGCGTACTTAAGAGACTGTCATATGTATACATACGGTCCCAATAGGTTGTCACATCAACGCCAGGTAAAGTAGAGAGCTGTTCGCTAATAACGGCCATTTCTTGGTCGTTTAATCCACTTTTTATAATTTGAGGCGTTAACTCATAGCCAGTTTCCATTTTACTTTTAATCGCGATGACTTCTAAATCATCTTTTAAGGTATTGAGTTCTTTCTTAGTGATGCGCTTTAGCTGTAGAGGATAAAGGTCTTCTTCTTTCAATTTTCCTTGTTCTACTTTCTTCAAGTCGCTATCCGTAATCTTTTTCTTTGCTTCTTCTGGATTTGTTGCAATCCAATAGTCTTTCAAGTCACGCTCAGTGAGCTTAACGATATTTTTATCATCGCTTTTTTGATCCTCATCGCCAAACACATTTGTTGTGACAGGAAGATCAATTATTTTAGCTAATGATTTTGCAATCTTTAGCTTTTCTTTTTGTTTTACGCCTTTTAAGCGGGTGTAAGTAACCGCGTTTAAAGGTTTATTGTCCACGATAACACGATCGTATCGATCGAGCATTTTTCCTCTTGGTACAGGCGTATTAACCGTGACGTCCTCGGTTTTTTCGACTTCGCGTTTATAGCTTTCACCATGAACGATTTGGACGATTCCAAGGCGCAAAATGAGAACAGAAAATAGGATAAATACAATAAAGAATAATATATTGACGCGTAAAGAGACATGATTTCTTTTTCTTTTCTTTTGTTTCATATAAACACCTTCACTTATTGAAAATAGAGCTATCAATCTACTATCTTACATCTTAACATAATTATGTCTAAATTTGTTATTAGGTGGAATAGTTCTAAGAAATTAATCGCATCCAATTTTTCGCATTATCACAATCTGGGAAAAAAGGTTTGGGTTATTAGTCGTTTGAAATAGAGTTGGAGAGTGAAGAGGGCACGCAATCAGTAGTGATTTTCACTTAGGATTGTTCGATTTCCACGGGGCTAGTGTTGAACTTCCTCGTCACTGCGCTCTTGCGGAATTTCAATCTGTCTCGCTAATCCCGTAGGAGTCTCACAACCTTCGTTCCAATCACAGGCTTCTTGAGTAGGAAGAAACCCTTTTACTTGTTGGGTTTGGAGTAGAGAAGGAACGCGCAACGAGTCTTGATTTTTCTTCAAATTGCTTGTTTTCCATTGATAGAAGAGTTAGAGAATATGGCCAACAGTTCTTGTGACTTGAACAGGTTATCAATATTTTCCACTCTTTTGTTCAATATTGTCTCCTATTCAAATTACCTATAATCGTTACAATGGAATTAGGGTCCTGACAATCAAGGGGGTATATAAAATGAAAATGAAAAGGCTTACATTGTTATCTGGGGTATTAGCTTCATCATTGTTATTTGCAACTGCATGCTCGAATTCTGGTTCAGAGTCAACAACAAAATCAAGCGGTGGTTCAGGGGACGAAGTTGTAATTGATATGTTCCAGTTTAAAGTGGAAATTGCTGAACAGTTAAAAGAAGTAACGGATGCATATACAAAAGAAAACCCAAACGTTACGTTTAATATTCAGACAGTTGGCGGAGGCGCAGATTATGGTGCAGCTTTAAAAGCGCAGTTTGCTTCTGGTAACGAGCCAGACTTGTTTAATAACGGCGGGTTCCAAGAAGCACAAACATGGCTAGAAAAGCTAGAAGACCTTTCTGATCAACCTTGGGTTGATGATTTGTATGACGTTGCAAAAGAACCAATGACAGTTGATGGAAAGATTTATGGTCAGCCTTTAAACCTTGAAGGATATGGTTTTATTTACAATAAAGATTTATTCAAAAAAGCTGGTATAAAAGAGTTGCCAACTACATTACCAGAGTTAGAAGCAGCGTCTAAGCAGCTAAAAGCAAAAGGAATTACGCCATTTTCAAATGGATACGGTGAGTGGTGGGTATTAGGAAATCACCTGTTTAATATTCCGGTAGCTCAGCAGGATGATCCTGATGCTTTCATTAAAGGGTTAAATGAGGGTACTGCAAAGTTTGAAGGTAACGAAACGTTTAAGCAATTTATGGATTTATTTGACTTAACGCTAAAATATGGAAATGATAATCCGTTAACAACGGATTATAATACGCAAGTAACGCAGTTTGCTGCGGGCGAAACAGCGATGATGCAGCAAGGAAACTGGACTGTAAACATGATTACAAAAATCAATCCAGATATGGAAATGGGCTTTATCCCAATGCCAATTAGCGACGATAAAGAGAAAAATGATAAGTTAGCAGTTGGTGTACCAAATAACTGGGTAGTTAATAAGAACGCTCCAGAAGCTGATAAAGAAGAAGCAAAAAAATTCTTAAACTGGCTGGTAACATCTGAAACAGGCCAAAAATTCTTAGTAGAAGAATTTAAGTTTATCCCAGCATTTAAGAGCATTGATGGAAAAGGAATCGATTCTTTATCAGACGATATCTTAAAATACTCTGATGAAGGCAAAACATTATCATGGAACTGGTTTAAGTATCCAGACGGCGCTGTACAAGAAATTGGAGCAGCAATGCAGTCTTATGCAGGAGATCAAATTTCAGAAGATGAGTTCTTGAAAAAGTTAGATGGAATTTGGGCGAAAATGAAAAAATAAATGTAAAATGGAAGCCTTCTGTATGGTATAGGATAGACATATAGAAGGCTTCTTTGTGATGAAGCTGTAAAAAAAAAGTAGATTGAAAGCGCTTTTATTGTATAATGATAGCAATGCAATATAATTTATCGAATAGTAAGAAGAAGGAGGGGTGTGATGAAGGGGTGGAGCATTCGCAAAAAGCTTATTTTGTTTTTACTCATTGCGACTGTTGTACCGTTTATTATCTCAAACGTGTTCACCTATCAATATACAAAAGAAACTGTGAAAAACCGCTTTATTTCGACGAATTACCAAGTAGTCAAAAGCGGTAGTGAGGATCTGAGCACATACTTGCAGGAAATTTCTGATATTACACCGCGTTTATACGGCTATTATCCATTTATTAAAGTATTACAAGAAGGTGTAAATAATGATTTAGGGGCAAGTCAATTAGAAGTGCGAAGAACGCTATCTTATTTATTTAATACGCGACCAGAAATTAGGCAGCTTCATTTATATATTGAAAATGGACAAGATTCTTATACGGTATACAATTCTAAAATTAGCAGTCGGAAAAAGTATGAAGATATTTATTCACATTCTTATTATGCCAGGTTAAAAGAAAAACAGCAGTTTCTATCAATTGAACCTACTCATAAAGTATACAGCTACAACAATTTATCGACCATTTTAGACTCTGATCCGAAGCAAGTCATTAGCTTTCATCACATGATCAATGAAGTACCTTCTAACAACTTGTTAGGCTTTCTGTCAATAGACATTGACTTGTCTAAAATTAAATCTACTTCGGATAGCTTATACAATAAAGAAGAAGAAGACTTTTATTTAATTAATGATGATGGGATGATCATGTATTCATCAAATCAAAAAGCAATTGGAACAACACAAAAATATAAGTGGATTCACCAATTGAAAAACAAGGAATCTCATAGCGTAGAATGGGAAGATTCAAAGTTTTCTGGAGTACTCGTTTATGACAAACTAGCAGCTCCATTTGATGGATGGCATATCGTAAAGCGAATTCCTTATAGTGTTTTATATGAAGATGCAAGGAGAACCGCTCTAATAAATGTTTTAATTGGATTACCGTTTTTATTAATGATTATTATTGCTACATTGATTGTATCAGTACGATTTACAGAGCCGATTCGAATTTTAATTCAAAATATGAAAGAAGTTGAGAAAGGCTCCTTTGTGGTTCGGTTTAAAACATTAGGAAACGATGAATTTGGTATGTTAGGTCAGCATTTTAAATCCATGGTCGAAACGATTAATGATTTAATTAAGCGAAAGTACCGCTTGGAAATTGAAAATAAATCAACGCAGCTCAAAGTGTTACAGTCCCAAGTGAATCCTCACTTTTTATACAATGCATTTCAATCGATTGGCACGCTTGCATTGAAACATAAAGCGGTCGAAGTCTATAAGCTATTAACACTTCTTTCAAATATGATGAGGTACAGTATGAATATGAAAGAAGATATTGTAACTCTTACTGAGGAAGTGAATCATGCTGAAGCATTTTTAGCCTTGCAAAAACAACGCTTTGGCTCTAAGTTTTCGTATGAATTTCAGATTGACGAAAGGTTAAAGAGGACATTGGTTCCAAAGATGATTTTACAGCCGCTTGTAGAGAATTCTTTTAAGCACGGATTTGAAACAAGAGTAGGAGATGGAAAGCTAACGATTTCAGCGTCTTTAATAAAAGAAAGCTTTATTCAAATTTGCGTAAGAGACAATGGAAAAGGAATGAATGAGAAAGCATTAGCATCCTTACATGAAAGCTTAGCGATGTCTAATCAGCATACAGGAGAGCATATAGGCTTGCAAAATATTGCAGACCGCTTATTGATCTACTATGAAAACGCAGCAAAAATGGAAGTTGAGAGTAAAGAAAATGAATATTTTACAGTAACAATGATTTTACCACTTGAGCTAAACAAAGGAGATGATCATAATGAAAGTCCTGATTGTTGATGATGAAGAACACGTTCGTGAAGGAATTAAGCTCTTAGGCGACTGGGACACGCATCACATTGAAAGCATTATTGAAGCTGAAAACGGTGAGCAAGCGATTGCGCTTATAAGAGAACAAAAACCACAAATCGTTTTTACAGACATGAAGATGCCGAATATGGGTGGGATTGCCCTGTTGGAATGGATGAAAGAACATACTCCTCATACGAAAACCATTGTTGTAACGGGTTATGATGATTACCATTACATGAGGAAAGCCATTCACTTTGGGTCAACCGACTACATTTTAAAGCCTGTCGACCCTTCAATCTTAAATGACACGTTAACTAGAGCAGTTAATGAATGGCATAAAGAAGAGAACGAGCGCAAACAGCATAATAACAGCTATCAGTTAATTAATGAGATGAAGCCTATGTACCGAGACCGTAAGCTGACACAAATTATTAATAACTATGTGCTGCAGGATGCGGTGTATGAAGAGCTTGGCTTTCACTCAAACAGTGAGTATGAAGTAGCTATTATTCGAGTTGACGAAGCGACAATCCAAGCATTTGGTGGAGATCGTGACTTAGCTTATTTTTCAATTTTAAACGTGGCTAATGAGCTTTTAGTTGAAAAGGAGAATGGGGTCGCTTTTCGTTATTTATCGCAAAAGGGCGAAATCGTAATGATTTTCTGGGACCATTTCTCTGAAATCAAGCAGCTTTTGAACAAGCTACACAAAGAGATTTTCTTAGCATTCAACGTATGTTGTCCACTTGCTAAGGGGCGTCATGTTGAATCCGTTTCAGTATTGCTAGAATCCTATCAAACAGCAAAAGATGCTTTGTTAGCGAGCAACGTGCTAGCTGACAGTTGCGTTGAGTTCTATGAGAGTGCGGGTAGTTTAAAGAGAGGTAGTGTATTGTTAAATTTGATGGACTACAATACAAAGATTGTAGAAGGAATGCAAATAGGCAAAATAGATGCATTTACAACGATTTTTGATGAAGTGAAGAATGCTGTGAAGCAGGCCAATTATTTATCTTTAAAGGAGTTGTTGCATATTGAAAAAGAGTATCAGCTTCTTAGTGAACACTGGTTAAAAAAATACGAGATTTCATACAATGCGCAAAGTCACTATGAGAAGGCGCTGGCCGCTTTTTTTGATGTGAAAGGCAGATTTGACTTCGATAGATATATGAATCGAAAGCAAAGAGAGATTGTACGCTTTTTAAATATTGTGAAGCGAGATAAGCAAAAAAACAACCGCGATATTATTTATGAAATTGAGCAGTTTTTACAGATGAATTATGATCGAGACGTGAAGCTTCAGGAAATTGCAGAACGCTTCTATTTAAGCAGAGAGTACATTTCAAGAAAGTTCAAACAAGAATTTCAGGAAAACATTTCTGACTATATTGTAAAAGTTCGAATGAGCAAAGCAAAGTCCTTATTAAAAAATGAGCAGCTGAAAATCTATGAAGTAGCAAATATGATTGGGTATCAAGATGATAAATACTTTCGTAAAGTGTTTAAAAAATTAGAAGGATTAACTCCAAATGAATACCGCCAACTATCCGTTTAAAAAAAGAGGCTGGGACATAAGTAATTCAGCTAATGATAAACCTGAACGATTGAGAGTTTCTCACTTTTAATCGTTCAGGTTTTTTGTTGATTGTGAAAACAATGTTGGAAACAGGGTGGAATGGAGCGTAGGACACTCGACTCCTGCGGGAAAGAGAGGGAAAACTGAGATCCCGCAGCGCAGCGAGGAAGCTCAGGTTCCTCCCCGCGGAAAGCGAGTGGCCGTAGCGCAATGGAACGAACGTGTTCAGACAAACCAAAAAGATTGGAACAGCTATTGTTCGTCTTTTAGAAGCAATCATTTTGTTATGTCCCAAACTCCTTTTTTTAGTATGACGTCTGTCGTCAGACTTCTATTTACATAAATACACCGACAAGAATAGCCGTAATGAAGCTTGCTAATGTTCCACCAATGATTGCGCGCAAGCTGAGTTTCGAAACTTCTTTTCGTCTAGAAGGGGCTAAAGAACCTAAGCCGATAATAAGCTGTCCAATTGATGAAAAGTTCGCAAAGTTACATAAAGTAATTGAAAGAACTGCTACGGTCTTTGGCGATAGCTCATCCATCACTTCAGTTAAGCTTAAATACGCAACAAATTCGTTAGCGGCAAGCTTCGTTCCGATAATAGAAGCAGCTTGTAAAGCATCTGAGAAAGGAATACCAATAATAATAGCAAAAGGATAAAATAAATAGCTGAAAATGGTTGCTAAATCTATGTTTACAAGGCCTAGTGCCCCGTCAACCAACGCAAGAATACTAATGAAAGCAATTAAAAGACCACCGATATTTAAAGCTAGCATTACACCGCTTGCTGTTCCGTCTGCCATCGCTTCAAACACATTTGCATGATTGCTTTTTTCCATTGCTACATTTTCTTTTGTTTGAGACTCTTCTGTTTCTGGTAACATAACTTTTGCAATAATAATTGAAACAAGAGGTACGCTAAAGACAGCGATGAGCAAATATTTCATATCAATTCCCATTAAAGAGTACCCAACAAGAATTGCACCACTGGCAGAAGCTGTTCCTCCTACCATAACAGCAAAAAGCTCAGATCTTGTAAGCCTGTCAAGGTAAGGTTTTACGAGTAAAGGAGCTTCAGCAAGCCCTAAAAATGAGTTTCCAACCGCATTAAACGTTTCAACTTGCGTAGTGCCAAGAGCTTTTCCTAAGATAATTCCGACGATGCGGACAAAAAAAGGAATGATTCGTAAATAGTAAAGTGCAGACACTAAAGCTGAAATGAAGATAATAACGGTTAGTACGTTAATGGCAAAAACAGAAGTAATATTGGTGTTTTCAAAAAAACCACCGAACACAAACTGAACACCTTCATTGCTATAATTAATAACTTTTTGAATACCTAATGCCGTTTTTTCAAGAAAAGTTTGACCTAGAGGTACTTTAAGAACAAAAAGTACAAATAAAATTTCGAGTGAAAGACCTACGAGAACCGTACGCCAAGGAAAAATTTTTCGATTTGTACTTAAAAGCCAGCTGACAAACAAAATTGCTACAAGTGATAGTAGACCGATAAGATAAGACATGATGGAATCCTCCTATAAAAAAACTGCTTCCTCCCAGCTATAGGAGAAAGCAGCAGTAAGTCTTACCTCATACGTACCGCTTTCCCTTATAGTCTAACAATTTACGGTTGTTAGGTAGAAACTTGCGATCCATATTATCGCGATTATACAAAGGAAGCGTATAAAAATGTGTTTTCATTCTATCAATATGACTATTGTATGACAACATTAAATTAATGTATTTTAAGAAGTTTATATATTATAAATATTCTTTTTTCATAGAAAAGCGATAACATATATGTTATCCATCTAGTTAAAAGGCAGGGGCTAAAGCATCAAATTTCCTGTTTTTAGATAAAAAATGGAGAGAGAATAAAAAATCGCTCTCCTTTTTTGGATTAGCCTAATATTATGGCATTTATTACAAAAAAACTATGAATTTATGCGGGTGTTAATGATATTATGAAGTAGTTGAAATTTAACCTAGGGGATGAAGTAACTGGATGAAACTATCTCAGTTAGAAAAGGAGATTCGTGCTTTACAAGATATTATCTATCGCTTGGCAAAGGAAACGAATGAGTACTCTTATGGCACGATTCTAAAAGTTAGCCAGGAGTTAGATAAAAAAATTTTTTTGTATCAAAAATTGAAGAATTCCTGTGATTAAATGAATAGTTTTCTTTCTCTGTAAGCAAAATGAGTATGCGCGGCTCAACTAAAATTGCTTAAATACGTTAGAAAAAGGCCTTTATTTGTTTGATAATTGAAAAGAGTAGCATAAATACTGAAGGTTACGTCAAAAAGACTCTGTTATAAAACAGAGCCTTTTTGACGTAACCGCTTACTATTTCATAACATCTACACAGTTATCGCATTTATTTCCATAGCATTCATGCTGCTCTTCAATCTCTTGACCGCATTCTAAGCACTTTTTAGTTGGTAATTTTTTGAAAAAATCAGACATTTTTTCTAACATCTCCATCGCCTCCGTTTGTTTGTTATTAACATTGTATTATAACAGTTTTATTTTGGCAACTGTGTTTTAGAACAAAAATAGCCCTTTTTTATAAAAAAATGTAATTTGTTATATAACAGTTAGTTATCTGTCAATTCTTGTTCCATCCTTTTTTGTTTAGATTTTAAATGGACCTGGGGTATACTAGGGCTAAAGGCATTCAGAAAGGGAGGACAACTTGGATGAAAGTAACAGTTGTTGGTTTTTGGGGTGGATACCCTGGCGTGTCAGAAGCAACCTCTAGTTATTTATTTGAACATGATGGCTATAAGTTGTTAGTGGATTGTGGAAGTGGAGCACTTGGACAGTTGCAAAAGTACGTAGCTCCACAAGAACTTGACGCAGTTATTTTATCTCACTATCATCATGATCATGTTGCTGATATTGGCGTACTTCAATATGCTCGATTAATTCAATCTTACTTAGGAAATGATGTGAAAGAATTACCTATTTATGGACATACATACGATCAAGCAGCGTTTGAAAAGCTGACACATTCTGGCATTACAAAAGGGGTTTCTTATAACCCTAATCAATCGCTAGAAGTTGGACCATTTACCATTACATTTTTACAAACAAAGCATCCTGTGACATGCTATGCGATGCGAATTTCTGCTGGAGATAAAGCTGTCGTGTATACAGCAGATTCTAGCTACATTGATGCGTTCGTGCCTTTTTCACAGCAAGCTGATTTAGTAATCTGTGAATGCAACTTCTATGCTCACCAGAATGGAAGCGGGGCAGGGCATATGACGAGTACCGAAGCAGGGAAGTTAGCACACGGTGCTAACGCGAAAGAACTAATGCTAACGCATCTGCCACACTACGGAGAAGTAGAACAATTAGTAGTAGAAGCAAAAAACGAGTTTACAGGGAACGTTTTTTTAGCAAGTTCAGGATTACAATGGAATAAGTAGGAGGATAAAAGAAAAATGTTATACATTAACAACGGAGATATACATGACCCAAGAATTAATCTAGCAATCGAAGAGTATGCGCTTAAGCATTTAGATATTAACGAAACGTATTTATTATTTTACGTGAATGAACCGTCTATCATTATTGGTAAAAATCAAAATACAATTGAAGAAATCAATACGAAATACGTAGAAGATCAAGGAATTCATGTTGTTCGCCGTTTATCAGGTGGAGGTGCTGTGTACCATGATTTGGGTAACCTCAACTTTAGCTTTATTACGAAAGATGATGGGGAAAGTTTTCATAATTTCAAGAAATTCACGGAGCCTGTTATTGAAGCATTAGCAAAACTGGGAGTAAACGCAGAATTAAGTGGCCGTAATGATATTTTAGCCGAAGGACGTAAAATTTCTGGGAATGCACAGTTTTCAACAAAAGGTCGTATGTTTAGTCATGGAACGCTTTTATTTGATTCTGAAATTGAAAATGTTGTATCTGCGTTGAAAGTAAAAAAAGATAAAATTGAATCCAAAGGTATTAAGTCTATTAGAAGTCGCGTAGCAAATATCAGTGAGTTTTTAACGGATAAAATTACCGTAAATGAATTTAAACAGCTTATCTTACGCTACATTTTTGATGGAGAAGAAAATATTAAAGAATATAAGTTGACTGAAAAAGATTGGGAAAAAATCAACGAAATTTCGAACGAGCGTTATCAAACGTGGGAATGGAATTATGGGAAATCACCAAAATTTAACGTGCAGCATGCTCACCGTTTTCCAGTTGGACAAATTGATGTGCGCTTAGAAGTAAGCAAAGGTACTATTACACAATGTAAAATTTATGGAGACTTCTTTGGAGTAGGAGATGTTAGTGAAGTCGAAGAAAAGTTAACGAACATCCGATACGAAAGATCGAGTATTGCAGCAGCACTAGAAAATGTTGATGTGAAGCACTATTTTGGGAACGTTGAAAAAGAAGAGTTTATTGATCTTATTTATTAAGAGCGTAAAGCAGGCTAGAAAAGAACTTAATTCTTTTCTAGCCTGCTTTTTATTTATATAGTAAGAAGCTATAAAAAGTAAGAGAACTATAAGAGCTGCAGTAATCGTTTGTAATGGAGAAAATTTAAAGTCAGTCTTATCTTTATAAGAGTCTTGTCAACGATAGATAAAAAAAAGTATAATATAGTAAGAAAGTTTCCAATATTACGCCTAAATAATGAATGGTTATTCATTCATTATGGCGAGAGGAGGAGAATAATTGAATTTGTCGTTACAGCTTCATACCACTGCGAAGCAGTATCCTGAAAAGATTGCATACGTGTTTTTGGATAAAGAAGTCACTTATGCTGATCTTGATACCTCTATCACTTTATTTGCAAACGGTTTAAAAAGGTTAGGAGTTCAAAAAGGAGACCATATTGCATTATTACTTGGAAACTCACCGCATTTTATTATTGGATTATATGGTGCTTTAAGAGTTGGCGCTACAGTTATTCCGATTAATCCAACCTACACGAAAGGGGAAATCACGTATGTTTTACAGAACAGCGATGCAAAGGTAGCTATTACGCTTGATCTTTTAGTACCTTTGTTGGAAGAAATGAAAGCAGAAATATCTGCGCTTGAGCATTTGGTTGTTTGTGAGAGTAGCCTTCAAAAAGAACACAATTTTCTATCTTCAAATGATATTCATTCGTTTTCATCTATTGTACAACACCAAGACGTTACATATAAATTCCCAACACTTGATGAAGATGACACAGCTTTAATTTTATATACTTCTGGAACAACAGGTAAACCAAAAGGCGCTATGCTTACTCAGAAAAACGTCTATCAAAATGCTAAAGACGTCGCTGATTATTTAAGTATTAATGGCGAAGATCGAGTAGTAGCTGCATTGCCAATGTTTCATGTTTTTTGCTTAACTGTTGCGCTGAATGCCCCGCTGATGAATGGGGGCACAGTTTTAGTGATGCCTAAATTTAGTCCAACTATTTTCTTTCAGCTTGCGGAAGAGAAAAGAGCAACAATTTTTGCTGGTGTGCCAACGATGTATAACTTCCTTTTACAATCGAATAAGGGTGCTCAAGAAAAAGTGAAGACGCTACGTTTATGCATATCTGGGGGAGCATCAATGCCGGTGGCTTTATTAAAAGAATTTGAAAAACAATTCGGAGTGGTTGTTGCCGAAGGATATGGCTTATCAGAAGCATCTCCGGTTACGTGCTTTAATCCGATTGATAAAGAGCGTAAGCCTGGTTCTATTGGAACTTCCATTATGAATGTCGAAAATAAAGTAGTTGATGAAATAGGAAGAGAAGTTCCCGTAGGAGAAGTGGGAGAGTTAATTGTTAAAGGTGCAAACGTCATGAAGGGTTACTATAAGCTGCCGGAGGATACAGCTCATGCACTTCGAGATGGGTGGTTGTATACAGGTGACTTGGCTCGTATGGACCCCGAAGGTTATTTCTATATTGTAGATCGCAAAAAAGATATGATTATTGTAGGTGGATATAACGTGTATCCAAGAGAAGTGGAAGAAGTGTTGTATTCACACCCTAACGTTGTAGAAGTGGCAGTACTTGGTGTTCCAGATCCTGTATTTGGTGAACAAATTAAATGTTACGTTGTAGTTAAAGATGCTGCTGTTAGTGAACAAGACCTACTTGATTACTGTCAACTTCACTTAGCGAAATATAAAATTCCAAGTAGCATTACGTTTTTAGATGAGTTGCCGAAAAATGCTACAGGGAAGATTTTGCGAAAGGCTTTACGAAAAGAGTTATTAGGAAAGTAAATAAAAAACTGAAAGCGATTTCAGAATAGGGGGGTACTATGGAATCTATTGTGTATGATAAGGATAAACAAGTCGCTACAGTTATTTTAAATCGCCCGGAAGCGATGAACGCATTTAACTACGACATGCTATGTGAACTAGAGCAGGTGGTAGAAAAAGCTCGTATTGATCCAGATGTGCGAGTGGTGAAGTTTATCGGTGCAGGTGAAAGAGCATTTAGCGTGGGAGCAGATTTAAAAGAAAGAAAAACACTTACTGACCAAGAAGTAAAGCGGAATATTTTTAAAATTGGTGAAGTGTTTTCTAAAATTGAACAGCTTCCACAACCTACGCTTGCCGTCATTAACGGTTATGCTTTTGGTGGAGGAATGGAGTTGGCTTTAGCCTGTGACTTTCGATTTGCTGCAGCGGATGTAGGACTTGGATTAACTGAAACAAGCTTGGGAATTATCCCTGGTGCTGGTGGAACTCAAAGATTGCCTCGCATTGTTGGAGAAACAAAAGCACTTGAGCTAATTCTAACAGCAGAGCGGTTACTAGCACAGGAAGCAGAAAAGGTTGGATTAGTGACAAAGGTTAGTCCACTCTATGAATTAAACGATGTTGTTGACGGTTTTATTAGCCGCATATTAGCAAATGCACCAATTGCTTTGCAACAAGCAAAGTTTGCTATTAAAGAAGGAATGAAAGTGGATTTGCAGACGGGATTGCAAATTGAACGGAAAGCGTATGAGTTAACGATTCCAACAGAAGATCGTATTGAAGCTTTAACAGCTTTTGCAGAGAAAAGAAAGCCTGTCTTTAAAGGAAGATAAATAGAATGAAAGAGAACTGTCGATAGCGGCAGTTCTTTTTCTATGGAAAAGGATAACGGGAAACCTCCCTATATAAAGTAAAAGAACCCAATAATTTTGTTCTAAATTTCAGAATGAAACCTACAATAATAATAGTTGATAACTGTTTGTACACTTTTGGATGGTTTTAAAAGGAGGGGTTTATATGAAAAAAATTGTACTTGGTTCGTTTACTTTATTTGTTGTATACGCTGTATTAATATGGCTTTATTTATTTCAATGGAGCGATACCTCTATTCCTGATGCGTTAAAAGGAACAAGTGGTGATCCGGCCACTTTTATGAATGAGAGAGAACTTGTATTAGCACAAGAATATTCACAAATAAAAGATTTTTTATTTTTTCTCTCTGTTCCATATGAATGGTTGGGCTTTGTTTTAGTTCTAGTACTGGGATTCTCGCGTAAATTTAGTAAGTGGGCAAAGGACATTACGAAAATGAGTGCTTTGCAAACTGCTATTTACGTATTCTGGCTATCATTGCTTTTACAGGTGTTTACGTTCCCGCTTGATTGGATTAGCTACAAATTATCGATGGCCTATAATATTACAACGCAACCTTTTACAAGCTGGATGAAGGATATGACTATTGACTTTTGGATAAGTCTTATTATGATGTGCTTAATCGTGTTTGTTCTATATACTCTAATTAACAAGTCGCCAAAAAGATGGTGGCTTTATGCATGGCTATTATCAATTCCTTTTACACTATTTATCACATTTATTCAGCCGGTCGTCATCGACCCTTTATATAATGACTTTTATCCGCTGAAGGATAAGCAGTTAGAAGAAAAAATTCTCCACTTAGCAGATGAAGCATCTATTCCTACGGATCATGTATATGAAGTAAATATGTCTGAAAAGACAAATTCAATGAATGCGTATGTAACAGGGATAGGTGCAAACTCAAGGATTGTACTATGGGATACCACTTTAAATAAATTAAGCGATAATGAAATTTTATTTATCATGGCTCATGAAATGGGACACTATGTGAAAAAGCATATCTATGTTGGAATTGCCAGTGCTCTAGTGCTTTCTTTGGTTGGGTTATGGATGACAAAGAAGCTGTCAGACATGATAATGCGTAAGTGGGGGACTAACTTAAAGGTTAAATCATTTCAGGATGTATCATCATTACCTCTAATCTTACTGTTGCTCTCCGTTCTTACGTTTGCGGTTAGTCCAGCTACAAACTTATTATCTCGACACCATGAAGTGCAATCAGATACTTATGCTTTAGAGTTAACGGAAGACAAGGAAGCGGCGGTCAAAACGTTTCAAGCACTCAGTCGTTCAGGTCTATCTCAGGTAAACCCTCCGTTTCTTGTGAAAGTATTTCGTTATAGTCATCCAACCATTTTAGAAAGAATTGAGTTTATGGAAGAGCATAATAAAGAAGAATAACTGTTATAAAGAAAGTAAATATAAGTAAAAACCTACTAACAGCAAGGGTTTTAGGTGTGAAACCCTTGCTTATATAGAAAATTCGTAAAAGCAAGGGTTCATCTTTTGAATATACTGTTATATAATAATCATTGTAAAATATTATCTGTTTTATAACAAAGTGATAAGGAGGAGTTGTGACTCTCATAACATGTAAAGTTATAAAAATAGCGGAGCGTTTCATATTACTTAACAAAGAAGCGGATGCATCCCAATATACGCTGAATAAAATCCAACTTTCATTCTTATAACTCTCACACTTATAAAGTTGATGTGTTGTTTCTAACAAGTACATGTAAGCGGATTATTAGCTAGTAAAGAAGTTAAAAAGAAGAGAAAATCGCAAGGGGGATATTAAAGTGAACGATTTAAGAGTAAAGCAATTAGAGGATAGTTGGAAAGATGATGAGCGTTGGAGTGGAATTGAAAGACCATATTCAGCAGAAAAAGTAATTGGTTTAAGAGGCTCGATTGATATTGAACATACATTGGCTAGAAGGGGTGCCAATAAATTTTGGAATTTGCTTCAGACAGAAGACTACATTCATGCATTAGGAGCATTAACTGGAAATCAAGCTGTTCAGCAAGTCAAGGCAGGGTTAAAAGCTATTTATTTAAGCGGCTGGCAGGTAGCGGCAGATGCCAATTTATCCGGCCATATGTATCCTGACCAAAGTTTGTATCCAGCTAATAGCGTTCCGCATGTTGTAAAAAGAATTAATCAAGCGCTCCAACGTGCCGACCAGATTCAACATTTAGAAGGAGAAGGAGAAGTGGATTACTTTGCTCCAATCATTGCGGACGCTGAAGCTGGGTTTGGTGGACAGCTAAACGTTTTTGAATTAATGAAAGGTATGATTGAATCAGGTGCATCTGCTGTTCACTTTGAAGATCAATTATCTTCTGAAAAGAAATGTGGTCATCTTGGAGGAAAAGTTTTACTTCCTACGCAAACGGCAGTTAAAAATTTGATTGCTGCTAGATTAGCTGCAGATGTTATGGGAGTTCCTACTATATTAATTGCTCGTACTGATGCAGATGCTGCAGATTTAATCACAAGCGATATTGATCCGGTTGATAAACAGTTTATTAGAGGAGAGAGGACTGCAGAAGGTTTTTATCGTACAAAAGCTGGTTTGGACCAAGCAATTGCCAGAGGGTTAGCTTATGCACCGTATGCTGATTTAATTTGGTGTGAGACATCTGAGCCTAATTTAGAGCAAGCACAACAGTTCGCGGATGCAATTCATGAAAAGTTCCCTGGTAAAATGTTAGCTTACAATTGTTCACCTTCGTTTAACTGGAAGAAAAAACTTGATGCAAAAACAATTGAAAAGTTTCAAAGCGAAATTGCGAAGATGGGTTACAAGTTTCAATTTGTTACGCTAGCTGGATTCCATGCGCTTAACCATAGCATGTTTGAGTTGGCTAGAGGATATAAAGATAGAGGTATGGGGGCTTATTCAGAATTGCAAGAGAGAGAGTTTAGTAGCGAAGTAAATGGCTATACGGCAACAAGGCATCAACGAGAGGTAGGCACGGGCTACTTTGATGAAGTTGCTCAGGTTGTATCAGGTGGTACATCATCTACAACAGCACTAAAAGGATCAACGGAAGAAGAGCAGTTTACAAGTAATTAATATTAAGAAGCAAAAAACACAAGTGGCTTTCACTTGTGTTTTTTGCTCAGGCTGTTGAGAAACTTTGTTCTCAACAGCTTTTTTATGTCTGTCTTTTTTTATCAGTGGTAACACTGATAAAAAAAGACTGGAGTTGATGAAACATGATGGGTGCACTTAAAAATCATCGAGATGAACAAGTGATGGTTTCTGTAGAAGATTTAGTTCCTGCCAATCACTTTTTGCGTACAATTGAAGCGACAATTGATTTTAGCTTTATTGAAGAAAAGCTTCTTCCTTATTATTGTGAAGACAATGGACGTCCTTCCATTCATCCCATTACGCTATTCAAAATGATGTTTATTGGCTACTTTTATGGCGTTCGTTCCGAACGTCAACTTGCCAAAGAAATTCAAACGAATGTGGCGTATCGATGGTTCTTAGGCTTATCGTTAACGGATGCCGTTCCTCACCATTCGACGATTAGTTTTAATCGCCGAACACGCTTTTTAGATACGACGATTTTTGAAGACATTTTTGATGAAATTGTTCGCCAGGCGATAGAACATCGCATGGTTGGTGGACGTGCTTTAATGACAGACTCGACTCATATCAAAGCGAATGCAAATAAACATAAATATGAAAAACAACCAAAGAAGTCCCGCCGACAAGCGTATATGGAAGAGTTAGAAGCAGCCGTCAACGAAGATCGTCTTGAAAACGGAAAAAAAAACTAAGTCCTCGAAAGGAAGGCGTTGCCTTACAAAAACAAACCCGCATCAGTACAACGGATCCCGATAGTGGTTTTATGATGAGAGATGGAAAGCCAGATAGCTTTCATTATTTAGATCATCGAACGGTGGATGTCAAACATAATATTATTACAGACACCTGTATTACAGCTGGCAATGTGGCTGACTCTGTTCCTTATCTTGACCGCCTTGACATACAAATAAAAAAGTTTCGCTTTTCTGTTGAAGCTGTTGCATTAGATGCCGGGTATTTTACAAGCCATATTTGTAAACGCCTTTCTGAAAAAGGGATTTTTATGGTGATGGGCTATCGGCGTTTTGGATCGTCAAACAAAGACGTGCCAAAACGTCTGTTTCACTACGTACAGGAAAAAGATGTATTCGCTTGTCCAATGGGGTGCATTTTATCGTATGCGACTACCAGTCGCACAGGAGATCGTACATACAAATCAAATCCAAGTGATTGTGCCGTTTGTCCAATGAGAAACGGTTGTTTTTCCGCTTCCCAAAAACAACGCGTGGTGACACGTCACATTTGGGAGAGATTCAAAGAACAAGCGCGTCTAAATAAGCGCACAAAAGCAGGTAAACAACTTTATCGTATGCGTTGCACGACGATTGAGCGTAGCTTTGCCGACGCAAAAGAGCTAAATGGGTATCGATATGCCCGGTATCGAGGGCTGAAGTCTGTCCAGATGCAGGCGTATCTGACGGCAGCTTGTCAAAACATGAAAAAAATCGCCCATTACCTGACCAAAACAGGTCAGGTAATGGGCGATTTTTATGGAAAACGACTATTTGTTTGTGAAATGTTTACTTGTTTCACTATAAAAAATGAAAAGAGCCTCAGATTGACGAGAACCTTACAGGTTTCTCGTCAATCTGAGCAAAAAACACAAGTGGCTTTCACTTGTGTTTTTTGCTGGGAGGGGAATTATCCCTTTAATCTAATTGAAAATTTAAACTTATTACTTTGGGATTGCCAAGCAGTATTCTATTTGTTATATTAATAAATGTTCTTAACGAACAGATAACAAGTAAGTTAAGAAAAAAATAAAAAACAAAAAAAGTTGTTGACAACGAGTTGATAACTTGATAAGATAGTAAAGTCGCTTAAGAGCGGCGGTTGAACTTTGAAAACTGAACAAAGCGACAAACGTCAACGTTAATTTTTTAAAACTTTTATGAGCAAGTCAAACATTTCTTCGGAGAGTTTGATCCTGGCTCAGGATGAACGCTGGCGGCGTGCCTAATACATGCAAGTCGAGCGAACTGATTAGAAGCTTGCTTCTATGACGTTAGCGGCGGACGGGTGAGTAACACGTGGGCAACCTGCCTGTAAGACTGGGATAACTCCGGGAAACCGGAGCTAATACCGGATAACATTTTCTCTTGCATAAGAGAAAATTGAAAGATGGTTTCGGCTATCACTTACAGATGGGCCCGCGGTGCATTAGCTAGTTGGTGAGGTAACGGCTCACCAAGGCAACGATGCATAGCCGACCTGAGAGGGTGATCGGCCACACTGGGACTGAGACACGGCCCAGACTCCTACGGGAGGCAGCAGTAGGGAATCTTCCGCAATGGACGAAAGTCTGACGGAGCAACGCCGCGTGAGTGATGAAGGCTTTCGGGTCGTAAAACTCTGTTGTTAGGGAAGAACAAGTACAAGAGTAACTGCTTGTACCTTGACGGTACCTAACCAGAAAGCCACGGCTAACTACGTGCCAGCAGCCGCGGTAATACGTAGGTGGCAAGCGTTATCCGGAATTATTGGGCGTAAAGCGCGCGCAGGCGGTTTCTTAAGTCTGATGTGAAAGCCCACGGCTCAACCGTGGAGGGTCATTGGAAACTGGGGAACTTGAGTGCAGAAGAGAAAAGCGGAATTCCACGTGTAGCGGTGAAATGCGTAGAGATGTGGAGGAACACCAGTGGCGAAGGCGGCTTTTTGGTCTGTAACTGACGCTGAGGCGCGAAAGCGTGGGGAGCAAACAGGATTAGATACCCTGGTAGTCCACGCCGTAAACGATGAGTGCTAAGTGTTAGAGGGTTTCCGCCCTTTAGTGCTGCAGCTAACGCATTAAGCACTCCGCCTGGGGAGTACGGTCGCAAGACTGAAACTCAAAGGAATTGACGGGGGCCCGCACAAGCGGTGGAGCATGTGGTTTAATTCGAAGCAACGCGAAGAACCTTACCAGGTCTTGACATCCTCTGACAACTCTAGAGATAGAGCGTTCCCCTTCGGGGGACAGAGTGACAGGTGGTGCATGGTTGTCGTCAGCTCGTGTCGTGAGATGTTGGGTTAAGTCCCGCAACGAGCGCAACCCTTGATCTTAGTTGCCAGCATTTAGTTGGGCACTCTAAGGTGACTGCCGGTGACAAACCGGAGGAAGGTGGGGATGACGTCA